>CAZGUX010000045.1:0-12574 GCA_964529305.1 uncultured Solibacteraceae bacterium | reverse complement strand
TTCGCCCGCTACCCTGGCGAACCCGCGACGCTCCCCGGGGCCAAAGTCCTCCCCGGCGACGACATCGACGTCAACCTCTCCACCGCAGAAAACAAGCCCCCCACCAAACCGATTCCGTGAGGGGGGAAGGCGACGAAAATTGCGATCCATTGGGAAACGCCAAAAGTGTGTGGACTTTGGGAAGTCTAAAACGCCGACGCACGACCGGTGAGTCTTCGCACCCTCGCCCTTTAAGCCACTACACGCAGACCGAGGTGTTTTGAAAACACATCAAAATCCCGGTCGCTGTGTAGCAGGTCGTACCCACTCTCGATGCACCAGGTGGCAATCAAAGTGTCGATCGTTTTGCGAACCGTGATCCCAAGCACGCGCAGAGCCCGGTAGTTCTTGGCAGCTTGCATCGCGATCTTCTGTCCGCCCAGTTCTACTACGGTCAACGAGGTCAACATCTTCCGCGCCTGGTTGAAGTCGCCGTCATCCGCGAAGCCTTGCAGAACCTCAGTCAGAATAAGGTCACCAACAGCCAGAGGCTCGTCGCCGAGCAGTTTGTCGAGCTTCTCCGTCTGCGGGGTGATCGCCCCGTTGAAGTAGTCAATCCAGACGCTGGAATCGACGAGGATCAACGGTTTCTCCTAAGAGTGTCGAGGTCGCCCTCCCACTGCAGACGACCGCGGAAGCGCCGGATTTCTTTTTGCTTACTGAGGCGAAGAAGCGTTCGTAGCCCCGCTTCTACAACCTCGCGCTTTGTATTGAGACCGGTGGCACGCAGTGCATCGCGCATCAGCTTATCGTCAATGACGATGTTCGTCCGCGTGGATGTGTACTCCATAAGACCATTGTACACATCCATTTCCGTACGCCCGAGTGCGCGGTAGGCGTGTCTACTCCAGAGAAACCGCCGCCACGATGATGCCGAGATGCCGCGAGTCCTGCGGACGGACCAGGAAACGGTCCACCGAAAACTCGACCCGAATCTCGGACGCCAGGGGTAGCGCCCTCTCGTACACGCAGTCCCCGGCCGCCGAGAACGTCTGCGGCTGCAGGGGCTGGCCGTTGGCCGTGCACGAGAGGGTCACCGCGCCCTGCGTGTCCATCAACTGAGGCGGCACGTAGAGCTGCATTCGCAGCATCGGTGGGTCCGAATTCTCCCATCGCGCCTGAACCGAGAAGCGCGGCTCGGTCCAGCGCCAGCCCGCTCCTTCGGATTCGTGCCACCCCGTGAGCAGCTCGACGTTGGCCATCTCCCAGGTGCTGCGAGCCAGACAGAACGCCCGTTCGTCGTGTTCCGGGTGAATGGGATCGGAGGCGGAGCGATCGCCGATGGTCATCCAGTCGAGCACTTCCCAGTGCGCCCGTTCCAGCAACCGGCGCAACGCGGTCTCCGTGAAGATCCAGAAGTTGCTGTTGTCCCCGTTTAATTCCAGGGTGTCGACCAGGTACGCCAGAGGCTTGCCATCGATGGACGCGCCATCGGGTAGCCGCCGCGCAATGCGCGTGCTGAGAACGCAATGCCGGCTGTGACGCGCCACGGTCTCGAGCACGAAGAACGGATTCTTCAGATGATAGAGCGCCCCCAACAGGAAGGCCAGGCCGCATCGCGGGACGGGAAAGCGGGAGGAAGCGTCGAGGTTGATCTCGTGAATCGGCACGCGCGAATCCAGGAGTTTCTTCAGGGCGTAGACGCCGGCCATCCCGTTGTGATTGGACACGGGGTAGTCGACCGCGTGCACGTCGGCTCCCGTGGATTCGAGGAAGAATGCCAGGTCCCCGTCCGCGCAGCCGATATCGACCAGGGGCCCGCCTGCGGCGAGGTCCAACAGACCCCGGCGGCTACCTGTGAGCAGCCGGTCCAGGTGCACCAGATTGGCCAGCGAGTCGTACGGATACCAGGCCAAGGTTGGCCGCTGCCGCCTCGCGGCGGCCAGCCTGCCTTGAAAACCCTCCGCGGCGCGACGCAATTCCGCAATGTCGGGCGATGGCATGGACCGGACCGCTACCACGCTACTGGCTTGCCGGGACTCACTTCCAGGACCTCGACGCCCTGGTGCCGAACCATCGCGGCAAATGATGCCGGTGTGCCAGTCAGAAGCGGGAACGTCCCCCAATGCATGGGAATGACCTTCTTGGGCTGGAGCAGGCGGCAAGCCACGGCGGCCTCGCGCGGGCCCATGGTGAATCGGTCTCCGATGGGCAGGAAGCACAGTTCAGGTTCGTACAGTTCCCGGATCAGCGCCATGTCGGAAAACACGTTGGTGTCGCCGGCAAAGTACGCGCTGCGGCCGTCGCCGAAGCGAATGACGTAGCCTGCCGCCTCGCCGCCATAGATGAGCTTGCCGTCGTCCAACATGGCGCTGGAGTGGATCGCGTGGGTCATGGTGACCGTCACCGGGCCCACCTGAACGGAGCCGCCCTTGTTCATACTGTTGACGTTCGATATCCCCGCCTTCTCCATCCAGTGGCCGACTTCATAGATCGCCACGACCTGTGGTGAAAACTGCCGGGCCAACCGGACCGCGTCACCCGAATGATCGAAATGACCGTGCGAGAGAAGCAGGACATCGAGACGGTCGATCGCGTGGCTTTGCGGGTAGGACGGGTTGCCGTCAACCCAGGGATCGGTAAGCAGGACTTCGCCCGACGCGAGACGCAGTTGAAACGTACTGTGGCCAAGCCAGGTGATCTCAACCATTCACTTCTTCCTATGAAAGATAGATCAGGAGATGGAACTCGACCTCATGATCGCACACCTTCAGGGATAGGTCAGCCCATCGCCATAAGCGGCGACTCCGGGAATGGTGACAGGCAGTTTTCCGGCCGGCGGGACGTCGCCGAACAGCGCCCGGACGACCGCTGTCTCCGCGGGCGCCACGGAAGTGTAGGTGGTCATGTACGCAGCCGCGCTTTCGAATTTGCGAATCAGGTACGGGTTGCCGAGCGAGAGCAGCGCCACCGGTTTGCCCGACTCCAGCAACTTCTGGAGAAACGAAACGAATGTCCCCGGCAGAATCTCGCCGCTGCGATATGTGACGATTGAGGTGAAGGCGGCGGCGGCGACCTTCGTGCACGGTACGAGTTGCTCCAGCGCGGCCGCCAGTTCGCTCTCGGGCATCATGGGATCGAGCAAGAGAAGGGTCGCCTGAGGATCTTTCTTACGGAACGCTTCCGAGAAGGCCAGCCCCTGGATGCCGTGACGGTTCTCGGTCAGCAGGACGGCGCACGCTCCTTCGCTGGTCTTGAACGGCAGAAGGCCGGCCTGGTTGCGCACCAGCGTCACCGCTTTCTGCGCGACATCGCCGGCTCGCTCGGCCGCCTCCGGCGCAGCCAGGATATCCTCGATCGCCTCCACATCCACAAAGCGATTCCGATCCAGGCCGACCCGTTGCTTGGCGGCAAGCCATCGGGAGAGCGAGGCGTCGAGACGGGCGGCGCTGAGGCGGCCGCTCTTCACGGCCTTCACGACCGCGCGAATCGCGGCTTCCGGGTCGGGCGGCATCAGCAGGATGTCGGCGCCGGCCTCCAGCGACCGGACCGCTGCTTCGCCGGTCGAAAAACCCTTGGCCACGCCGCCCATTTCCAGGGCGTCGGTCACGATCAGTCCGTTGAACTTCAACTCGTCGCGCAACAGGCTGGTGAGCAGTTTGCGCGACAGGGTCGCCGGCAAATCAGGATCATCGAGGGCCGGAACCGACAGGTGAGCGGTCATCACGCTGTCGACGCCGGCGGCGATGGCGGCGCGGAAGGGCGTCAGTTCCAGGCTGTCGAGCCGCGTACGGTCCGCCGGAACGGTCGCCATGTTCAGATGGCTGTCGACGGCGGTGTCGCCGTGGCCGGGAAAGTGTTTCGCAGTGGTCAGAACGCGAGCCCCAGGCTCGCTTCCAGCGCCCTCGATGAACGCCGTGACATGCCGCGCGACCTCCTCCGGGTTTTCGCTGAAGGCCCGAATGCCGATGACGGGGTTGTCCGGATTGTTGTTGACGTCGGCATCGGGAAACAGCACCCAGTGCACCCCGAGCGCGCGCGCCTCCCGGGCGGTTTCCTGCCCGAGGTACTTCGTCGCTTCGGGATCCCGCCCGGCGGCAAAGGCCATGGCATGCGGGAACAGCGTCGCGCCTTCCACCCGCATCGAAGCCCCGCGCTCGAAATCGGCCGCGACCATCAGCGGAATCTTCGCCGCTTTCTGCATGCGGTTCAGAAAGGACGCGAACGCGAACGGCTCCGCTCGCTTGATGGTCCGGTAGCGGACCCGGTTGATCAGAATCAGTCCGCCCACCTTGCGCTGTTCCACCAGACGCAGGACCTTGCGGTATTCGCGCGAACGGCTGTTCGGAGCGTCGCCGAACACTGGCACGACCACCAATTGGGCGGCCTTCTCCTCCAGCGTCAGGGACTGGAGCCACTTCCGCGCCTGGGGAACCGTGGGATCGCTCGCCGTCTTTCGCGGTGACACGGGAGTGCCGCGCCGCGCCCGCGAACGCTGAGGTTTCGCGGCCTGCGAGTTCATATTGCTAACAGCGGTCGCCAGGATACAGATCAGCACCAGGACCCGGCGCGGCAGCGGCGTCACGCTCTTCAGTTTCGCACTCTTTGGAGCCGCTACGGCCCGCTAACCGCTCTTGGCATTCCGCTTGGGGGGGCGCTGCGTGGAGGGCGGTTTGCGGCGGTTTCGCTGGTTCAACAGCCGCGACACCGCGCGGAGCAGGTGGGATACCTCGTTCGCGCCCTTGGTGAGCACGACATCGGCGCCGGTCTGCTTTTCGTCCAGGCCCATGCTCTCTACATACCCGGAGAGCAGAATCACCGGCAAGGTCAGGGACTGTTCGCGGATGCGGCGAATCAGCTCACCGCCGTTCATCCGGGGCATTCGAAAGTCCGTCACGATGAGATCGAAGCTGTCGTGGGATAACGCCTTCAGTGCCTCGTCGCCGCTGTCGCTGAGCACCACGCGGTAGCCGTGCTCCTGCAGGACCATCTTCCGGGCGATGGAGCCGTGGCGATTGTCGTCGACGAGTAGAATGGAGGGGGGATGAGGTGCTGCCGGGGACGACTCTTTCATGATTGACCGTGCGAATTTAGCAGACCCATTTCATGCCTGTCAATCCTCTCGGATGACGATGGAAACAGGGGCCTTTTGACGCTTGACTTTGCGTTACAGTCTGTGAACGATCCCGGCGGAACAGACAGTCAAACAGTTTATTTCAGGAATGTTTTTCGGATATTTGCGTCGATTTATCGCCTGGCAGGGCGAAACTTCGACAAAGGTGAAAGGTCGTCCCGCTACTCGACTTCGCGTGGGGCCACGTACCCGGACTTCGCGACCACCTGATACTTGATCGGCTTGCCCTTCTCGTCCACGATCCGGAGCTTCTCGCTGTTCGCGGGGTTGACCAGGTCGACCTTGATCTTGCGGAATTTGCCGTCCTTGGCGGTGTTGGTGGACGTGTAGGAAAGCTGATACTGATTGCGCAGGGCTTCGTGGACAGCCCGAAAGATCCCCGGGAACTCGCCGAAGAAGCGTGGCAGGAAGGCTTGCCCGCCCGTCTCCTTGGCGAACGTTCTCATCTGATTGTCCGCCTGTAGGAAGTCCATGCGCTCAATGGCGCCCATGTACCCCCGGGCGTCCATCCACTCGCGCATCGCTTGGAGAATCCCGATGCCGTAGATCGGCACGCCCGCTTCTTGCAGTTTCCTCCGGGTCTGATCGAACGTCAGCTTGCTGAAGGTGTCGAGCCCTGAAGCGATCAGGACGATCGCCTTCCGCCCTTCGATCTCCGACATCCGGGTGGCCGTATCGACGAGGGCATCGTACATGTTGGACTCGGAGAACGCCGCGATGCGTAGGCGCTGCATGGCTTCGTAGGCTTTGCGCTTGTCGGTTGAAAAGTCCGCCAGGATCTCGGGACGCAGGTCATAGGCCACGACGGCCACATAATCCTCCGGCTTCAAGGTCTCCAGGAAGCCGTAGGACGCGGTCAGCGTCTCATACCACCCGCTCGACCAGTATTGCTGGAACAGGTTGCTGAACTCGATGACCATGCAGACCGTCATCGGCGCTTCGCCCATGTTGAAGCCGGAAACCTGCTGCGGAACGTTGTCTTCCAGAAGACGAAAGTTGCCTTGGGGGATGTTGGGGATGAACCGGCCCTTGTTGTCGATCACGGCGACGTCGACGCTGACCACGTTAGACTCGGTGCGGAAGGCGACCAGTCCTTCTTGCGGCGGTGCGTCCTTGTCTTTCTTGAGGCGCGAAGGGATCTTCGGCTGCTCCTGCTCGGCCGGCGCGCCTTTCTTGCGCGGCCGCGCCACCGTGTCGCCGACGTCCTTCTTGGGACCCTCCTGCGCGATCAGCAGCACGCCGAAAGCGAGGCAAATACCTGCCGCAACACTGAGTCGAAAGCGGTTCATGCGAAAAACCCCACGATCACTATAGCGTATACGATTCCTTACGGATTGGACGAGTAGACCGGCTGGCCGGTTTCCCCGAAAGCGCCCCTACCCCTTAAGCCAGCCCCGCCTTCTTCCAGAGTTCCTCCACCCGCCGTTTGACCTCCGGGCTCATGGTAATGACATCGGGCCAGGGCCGGTTGAATCCTTCGGCAGGCCACTTCCGCGTCGCGTCCACTCCCATCTTCGAGCCGTAGTTGGCCAACCTGCTGGCGTGGTCGAGCGAATCGACGGGGCCCATCACAAACTGGATGTCCCGTTCGGGATCGATGTTATTCAGCGCTTTCCAGGCCACTTCCCGGAAATTCTGGACGTCCACTTCTTCATCCACCACCACGATGACCTTGCTGAACATTGCCTGCCCCAGGCCCCAGATCGCATGCATCACTTTGCGGGCGTGGCCGGGGTACGACTTGCGGATCGAGACCAGAATCAGGTTATGGAAGATACCCTCGGCCGGCATGGCGATGTCGCGGACTTCCGGCAGTTGCAGCCGCATCAGGGGCAGGAAGATGCGCTCGATGGCCCTGCCCATGTAGTAGTCTTCCATCGGCGGCGGCCCCACGATGGTGGTCGCGTAGACCGGGTTCTTGCGATGCGTCACGCAGGTGACGTGGAAGACCGGATACTCATCGGCCAGCGAGTAGAAGCCGGTGTGGTCGCCGAACGGCCCCTCCGTCCGCAGTTCTCCCAGTTCCAGATAGCCTTCCAGCACGATCTCGGCGTTTGCGGGGACCTCAATGTCGACCGTCTGGCATTTCACCATCTCGACGGGTTCCCGCCTCAGGAATCCGGCGATCATCATCTCGTCGAGATCCGGCGGGAGAGGGAGAATCGCCGAGTACATGGTGGCGGGATCGGCGCCGATGGCCACCGCCACCTCCATCCGCTGCCCTTTGCCCTCATGCAGCAAACGCCGGTAGTGATCGGCTCCCTGCTTGTGCGTCTGCCAGTGCATGCCCGTCGTGCGCTCGTCATAAAGCTGGATCCGGTAGCAGCCGCAATTCCGCTTTCCCGTCGCCGGGTTCCTCGAAAACACCATCGGCAGCGTGATGAAGCGGCCTCCGTCCTGCGGCCAGCACTGCAGCACCGGCAGGTCGAACAGCGAGAACTGGTCTTTCCGGATCACTTCCTGGCACGGTCCCTTGGAGACGATCTTCGGAAAGAACTTCCCGATCTCCGCGAGCTTGGGCAGCATCTTGAGCTTGTTGAGAATGCCCTCGGGCATGCGCATTTCCAGGTACTCGGCGATGCGGCCCGCCACCTCATCCACCGAATCCACCTCCAGCGCGATCTGCATCCGCCGCTCGCTGGCGAAGGCGTTGATCAGCACGGGAATGTTGTGGCCTGTGGGTTTCTCGAAGAGAAACGCGGGGCCTCCGTTCTTCACCGACCGGTCGGCGAATTCGGTGATCTCGAGCTTCGGGTCCACTTCAAACGGAATGCGCTTCAACTCGCCGTGCTTTTCCAGCGCCCGGATGAAGTCGCTGAGGTCGTGGTAGGCCATGGGGGATCTTCTATTATGATCGAAGGTTCGGGAACTCCATGCAAAATCGCATCGCTCTGGTTACCGGCGCCAGCCGCGGCATCGGCCGCGCCTGCGCCCTTGCTCTGGCCGGAGGCGGCGTACGCGTCGCCCTCGCCGCTCGAAACGCCGCCAAACTGAATGACGTAGCCGCGGAGATCAAGGCATCCGGCGTCGACGCCTTCGTGGTGGAGATGGACCTCGCTTCGGCCGATTCCATCAAAACCGCCTGTGCCAAGGTCGCGGCCGATTTCGGCCGCATCGATATCCTGGTGAACAACGCCGGCATCACACGCGACGGTCTGGCTCTGCGGATGAAGGCCGCCGATTGGGACCAGGTGCTGCAGACGAATCTCACCGGTGCGTTTGCCGCCATTCAACAGGTGCTGCACCCGATGATGCGCGAACGCTGGGGCCGGATTGTCAACATCACCTCGGTGGTTGGGCTTTCCGGGAACGCCGGCCAGGCCAACTACTCCGCCTCCAAAGCCGGCCTGATCGGCCTCACCAAGTCACTGGCGCAGGAACTCGCGTCCCGGAACATCACGGTGAACGCCGTCGCTCCGGGGTTCATCGAGACCGATATGACGGCCGTATTGAGCGACGAGATCAAGTCGAAGCTGCTGGGGTCGATCCCGATGAAACGCTTCGGCACAGCGGACGATGTGGCGGCCGCGGTGGCATTTCTGGCCGGTGACGCCGCCGGCTACATCACCGGGCACGTCCTGTCGGTCAACGGCGGAATGTACATGTAGTCGCGCCAATCGCGGCGCGCCTCACTTCTTCTCGAGCTTCAGGTTGATGGTGGGCTTCTTCCGCGAATCGAACGAACTCAGCGTGCGCTGCGCGCTCACCATTCCCTGATGTTCCGCCTTGAAGGTGTAGTCGATGTCGGGGTCCAGACCTCCGAAAAAGAAGGACCCGTCCTCTTTGGTGATGTACGATCGAACCTGCAGGGTCTTCGCGTTCTTCATCTGAACGACCGCGCCGGACACGAGGTTCTCGGACGGGTCGTACACGTGCCCGTTCACCGTGCGAAGCCGCTCCTCGGCCTCCTTCTTCTTCTTGTCCTGACCCGCAGCCCCACCGGCAAGGCAAAACCACAGCGCCAACCCTGCCGCTAAGGACCGTGTCCAGCGTCCAGAGTATCGCTTATCCATCCGCCATTCCTCCCGCTGCCTTAGACGCGGATTCTGCGCATGAGGATACAGATTCAATCCATGTCAGCGCCATTCGTCGTCTTCTTCCTCTTCTTCCTCCAGAGCGGCGTCCTCTTCCTCGTCGAAGAACTCCTCTTCTTCGTCCTCGTCTTCTTCTTCCTCGTCGTAAGACTCCACTTCCATCGGGTCGAGGCTTACGATCTGCAACTCGGCGCCACACTCGTCGCAGCTGACGATGTCGCCTTCGTCCACATCTTCTTCATCAATGTCGAGTTCCGCGTCGCATTCCGGACATTGAACCATAAGGGCGTCTCTCCAAACTTCATTAATACCGCAAGACCGATGGCTAGTGTACCAAGATCTTTTTGGATCGGCGCTGGTGCGCGTGCGGCGCCGCCGGCTCACCCGCCGGCGAATCTGGCGGCCATGCTTCACGGCTCGTTTTGCGGGCCTCAAATGGCCCCAGGCCGGCTATCCCCACCACACCTCGCCGGCGGCCAGGTGCGCTCTGGCAACGTCGGGATTCACATCGACACCCAGACCCGGCCGGTCGGTAATCCGGATGGCTCCGTCCTGGATGTACGGGCCGTTCGTCACCAGCAGTTGATCCATCCAACCTCCTTTGCCGGTAACGGTCTCGCAAGCCAGGAAGTCGCGGATCGAACCCGCCCACTGGCAGGTCGCCCAGGTATTCAACTGGCTGCCCGTGTTGTGAGTCGCCATGGGTAGACCCCAGACGTCGGCCATGTCGGCGATGCGCTTGGTCTCGAGGAACCCGCCCGAGTTGCGAAGGTCCGGGTGTAGAATGTCGCAGCCCGCGTTGATGATGAAATCCTTGAAGCCCTGCCGGCGCGCCAGGTTCTCTCCCGTGCAGATGGGAACGTGGGAACTCGCGGTCAACCGCTTCCACGATTCGCTGTACTCGACGGAGATCGGATCCTCCAGCCACACGGGCTTGATCGGCTCGACCGCCTGCGCGATCTGAATGGAGGTCCGCAGGTCGTACTCCCAGTGGCAGTGCACCATCAGGTCGTGCTCCCACCCAATGGCTTCGCGGCAGTTCTCGAACCCTTTCCCGATGTTGATCAACTCTCTTGTCGTCAGGACCCGGTTTCCCGGGTCGCGGTCCGCTTCGGTACGAAAGCCGAACTTGTGGGTGGTGAAGCCGGCGGGGTTGGACTTGCAGCGGGCCGCCCACTCGCGGCAGGAGGCCTTGTCGAGCATGTTGGCCGGAGCGGCATGATCGTAGACCCGCACCTTGTCGCGGAAACGCCCGCCCAACAGGCTGGTCGTGGGAACTCCAAGCAGCTTTCCGGCCAGATCCCAGAGCGCCATCTCGATGCCGCCCGCCGCTCGAATCAGCATGTGCGCGGATCCGTCGGTACGCGTGCCCGACAGGCTCGGCTGGCGCTCGCCCATCATGGTGTACAGGTAGTCGATCGCGAGCGGATCCTTGCCCACGAGCCAGGGCTTCAACGACAGGACCTGTTCCTTGACCCCCACGCCAGGGCTGCCGTAGGCTTCGCCGATGCCGTACACTCCGTCATCGGCCACGATCTTGATGAGCGTGTACGTCCGGTCGCCCTGAATCACCATCACGCGGACATCCCGAATTCGGGTGTTCTTCGAGTTCGCCGCCAGTTGATGGAATCGGGCCAGAAACGGCGCGATCGCCGCGCCCCTCAGGAAACGCCTTCGTGTCAAGGGCATGCTTTGCAGATTCTATCTCACCGATCGGGAGTCCTTCGCCAGATCGGCGGCTGATCGCCGCCATGAAACCTTCCGGGCCGCGACCGCGAGAAGCCGTGAAAAAATTGGGGACGGTCACCCTGTTTCACGGCCACAAATCGTTGAGCTTTTACGAAACGATGATCGGGAAACGGGGTGGCTGTCCCCGATTTTTTCACAGCCACTGAGGGAGCGGTGGCGATGCACTGCCACGTGAACAGCATTGGGTCTTTACCGGATTCCGTTGACCTTCGCCTTTACGATGTCGTCCACGGTCAGGTTGCGCTTGCCCTGCAACTCCAGCAGTTGGAGATCGTGCTGGGTGACGCCGTGATTCTGCAACCGCACCATGTCGCTTACGCTGACCACGTCGTACCCGGAAAGCTTCAACTGGCGCAGCATTTCGGGAGACACGCCGTGACCCTTCAACCGTTCGGCGTCCGAGCGGAACAATGGAAATCCTGTCTGGCGAAGGGCCCGCAGGTAGACGCTCTCGGGGTCGTCCGGAGCGGGTTGCGTCTGCGGACTGGTCGTGCGGAACTGCGCCTTCCGCGGTGCGTCGCGGTCCGTGGACGGTAGCGCGGCGGTAGCCGTTGATGCGGCCGGCAAGCGGCCTACCACGTCCGCAAGTTCCTGCGCGCTGAGCCGCCGTGCCCCCAACTCGCGGGCGGCTCGTACCTGCCACAGGGAAACTCCGCTCACCGCGTGCTCAAAACTCGAGCGGGCATCCCACCATCTGGCGGCGATCACCATCAACTCCTCGACAAAGAGGAGGTTTTCACTGAACTCGAAGCGGCCTCTGGCCCGTCCGCCGGCCTCGACCACACCGGACAGAACGAACGTCCCGGCGTCCCTCTGCAGAGTGCCGTGAATCTTCATCCCGGGAGACTGAAGGCTCGATGCGGGGAAGAACAGGGCGCTCGCTGGGAGTTCGGTTGAGACCGCGGCAGTAGTGCCGGATTGCGTGAGTCGCAGAAGGTACTGATCTTGAGCGGTCTCGAGCGTCCAGGTCCCGCTCACGCCACCTGCCGAAAGCGTGGAAGCCAACAAGAACGCCAAAGCCATCAGCCTCATCGCGGACTCGACCTCAGGCTAGCATGCTTTTCCCCGGGGCTTGGCCCGAAAACTGGGGCGGTCCCCCCGGACCGCGGGCCGGGCCCCCGGCCGGCCCACCAGGCGAAAGCCCGGCCTTGCCCTTGGGCGATCGTCGCGCAAACTTTTCCCGCAGGGCCCGGCGTGGCGGATCACAAGGGTCAAAAATTCCTAAGCCACTCCGAATCTAGACCTTGCAGGTTTCCAGAATCGCAATCCCTTGACACCGCTGTATCCTCGGAACGGACATGGCCACCATTTCTCAAATCAACGCCAATCGCCGCAACGCTCTCAAATCCACAGGACCCAAATCCCCTGCCGGCAAAGCCCGTGCCTCCTTGAACGCTCTCCGCCACGGATTCGCCTCCAAACAGATCGTCCTGAACACCGAGGACGAGGCCGCCTTCCAGGCCCTTCACGCTGAATTCCTGGACGAATATCAACCCTCCGGCCCGACCGAGTGCCTGCTGGTCGACGAAGTCGCGGTCGCCGCGTGGCGCCTCCGCCGGATGCAGAGCCTGGAAACGGTTCTGCTCGACGTCCGCTTTGTGCTGGAAAAAGGCTTCTGGGATCCGGAAACGCGAAACAAGTTCGACCAGCAGGATCCCAGTTGGACCAGATTCCGCCA
>CAZGUX010000044.1:0-3830 GCA_964529305.1 uncultured Solibacteraceae bacterium | reverse complement strand
ACGCCAGAGCCGCGTACAGTTTCACCGTGGATTCGTACAGGCCTAACTCGACCACCGAGACATACGACGTGGTGGGTTCGAGATAGTTCGACAAGGCGAGCCGGGCCACGGTCAACTCGGCAGCATTCAGGGCGGCAAAATCTCGGCGGAAGTGCACCAGCAACAGATCGCCTTTGTGGCCCAGCACCGAAAACAGGGCGCTCTGGCCTTCCTCGGCGGAGGCCTGCTCCATGCGCGACAGCGCCTTGACCGCCTCCTCGACGACTTCCCGCTGATCCACCGCGTTCAACTTGCGCCATTCGGACCAACGGATGCGGAACATCTGATGCAGAATCGACGCGCCTTCCAGCGTGAGAGGAACCGCCGGAGGCGCGATTTGGGCGATGGTCTGAGGCCGTTCAGTCATGTTCACAGCTTCTTATCTCTTGAATAGCATAGCGGCTCCAGGCGGCATTCGGCACATTTGGGGCTCCGCGCCACGCAGACTTCGCGCCCGAAGTGGATGATCTGGTGCGCGAACAGGATCCATTTGTCCTGAGGCAGGATCTTCATCAGGTCCCTTTCGATCTTGACGGGATCGGATTCCCTGGTCAGGTCGAGGCGTCCGGAAATCCGCTGGACATGGGTATCGACGACAACGCCCGAGGCGATGCCGAAGGCTGTGCCCAGCACGACGTTGGCGGTCTTGCGGGCCGCGCCGGGCACCGTCAGCAGTTGTTCCATGGTGCGCGGGATCTCTCCGCCGAATTCGCCGGTGATCTTCTTCGCCGCGCCGGTAATCGACTTGGCCTTGTTGTTGAAGAAACCCGTGGACCGGATATCCTGCGCCAATACCTCGGGCTTGACGGCGGCAAAATCCGCCAGCGTCGGGTATTTCCTGAACAGCGCAGGAGTCACTTCGTTCACGCGTTTGTCGGTGCACTGCGCCGACAGGATGGTCGCCACCAGCAGTTCCCACGCATTTCCGTGATGGAGCGCGCAGGTGACATCGGGATACATCTCATCCAGCCGGCCCAGGATGGCCTGCAGACGCTCCTTGCGCCCGGCGGCGGTCCCGGGCCGGGCGACGCTGGATTTCGGTGGGGATTTCGGTGCGGCCTTCTTCACTGCGGAAGCCCGTATAATACCATGTCGTTTGCGGGACACCTTTTTGTTGGCGGCGCTCACCCTGGCAGCTTTCGGCGCCAGCATGGTGGGGCCGTTTCATTTTGACGATTACGCCCTGTTCGCGGACCCTTCGGTCGCGTCCCGGTCCGGGTGGCTGGAACTGTGGCGGACGACGCAGACACGGCCGCTCACGTGGCTGACGTTCTGGTTGAACTACCAGGCGGGCGGCTGCAACCCGGCTGGATACCATGCGGTCAATCTGTTGCTGCACCTCGGCGCGGTGCTCCTGCTGCGCAGGGTGCTCGACCGGGTGATGCCCGCGCGGACCGCATTGCTCGCCGCGGGCCTTTTTGCGATTCACCCCATCCAGGCCGAAGCCGTGAACTATGTCTTTGCCCGAGCCATTGTTCTGGCGACCCTGTTGTGCCTGGCCGCGGTCGACGAGTGGTTGCGAGGAAACCACTGGCGCGCCGTGCTGTGGTTCGCGGCGGCGCTCCTGGCCAAGGAGGAATGCGTGGCATTTCCGGCCATGCTGCTCTTGTTGCACTGTTCTGTTTCGCGCAACCGCCGCGAGTTACGGCCGATCGGGGCGATGTTCGTGCTGGCGCTCGCCGCGGGACTGCGGGTGGTGTACGCGCTCGCGGCAGGTAGGGTCCGGGGAGCGGGTGAAACGGCCGGCATTTCCGCGGCCGACTACTTCTGGACCCAAGGGACCGTGCTCTGGCGCTACGCCCGTCTGATCGTGGTTCCCTGGGGCTTCTCGGTCGACCCGCAGATCGAACGAACACCCGTCTGGTTGGGCGCACTCGCCTGGATTCTGATTGTGGCCGCCGCGGTTGCCTGCACTCGGGCGTTCGGCCGCGCGCGCGTGGGCTTCTGGTTCCTCGCCGGGGTGACGCTCCTCCTGCCGAGTTCTTCGGTGTTCCCGGCCGCCGATCTGGCGGCGGACCGCCGGATGTACCTGCCGATGATGGCCTTCGCACCCGCCGCCACCCTGGCCGCCAGCCGTTGGAAGCCAGGCGTCTTTCTCTGCCTGGCCCTCCTGCTCACCGGACTGAGCCTGCATCGGACGCTCGCGTGGAACGGTGAGGAGTCGTTGTGGGCGGAGGCCGTGGAACGCGCACCGTCCAAGGTCCGGCCTCGGATTCAGTTGGCGCGGCACAGTCCTCCGGAGCGCGCCCGGGCCCTGTTGGCCGAGGCTCAAACGCTCGCGCCGGACAGCGCCGAGGTCGCGTCAGAGCAAGGAAGGGTTGAACTGGCCGATGGGAAATTGGCGGAGGCGCTGGCGGCGTTCGGGCGTGCACTTTCGCTCGATCCGGGAAGTGCGGCGGCGCTGAACAACCGGGGCCTTGCGCTGTTGATGCTGGGGCAGCGCGACGCGGCGGCGGGCGACTTTCGGTCGGCCCTTCGGGCGAATCCCTGCCTGTTCGATGCTCTGCTGAACCTGAGGCGCCTTCAGGGTGACGTTCCCCTGCCGACCGGTTGCCGTTTCACCGACGATCAACTGGCTGCTCTGGCGGATGCGCGGTGAAACACAGGACCATGCGCCCGAGTTCGCCCAGCCAAAGGCCAGCCCCCAAGGGCGAGCTAAAGCTCGCCGCGGCCGGAAGCGCCGCCCCAGTGTGCCCAGCATGGGCAGAATCTATCGAGATGAAAGGAGCTCGACGGAGTAGATGACGACAACCGTAGCGAAACGCAAGGCGTAGCCGCGAGGTGAAGCTGAAGGAAGCGCGTAGCAAACTCTCGACCGTAGGAACACGATACTGGCAGCGAGGCCGGGTGCGGGCGGCGAGCTGGCTGGGAACAGCAAAGCCCAAAAGTCATCCGAGACGCATTCGGTAGAGCCAGACGGCACGAGGGAACAGATTCTGTACCTGACCTGGGGAGAGCCTTTCCGTGAGAGCGGAGAGGAAGTCAGCAGAAGCCGTAAGAGCGAAGAAGCAGGGTAATGCCTGTGGAGCAAAGGGCGGAAGGAACCAGACAGAGCTAGGGAGGCGACTGGAGGGAGAGCTGAGTAGGGATCTGAGATCGAAGGGCGTGACAACTACGGTCGCTACCCGGAGAGTGCAACGGGCAGAAGCGGTGGAGCCGTGGCGAGCCTGACGCGGCGGTCCCGAGGCGGAACTTTGCGGAACCTCTGACAGAAAGCGATGTACGAGAACCTGATGGAAGAAGTAGTCAGCCCGGAGAATTACGGTAAGGCCCTGAAGGCGGTCATCGCCAACGGGGGTGCGCCGGGGATTGACGGGATGACGACGGAGCAGTTAAACGGACACCTTCTCCAGCACTGGCCGAAGATCCACGGCAAGCTGATGGCGGGGACTTACACGCCGAGTCCGGTGAGGCGAGTGGAAATACCGAAGCCGAACGGAGGAAAGCGGATGCTCGGGATCCCGACGGTACTGGATCGGTTCATCCAGCAGTTGTTACTGCAAGGGATGACGCCGATCTGGGAGCCGCGCTTCAGCGAATGCAGCTATGGATTCCGGCCAGGGCGAAGCGCGCACGATGCGGTGCGAACCGCGCAAGGATACGCCCGAGAGGGAAAGGATTGGGTGGTGGACTTGGATATCTCCAAGTTCTTGGATCATGCGTCATAATGCCCCCTGATTCATGAAGTGTGCCCGAAGAGGCTGGGTTGTGGATCGACGAGCTTGATTCGCAGGCCTTTGCGCCGGCCCTCGCGCACTAGGACAGCTTCCAGTTCGCCGCGCTTTACACGC
>CAZGUX010000043.1:0-7956 GCA_964529305.1 uncultured Solibacteraceae bacterium | reverse complement strand
CACATTTCCACCGCTCCGACGACGAGGCGCGTGGAAAAGTGGAAAAGCAAAAGCAGCTTTCCCACTTTCCCACCCGCACGACTCTTTCTTCCCTATCCCGGCGCTCGGGCTGCGCCCTCGCCGGGGACAACGACTAACGTGTGGTACAGTCCAAGCGGACAGCAACTGTCCCCATATTTCTTGGTCTCACCAGGGTGCCCCAGTCCATTGGACGTCCCCGGTCCTCCAATCCTCCTGGGTCTCCAACAATCCAGGGACAGCGCGAAAGGGATGGGCGTCGATGCCGGCGGACAAGCTATTGATTGGATTACAGTGCCGTTGACAGAAAGCCAGAAACGCGTTGGACGTCCCCGGTCCTCCCGGCGTCACCTGCCAGCTTCCCGACCCACTATCGTCCCACGACGGATACTTCACCGATGTCACCTGCCCCTCGGTGTTGTACGTGTAGACCGCGTCCAGGTCCCGCTGCATCGACCTCTTGATCACGCTCAGCTGCTTGCTTCTCCACCTTCCCCGCGCTCGAATAGCTGAACGCCTCGTGATACGTATATCCGCCCGCACACGCCGACCCGCCCCACATTACCATCGCCACGCGAGCGGCCGCGTTCTGCGTGAAGGGCACCGGCTTTCCTGAGTCGTCCGGGTTCGCGTCGTAATACGTCGTCACCCCCTGGCACGGATCTGCCGTCACCCCGTTCGGATACACCGTAATGCCCGTCGGCCGCTGGAGGCTGTCGTAGCCATAGCTGACCTTCTGCCCCTTGGCATCGATCTTCGTCGCCACAGTCCCGTCGTTGTTGTAGGTGAAGGTGACCGCGCCGCTCTCCGGGTGCGTGGCGCTCATCAGGCGCTGCGTCGTCGAGTCATAGACGAACGTCCCGGTCTGCGTCACCGTGCCGCGCGGCATCGACACCTGCGTTAGGCGACTCGAGGTCGATTGCACCTGGACGCGGCCGTTCGTCTCTCACGCAATCAGTTCCCGAGCGGCATGCCTAACTTGCCACATCAGGAACTTCAGATCGTGCGTCACGTCGGCCACCGTCCTGTCCAAAGGCTGCGCGCGAGTGTGCCCGAACGTCGTGTCGTAGCGCAGGAGAACCGGCCGGCTGCTGCCAGTCGAGTTCCGCACGAGGGCGGTCATCTTGCGAGCATGCAGGGGATCGACCCGGGTGTCCGCATCACCCGTCACAACCAGGACCGCCGGGTACTTCGTACCTGCTTTCACACGGTGATTCGGGGAGTATTTGCAGATGTACCCGGATTGCTTCGGGTCTTCCGACGAGCCGTATTCGGGAACCCAGAACTTGGCCAGGAGAAAGCGGTGGTGCCGCACCATGTCGAGCAACGGCACGGCACAGATCGTCGCCAATTCGGGTGTTCGAAAAAAATCGGTGGGTCTCGTACTTTCCGGCTCGAGATTGCGTTTGTCTGGTTGTGGGGCCGCTCCAAGGCCGCGGCGGGTTCCGTTCCAATCGCCGGAAGCGCGAAACAGCGCCCGTTCCAACGTTCCTGACGGCCGGCACGCCCCCATTCAAGAACCAACAGAGGAGAAAAAGAAAATGAAAAATCGATTGTACCCTTCGACCGGCGCCGCCGTTCTCGTGCTCGCGTTTGGACAAGCGGCGACTGCACTCGCGGCGGACACGCTAGCCCCGATTCCCACAGAGCTGAAGCCTCCCGCCGGAAATGAGATGTTTCTGAAAGCTCGGGCGGAGGGTACCCAGAACTACATCTGCCTACAGTCGGCGTCAGGCATCGCCTGGACGTTTCTGGGACCGCAGGCCACGCTGTTCTCGAGCATCCGGTGGTTGGGCCGGGAGATTCGATGGCAGATTGCGACGCATTTCCTGAGCCCGAACCCGGTCGAAGAAGACAAGGCTCGGGCGACCTGGCAGGGTTCCGCCGACACGAGCGCGGTGTGGGCCCGCGCGATCGCCTCGTCGAGCGATCCCGCCGTCGTTGCGGAGGGAGCGATTCCGTGGCTCTTGCTCCAGGCCGCCGGAACCCGGCCTGGCCTGGACGGCAGCCGTGGGTTTTCGCTGACGACGTTCATTCAGCGCATCAACACCGCAGGAGGAGTTGCCCCGTCCACCGGTTGCGCCACGCCGGAGGACGTGGGCCGCACGGCGTTTGTGCCGTATACGACGGACTATCTCTTCTACCGGTCCGCATCGGGGCCGCGGCCGTAAGGCCCCGGCGGCGGAGTGAGCGGCCGGCCGGGGACAGATCTTCGATGCGCAGGCGGGTCTTCGGCCGGTCGGGTCGCAAGATGCGACCCCTACCCTATAGCTGCAAAGGGCCAAGAACCCAGGTGCCGGTCGGGAGACCCGGTCGGAGACCGGCACTTGGCGGGCTAAAGCGCGCCGCGGCGTGAAGCGCCGCCCCACGGTTGGGGAAGGGCCAAACTCCAGGTGCCGGTCGGAGACCGGCACCACAGGATGGGTGTCAGCGGCGGATCGGAATGCCGGCTCCGCTTTGCGTGCGCAATCCCCCGATTTCCAGAATGATGACGGCCAGCCCATCCGGAGCATTCTGGGGAATCCGAAGGTTCACCTGGTAAAACCCAGGGAATGCGGGGGTCAGGCCGGCGTAGAGGATGTCGCTGGCGCTGAGCCGCGTACCGCCGAGCGTGATCGTGTAGGGATCCCTCAGCGGCGCTTCCCCTTCGGAGAAATCGCCGGCAAACCACACTGGGTTTGTGTAGCCGAATCCGGTGCCGAAGAGCGAAACGATGTCGCCCGGTTTGGCGGATACCGCTCCGCCGATTTCGGCCGGATCGCCGAGAATCTTGCCGTCGGCCGTCCGGGCGGCGATGTTGTTGGGCGCCGTCAAAAACCAGGCTGGGGAGTAGAACTGGAGGTCCGCGGTCCCGTCGTTGCTGGCACGTTCGTTCGCGGTTCCGGGGTTGAGTAACACCCGCACCCGCTGGCTGCCAGTCCCTTCCAGGACCGGCGCCTGCGCGTTGATCTGATCGGCTTGCGCAAAGTAGATCGGCGCGCGCTTGCCGTTGATCTCGACGGCGAGGCAGGCAAAAATGCCCGGGACCTGTCCGTCGAGCAGATCGCTGTCGGCCACAAGATTCCGGTCGCCGGCCGCCGTGAAGCCCGAGCCGAAGATCGAGATCAGGGAATTGGGGCTGATGGTCGTGGAAGCGGTGGCGGCGTTGCTCACGCCGGTGATTCGCGGGGTGCCGCTCAAGTTGCAGGGACCGCCGATGGTTGTCGTGGTGGTGTAGATCCGGTCGCCCCGATTGGTACCATCGTTGTTGGCGGCATTCGAGGCAGCGGCGAAGATCACGGGGCCGACATCGGTTGCCGGCGCCGTCCATTCGACCTCCCATACCGTTCCGGCGCGGATTCCCGTAAGAAGGCCGGCAACGGTCTGGCTGGCCCACTGCACCACCCCTTCACCGCAGGGCGGGAGAATTCCATACGGGCGGTTGTCGGTCGGGTGAGGTGCGCCGCCGTCACAGCGGACTCTGACAAACTGATTTGCCGAGGTGAAGGAACCAGCCTGCCTGGAAGGGTCGCTCGCCAAACGGGCCGTGAGTTCGAAGCCCCATCGGACGGCATCGGGGTCGCTCACGGCGACCTGAATCCGCTGCTTCTGGCCCGGAGTATAGCGTCCGGCACGAATCACCGCTTTGCCGGGCCCCGAATTCACGGCTGCCCCGGCGTGGCAGGCCGAACAACTCACCCCGCCATCCGCGGCCAAGCCGGAAACTCTCAATGGAGGCCCGTCCGGGAAGAGCGGGACTACTCCGCTATGTGCAAGAAGCGACGCCGTCAGGCCGGACGCCGCAAGAATTAGTATCAGCAAGAGCTTTCGATGGTTTACCATGTCTCCCTCGTTTCGACGTTTTTTCGGAAAATCACCCAGACGGCTTGCTTTGCCGGCCACCGGCTCAGCAAGCCACACCCATCCC
This sequence comes from uncultured Solibacteraceae bacterium, assembly GCA_964529305.1. Taxonomy (GTDB): domain Bacteria; phylum Acidobacteriota; class Terriglobia; order Bryobacterales; family Bryobacteraceae; genus CAZGUX01. The sequence continues at coordinate 4,031 of CAZGUX010000043.1, read as the reverse complement.
ATGGCCTGCGCCGTGGCGGCGTCAGGCTTTCCCTGCGAGATCTGCGCCGGCTAGTCGGGCGTCAACGCTGTACGGTAATCACCGTCGACGAAGGCGACGAGACGCCTTCAATCGTGGCGACCACGGGCAGGTCACCGTCGGGCGCGCTCTCCGGGATGCGGATCGCGACCTGGTAGAGCGCCGTGAAGCCGGGCGCCAACGCGGCTCCAAAGTATTCTGCCTGCGTACCACCGACCGTCACGCGAATCGTGCTGTTCACCGTCGGCGCGCCGGTCACGACCTGTCCAGCCGGAACAGCCGGCGTCGTCGGCCCAAAACCCGTGCCCCAGAGGACGATCACTTCGCCCGGTTTCGCGGGCGTCGTCGTCAACCCGGGGAAGGTCCCGCTTTTGACCCGAAATTGGAAATCGGCGCTGGTGGCTACGGCTTGACTGTTGGGCCACAAGAAGAACGCAGGCGAGTACTTCTGCAACTGGACTTGGGCGACCTCGCTGGTTTGGCCGTTCACGGTTACGGTTACCGGCACGTTTCCGGTGGCGTCGTCATCGGGGGAGACAACATTGACCTGTACGGGGCTGATGAAGTAGAAGAACGCCGGCTTGTTGTTGACGTTGACGCTGATCCCGTCCATGCTGGTCGGGCGGCGGTTATTGACAATTTCGTCGGCGCGGTTCTCGCGCGTGACGGCGCCGAAGTTGGAGCCTTTGATGGTGATCCAGGAGTTGGGGGCGATCACCGGCTCGAAGCTCGCGCCGTTTTGGACGCCGCCGGCGGAGATCGCGGGCCGGGTGGAGGTAGCGGCGGGCGTCACATCCAGGGAGGTCGAGTAGATGCGGTCTCCAGTGCTGTTCTGATCGCCATTGGCCGCGTTCCCTGCGGCGGAGAGCTTGATCGTTCCCACGTCGGTCGCCGGGGGCGTCCAGTCGAACTCGAAACTCACGGAGCCGGTCGTGCCCGACCGGGTGCCGGCCTGTGTGTGCTCCGCGTACCGGTAGGTAGAAGAGGCCGTGCAATTCTGTTCCCGGAATGCCGCATTCGAGCAGATCTCTTGAGTGTTTCCGTCGGTCGCGGTAAAGGTTCCCGCTTGCGTCCTGAAGTCGCCGCCCGAACGCGCGGTCAGTTGGAATCCCCAGCGCCTCTGGTTGGGGTCGGTGACCGTCACCGTGACTCTTTGCTTCTGACCGGGGGTGTAGGTGTTCGCGGCGAGGGCGATGCGGACGCTGCCGGTCGGGCTGGGAGTTCCGCCGCTGTGACACCCTGCGACGGCGCAGGTGGTTTCTCCGGCTGCCCCGGTATGACCGGGTTCCGGGCCGGCGGCAAAGGCGTAAAGAAGAATGGGAATCGTGGCGGAGACGACCCCAATCTTCGAAATGACAATGTAATGTTGGCGTCGGTGGGGGGAATGGAGAATCATTGAACCTTAAACCCGTTAGTGGTTCCAGTGTACTTGCCAGTACCGGCACTGGTCACCCGAACCAAGGCGGTTTTACAGAAGTTTTACAAGTTCTGCACAGCGATTACGACGGGCAAAATTCTCCCTGTCCCGCGTGACGAATATAACAACAGGCGAGGCCGCTATGCGCTTCAGGCAACAAGGTCTTCCCGCGCGACACCACGCGGCTGCCATCGGCTTTTCGACGCCGTGAAGAGAACGATCTGAACGAGAATGGAGGAGAGAAGAACGAGTACGCACAGCCGGTAAGGCATGCGGGATCCGTACAGGGAACCCAGCAGGCCGCCGCCCAAGGCTCCGACGCCGCCACCGAAGGCGAGAGTGGCTTCGTGGATGCCGCTGGCCATTCCCTTGCGGTCGCTGCCAAAAGCGGAAGTGCTGTAGAAGATGCTGGCGAAATAGTTGTAGCCGAGCATTCCGGCAACGAGCGTGAGGCCCAGGGTCAGGACGAAGACTGAGGAGGCAAAGCCGAGAATGCACAAGCCCGCGGCGGCCAGAGCCTGCGCCGTGAGTGCCGTCCACAGCCGATAGCGCCAGAACGGAAAGCGGTACATCACCGAATAGACACCGACCACCAGAAGCCGGTTGATCGCCAGCATGGCCCCGTGCACCGGGGGGCTGATGCCGAGTTCATGAGCGAGAAAGGGGAATAAGTGAACGATGAGGCTGAACGAAAGCGCTCCGGCGACATTGGAGAGCCAGGCGAGGTACACGAACGCCATCGCCCGGCGGGTCGTGGGAGTGGACGCCTGCTGAGGTGGGGCCGCTACTTTGGGCTGGGAACCCGGCTTCCACACGGCAAGGAGGAGCACAACGCCGAGCATAGGCAGGATCGCGGTGGCCATGGGAAGCGAGGGATGGAGGGAGAAGAGCCATCCACCCGTGACCTGCGAGGAGATGACGCCGAAGTTCCAGGCGAGGCAAAACCGGTAGAGTCGGCCTCCCAGGTCGCGGGTTTCTTCCGTCAGCCAGGCAATCAGAGGCGGATAGATCAAGGAGACCGAGATTCCTCCAACCGCGGCCATGACGTAATACAATTTGCGCGCCGGAAAATTAGCGCCGATAGCCAGCACGGCGATCGTGGCGATCGCTCCCGTCAGCATCACGCGGCGGCGGCCCCAGCGGTCGGAGACCGCTCCCGCCAGAGGGCCGCTCAGCGCATAGCTCACCGAGGTACACGCGCCGAAAATCCCGAGTTGCCACTGCGAGGCGCCGGTCTCCGCCATCAGCCTTGTCGCGGCGAACAGGAACGCGAAATAGGCGTAATCGGTGGCGAACGACGTGTAGTACACGACCTGTTGCCGGGTTGGAGACATGAAGGGTAAGAAAGGCAAGAAGGGGCCGACCGTCTCTATTTTACTTCGGGCGGGATTGGATCAGCCGTTCAATCTCGCCGGCGACGGTCTGGTGTTCGACGGCCGAGTTGACGCCGAGGATGTTGGACATCATCGCCACCAGATAGACCTTGTCCCCCGATTCGACGATGGCGACCGAATGCATCAGGTTAGTGACCGTTCCCTTGTAGGGCGTGCACTTGCGGCCGGATTCACACTCGAACAGGGAACCGGACTTGAAGAACACGGCGGCTTTGGACAGAGCCGGCGAAGACGCATAACGGTACCGGGGCCGGGCGAAAAAGAGCAGCTTCTTCAGCTCCAGGCTCGACCAGGCATCGACGAGCCTGCCCTGCTCCAGGCGGATCAGCCAGCGCAGCAATTCGGTAGGACAAGCGTAGCTGGCCGTGCCGGGGACCACCGACGAGCCGCCGCTCGTAAAGAAGGTGCCGATTCGAAGCTTTCCCGTATCGAGGCCGGCGGCTCGCAGCGGCGCTTCGTTCACCTCGAGGGACTTTGCGAGCAACTCACCTTTCGGGGCGAAGAAGGCCGATTCCCGATCCTTCGCGACCGGATAGGCCGTGCCGAACTCGCGAAGGAGCATCGCCTGCTTCCAGGTGAAGGCGGCGGCGGCGTTGGAACTCTGGGACAGCATGTGGTCCATCCACTCCCAGAGGTTGAATCGGTCTCCGATCTCCAGGCGCCGGTTGACGATCGCCTTGTCCCCGGGTTTGTAAAAGGGGACCGTCTTGCTGTCGCGGTGGACGAAGCTATCGGCGGCGACGACCGTCTCGCGAAGGAATCTCTCGCGGGCCGCGGGGTCCGGGTAAGCTCGCGCCACGGCGTCGAACATACCGGTGGCCACCAGCAGTTTGCCGACACTGCCCGGGATCCGTTTCAGGTCGCCACGGAGGATGGCAAAGGCCGGATGGGCGGGATCGGTGATGTCGAGCACAGCCACGCCGTAGGAGGGATCGCGCTTGCCGAAGATACGCTCGATGCCGGATTGAAGATAGGGATCCCGAGGCGTCGAACCGTTGACGTCGAAAGCGTCGTTCGCGCCTTTGAGCCGGAGCACGACCTGGTCGGTGCGCAACATCGCGCCCAGAGGCAGGGTCAGGGTGCGGGCGATCTTCCCTTCATTGGCGAGTTGATATCCGGTGAGCCTGCGAATCCCGGTCCGTGCCCCGCCGTCGAGCGGATACGACCAGGCGGCGGACACCGAACCCAGGGCCAGCCAGACG
>CAZGUX010000042.1:0-57946 GCA_964529305.1 uncultured Solibacteraceae bacterium | reverse complement strand
GCGGATATTTGTCCGGAGGCGTTGGCTTATAGGGAGGCTCTTCCACCGACCCACGCGTCATGCTGACGCCGTAGTGCTGCTGGCTGGCGAGCGCGACCCGGACCACCTGCGGCAGAAAGCACGACGCGATGGTCTTCTGATCGGCCAGCTTGCCGGTCTTCACCTTCAACTGCTTGGCTTCCAGCAGGACTTCACCCGAGGGAGCCAGGCTCTGCGACGACTTCTGGGGACAGTAGAGGAACGAGGCCGCCGCGGCTTCGGTTTTCAGCGCATCCCCGGCAAATAGAACGTCCCCGGGTTTGGCCGCGAGCGGAGTCTCGGCCCCGGCCCGGACGACTTTGGCACCGCCGGGAAGCAACACCAATCCCACCGGCTCCTCGCGTTTGACGTCCGCGCTCAGCAGACCGGCGAGGATCAGAAGTAACAAGAACGCCCGGACACCCATGGTTACGCTTTCTCCGCCGCGGTCTCAACCTCCGGCCGCTTGGGAGCCAGTTCCAGGACGGTATACACGTTCAGCGGTTCCGCCTTGCCGCGAATCGGGACGTGGCCCAGGTGATACAGGTTGATCCCGCCGCGCAACAGGTCGCGGGTTGCCTCGCTCAGGATCATGTGCGACTTCATCTCCTTGTTCAGGCTTTCCAGGCGCGAGGCCAGGTTGACGGTGTCGCCCAGAACCGTATATTCCATCTTGTCCTTTGAACCGACGTTGCCGACAATCGCCGGACCCGTATGGATGCCGGCGCCGGTGCGGAAATCTCCGATGCGGGTGGTCACCATCTCCCGGGCGCACTCCACCGCGCGCGTGGCGTGATCGCCAGGCTCGGCGCCTTCGTCCTCGTCGGTGAAAATCGCCAGGATGCCGTCGCCGATGAACTTGTTGACGTTGCCATGGTAGGTAACGATGATGGACACCATCTTGCCCATGTACTCGTTCAATAGATCGACGACAACGGCAGGATCTTTAGACTCGCAGAACGCCGTGAAGCCGCGAATGTCGGTGAACAAAATGGTCAGAATCTGGCTGCGGCCGGAAAGCGAGATATTTTCCGTTTCGGAAAGGCTCCTGGCCAATTCCTTTCCCACGAACACCTGGATGGCGCTTTGGAAGACCGCGCCGCGTTTCTCGGCGGTCAGCATCCGGTACAACGACGTCCCGATCAGCGCCAGGAGACAGGAGAGCAGCAATTCGGATGTGGAAATCAGGACACCCCGCCTGAACATCAGGTGAGTCAGTGAGGCGGTGGTGAAGACGGCGATGAAGAGTCCCATCGCGCCGCGGACAGCACCGTACAAGGCGACGATGACCACGGTCGTGGTGGCTACCAAAAACAGCAGAATCACCTGAATCCAAGCCGGGATCGGCACCAGATACTCGCCCGTCAGCAACGTCCGAAGCGTGCTGGCATGGATTTCCACGCCGGCGGTATTCCACTTGCCGAAACCCAGGACCGTGTAGAAGGGCGTCGCGTGACGGTCTTCTTCGTAGTCCGGCCCCATCAGAACGGCCTTGCCTTTGACCCACTGTTCCAGTTGCGCCTGATTTCCTGCCTTTGCGGCATTCAGGAAGTCCACCAGGGAAACCCGGTCGAACGTATCGTGCGGGCCCGCATAGTTAATGACAATGCCTTTGTCGGGACTGGCCGGGATTTGCCGGCCACCCCACATCAACCGCCCGCCTTCCCAGCGCATGTCCTGGTCCCGGAACTTTTCCGCAACGCGGGTCGCCAGCGACCGTGCCAGCGACTCCGGCGGATGAGTGGCGGGATCTTCGGTCAGTTGCTGCCACCGGACGAAATCATCGGGGTCGACGGTGAGGTTGGCGTAACCCGCCTGGCCCAGCGATGCGGAGACCATGTTGATGGGGACCGGCCAGTCCTTTTGCTTCTTCAGCAAGGCGTCGACGTAGCCGATCACCGTGGGCATGCCCTGAGCGGACGCGTTCGCCACGGCTTCCACCAGGCGGCCATCGTAGCTGACACTTTCGCCTTTTCCGTCTTTGTCTTCTTTCAGATATTGGTCGACAGGAATCCCGAACGCCACGTCCAAACCGAGTACCTTGGCCCCGGCGCGCGCCGCCGCCTCGATCGCGTCGGCATAATGCTTGTGCCAGAAAATCAGGGGCTCCGGGTACGTGTCGAGGCTCTTTTGGTCCACCGTGATCAATTGGATATCCCGGATCGGAAGCGGGCCCCGTAGCACAAAGTGAAAGTCCTGGAACTTCAGATGGACCAATTGGAAGAACTGGATCTTCCCCAGCAGGATGGCGCCGCTGGCGCTGGCCACGACGATCAGCATCAGGCCGAGAACCCGTCTTTGTTTCCGCGTCAGCAAGCTCCGCTTTGCCCCCTGGGCTTTATTGTAGGCCGTCCATGGCAAGACGTGCCGCGCCATATCGCCCCGAGGGCTGATTACGTGCGGGCCGCACTTGGGTTCAACGTGCAGCCCTCCCGTCCGGTGGGGCAGACTTCGAGAATCGCCGCTGCGATAATCGGGGCGGTCGATGTTTATGAATACCGTCTCGAAATTTGCCCTCTTTCTCTTTCTTTGCACCCTCGCGCAGCCCGCTACTTCCCCGAAGCTCACTCGCGAGTGGAAGATTTACGTCATCACCCATACCCACGCCGACATCGGCTACACCGACCTGATCCCCGAGGTCGAGCGGGTCTGGTGCCAGGGCATGGACATGGCAATCGAAGCCAGCGGGAAAGGCCTGAAATGGACGCTGGAAGGCTCCCTTCTGTTCGACGCCTACGCCCGCCACCGCAAGCCCGAGCGCGTTCAGCAACTGGTCGGACTCGTGAAGAGCGGCAGGATCGAGATTGCCAGCCTCTACACCAACATCGAGCAGGAGAACGCGGGCCCCGAGGAACTGATCCGCGCCAGCTACTACGCCAACTCGACCCTCCGCCGCAAGTACGGCATTGAATCCAAAACCGCCATGCTGAGCGACATCACCGGACTGACCTGGGGTCTGCCCCGGGCGCTCGCCGGCACCGGAACGCGCTACCTGCTGTTCGGCCCGGGCGCCTACAAAGAACTGCTGGGCGAGTCGAAACTGCCCCACCTCTTTTGGTACAAGTCGCAGGATGGCAGCCGGGTCCTGACCCAGATGCGCAGCGGCCGGTACCGCGACTACACGCAAGCCAAAATCTTCCTGCGCGCGTCCGAGATGGAAAAGGGCGTGATGGACTTGTTGAGCTACTACGAGTCGATGGGCGAGGAGTATCCCTACGACGCGATCCTGCTTCAGATGGCTTTCGATAACGTCAACCCGCAGGTAGAACTGGTCGAGAACATCGATTCGTGGAACCGGAAGCACTCCAACCCGAAGGTGGTAATGGCGACGCCCAAGGAGTTCTTCGGGTACGTGGAAGGCAAATTCGCGGCCCGGATTCCCGAGGTTTCCGGCGACATCACCTCCGCCTGGACCGACGATCCCGGAATCTTCGCCCAAGCCACCGGCCTGAAGCGCAAGGCGGCGGCCGAAATCCTGTCCGCGGAGAAGTTCGCGGCGATCGACCAGGTGCTTGGCACGGACCGGCCCTATCCTCGCCGCGACATCGACAAGACCTACAGCGACATGTTGGTCTATACCGATCACACCTACGGCATGGACAACTGGTTCTGGGAACACCTCCCGCTCCAGCAGTCCAAGGGCTTTCTGCATCACCCCGCGTGGGACTACTACAAAGAGTCGTGGGAGGACAAAAAGGAGTTCGCCTACGAGGCGGCGCGCCTGTCCGACCAGCTTCTGGGAAATGCGTTGCACGGCCTTGCCTCCAAGATTCCCACCGGCGACCGGACCGTGATCGTGTTCAACCCGACCTCGTGGGCTCGCACGGACGTGGTGCGCGTGCTTCATCGGGCGCTGAAAATCGGCCGGGCGGACATCTACTTCGAGATCACCGACAGCGTCACGGGCGAGCGTGTCCCGTACCAGGCGATCGTGGGCGACCGCCTGCAGGACACCCTGGCCTTTGTCGCCAGGAATGTTCCGCCGCTGGGGTATAAGACATACCGCTTGAGCACGGTGGAGCAGCGCCCCACGTTCCCGTCTTCCACCGTAAAGGTATCGGGCTCGGTGCTGGAGAACGAGTTCTACCGGGTGGAGGTCGATCCCGCCAGTGGAGGCGTCTCGAGCATCCTCGATAAGGAACTGCAGCGCGAACTCGTCGACCGGAAGGGCGCCGAGAAGGTCAACCAGTATCTCTATTACAGCCTCACCGGCAGCCACGAGGCGCTCTACCAGGACAACCACCCGCGCACGCACCTCGGCCGCGTGCCGACCAGTTGGTACAACATCGGGATCTACTCGCCTCTGGTAGCCAAGGTGGAAGTGGGGCAGGACGGCCCCGCCCTCAAGAGCCTGGTCAGCGACATCCGGATGGATCACGGTCCCGCGCCCAGCCACATCACCCAGGAAGTGATTCTCTACCCGGGCATCAAGCGGATCGACTTCGTGAACCGTATCCACAAGCAGGCCACGCTTTCGAAGGAAGAAGTGTATTACGCGTTCCCGTTCGATGTGCCGGGCTTCGAGATCCACTGCGAGATTCCGGGCGCGGTGTTCCGCCCGGGCAAGGACCAGCTTTCGGGATCATTCACGGGTTTCAGCGGAATCCAGCACTGGGCGGAAGCTTCCAACGGGGAATTCGGCGTAGCCGTGGCCACTCGCGAGGCGCCGGCCGTCGAGTTCGGCGAGATCCGGACCAACGAGTGGACCATGGAGTACAAGCCCACGCGTCCGGCGTTCTTCTTCTACATCCTGAACAACAAGGAGAACACCAACGGCGCTTTCTGGCAGGGCAGCGAGGACTGGCGCCTGGGGTTCTTCGAGGTGAACTTCGCGGTCACGTCGCACCGCGGCGGGTGGCGCGAAGGAAAGACCACGCGATTCGGGTGGGAGCACAACACACCGCTGGTCGCGCGCGTGGTCGCCAACAAAGTGGAGAGCAACGTCCCGGGCAAGATGGCTTATTTTACCGGCAAGCAGGCCGGAACGCTGCCGGCAAGAGAGGCTTCGTACAGCCAGGGCCTGCCGGATCACGTCCTGCTGCAGGCGTTCAAGGTCGCCGAGGATGGAAACGGCTACATCGCCCGCTTCTACGAGACCGAAGGAAAGGCCGCGAGTGTGGGGTGGAAGGGGCCCGGCAAGGCCGGCAAAGCGCAACTTTGCGACATGGTGGAGCGGCCGGTCAGCCCCGCGGCGATCGAAGGGGACCGGGTGAAGTTCGACATTGGCCCATGGCAGGTGGTCACGCTGAGGATCACCCCGTAAATGCTCGCTTGATTCTCGCGGCGTCGGGCCTGGCCCCGATGGCCTGAGGTTGACGATGGCGAAGCACTTTCGGAGTTTCGTGGTTCTTTGTGAAGCCGGCTTCCGGAGTGGGGCCTGCTTCAGCCGGCGGCGCGCTTCAGCGCGCCCTTGCGTCCACAAGTCGACGGCTGGAACCCTTCCCCTAGCTCTGGCTTGGATGGTTTTCCATTTCCACTACGTAAGGTCTTGACTATGTTCTATACATTCCTAATACTCGCCCTGTTCGGCGGTGACGCGATGGAACAGTCGCGTGCGTTCGTGCGCGCCAAATTCCTCGGTGAGCCGACGGCCCCGCCGGCCCGCGCGCACCTGATGACCTACCTCCAGCGTGGCCGAATCGAGAAAAACACGATCCGCGGCCGGACGCTCCGCATCAAAGATCGCACCTTCGAACGCGGCATCGTGATGCCGGCCCCCGGCGAGATCCACGTCATCCTCCCCTCGGCGGGCGCGTCGTTCGAAGCGGTCGTCGGCGTCGACAGCAACGATCTCGGCTACTACGCCAACCAGGGGCGCGGCGGCGTGGAAGCCTCGGTGGACGTGGCCGGCCGCGAGGCTTTTCATTCGTCAGTGCTCAAGGAAGGCGTGCCCGGCGTGCCGGTGAAGGTCGACCTGGCCGGCACGAAGGAGTTCCGTCTGAAACTCGCGTCCGCGGGCGAGAAGTCCCGATTCCATCAAGCCGAATGGGACCAGGCCGACTGGGCAATGGCCAAGGTCACCCTCGCCAGTGGCGAGACGATTTGGCTGGCCGATCTGCCGGTGGGCCCTCTGGAAGCGCCGCCCGCCGCCGGCCTGCCCTTCTCCTTCCGCTACGACGGGCGCCCGTCGTCCGGCCTGCTGCGGGAGTGGGTGCTGAAACGCGAATCCCGTAAGATCGATGTTAACCGGACCGCGCACACGCTCACGTGGTCGCACCCTTCGACCAGTCTCACTGTGCGGGCCGCCGCGGTGGAGTATCACGACTTCCCTGCCCTCGAGTGGACCCTGTTCTTCACCAACACCGGCAAGTCGCGTACCGGCATGATCGAGGACATTCAGGCCGTGGACACTTCCTTTGCGCGCGGCGGCGGCGGGGAGTTCCTCCTCCATCACGGGTTGGGCAGCCGCACCAAGCCCGACGACTACATGCCGATCGAGACTCTGCTAGGCCCGAAGGCGGAGAAGAAACTGGCGAGCGTGGGCGGCCGCGGCAGCGACGGCGAACTGCCCTACTTCAACCTGGAGTGGCCGGGTCGGGGTGTCGTGATCGCTGTGGGCTGGCCCGGGCAATGGGCGGCTTCCTTCATCCGCGACGAAGGCGCGTCGGTCCGTCTGCGCGCCGGCCAGGAGTTGACCCACTTCCGCCTGGCCCCTGGCGAGGAAGCGCGCTCGCCCCTCATGGCCCTCGTCTTCTACCAGGGCGACTGGATCACGGGACAGAATGTCTGGCGCCGCTGGATGGTGGCGCACAACCTGCCGCGGCCAGGCGGGAAACTCCACCCTCCGCAACTGGCCGAAGGCAACGGCCGCCACACCGTCGAAATGCAGGAGGCGAACGAAGCCAACCAGATCCGCGACCTGAACCGCGAACTCGACCACGGCGTTCCCCTCAACTACTGGTGGATGGACGCTGGGTGGTACCCGTTCACCTCCGGATGGCCGGACACCGGCACCTGGGAAGTCGACCCGGCACGTTTCCCACGCGGCTTTGTCCCCATTTCGAAGCTCGCGCACGAGCGCGGCGTCAAGATCCTGGTATGGTTTGAGCCGGAACGCGTACGGCCCGGCACCTGGCTCGACAAGAACCATCCCGAATGGCTGTTGAAGAACCCGGGCGATAACCGCCTTCTCAACCTCGGCAACCCCGAAGCCCGGCAGTGGCTGACCGAGCACGTGACGAAAACCCTGCGCGAACAGGGCATCGACCTCTACCGGCAGGATTTCAACTTCGAACCGCTCGGTTATTGGCGGGCCAATGATGCTCCGGACCGCCAGGGTCTCACCGAGAACAAGCACGTCACCGGCTACCTTGCGTATTGGGACGAACTCCGCCGCCGCTTCCCCAACATGATGATCGACACGTGCGCCTCGGGGGGACGCCGCAACGACCTCGAGACCCTCCGCCGCGCTGTGCCGCTCTGGCGGAGCGACTACGCCTACGATCCCCTCCCGATGCAGGCGCTCACCTACGGCATCTCGCTGTGGATGCCCTACCACGGCACAGGCGTGAATTCAGTCGAGCCTTACATTTTCCGCAGCCAGATGACGCCGGGCATCGCCCTCGGGATCGATGCCGGCAACTATTCCGACGGCTACGCCAAGTTGAAGCGCCTGATCGCGCAGTGGCGCGAGGTCGCTGACCACTATTACGGCGACTACTATCCGCTCACGCCGTACAGCCTGGACAAGACGGCGTGGATGGGATGGCAGTTCGATACTCCATCCACGGGCTCGGGATTCGTGCAGGCGTTCCGCCGTCCGGAGAGTCCGTACGAAACCGCGCGCTTCAAGCTGCGCGGCCTGGACGCCAAAGCGGAGTACGCCGTGAAGGACGTCGACACGGCGGTCGAAACCCTGATCCGAGGGGCGGAACTGATGGAGCGAGGCGTTCCGATCACGGTGAAGCAAGTACCAGGCTCGGCCCTACTCAAATACCGGCGGAAGTAGGGATCCGCGAGTCACCGGTCGAGACCGGTTGCGTTGGCCTTGGGGGTCTGTTGGGCGTTGCGTATTGAGGGGTCTGCGGCACCACAACCCGCGGGCTGACGCCCGCGGTTCGGAGCAGCACAGCCCTTCTGAATGTAGAAACTCCAGGGCGCTGGTTGGAGACCGGCGCTACACTCAGGCAGGCTTGACCGTGACCTTCACCGAACGCCCATAGATGTAGCGGCTTGCGTATCCCCAGTAGCCGTAGTCGTAGGTCACGAAGATCTCGTTGTCCCGCGCCATCTCCTCGATTGCCATATAGTGCGTCGTCGGCACGCCGGATGTCATCCGGACCACGTTGTTCCACGTCTTCCCGTGATCCTGGCTGAAGGCCAGGTAATTTCCGTTCCAAGGGTGTTGGAAGTGAGGCCAACATCGCTGCTGCGGAACCCTCATCCCGAAAGCCGCCACCAGCAGGCCGCTGCGCAGTTCGATCAGATCGGGGTCGACCACCGAGCCCTGGAGTTCGTCCGGATTCGATTCATCCAGGAGCTTTCCCTTTCTTCCTTTCACGTTGCGGAACATGTCCACCCACAGCTCGGTTCGATGAACATCGAGTCCGGCAAACACGCGCGGTCGAGGCGGCGTCCAGGTCTTCCCCTCGTCGTCGGAAACGCATTCATGCAAGGCCCGGCCGGTTCGCATCATGCAAATCAGACGGCCTGCGTGTTCGCCCCGGCTGACGCGGGCGATCGCCGGCTCGTCGAACCCCTCGGTCCCTACGGTTGGATCAACTGCGACGGTGGAGACCAGTTTCCACCGCTTGCCGCGGTTCGTCGATCGCGCCAGCATCACTCGCATCTTCATCATGGTGGGCTGATAGGTCGACGGCGTGCGGTCGCCCTTCATGATGCCGTAGAAGGTCGTTAACAGGTCTCCGTTCGGCAGTTCGAGAATCCGGCGATGCAGGCGCACCGCGTCGTGAGGGTGGCCACCGTCGTCCTTGGACCCGGTGAAGTCGATTCCGGGTAACTCGAACAGGACGTCCTCGGGACCCTGCAGCGTGCGCCAGTCGTCCTTCGAGGTGTACAGTTGCCCGATTCCTTCTTCCCGCGTCTTGCCTGGCGTGATGTAGGTATCCAGCGCGACGATCGTGCCATCGCGCAGTTGGACCCCACCGCCCTCCAGGTTCAGGCCGTTGTCCCCGGGTTTCAGGGGAATCTCCGTCCAGGTGGCGCCTTCGTCCCGGGAGACTGCCGTCGCGAGCGCCCACGCGTAGTGCATGCGCGGCGAGGGAAACGGCTTTTCGGGCAACTGTGCCTGCACCACCAGGGCGCCGGACCTGGTGCACAGCATCGAGGGCTGCAATCCGCGCGGCAGAACCATTCGTTCCGGCCCGAAGTCCAACCGCAACCGTCCATCAGCATCGACCATCGATGGCAGATTTGAGTAGACTTCTTTCGGCGGGGCCGTGCCGGCCGCGGCCATCGGGGTTGCGGGCATCGCCGAAGTCCCGGCCAGAATCGCGGCATTCCCCAGAAACGTACGTCGTGCTTGTCTCATTCAAGAGAACAGTGACAGACCGATCGGGCGAGTGTCAACCGTGTCCATTCCCGCCACTTTGATTCTCGCTTCGTAGCGCACGCTTCAGCGTGCACAGGGACTTCAGTCCCCGTCGTCTGACCGCAGCGGCCAGGGCTCGATGGACACATCCGTCCCCTCGACTACACTGAGAATCATGCGCTTGACCACACTCGCGTTCCTGGGACTGCTCGCCGCGGCCGGGGCGTCCGGCGATGAGCCGCTGGTGCTTCTCCTGATCGGTCCGCCCGGGGCGGGCAAAGGCACGCAGGCCGAACTCATCACGAAGAAGTACGGCCTTCCGTCGGTCTCTACAGGCGAACTCTTACGGAGCGAGGTGAAGGCAGGAACGGAGTTAGGAAAGCGCCTGGCGCCCATCATGGCCAAGGGTGAGTTGGTCGGCGACGAGGTGGTCAACCAACTGGTGGCCGATCGGCTGGCGAAGCCCGATGCCGCCCGCGGCATCATCCTGGACGGGTATCCGCGCACCGTGCCCCAGGCGAAATATCTCGACGAACTGCTGGCCCGCCGCGGCCTCCCGAAGGTGACCGTTCTGCACCTGGACCTGCCCGAGGCAGAGATCCTCCGGCGACTGACCTCGCGAGGAAGGGCTGATGACAAGCCCGACGTAATTCGAGGCCGCATCCAAGTGTACGTGCGGGACACGGAACCGATCCTTACCCACTACGCCGGCGCCGGCTACCACCGTTTTGAGGGTACTGGCACCCCGGAAGAAGTGTTTGCCCGGATCGACCGGGTCTTGGGACAAAAGCGCCGCTGACAATTGGGGCGCGAAGGCATAGGTGCGGGAGATCTCAGGGTGTCATCGAGGGAAGCGGGAAAGGACGAAGATGCCCGTAAATCAGCAGACAAGAAGAGAAGAGGGTGACTGCCACAAGCGCCGGAATCTCCCCACGCATACGGGGCAGGCGAGTTTCACCTCGCCCGCCCAACTACGGCAAGCAATCGATGATCTTGTCAAGGCCCTTCGAATGGAAGCGGGCAGTCGTGTACCCTACGGGTCCACAGCACAAAATACTCTGACTCATGCAAGCAGGTACCCGGCGAGAGTGGCCTCCACCCAGCAGTTTCTGCGTGCCCCGCCCGGCCACTTCGGGCACGTGAGGCGCCAGCATCGCGTTTCGAGTGAAGACTGGGGTGTGCGCCGGAGGGCTCCGTCTGTTTTCGGGCCTGCTCCCTCCGGTTGGGGTCTGTTTGCCCTGTTCCTATCGGCCGGAAGGACTGATGGCCTCTGGCTGATCGTCAATCACCGCAACGGCAGCTCCAGTTGCGGCACCCGCGATGACGACTCCGGCTATGACGGCTTTGGTCGTTAACGAGGTTCGCGCCACCTTTGCCGTGGCCCCGGCCGTATTGTCCGGGCCAGCAGTTCCGGACTTCGCGTTGTCGGCTCCCGAGCCTCCGGCCCCTCCCGCGGTCTTCGAAGCACACTTCCCTTCCAGAGCTTTAACTTTCATTACTTTGAGAACATTCACCGAATCGGCATCGTTCGATACGGTGCCTGTCGCTTCCACGCGCTTTCCAGCGTGCGCCCACGGCGACTCCCCGTCCAGCCGGAAACGAACCCCGGATGTCTCGTCCAGTAGATACAAGACATCCGTCCCATCGACGCACCCGGTGATTGTGGAGGGCGCAACCGCACCCGAACTCTGAGGCGTGAGAACGACGAGATGTCCTGGAGCAAGATTCGCGACAATGACTCCATCCGGCTTGAGTACACGAACCGGACCTCGCACCGCCGCAACCTGGAGGACTCCCTGGCTCGGCATCGCGATCCGAACCGCGCTATTCCGCTCTCCCCGTACGCTCAGCGACAGCGCCTCGATCTGATACGGTCCAAGGTTTTCCGCTTGCATCTGGCCCCGTTCGAAGACCGTCCGGTTTTGGTAAACCGTTCCACCCGAGTCCGCGTCCAGCTGCATACGCACTCCATTTTTCAATTGCAGCCACGAAGATACCCTGCTCGTTTCCACGCGGCTTCCTTCGAAAAGAGTTGCATTGCCCGGCATGGCAGCCCGGTCGACCGCAAACTCTCCCTTGGCCGTGGCAACCCCCAAGGCCGATTCTCCGTTTGCTCCCAGGGCCAGTTGGCCAAACTGCAGGAACGCGATCAACAGGTAGCTAGATATTCGAGTCACTGATTCACTCCAACAAACCGTCAACACTTCTTTGATCGGCACGCCCCTGGAAATCATGAGAGTTTGCGGATTGGTTTTTTCCATCAGGCACCATACCTCCAACGACATATACAGTCTCGGCCTCCTTTCCACCGATCAAGGTTTTGTGGTGCGGCTCTTCTCACTCCTGATCGGAATCGTCGCGGCCTGCTTCACGTGGACCGCTTTCCGTGTAGCGTGGGCCTATCAAGCAGCAGCATCGGGCGGAGTTGAGAACCTGAAGCGCGCCTCCTGTTTCCTGCCGGAGGAACCTCGCTTCCACCTCTTGAAGGCGCACGGCGAGAGCGGAGAAGCCGCCACGGCCGAACTCTGCCGGTCGATCCGGCTCGCGCCTCGCAACTCCCACGCGTGGACCGCCCTCGGCGTCGGCCACGAGCTCGCCGGCCGTTCGGAAGACGCCCTCGAAGCATACCGTCAGGCGGCGAGGTTCGATCGCGGCGCCGCACCACGGGCAATGCTGGCCAACTTCAGCTTCCGGGCCGGCCGAGTGGAGGACTTCTGGTTGTGGACCCGTGCGGCCATGGAGGTGCCGGAAGCCCGTATCGACGGACTGCTGACACTGTGCGAGCGCCTGTCGCCGGATGGCTCTCAAACCTGGGCGGCCCTGATCGCCTCCAGGCCCTCGTTGTGGGCATCCTATCTCGGCTACTGGCTCGCGAGAAACCAGTTCGTCCCGGGCCGCGCGCCGGCGGCACACCTTGCCACGATCGCGCAGCGATCCCACGTTCCCGACCTGCTTCATTATGTGGATTTCGAGCTGCTCTTCGGAGATCCCAGGATCGCCGCCGGCTGCTGGAATCAACTGGCCGCGAGGCGTCTGGTTCCCTACGATCCGTTGCGCGCGGATTCGGGCCCTTGGCTGACGAATCGTGCGCTGGAGCACAGGCCACTGAATCGAGGCTTTGATTGGAGGATCCAAGCCGGCCATGGATTCGCTCTGACGATGACCGGGCAGCCGCGAGAGTTGCGGATCGAAATGACCGGTGAGCAACCGGGCGCCGCGGACCTGTTCCAGCAGTTCCTTTGGTTGAATCCCGGCGCGAAATACCGCTTCCGGTTCGACGCGCGCCTGACGGACTTCCCGCGCGCATCCGGGCTTTCGTGGATCGTGGCAACCTTGCGCGCCCCTATCCGCACGGTTGCCGCCACTCCGGTCGCCACCGATGACTGGGCCCATTACGACATGGATTTCATCTGTCCGCGCGACGCCCTTCCGTTGAGAATCGTCCTCCGATACGAACGTCCGGCGGCCGGTTGGCGCCCTCTGGGAATGGCACGATTTCGCTCGCTCGACCTGGTTGCCGCTGAAGGGGGCGGTTTATGAAACGGGCTGACCGTTTCTTCTTCTGCGCGCTGACCCTGTTGACGATGACCTCAGTGTTGGCTGTTGCCGGCGCCACGCCCGCGATCCGGGCAGCGCTGCAAGCCGCGGTTTTCGCCCTGCTGACGTTGCGCGCGCTGCAAAAGGCACTTGCCGGAGACAGACTCCATGTCGCCGCGCTGTCTCTTCCGCCCGCATGCATGGCGCTGTGGGCATGGGTCCAGAGCCGTTTTGGGCTCGAAGCGACGCAAGCGGATTCGCTCTACGCGATGCTGTATTGGGCTCAGATCGGCGCCTTCCTTCTGTTGACTTCCGATATTCTGCCGGATGACCGTACGATAGCCTGGTTCAGGGACTGCCTTCTGTGGTTCACCGTCTGTCTCGCGGTTGCGGCCGTGGCCAGCCACCAGTTCTCGGGCAACAAGATGTGGGGCCTCATCGAAGTGCCCGGTTCACGACCCATGGGTTCATTTGTCAACCCGAACCATTTCACCACCCTGATCGGACTCGTGCTTCCCATCGCGCTCTGGAAGACCACGGCAAGAGGGGGCAGCCCCATGGCGTTTCTCGCTGTTGCCGTCCTGGCTGGTTCCGTGATTGTCAGCGCTTCGCGGGCGGGAGGGGTCATCGTTATGGCTGAATTGCTGGTAGTCCCGTGGGTGGCCGCCGGCCAACGGCTACGCCCGGTCGTCTGGCGGCGCGTGACGGCGCTGTGGCTGTGTGCCGCGGCGGGAATCGCCATCAGCGGCTGGAGCGTTTTGAGTAGACGGCTGCAGGAACAGAACGTGTTCAAGTACCGCCGGGAGATCTTCCTCTCCACTATTGACATGTGGAGAGAACACCCGTGGACCGGAGTGGGGCTCGGCGGGTTCGAAACCGTGTACCCGGGCTACGCCCGATTCGACACGCGCCTCAGAGTGGACCACGCACACAACGACTGGCTGGAGTGGCTGGCCGAAGGGGGTGTTCCCGCGACCGTCTGTCTGGTGGCGTTCATCGCGATGTGCGTTCCCGCCCTCCGCGGACGGCCATGGACATGGGGACTCGGTGCCGTGGTGGCGCACGCGGCCGTCGACTTCCCTCTTCAGATCCCTGGGGTACTGATTCCAACGCTGGGGTTGGCCGCGGCGGCCTGGTCAAGCCAGCGGCTGACTTCACAGGCTCATTGCGTAGCTCGCGAGCCCGTGATCTTGTACAGGTGGCTGTCCGATCGGATGAACAAGCCGCCGCCCGAGACGGCGATCGAGGCCAGGCAACGGCCTTCGATGCGGCTCCTGGCCAGCAGTTTGAAGGAGGTTCCCACAGCGGCGACCGGGAATTCACATTCCTCGCTCGTGAAGTAAATTCGTCCGTCAGCGTACACGGGAGACGCTGAGTAGTTGCCGCCGAGGCGCTCCCGCCAGTGCTCTTTGCCGGTCCTGGCGTCCACGCACGTCGCCACGCCCGTGTCGCTGATGAAGTACAACTCGTTTCCGACCAGTAGGGGAGAAGGGGTCAGCGGGGCGCCCCGCTTCAGCGTCCATGCGACATGGCTATCGGTGACGTCGCCTTTCCCGTCTGGCTTGACCGCCAGCAGGTAAGGCTGATCGAATCCGGAGCAGATGAACACCAATCCGTGGCCAAACAGGGGTCGAGGCACATTGGAATAGCCCTTTCCATAGCGCACGCTCCAAATCTCGTTACCGTCTTCGGGCTCGTAGGCCACCGCGCGGTGCGCGCCCGGGCTCACCAATTGGTCTTGTCCGTTGACACGAATCACCAGCGGGGTGGTGTACGCCTGATATCCCGCTCGTGATTTCTTCCACCGGATCCGGCCGGTCTGCTTGTCCAGCGCGACCACATACTGAATGTCGTAGCCGTCGCAACTGATGACCAGAAGATCCTTGTAAAGGGCAGGCGAACCGCCGGGACCGTGGCGATGATAGTACTCGAGCCGGGTCTTCCAAACCATTTCGCCCGACGTCCGAACGCATGCCGTGCCGTGGGAGCCGAAGTGCACGTAGATTCGGTCCCCCTCGAGCAGCGGCGTCGGCGAGGCCTGGCTGTTCTTCGCATGGATAGGGATCTTGCCATCGAGGCGGAACACTTCGATGTCCTTGAAGATCTTCCCGCTGTCACGTTCGAGACCGACCAGGCGCAGCGAGTGGCCCTCTTCAGTCGCCGTCGTGAGCCAGATCTGTTTTCCGCGAACCGCCGGTGACGACCAACCCTTGCCGGGAATCGGCGTCTTCCATCGGATTCCGCCCGATTCGCTCCACTGGAAAGGCAGACCTTTCTCCGATGAGATTCCCTGTCCCCCCGGACCCCTGAACTGGGGCCAGTTTTCCCCCCGCGAAAGCGCCGCGATCGCCAACAACATCAGGACTGTTTTCATAGACGGCAGTTCCAACTATCCTACACGCCTTGGGGTCCGGCACGGTGCACCCGCGGTTGAGGCCGCCGCCCGCGGAATCCGGTTCTCACGATCGAGCAAGTCAGAGTGGCCGACGGGGTGTCCTTGCCCGGGTCGTCTACCTAAGAACAGGAGACCAAAAGCTCGGCCATCCCTCTTGAGAGGTCTTGCCATTGACCGTAAGACGCTGGGACGACTGGAGAACGCTGGAGGCGATGACACGCACGACGGGGATGCCTGGCCCCGCCCATCCGCTGAAGTACCCGACTCGCGGAGAGCGTCCACTGATATCTGACCAGCGACCGCCCCGGCTACACGTGACGCGGACGACATTGCTCGTCGCACGGCGGGCGCGCACGGAACTGACCCCGCCACACCGGGCGGCGAACAGCGTCGCCCGGCGCCGCAGGAAGGTCGCGCCGCCTTCTCGCCCTACGTTCATCACCTGTGGTGGTTCCGAAGGCCCATGCGGTCCTGACATGAGACGGCGGCGCGCTTCGCATTCTGTAGCACGAGTCTCTACCGCTCGTGAAACCCAACCGCCAGGAAGCAGGGCGCCGGTCATCTCCCGGCAGACTACACTGCCCGCCGGCTGATCTCGTACTTGTCCAGAATCTGCTGCCATAGGCCTTTGGACTTCAGGATCAACTCGACTACTTCCCGTACCGCCCCGCTCCCGCCGGGCACCGTGGTGACGTAGTGCGCCTCCTGCTTGACCTCGGGCCGGGCGTTGGCGGTGGCGATGGCCAAGCCCACGCGGTGCATCACCACGACGTCGGTCAGGTCGTCGCCGATGTAGGCGACTTCTTCCCGGGTAAGTCGCGAATCGGCGAGAATCTCATCGAGAATCGGTATCTTCTCAATATGCCCCTGGTAGACGTACGTCATCTTCACCTGGCGCGCCCGCTCGGCGGCGGCAGGCGACACCCGGCCGCTGATGATCCCGGTCTTGATCCCGTGCCAGTTCAGCCACTGCAGAGCAATGCCATCCTGCGAATCGAACCCCTTGGTTTCGACCATCTGGCCATCGGGGCCGGGAACGTTGATCAAGCGGCCGTCGGTGAGGACGCCGTCAACATCCATCAACACCATCCTGACCTTGGCCGCCAGGGCTTGTACAGTTTCGGACAATCTCAATTCTCCTCGAAGAGTTTGGTGTAGAGGCGGCGCTGTTTCGCCAGCAGTTCCAGATAGACGGCGCGGTTCTCCTCGATGGGTGGAACCGACTCGCCCATGGCCGGGCTGCGTTCCCGAATGTGGCCGATGGCCCCAATCCGTTCCAGCGCCAGCAGGGCGGCCCCCCGGCTGGTGGCTTCCGCTTCCAGGCATACCGTCAGCGACCGTCCCAGCGCGTCGGCCATCATTTGCGTCCAGGTGCGCGACTTGAGGAGCGCTCCGCCGGAGGCGATCATTTCCCGCGGCACACCCAATCGTTCCGACATGAGGTCGTAGATGTTGCGAAACCGGAGCGACACCGACTCGAGGGATGCGTAGAGAAGGTCGATCGGCTCGGTGTGGATGCTCATTCCCGTAATCGCCGCCCGCGCGTCCGCGCGCCACTTGGTCGAGCGCTCGCCGGCGAATAGCGGCAGCACCGTCAGGCCGTGCACTCCCGGTCTCATCGCCGCCAGCTTGTTCTCCAGTTCGTCTTCGTCTGCGGGCAGCGCCAGGGTTCGACGCATCCAGGCGTACACTTCCCCGCCATTGGACAAGGCTCCCCCGAGGACAAAGCGGCGGCGATCCACCCGATAGCACCACAGCCCGGCAGGAATGGTGATCGACGAGGCCTCGAACACCGCGCGCGAGACCCCGGTGGTCCCCACCATCAGGGAGAAACGCTCCGGGGTGATGCACCCGCTGCCGATGTTGTTGCAGGCGCCATCTCCCAATGCCGGGAACCACGGGACCGCGTCCCAATCCGGCCATTGCGTGTCGAACTCCGAGGTGAGGTCGGAAGCCGGATGATCCATGTCTTCCGGCTGGGCGAGTTGGGCGCGGTCAATCGGGAGAACGGTCAGAATTCCGGTGTCGTAGTCGTTCTGATTCTGGTTCCAAAGTCCGGACCCCGACACCATCGACGTGGACGCAACGGGGTGACCGAACAAGCGAAGGAAGAAGTATTCGCCAAACGACATCCATCGCGCGGTGGCCTTCATGACCTCCGGCCTGGCTTCGGAGAGCCACAGCAGTTTCGCCGGCAGGTAACTGGGGTGCAGGGCGCAACCGGTGCGCGCGTGCTGCGCCGCGGGGTCGAGCATCTCACCGATTCGCCGGGCTGCCTTCGTGCCTCTTGTATCGAACAGGTGCAGGATCGGCGTCGAAGGACGGCCGCCCGCGTCCACACCGAGGACATTGTGCCAGAAGGTGCAAAACGCGATGGCCGCGGGCTTCCGGCCTGCCTCCCGCAATTGATCGTGGATCGCGACCAGGCAGCGAATGGCCAGGCCAGCCAGTTCATCGGGATCGATCTCCACGCCGCCGTCAGCGGTGGTCGTGATGCGGTAGGGCAGTTGCAGGCCGAAGCCAGCGACGATCCGGGCGTCGGCATCGAACAATAGCGTCCGCGCGGAAGAGGTTCCAACGTCGAGGGTGACAATCAGCGGTTCGGCTGGCGGCGGCACGGATTCAGAAGTTTACCAGATAGTGGTCCAACTCCCAACGGCTGATGGTCTGGTGGTAGTTGCGCCACTCTTCCAGTTTCACGCGAACGTAGTAGTCGGCATAGCCTGTGCCGAGGGCGCTACGCACAATGTCGTCGTGCTGGAAACAATCCAACGCCTCGCGGAGCGTCGTCGGAAGGAAATTGATGCCACGCCGCCGGAGTTCGTCCTCAGGCAGTTCGTAGAGGTTGTCGTGATTGGCCGCACCCGGATCGATTCGATTCTCGATGCCATCCAACCCGGCGGCCAGCAGCGCCGCGCAGGCAAGGTACGGATTCGCCGCGCCATCCACCACGCGGGCTTCGACGCGGCCCGGACCTGGGATGCGAATCATTTGCGTGCGGTTCGACAAGCCATAGGTGATGTAGACCGGCGCCCAGGTGGCGCCCGAGCGCGGGGCGCCCCGGATCAGCCGCTTATAGCTGTTCACCAGAGGGGCCACGACAGCCGAGAGGGCGCGGGCATGATGGAGCAGGCCCCCCATGAACCAGCGGCCGGTCTGGGTGAGGCCGAGTTCATCGGCCGGATCGAGAAACAGGTTCCGCCCCGTTGCGGGATCCGCGAGGCTGAGGTGGAAATGACATCCGTTGCCCGTCAGGTTCGCGAACGGCTTCGGCATGAAGGTCGCGTACAGCCCGTGCTGCTCCGCGAGAGTCTTCACCATCCAGCGGAAAAAGATGTGGCGGTCCGCGGTCGTGATCGCGTCGGAGTAGGTCCAGTTGATCTCGAACTGGCAGTTGGCATCCTCGTGATCGTTGGCGTACGGGGCCCATCCCAACTCCTGCATGTAGTCGAGGAGCGTCGTCATCAGGTCGAGATTCCGGTAGAGCGCGCGGAGGTCGTAGCAAGGCTTGGGTGCGGAATCAAGAGGGTCCCAGGGACGGAAGTCGTCGCCTTCCTTCTTGAGGAGCATGAACTCGGGTTCAGCCCCGACGTTCAGGACGTACCCCTTGTTCCGCGCGATCTCGAGTTGCCGGGAGAGCACGGTGCGTGGGCAATAGGGCCACGGCTTGCCGTCGACGTGCAGGTTTCCCGGCACCCACGCGACGTCTTTCCGCCACGGCAGCACCATCGCGCGGCTCATGTCCGGCATGCTGATGATGTCGGAATCGTGGGGACCCTGGTTGAGGTCGCCCGCGGCAAAGCCGGCAAATCCCGCACCCTCGCGCAGCATGTCGTCAAAGTGGCTGGCCGGCACCAGTTTTGCCTTGGGAGCGCCGGTCAACTCGACAAACGAGCAAAGCAGGAAGCGAATTTTCTTGTCGTCAATCAAGGTCCGGATGTCCGCCATCATGGAGCCAACTCCTGTCAATGCGATACCGCGGCCGCGGCCTTTTCGCCCAGCATACGCCCCTCGGCAAAGCGAGCGGGGCTGAAGGGCGCAACCAACTCCGGCGTCTTGCCGGTGGCGATCAATTCCGCCATCGCCCGGCCGGAATAGGGCGCGGCCTTGAATCCGTACGTGCCCCAACCGACGTCCATGAAGAAGTTCTCCACTTCGGTCGAGCGGCCAAGAATCGGTGCGAAGTCCGGAGTCATGTCGCAGACGCCGGCCCACTGCCGCAGCACCCGCAGGCCGTGCAGTTGCGGGAACAACTCCAGCGTGTACG
This sequence comes from uncultured Solibacteraceae bacterium, assembly GCA_964529305.1. Classification (GTDB taxonomy): domain Bacteria; phylum Acidobacteriota; class Terriglobia; order Bryobacterales; family Bryobacteraceae; genus CAZGUX01. The sequence goes on along the minus strand of CAZGUX010000042.1, from coordinate 38,239 downwards.
TCGCCATCTGCTCGAGCGTCGGCAGCGTCGCGCGATAACTGTACGACTGATACGGGTCGATTTCCGCGCCAATCACCAGTTCACCCTTGTCGGTCTGGTTGACGTAAACGTGCAACGTAGCAGAGACGATCACCTGGTGCAGGAATGGCTTGAGCGGTTCGGTGACACAGGCCTGCAACTGGTGCGTCACGATCGGCAGCGGAACTCCGGCCATCTGCGAAATCGTGGAGGCCCACCCCGCCGTGCAATTGACCACGGCGCCGGCCGAGACGGCTCCGCGACTGGTGATGACGCCCAAGGCGCGCCGGTCCTGCACCGCGATGCCCTGAACTTCCGTGTAGGGGTGAATCTCAATGCCCATCCGGTCGCACGCCCTTGCGTAGGCCCAAACCACCGCATCGTGCCGGATGATGCCGCCCGGGGGGTGATACAGCGCGGCCATGATCGGGAATCGCGGCCGGCTCGACAGGTCCATCGACGGAACCAGTTTCCTGATCTCTTCCGGATAGATGACGCGGCTGTCGATACCCATCAACTGGTTGTTCTCCGCGCGGACGCGGATGCCGACCACTCCCGAGTCGTTGTGGGCGAGGGTGAGGTGGCCGCACTGGCTGAACATCACGTTCCAGTTCAGGTCCTCCGACATCTGCTCGTAGAGTTTCAACGACGCGTTGTAGAAAGGAATGCCTTCCACGGTCCGGTAATTGGACCGGAGAATGGCCGTATTGCGTCCGCTCGACCCGCAGCCGAGGTAACCGCGCTCGAACAGGGCCACCCGTCGAACGCCGTGCTCTTTCCCCAGGTAGTAGGCCGTAGCCAAGCCGTGCACTCCCGCGCCGACGATCGCCACGTCGTAGGAGCGCTTCAACTCCCGCGGCTGCCACATTCGCTGCTTGCGCAACAGTTGATCCATCAGGCCCCCACCTGCACCAGGGCATCCCGCCCGACTCGCGCGATGCCAAACTCGTGGCCGGAGTGCAGGATCGACTCCCAGACGTCTTCGGCGTAGTCGCGCGCCACCAGAATGGTGAATGCCGGAGTGTCCCCGATATCCTTTCGGATCACGGTCGAGTGCACGTGCGCCAGTCCGGCCTGCCGGCAGGAACGGTTCGGCATGGCTTTGTCCGAGACGTTGAGCGACGACAGCTTCCGGAGAGTGTCCCGGGATTTCGGTCCGGCCAGCACGAACGCGGCGTGGACCGAGGTGACGTCGATGGCCGAGTCGCCGAGCGCCGCAACCACCTGCTGTCTTTGCTCGGCCGGCGCCATTACCAGATAGTGCCTGCGGCCGAGGGTCCAGCAGTCGAAGTCGCCTTCCGGAGGCGCCGGGGCGGACACGTCGATTTTTGTCAGATCGCTGACATCGGCCAATCCCACCTTCTGCCTCGCGGCGGCCGTTTCGTCTTCCGGAGTGGAGAATCGCAGCGCGACGGCCCAGCCGTGCCGTTCTCCGATGGATGCCTTTGCCCTTGAATGATGTTGGACCAGAGCGGACTGTTTCATTACATGCGCAACCGCGCGCCCTCCGGATCGTAGAACGCCTCGAGCGTCACGTGCGCGGTGGCCGGACGCCCCTGCGCGCGCACCTCAATCAAACAGCCCTCATGAGCCTTATTCGCCGGGACCCAGGCCATCCCGATCGCGGCGCCCTTGTAGGGCGAATAACGGGAACTCGTCACACGCCCGGCCGGACGGCCGTTGACCATGATGGCCGCGCCGTCGTCGGGAATCTGATCGCCATCCATGACGAAGCCCACTAACCGGTCGACAGGCTCGACGTCTTTGGTCTCCACCAGGGTCTTCCGGCCGATGAAGTCCTCTTTTTCGAATCGAACCACCCACCCCATCGCGGCCTGGTAGGGCGTGGTGAGGGCGTCGGTGTCGACGCCGACGATCACGTGCTTCTTTTCGAGACGCAGCAACCGCTGCGCTTCGACGCCGAAGGCGCGAATGCCGAACTCGCGGCCCGCATCGAGTAGGGCTTTCCACAAATCCGAGCCGGACTCGGCAGGCACATGAATCTCCCAGCCGGTCTCCCCGACAAAGCCGATCCGCATCAGAATCGCGGGAATTCCGGCAACGTCCGCCCGGCGGGTCGCCATGTACGGGAAGGCCTTGGTCCCGAGGTCGAGCGTCGTGAGCTTCTTCAGCGTATCGCGCGCTTTGGGCCCAGCCAGGTTGACGGCCGCCATTCCGGAGGTGACGTTGACGATGTGGACGTCCTGGCCGCTCCCGGCCAGCCACCATTCCAGCCACTGCTGGACGAAGTCGAGATTCCCGGTGGTGGTGGTGACGAAGTAGTGTTGGTCAGCGATGCGCGAAATGGTCCCGTCGTCGAGCAGAACGCCGCTCTCGTCGCAAAGCGTCGCGTACCTCGCGCGGCCGATGGGCAGGTCGGAGAACTTGTGAGTATAGACTTTGTCCAGCAGCCTGCCGGCGTCGCGGCCCTTGATTTCCAGCTTGCCGAGCGTACTGACATCGATGACGCCCACCCTCTCGCGCACGGCCTGATACTCTTCGCGCACACAGGTCCGTTCGTCAGCCGATGAGCCGGTACGGTAATAGCGGGGCCGCTTCCATTCGCCCATATCCAGCCACACCGCGTTCAACGCGTCGTGATCGTAGTGCATGGCGGTTCGGCGAATCGGGTGATGGCGGGCGCCAGCCAGCGCGCCCAAGGTCACGCCGGGGTTCGGCGGCCTCGATGTGGTGGTTCCGGTTTCGCCCATCGGACGTCCGGTTTTGGAAGCACAGACGCCGATGGCATTGATCTGGCACATCCGGCCCTGGCACGGACCCATGGTGCTGGTGGTGTACCGCTTCAGGGTCTCGATGTGGTCGAATCCTTCGTCGACCGCATCGCAGAGATCTTTGGCCGTTGCATCGGTGCACACACAGACAAACGCTCGTTTGCTCGGATCCTTTCGCGTCGCCGGAAGGGGAGCGGCTGCCGCAAGGCCAATGCCGGTCACGTCTCCCACGGCGGAGAGGGTGTCGGGCAGGTCAACCGGAACGAAAGCACCTGCCTCCGCACGCCACTCCAGACGGGCGCCGGCCTGGCTTAACAAGCCGGCATCCGGGATCAGGTGCCCGCACATCACGACCAGGTCGCAACGCATCAAGCCCTGAACGGTCCTCAGGCCCGTGACGTGGCCATAGCCCTCGGCACGAATGACGTCGGCCGGCGCCGCGACCCCAGCGATTTCGACACCCGCGTGGCGCAGTTGGGAGGCAACCTCCTCGGCACGCTCCCCCTGTCCGATGATCGCCGCCTGGCGGCCCGGGACAATCTCGTGCAGAGACATCAGCCGCTGAACCGCCGTCGAGAGCATCACGCCGACGAGGTCGTTGTTTTCGAACAGCAGCGGCGCTTCGTAAGCTCCGGTCGCGATCACGACCTCCGCCGCGCGCAGGTGGACCAGCCGTTCCCGGCAATGTCCGTGCGGCTGCTGTTCCACCACGCCGAGAAGGTTGCCTTCGAACAGGCCGAAGCAATAAGCGGGGTTCAGGACCGTGATCCGAGGGTTTGCCCGCACGGCGGCAACCGACTCCTCCGGGCTGACGGATTTGCGGAACCGCAAGTGCCCGCCCAGATCTCTCTGGTCATCGACGAGCACGACGTCCTTGCTATCGCCGGCATGCCGCAAGGCCGCCGCCAACCCGGCAGGTCCGCCGCCGATGATGGCCACCTCCGCCTGCAGGAACGCGTGTTCGTAGCTATCGTCGGTCGCCCCGGGAGGCGGCACTTCCCCCAGACCCGCCACCCGGCGGACGAAAGGCTCCACCAGGCGCCACATTTTGTGGGTCGTGAACACCTTGTAATACCATCCCACCGGCATCAGGCCGTCCCCGGCCTGGACCAGCGAAAGCAAATCGGTCTCGAGCGAAGGGTAGGCGTTTTGATGACGCACGATCATGCCTTCGCGAACCGGCGTCAGGCAGGCCCGGACATTGGGAGTGCCGTCCACCTGCATCAGGCAGTTGGGGCACTTGCCCGAACAGCACAACAGGCCGCGAGGCCGGTGATATTTGAAACTCCTCGAGAAGACGCGCTGGCCCGCGCGATACAGAGCCGACGCTACCGTGTCTCCGGGTTTGGCCTCAATCGGCCGCCCGTCGAACTCGAATCGCATTCAGGCGTTTTCCTCCGGCAGAAATGCGCGCAGCACTCGATTGGTGACCGTGTTGCGCTCGGCTTGAATCCACTGGCGGCACCCGGAGCGGTGAAACCACCATTCCGTGTGCACGCCTGCTGTGTTGTTGCGGTAGTGGACGTATTGGATCCACTCCGGCTCGGGCGCTTGCGGCGTGGGCCGCTTGCGCACCTCGCCCCCGAAGCGAAACTCATAGGCGCTTCGGTCGCCGCATTGTGGGCAAGGAATCAGGAAGGACATCAGCGCCCGAAGACCTTTCTTGTTCCCGCGAGGGGAAGATTACAGATTACCGAAGCTTCCGCCGTCAGCGCCGCCATGTCTTCGGGTTCCAGGTGCCGCACATCGGATTTGCCACAGGCCCTGGCCAGCATCTGAATCTCGAGCGTCATGGCGCGAAGGAGGTTTGCCACGCGCTCCGCCCCTTCTTCAATTTCGAGCCGTGCCATCAGGAGAGGATCCTGTGTGGTGATACCCACCGGACACCGGCCGGTGTGGCAGTGATGGCAGGCATGCGGGGCGGCCCCGATGGCGGCATAGTCGGCTTCGTGCACCGGCTTGTTGCAGTTCAACGCAATCAACGCCGCCGTGCCAATATACACCGCGTCCGCGCCCAAAGCAATTGCCTTGGCCGCGTCCACTCCATCGCGGATTCCGCCGGCAATGATCAACTGCACCTGCCCGTAAAGGCCGATATCCTCGAGGGCCGCTCGCGCTTCGCACACGGCGCCCAGCGTGGGTACTCCCGTATGCTCCTGGAGGATGGCGGGCGACGCACCCGTCCCACCTTCCATGCCGTCGACGACGATCACGTCCGCTCCCGCCTTGGCCGCAAGCTTCACGTCATCGAAGACACGGCTCGCGCCCATCTTGATGAAGATGGGGACCTGCCAGTCGGTGGCTTCCCGCAGTTCCTCCACCTTGATGATCATGTCATCGGGTCCGAGAAAGTCGGGGTGGCGGGCCGGGCTGCGCTGATCGACGCCAACCGGCAGGTCGCGCTGCTCGGCGATCCGGTCGGAGACCTTGGAGCCCAGCAACAATCCACCGGTGCCGGGTTTGGCGCCCTGGCCGATGGTCAACTCAATGGCGTCGGCCATGCGCATGTGATGGACGTTCATCCCGTAGCGCGAAGGCAGGACCTCATAGATCAGGGTCTTGCTGTTTTCGCGCTCGGCCATCAGCATGCCGCCGTCGCCTGTCGTGTTGGACGAACCCACCTGCGCCGCGCCTTTGGCCAACGCCACCTTGGCGTTGTACGACAGCGCTCCCCAACTCATCCCGGTGATCATGACGGGACAGTCGAGTTGAATCGGCTTCTTCGCAAAACGCGTCCCCAGGGTGACCTTGGTATTGCATTTCTCGCGATAACCCTCGAGCGGGATTCGCGTGAGGGAGCAGGGCAAAAAGGTCAGGTCGTCGAACGTCGCCCAACGCCGCTCCCGCAGCGTGCCGTAGCCGCGAATCTGGTACAGGCCGGTTGCGGCCTTGCGCTGAATCTCTTCGATCGTTCCGGGCGCGAACACGCCGCTCGATTGCAGCACCGCCATCTTTAGAGCGCCTCCTGCCAGGTCTTCCAGTCGCGATGGCTGAAGTTCCACAACTTCCTGCCCGCTACGATTTTCTTGAACTCGCGCGCCGGAGGTTTCCCCCTGCGTTCTTCTTCGCTGAAGTACTTCTCCAGCGACGATTCGATCAGGGCGATGTCCTCGTCCGAGCTCGGCTCGATGACGGCATCGTTGCCCAAGTCGGCGACCTTGCCGCCAACAAAGCACACCGTCGCGTACATCGAATCGGCGAACGCTTCGCCGGCGTCGCCGCAGACGATCATCGTACCTTTTTGGCCCATGAATCCGGCCATGTAGTCGCAGTTGCCGCCGACCAGGATCAGTCCGCCTTTCATCGACACGCCGAGGCGCGAGGCCGCATTGCCGTGAATCACGACGGTTCCGCCTCGAATGGCCGCGGCCGCGCCGTTTCCCGCGTTCCGCCGGACCACGACCGTGCCGCTGAGCATCGACTCAGCGAGTCCCCATCCCGCGCTGCCGTCGATCTCCACCGTCGCCCCGTCGATCAGGCCTCCGCAGTAGTATCCGACGCTGCCGCGGATTTTCACCGTAGCCGGGGACAGCACCGCGACCGCCAGGTTGTGCCGCGCGCCCGGATGGAGAAGTTCGACTTCCGTTTCTCCGGAAGCGATCCGCTCTTTCAATCCGGAGTTGATCTCGCGAAGGGTCCGCCCGCTGCAATCAATGGCCGTCATGGTCAAACCGTCCACACTTTCACCTGCCGCACGGAAGCCTCGACGACATCGTAGTCGCCGGGGATTGCCGAGCGGAGGGCGATCTCTTCGGTGGCAATCGCCACGAACCGGCTTGTTTCGGCGAACACCAGCGGCTTGAACGCGAAGGGGTCTTTGATGAAACCGATGGCATCGGCCGTGGTCGCCATGCAACTGAAGGACCCGTCCATATCCCGCATCATGGCGTGAAACGCTTGTTCGAGCGTGTCTCCCATCCCCAGCCGCTCGCCCAGGTACACCGCAATCACCTCCGAATCGTTCTCCGTGTAGAAGCGCACGCCGCGCTGCTCGTACCGGCGGCGGAGCTGGTGATAATTCGTGATGTGCCCGTTGTGGACGATCGCGAGGTCCGGACAGCCGTGTCCCCAGAATGGCTGAGAATGGCTCAGGTCCACTTTGGATTCGGTGGACAGGCGCGTGTGCCCGATCCCGTGCGAACCTTCGAACGATGCAATGCCAAAGGTCTTGTCGAGGTTGTCGGGCGAGCCGACCTGCTTCGACACTTCCAGTCCGTGCCCCGCGCTCACCACCTCGACTTCGGGAGAGACAGCTTCGAGCGCCTGGGTCACACTCAGCAAGTCGACGGCGGCCGGCACGCTGAACCGCGCGTACGGGCCGATCGTCTCGACGGCGGTCGCGCCGTACTGCCCGGCGATCTCCGCTACCCGCGCGCCGTGGCCTTCATCGCCTCGCTCGCCCAGCTTGACGCGGAACGTCCACTGGTCGGGGCGGCGTTTGCCTTCGAGCGCCACGCCGGCCGAATCCGGGCCGCGGCATCCGAGCGCGCGCAACATTCCGAGCACCGTGGCCCCTAAGGGCTGCACCGGCTCGCCTGAACGGTCAAAGTAGCCGACGATTCCGCACATTGGGTGGATGTGAAGTGTATACTACCAGCATGCGACGGGCATTGACAATCCCCGCCGTTGACGATTCTGAATGGCGACGCCTCGGAGCAAACCCGAAAAGCTTGGAGAGGTCGAGCGAGTCTACCGCCTTCTGCGGGAATGGCTAATCTCCGCAAAAGTGAAACCCGGGGAATTTCTGGCCGAGGGCGACCTGGCTTCGCGCTGCCGCACCAGCCGAACTCCGGTGCGGGAAGCGTGCACACGCCTGATGCAGGACAAATGGCTGTCCCGGATTCCCCACAAAGGATTTCTAGTCACGCCCATCTCCGTGCGCGACATGGTGGACTTGTACGAATACCGCAAGCTGCTGGAGGGGTTCTCCGCCGAGCATGTCGCGCAATCGGCCAGCGCCGAACAGGTGGACGAGTTGAAGGCCATTCTCACCCCGGAGACCCGCAAGCAAACGAAACTGGCGGAGGTCCTGGCCGCGAACGAACGCTTTCATCTGCGCCTGGCGGAACTGGCGGGCAACCAGCGTGTCTCCGATCAACTCCGCCTCTCCCTGGCCTATGTGAGCCGCCTGGACCGCCTGTGTACTCAGACGGTTCCGGGTTGGATTGGCCACGGCGAGATCATGAGCGCCATCGAAGCAAGGAAACCGACGCAAGCCCGCCTGGCTATGGCCCGCCACATTGATGCCTCCCGCGACAAGATGATCCGGCTGTTCGGTACCTAGATCTTGTAGCAGAGTGAGCCCGTAGCCGGGAAAACCCGACGCGCCACGGGTGCCCACAATCTTGTTAGGCGGCGCTGATCCCCAGGGTTAAGATGAAAGGATGTATCGTTTTTTCCTGATAGGTCTGTCGCTCTGGGGCGGCGCTCTGTTGCTGCCGGGCCAGACCCCTCCCCCCCCGGCGCAAGCTCCAGCAGCGGCTCCCAAACCCGCCGGCGATCGGGTCGTGATCACGGTGGGTTCGGAGAAGATCACCGCCGCCCAGTTTGAGGAATTCGTCGACGCACTGCCGGCGCAATACCGTGCCATGGCCCGCGGCGCGGCCAAGCGGCAGTTCGCCGACCAGATCGTGGCGATCAAGAGCCTGGCGCAAGAGGCCCGTAAGCGGAAGCTGGATCAGAACCCGAGTTACAAGAGACAACTCGCTTTCCAGGAAGAGAATCTGCTGGCCGGCAGCCTTTTCCAGAATCTGACCGATACGCTGCCGATTACCGAAACCGACGCCCGGACGTATTACGACCAGCACAAGAGCGAATTCGAATCGGCTCGCGCCCGCCACATCCTGGTGCGGTTTGCAGGCTCCCCGATGCCCCTCCCGGCCGGCAAGAAGGACCTGCCGGAGCCCGAGGCCCTGGCTCGCGTGCAGGAATTGAAGAAGCGCCTGGAGGCAGGCGAAGAGTTTGCCAAGATGGCCCAGGCCGAGTCCGACGACACGACCAGCGCGACGAAGGGCGGAGACCTCGGAACCTTCCGGCGAGGCCAGATGGTGCCCGCGTTTGACAGCGCCGCCTTCACCATCGCCTTGAACAAAGTCAGCGACCCGGTGAAGAGCCAGTTCGGTTTTCACCTCATCCGTGTCGAAGAGCGGACCGCCCAGCCATTCGAAACGGTGCGTTCTGACATTGACAAAAAGATTCGGCCGGAAATGGTCAAGAAAGCGCTGGAGGATCTGAGGAAGGCAGCCAACATTCAGGTGGATGATTCGTACTTCGCTCCCACCGGTGCGCCGCCCACGCCCCAACCCGCTCCGGTCAAGCCGTAGGCACGCCTAAGGCGCAATGCGAAAACAGGCCATCTCGGTCGTATTGCGCACGAACAGTCTGCCGTCGGCGATGGCGGGATGATTCCAGGTTTTGCCGTTCAAGGCCGGGAACGTCGCGAGTTCCTCGTGCTTTTCGGGAGTGGCCTTGACGAGAACCACATCGCCCGTCTCCGTCGTGACGATCAGGTGGCCGGAAGCCAGTACGAGTTGTCCGAAGCCATAACGGCCACCCTTCCACTTCAGTTCGCCAGTCTGGGCATCGATGCACGCCAGGATCGACTCGTCGAGTCCATAGATGTGGCCTTCGTGGAGCACCGAACTGGTGAACTTGTTCTTCATCCGGGTGTTGGACCAGATCGGTTTCACAGCGAACTTCTCTCCCTCCGGCTGCAGTTCCACGACAGCCGCGCCATGCCCGTACCCGGATGAGATGAACACCCGGTTGTCGCCAACTACCAGCGGTTGCGCGCTATTCACGTCGTATTGCGTTTTCCAGGGATACTCCCACAGCAGGTGTCCATCGCCGGGCTCGAGACCGGCCATCCGGTCCGCGGTGACCACGATCACCTGGCGCCGGCCCGCCACCGTAACCAGCACCGGCGAAACGTAGGCGGCCTGGTCGCTCAGCGATTTCCAGACAGGCTCGCCTGACAGCTTGTGATAAGCCACCACCGAGTTGCCGGCGCGGCCTCCGGGCAGAGTGATCAGCTTGTCGTCCACGACCAGGGGTGACGCTGACATGGCCCAACCGAGGTTCTTCGCCCCGTTGTCTTCAAGAATGTTCTTGCGCCAGATGACCTTGCCGGTTTCCGCGTCGAGACATCGCAACTCGCCCTCCGCGCCCAGCGCGTACAGCTTGCCTTCGTGCCAGGTCGGGGTCGCGCGCGGTCCAGGGCCCCCCATCGACTCGTCAAAAGCGCCGTCCCAGGCGTTGGTCCACAACTCCCGCCCGGTCTCGGCGTCGTACGCCGCGGCGACTTCCTGTCCCCGCCTCTGTTCGATGGTGAACGCCTTCCCGTGCGCGATGACGAACGAAGCGTACCCCCCGCCGACCGGTTGCTGCCAGAGGATCTTCAGGCCGATTTGCGGCCACTGGGTAAGAATCGGCCCTTGCCGGTAATGGCCGTCACGGCCGGGTCCGCGGAAGTCGGTCCAGTAGGCGGAACCTTTCGAGGCGGTCGCGGCTTTCGACGGTTCCGGTTTAGCGGCTACGGCAGGCGGCGGGGGCGGAACCGCGGCGGCCGTTTCTACGGGTTGGGTGCGTTGCTGCTTGCGATTCTCCTCCAGGCGTTGGTAGTGCGATTCCCCCGGCCGAACGGAGAGAATGGCTATTCGGCCGCTGCCATCGCGTTCGATGGGGATGCCGAGGACTCTAGCGGCTCGCGCGGCGGTCCACAAACCTAGCGGCATCCAGATCAGGATCAAGGCGCTGGCGCATAGCTTCCACCACAGCGCGACAGAACGGCGTTTCCACAACAAATACAAGCCAAAGGGCGGCAGGACCAAGGCACTGATCCAGACGGCCCATGGCGAACGAAGAACGTTGGCGACACTCATTGCGACGCACCTATTGGAAACTATCGTATCAGCGCGTTGAAGAACACGGTCCGGCCGATCGCTCGAGACCTCGAGTTTTCCGGGATTCGCTAACTTCCGTCCAATTCCCTGTACAATACAGGAAACCGTTGTAACGGGATCGTAAGTACCGGGGAACGTGTACCTTGTGTGGCATCGCCGGCTATACGCACGGGGGCCGCGCGGTCGATGAGAACGTAATCCGCCGAATGGGCGGGACGTTGGTCCACCGCGGGCCGGATCAGCAGGGCGTCTATCATTCGCGCGACGTCTCCCTGGCCGCCGTGCGTCTGAAGATCATCGACCTCGATGGAGGCGATCAGCCTCTGGCAACCGAGGACGGCCGCGCCGTCATCGTGTTCAACGGCGAGATATACAACTACGCGGACTTGCGGCGCGAACTCGAGTCGCTCGGCCACCACTTCACTTCGAACTGCGACACGGAAGTCGTTGTGCGGGCCTTTGTCGAGTGGAATACGGAGAGCTTCGAACGGTTGCTGGGCATGTTTGCCCTCGCCATCTGGCAACCGGAAGAACGCCGCCTCGTCCTGGCTCGCGACCGAATCGGGATCAAGCCGCTGTACCTGCATCAAAGCGGGCGCGACCTCTATTTTGCCTCCGAGCTGAAAGCGTTGTTTGAATGCGGGGAAGTGCCTCGGCGGCTCGATCTGACGGCTCTCGACGGCTATCTCGCGCTGAATTTTGTTCCTCAACCCCACACGCTGGTGAACGGCATCACCAAACTGGCCCCGGGCGAGTATCTGGAATGGCACGACGGGAAGGTCCGCCGGCATCGCTATTGGCAACTGAAGTTCGCCCCTTCTTCTCGTTGGCGGTTGGAGGAGGCGAAGAAAACGCTCGACGGGCTTCTCCGGCAATCGGTACGGCAACACCTGGTATCGGACGTACCGTTAGGCGTCTGGTCGAGCGGAGGACTCGATTCGTCGGCGATTCTGCACTATGCGGCGGAGGCAAGCTCTTCCAGGCTCAAGACATTTTCCGTATCGTTTCAGGGGCGGTCGTTCGACGAGAGCAAGTACTTCCGGGAGGTGGCGGCTCAATACGGAACGGAGCACCACGAGTTCGACCTCAACCCGGAAGTCGAACTGGCGGATGCGGTCGAACAGTTCGCCTACTATTCCGACGAGCCGAGCGCCGACGCGGGAGCGCTTCCGGTATGGTTTCTGTCGCGGATGAGCCGCCAGTTTGTCACCGTCGCCCTGTCCGGGGATGGGGGCGATGAACTCTTCGGCGGATACGCCACGTACCTGGCGGATCGATACGCGAGGTGGATGCGGTGGAGTCCCCGCTGGATGCGGCGATCCGCTTTGGCGCTGTCTCACCTGGGCTTGCCTGTTTCCGACGAAAAAATCAGTTTCGAATACAAGGTGAAGCGGATGCTGGAAGGATCGCTTCTCCCCGCGGACGAGGCGCATTTTTTCTGGAACGGCACCGGATCGCCCGAGCAGCGGGCTGCGCTGTTGTCCGGCAGGGGCGGAGTGAGCCTGGCCGATCTGGCAGGACGGGCCGCGCCGCCCGGCCTGGCGGCAGGCTACCTGAATCGATACCTCCTGATCGACCACCATTACTATCTCCCGGATGACATCCTGTACAAGGTCGACCGCATGAGCATGGCCCACTCGCTCGAAGTGCGACCGCCATTTCTCGATCACCGCATCGTCGGGTTCGCGGCCTCGCTGCCGGAGCACCACAAGATTCGCGGCGGGACGCTGAAGTTCCTTCTTCGGGAGTTGATGAAAGACAAGCTTCCCCCTTCGGTGATTCGTCGATCGAAGATGGGGTTTGACGTGCCGGCGCACGACTGGTTCCGCGGCCCGCTGAAGACCCTGCTGCTCGATACCGTTACGATGGACTCAGTACAGAACACCGGTGTGTTCTCGTGGCCCGCCGTCGAACGCCTGATTGCGGATCACCTCGAACGTCGACGAAACTACGGCTATCACTTATGGGGCCTGCTGACTCTGTTCCTCTGGATGCGCCAATGGAAGATCGGGACGGCCCTCGAACCGACCGCCGAACAGGCGCTCGCGGCGAGTTGATCGTCCTCATTTTCGCCATTGTCATCTACATCGGTTGCGTCAAGAGCCCTCCCTACCTGATGGATGATGTCGATGCCGTGCAGGCGCAGATCGCCCGCACGATGCTCGATTCGGGCGATTGGGTCACCGCCCGCCTCAACGGCGTACCTTATCTCGAGAAGTCCCCCCTGAAATATTGGATGATGGCCGTCTCGATGGCTCTGTTCGGGCCGCATGACTGGGCGGCGAGAGTTCCGCTGGCCCTGATGACGGTCCTGTTGTGCTGGGTCACGTATCGCTTTGCCCGTTGGGCCTTTGGAGAAGCGGCGGCCTTCTACGCCGGGCTCTCCATCACCACCTGCGTCGGCTTGTTCCTGTTCACGCGCATCCAGATTCCCGACGCCGTTCTGACGCTATCGATCACCCTGGCCATGTGGTCGATGATGCGAGCGCTCGAGGCGGAAGAGCCGCGCCCGGTGCTGTGGGCACACGTTTTCTGGGCGGCGATCGGCGCGGGTCTGCTCTTGAAGGGGCTCATCGCGGCGCTTTTTCCCGTTGCGACGTGCGGACTCTACCTGCTTTTTGCCAAGCGGGATTGGCGCCGCCTCCGGCCGCTGACGGGGATTCCGTTGATGCTGGCGATTGCCGCGCCGTGGCACGTCATGGCGACGCTCCGCAATCCTCCCTACTTCGACTTGACCCTCGCGAGCGAACCCGGCAAGTATCGAGGCTTCTTCTGGTTTTACTTGATTAACGAGCACGTGCTGCGGTTTCTAAACCTGCGGTATCCGCGCGACTACAACACGGTGCCCCGCCTCTGGTTTTGGCTGTTTCATTTTCTGTGGTTGTTTCCCTGGAGCTTTTATCTGCCGGCTGTTTTCAAGGCCGCGCCGCCTTCCGGCGAGCGCGCACGCCATGCGCGCATCCTGGCATATTGCTGGGTGGGATTCATCCTGGTCTTTTTCAGTTTCTCGACGACGCAGGAATACTATTCGATGCCCTGCTATCCGGGACTGGCCCTACTGATTGGTTGGACGCTGGCCGGCAACGGCCCCTGGCTCACGTTCGGGCGGCGAGCCGTTGCGGTGGTCGCGGCCGCCGCATTCGCCGCGGTCTGCGTCCTGCTGTTGATGACCCGGGGGTTGCGCACCTCGGGCGACATCGCCGGCGCGCTGACGCAGAATCCGGAAGTCTACACGCTATCCCTCGGGCACATGAGCGACCTCACCTTGGCCTCCTTCGCCTACCTGCGCACGCCCCTGCTGATGGCGGGAATCGCCTTCCTGCTGGGCGCGACGCTGCTGTGGAGGATGGAAGGCCGCGCGGCCGCCCTGGCCATGGCCGTGATGATGACGGTGTTTTTCCACGCCGCGCGCCAGGCGCTGAAGGTCTTTGACCCATATCTTGGATCCCGGCCCTTGGCCAACGCGCTGCTCAAACTACCCCCCGGGCAACTGATCGTCGACGACCAGTACTACGCTTTCTCGTCGGTGTTCTTCTACGCCAACCGCCGCGCACTCCTGCTGAATGGCAGGGTCAACAATCTCGAGTACGGCTCGTACGCGCCCGGCGCGCCCGACGTGTTCATCGACGACCACAAGTTTCAGGACCTCTGGCTGGGCGCGGACCGGCACTACCTGGTGATTGCCGAGCCGAACGTCCCTCGCGTGGAAGCGCTGGTCGGCAAGCAGAAGCTCTATCTGGCTGCCGGCAGCGGCGGCAAGTTCGTCTTCAGTAATCTCGCCGTCCAGGTCCAATACACGCCCGTCCAGCGGTGACCGTCATCGCCTTGTAAGATAGAGGTTCTATGAAATTGCAGAGCTACACCATCACGCAGGGACGCGACCGTGCGCCTGCCCGCTCTTATCTCAAGTCCATCGGATACAGCGACGACGATCTGAAAAAGCCGATTATCGGCATCGCCAATACCTGGATCGGCACCATGCCGTGCAATTTTCTGCTGCGGGACCTGGCCGTCGATGTGGCCAACGGCATCCGCGAAGCGGGCGGCACACCCATGGAGTACAACACCATCGCCATCAGCGACGGAATCACCATGGGGACCGAGGGCATGAAGACGTCGCTGGTCAGCCGCGAGGTGATTGCCGACTCGATCGAACTGGTGGCGCGCGGCCACATGTTCGACGGCGTGGTGGCGCTGGTGGCCTGCGACAAGACCATTCCCGGAGCCGGCATGGCTCTGCTGCGGATGAATATTCCCGGCGTGGTTCTGTATGGCGGCTCGATTCTGCCCGGCCGGTACAAGGACCGGGACATCACGATTCAGGACGTCTTTGAAGCCGTGGGCGCGTGTGCCGCCGGCAAGATCACCGAGCAGGATCTGCTGGACATCGAAAACGCCGCCTGCCCCGGCGCGGGCGCGTGCGGCGGCCAGTTCACCGCCAACACCATGGCCACCGTGATGGAGTTCATCGGGCTCTCGCCGCTAGGTACCGCGGCCCAGCCCCAAGTGGATCCACGCAAGAAGGACGTCGCGAAGTATTGCGGCCAGGTGATCGTGAACGCGGTGAGGAAGAACCTACTGCCACGGGACGTCTGCACGCGGAAAGCGTTTGAGAATGCCATCGCCTGCGTCGCGGCGACCGGCGGGTCGACCAACGCGGTTCTACACCTGCTGGCGATGGCGCGGGAAGGCGGAGTCGATCTGCAACTCGACGACTTCCAGACCATCAGCAACCGCACGCCGATGTATGTCGACCTGAAGCCGGGCGGGAAGTACGTGGCCGTCGACGTCGACAAGGCGGGCGGCATTCCCGTGATCGTCAAGCGGTTGGTGGACGGCGGATTGATCGACGGCTCGCAGATGACGGTGACCGGGCGGACGATCGCCGAGGAGGCCGCCGAAGCCAAAGAGACTCCCGGCCAGGAGGTGATCCATCCTCTCGACAAGCCGATCAAGCCCTACGGCGGCATCGCGATTCTGCGCGGCAACCTCGCGCCGGAAGGCTGCGTGATCAAGCTTTCCGGACACAACAAGAAGAAGCACGTGGGTCCGGCACGCATGTTCAATCGCGAGGAAGACGCGATGGCCGCTGTGACCGACGGCAAAATCAACGCGGGCGACGTGATCGTGATTCGGTACGAAGGTCCCAAGGGCGGTCCCGGCATGCGCGAGATGCTGGGGGTCACCGGAGCGATTGTCGGCGCCGGCTTGGGCGATTCGGTGGCGCTGATCACCGACGGCCGGTTCAGCGGCGCGACGCACGGCTTCATGATCGCGCACGTGGCTCCCGAAGCCGCCGTGGGCGGGCCTATCGCTGCTCTCGAAGAGGGCGATACCGTCACGGTTGACGCGGAAGCCGGCGTGCTCAATATGGAAGTGCCCGCCGAGGTCGTCGCCGCGCGACTGGAGGCGTGGAAAGCGCCCGAACCCCGCTATCGCACCGGCGTCATGGCCAAATACGTCGCCCTGGTCGGATCGGCCTCCGAGGGCGCTCTTACGTCGCAGGTGTTTTGATGGCCCATCGCATCGCCGTCCTCGGCGCCGGCAACATGGGCGCCGCTCTTCTTGGCGGAATTCTCAAGGGAGGAGTGGCGACGCCGGACCTGGTGGTCGCCACGGTTCGGTCCCCTGAACGGGCCGCGGAGGTGTCCGCCAAGTTTGGGGTGCGCACCCTCACGGCGGACAACCGCGCCGCCGTCGAATGCTCCGACATCCTGATTTTTGCGGTGAAGCCGGCGACACTGCCCAAAGTCCTGGCGGAAGTGAGAGACGCGCTGCACGATGGGCAGATCCTGGTCTCGCTTGCCGCGGCGGTGCCGATTTCCCTGATCGAGCAGGTCGCCGGGAAGCATCTGCCCATCTTCCGCGCCATGCCGAACATCCCCGTGGTGGTGGAAGAGGGCGCCACCGCGATCGCCTGCAACACCCATTGCACGCAGGAGCACCGTTCGATCGTCGAGAGCATCTTCCGCGCCGTCGGCGTGGCCGTTTTTGTCGACGAGGAACTCATGCACGCGGTGACCGCGCTCTCCGGCAGCGGACCCGCGTATATCTACATGGTGATCGAGGCGATGATCGCGGGCGGGCTGAAGATGGGCCTGTCGCGGGAGATTGCCACTAAATTATCGGAGCAAACCGTCCTCGGGGCGGCCAAGCTCGTGCGCGAGACGTCGCTTCACCCGGCGGTCCTTCGCGACCAGGTCATCACGCCGGGCGGCGTGACGATCTCGGCGATTCATGAACTGGAGCGTCACGGCCTGCGGTCGATGTTGATCTCGGCGATCGAGACCGCCACCCGTCATTCCGAAGACCGGATGCGCCAGTTGCTGCACAAGAGCAAAGCATGAGGATCCTCTTTATCGGGGACATCTTCGGCTCGCCCGGGCGGAGAGTGGTCGCCGATCATGTCGAGGACATCATCCAGCGGGAGCGGATCGACCTGGCCATCGCCAATGCCGAGAATTCGGCGGGCGGTTTCGGAATCACCCCTCCTATTGCCGATGATCTGTTCGACCTCGGCATTGCGGTGCTGACGTCGGGGAACCATATCTGGGACAAACGCGATATCTACGATTACCTGAATCGCAACCCGCGCCTGATTCGCCCCGCCAACTACGCCGCCGATTGCCCGGGGCGTGGCTTTTTTTGCGGGAAGACTTCGACCGGGACGCCGTACGCGATCCTCAACCTGCAAGGCCGAACCTACCTGCCGTCCATCGAATGTCCGTTCCGGACCGCCGACCGCATCCTGGCCGAACTTCCCGCCGACGTGAAGGTCCGGTTCGTCGACATGCACGCCGAGGTGACGAGCGAGAAGATGGCGATGGGGTGGTATCTGAACGGACGCGTATCGGCGGTGGTCGGGACGCACACGCACATCCCGACCGCCGACACGCGCGTGCTCCCGGGCGGAACGGCCTACCAGACGGATGTCGGGATGACGGGTCCCTACGATTCGGTCATTGGCGTGGACAAGGATCTGGTGATTCAGCGGTTTCTCACGTCGATGCCGAGCCGAATGGAGGTTGCGCGGAGCAAAGCCGAGTTACATTCCGTGATCATCGACGTGGATGAGGCAACCGGGAAAGCGAGCTCCATCCGCCGGTTGACGCTGAACGGCGACTGATTCCCCGCGTATTATAATGAAAGAGAAAAGGGGGCGAAACGGATTCGACGGGATTGATTCGACGTGGAAAGGCGTGCCGGGTTCCGAGCTCCCGTAAAACGATCGGAAAACCATAGATGCCAACCATGAGTTTGCATTTGCTGCCTAATCTTAGGTAGCCGGCCTTCGGTAGTGAGCCCGTGCGCTGCCGGCAGGACGTCATCTTTACGGGATAGGCCGAGAGCTTCTGTTCGGAGCAGCAGGTCGAGATCAATCGGACTAGGGTTCAGTTCGTCTTGCCGCTTCTAAGGGCTGAATCCGAAACCAACTGAGGCGGATACGCACGTAGGCTTTTCGCGGTGGACTTTCTCGGACGCGGGTTCGACTCCCGCCGCCTCCACCAGCCTTCGCCAAGGCTTCGGCTGGCAAGCCGCAGCCTTGACGAAGGCTGCCCGCCGTAGCTCCAAAGGAGCGAAGGAGGGCTCCTCGGTTTTGCTCAAAACCTCGAACCCTCCTGAGATTTCGGCAGCTCCGAAGGAACTGATCCAGAACGCTCGATGTTTGACTTCTACCTACTCGAGCCGTAGCTCCGAAGGAGCTGATCCACAACGCCCGATGCACTACGTCTACCTCCTCCAAAGCCAATCCCGCCTCGATCAGCGGTACATCGGCCTGACCGACGATCTCAGGGCCCGACTCGCCAAGCACAACGAAGGTGGCGTTTCCCACACATCGAAGTTTTGTCCCTGGTCCCTGAGAACGTACATCGCCTTCTCGACCCGCACCCAAGCGGCAGACTTTGAGCGTTACCTGAAATCCGGCTCCGGCCGCGCCTTCGCCAACCGCCACCTTTGGCCACCAGAGGCAGAGCAGAATGCAAATGAGAGTTAAGTTCCAGGCTCGTGGAGGACCGCTCTTCTGTGCCGCATATGTCATAGGCTTGCTATGATGTGGCATAAGGGCGTGCGGAGCGTCGCGGTGAAGCGCGGATGGCCCGCGTGACTGTGGCGTGGCCGGGTTCAACGCGGCGTGCGTTTTTGCCGTCTCGGCCTGATTGCAGAATCAATAGCTTGTCTGTTTTCACATCCCGTAGCGGAGAACGAGTCCGCCGCCACCAGATTCTTATGAAGATCCACGCCATCGTACACAAAGCCGAAGAAGGCGGATTCTGGGCCGAAGTGCCATCGATCCCCGGTTGCGCTACTCAGGGCGAGACTATGGAGGAACTCACCTTCAATCTGCGCGAGGCCATCGAGGGGTGTTTGTCGGTTCCCGTGGACGTTCCTACCACTCACGCCGATGACCAGGTGATTGAGCTAGCCGTGTGAAGGCGGCCTCAGGCAAAGAATTCGCTCGGATGCTGGAAGCGCGCGGATGGTTGCTGGAACGCATCCATGGAAGCCACCACATCTACGCAAAGGCCGGCAATCCGGTCCGCATTTCTGTTCCGATCCACGGCATGAATCTCTCAAAATCGGCCTTCAACGGCATCTCATGAAGAAGGCTGGGCTCCTCTCCTAGAAAGGCCTCTTGCGTGCAGTTTGGCCGTAGACTGTTGGATCAACAAACGCCAAATACCGCGCAGATGAGCTGCCGAATCGCTAAAGGCTATTGGATCGTCGCGGGCGAGAGCGTCACCTCCACCGTCGCCTTTGGCCCCACTTCAATTTCCTTCGCTTGAAGTTTGGTCCGCCAAAGTTTTCCAATGCTTTCGGGACTCTTGTCAACGGGTGTCTCGGAAGCGAGCACGTAGTATTTGCCGGGCGCGATCCGGTTCGAGGTCCACATGCCGTTCTGATCGGTCTGTCCCTGAATCATTGCATCGGCCAGAACCGCTTCCGTCTGAACCGATGCCGGCATGACGATCACCCGCGAGTCGGCCACAGGATTGCCGTCCTTGTCGGCTACTTTGGCCGAGAGGGTCCCGCCGTCCCCCGCGAGAATGAAGCGGAGCGAGGCGTCGCCGATGGCGCTCCCAGGCCGGAAGGGCTCATAACGAATACTTCGTCCGGCGTAGGTGATGTCTTTGATGTAGGCGACGGAGGGGACAGCGTAGATGCGAAACGAGTATTCGTCGAGGAGGACACCTCCGAAAGAGAACGAGCCCGGGATGGAAACTTTGATGCTCGACATCGATCGCTCCCCGCGGAACGGCGATCGCGTTAGGGGTACGAGAGCGACGCTCAACTTCCCGGAGATGGGTGGATCCGGGGGTGGCCCTTCCCAGACCACTTCGCCCGTTGTGGATACGGGCATCGGCGCGGCCACGGAGACCCTGGTGACGTCGCTGTCGGTGATGGCGAGCGGTTGCCAGCCGAACAACGCGGGTCCGTCCGGTCCAGGCACCGCTGAAAAAACGGTGAGTTGATACTCGCCGGGGTACAGATCGCAGATTCGGATCTTTCCATCGGCGGCGGTCACACCGTTGGGGGACATCATGAACATGGCGCCGTCGCCGGAAGCGCCACTGGTAGGTCGGCGGTCGGCGATCCAGAAAGCAAGGCTCTGGGGACCCTTTGGATCCTGAAGGACGCCTTCGATGCAGAACGCGGGCGAGCGCTGCAAGATGAGGTCCACGCCTTCGCGCCGCTCGCCCGCGCGCAGCACCAGGGGTTGAGCGCCTTCAATCGACGACGTGCCGGGGTAGTAGGTGGGGACGACGGCGGGCTTGCGCAACTTGGGGTTTGCCGGCGCTTCCGAGATGGCGCTTAGCTTGATCGTCCGCTTGGCAGCCATTACAAGATACGCGCGTCCGGATTCGACGCCGCGTTTCAGGAAATAATTCCCCTGGTCATCGCTTGTTTCCGCGGAGGCGAAAACGTAGCGCAACGCCCCGAGCGAGTACTCGCGCGCGATCAAAAAGACCCAAACGTCCGGCACCGGCTCCTTTTTCGCATCGAGAATGCGGCCTGAGATTTCGCCGTGACCGCGCAGGAGGAAATCTATGGAAGTGAGCTCTTGGCCGGAGGCCAGCGTCACCCGCTTGGTCGCATACGCCCCGAAACCAGGACCGCGCTCGGAAGGAGCATACGCGGTGATGCGATGCTGGCCGGCTTCCAAACCCCGGAACGCGAAGCGTCCTTGCGTGTCGGTCGTCGTCTCCGGCCCATTCGCATTCCGGTTGGCGTAGACAGTTGCACCGGCGAGAGAAGTCCCCGTTCCGGCGTCCCGCACCACGCCGCTGATGGTTCCGGTGGGTTGGGCAGCGGCGCTAACTACCGCTAGAATCGCGTGCAGAAACAATCGGTGCATGGTTCTGTTTGCCTCCTTTGTGAGAAAAACGCTGACAAGCCGCCACTTCGTTGAAAAACCGCTCTTGGGCCGTGGACTCCTTGGCGCGCGGGGAGGGACTGAGAACCCGTACGGAAATTGGATTGCCCGCTCCCTTCCGGTCGCGGCTCTGATGAAACGGGACCCCCTCGCTGACGCTCGGGGCTGCAGCGCGTTTTTCATCACCTTTGGTGGGCCGCAGCCCCGACCGTCAGGGAGGGGGTTGCCATGTTCTTCAAGGGAGCGGCGGCTCTCTGTCCCCGATAGTTCACGGCATTCGCAACTCCCCGTGAGCATTCACAGGAACCTCCAATCACGGTTTGTCACCGTCCGGCGGCGGAGCGGCGACGGTAATCTGGGTGGCCTTGCCACCGGCAACTTCGATCTCGACAAGTCCCGCTCCTTCGGCGAACCATCGCGACTGGCGGGTAACGGGCTGCACCGCGAGACGATACCGGCCCGGACGAACGGCGGTGAAGGCGAAGCGCGATTGCGCATCCGGGACCGTTACCTGCACCGCCGGCCCGGAATCCGCGGCATCCATCACCAGCACGACCACAAAGCCGGAAGCCGGCCGCCCGCCCGTGTCTAATCGGCCCTGGACTGAGCCGGCCAACCGCACGGGAATTACCAACGGTTCGGGCCTGGAGGCCGCGCTCAGATCGAGCAGGACCTCTGCCGCGAAACAGGTTGGGCCCAGCCCCGACGCCGTAACCAGATAACGGGCGGGGGCGAGCCCGGAAACCGTCTCTGCCTTGTGGAACGAGATCGGTACCCGGCGATCGAGACGCGCGGCCCAATCTTCCAGCGAGGTCAGGACGAGTTCGCCGGCGGCCGAACAGCCGGGCCCGGCCGCGTCGAGCACAAACGAAGCCGTACGGCTCTTCTCCGGAACGAGCGTCACGTTTTCGATGGGTTGCGCCGTTACCTCGATGCGAGCCCGGGCGAAGACGGCATCGGGAGGGAGTTCCGCGCCGCGGCCTCCGCGCGCTCGGCTGGGGCCTGAAGCGAACAGGTGATAGGAGCCGCGCGGGATGCCTTCGAACCGGAATCCGCCGTCCGGGCGGGCTTGCGTGACGGCGGCAGCCATGGCTGGCTGGTCGACGCCGGCGAGCGCCAGCCACAGTTGACCCTGCTCAGGCTGCAACGAACCGGTCTCCACTTTCCCGCTCACCGAGTACAGCTCCTGGGCGAAGATGGCAAAGTTGATGCCGCGGAACTCCTCGCCGCCCGTGATGGTGAATCGTTGGGGCCGGGCATTGTCAGGATGAAAGAGGACACCGGAGCCGACGTTCGCGGCCGCCGCCACGTTGCCGGTGGAGCCAACCGCCAGGGTCGAGGCGCCATAGGAAGCAGCGAGAAGATATTCGCCCGGCGGCAGGTTGAAGATCCGGTAGCGCCCGCTCGAATCAACGGGGGCGTATCGGCCAGGGACAAACTCCGGCCGCGGCGGCGACGCGCCCACGGGTTTGCGCATGGCAAAGACGTTGGCGCCCCGAACCGCCTGGCCTTGCCCATCCGTCACCTGCCCGGTGATGACGCCGAATCGGATCAGACGCACGTCGAGCGCGGAGGAATCGGCCGCGGTCAGGCGGATGCGGACGCTAACGCCCGCGTGGTTGGCCTTGGCGACTTCGATGCGATAGTCGCCTTCGGGTAGTTCGGAAGCCTGGAAGCGGCCTTCGCCGTCGGTTTCCAGGTCGGCGGCGAGTCCGGGTGCGCCGATCCGGTAGACGCGAACTTCGGCGGAAGGGAGCGGCACGCCGGAGTGATCCTCGACGATCCTGCCGGCGAGGGTCGCCGCGACTGCGGCCCCGTGCAGGAGCGCCAGCGTCCCGCCCCATCGGATTGCGAGGGACGCGGGCTTCATTGACTCAAGACGAAGTTGATGTCCAGCACGGTGACCACTTCCGCCGGTTGGCCATTCAACAAAGTTGGCTGATATGCATACTGGGTGGCGGCCTGCATCGCGGCCGGAACCAGCAGGGGATGTCCCGAGGCGGCTTGCAGGTTCTTGATGCGTCCATTCTGGTCGATCAACGCGTTCAACCGGACGGTGCCCTGAATCCGAGCCTGCAGGGCCAGGGGCGGATACACGGAGGTGAGCTTTTTGATCAGCTTGGACTCCATGACGTTGCCGCCGACCCGCACGCGCGGTACGCCGGTTGGCGGCGGCTCGAACAAGGGGAGTGGCTGGGGTATCGGGGCGGTTGTTCGATCGCTGAGCTTTAAAGTCAACGAGAATCGCCCGGAACCCTCGGTACGCCACGACCCCACAAGGCGCTGAGCGGTGCGTTCGAGTCCCTCAAGAGCCGTAGCCTCGCGCCAGATGTCTTGAATCTGGTGATTACTGACGGATGTCCCTACGTACTTGTCCAGTTTCTCGCGGAGGCGCTGCTCGAGTTCGGCCGGCAAGCCTTCATAACGGATGGCCTCCAGAACCGCGAGCGCCGTCGTGTCCTGCAAGGGATCGCGGGCACGACTCGTTGCAACCGCGTTCGGATCCTCGTTCGAGGGCGGCGTGTATCGGAACTCAACGACGGCTCGCACCTGCCGTGACACCTTGTCCCGTTGATAATGCCACTGCAGCGCCGACTGCAGTGCCGCCTTCCGCAATTCCTCCGGCCCGGACACGACGCGTCCATCGCTCACTTGGCCACTGTCGTCGAGTGTCAACTCCAACTCGACGATCCCTTCCACTCGTTTTGCGGCCAATTCCGACGGATAGATCATTGGCGCGAAATGGATCGGGCCGCCCGGATCCACCACCTTCACGCTGACACTAGCTTCGCCCGCCGACGCCCCCCCGGCCGCCGCCTGCGGCGCCGCCCGCAGCGGGAACCGGGAGATCGTGAAGCCCTGGCCGGCCAGGACCAGCAGCGCCATCAACGCGTAGGAAGACACCAAACGGCGCGCCGAAAACGAGACTTCCAACATCAACGCGCGGACTCGCTCCACCAGTTGACTCCCCGCGAGAAACAGGGGCGCCGGCGCGAGATCGGTCACTTTCCCCACGCCGGAGGTGGCCAGCAGCGTCTCCACGTACCGGTCGCGCGACCGGAGAAGCGCCACCACCTCGAGGTCCACCGCCTGCTCGCGCGTCAACCGGATGCGGGACCGCAGCCACCACACGGCCGGATGAAACCACAACGACGCGCCCACCAGTTCCTCCACCAGGGTGAACCCCCAGTCACGCCGGCGTACATGCAGCAACTCGTGGCAGGCGATGGCCAACTGATCGTGCTCCGGCGCGGCAGGGAATTCCGCCGGCAGAAGCACCACCGGACGCCGCGCGCCGAACATCACGGGCCCCGAGACTTCGCTGCAGATCCTCGCTTCCGCACGGACACCCACCAACTGCTCGGCCCGCTCCCAGGCCGGTGCCGATGGAATCCAGGGCT
Organism: uncultured Solibacteraceae bacterium; assembly: GCA_964529305.1. Taxonomy (GTDB): domain Bacteria; phylum Acidobacteriota; class Terriglobia; order Bryobacterales; family Bryobacteraceae; genus CAZGUX01. The sequence continues at coordinate 13,812 of CAZGUX010000042.1, read as the reverse complement.
GCGACCGGCGCCGGTAGCGCCGAAGCCTGAGCAGGCCAAGACCCAGCCAAACCAGGTTGCCGGCAGCGCCAGTGATCAAGACGCCTAAGACCACGTCTTCCGCCTGCCATCGCGAGCCCACCGGCCGCGTCCGCGGGGTGGAAACGATGGGTCCCGGACCCAGCGCGACGGCCGCTGGCGCCGCCCGAATCACCTCACGACGCCAGGGTTGCGCGGCCGGAAGCAGGACCGCCGCCAGCAACAGCAATTGGTAGTAGGTGACGAGAGTCCTCGGATGGCGCAACCGCAGCAGCACCGGCAGCGCACCTCCCACCCCGATCAACGCCAGCGCCTGGAGGCTCCAGGCCAGCAGGTTCTCCACCCACAACGTCGCGGTCATGACTTCCTCCCCTTTCGCGTTTCAGCCTCTTTGATGATCCCCGCGATCTCCTCCAACTCCCGCGGCTTCAATTGACGGTTCTCGAGCAGGTGCACCATCAGCGACTTCGCGGATCCGTCGAACAGCCGGTTCAGAAGGTCCTTGACCGTGTTGCCGACCACCTCCTGTTCGGAACGGGCCGGAGAATACACGTGCGCTTTCTCGCCAGGGTTCCGGGTCACGTAGCCCTTCTGCTCGAGAATCCCCATCATCGTCATGACGGTGGTGTAGGCGACCTTACGCTGTTCCAGCAGATGCTCGTAGACATCTCTCACCGTGACCGGGCCTTGGCGCCAGACGATGCGCATGATCTCCAGCTCTCTGCCGGTCAGGACGCTCCCTTTGGGTCTCACACTAATTAAATAGTACGAGTCTCTTAGGATGTCAAGGCAATTCGATGTTCGGGAAACGGCGCGCTAACGCGTGCCGGGGCGCGAAAACACCGCACGAGCGACTCTGAGGACGTTGCCGCCCAGAACCATCTGAATCTCCGAATCTGAAAAGCCACGCTGCACCATGCCGACAGTGAACAGGGGCCAGTTCACCCAGGCGAGGGAAGGATGCTGGCGTCCGGAGGCCGACGAGTCACCCGGCCAGAAATTCTCGAAACGGGGCCGGGACTTCGGGCGTGCGGATACTTTGGCGCTCTCCGCCGCGGTGGCCTGAGAACGGTAAGCGATGTCCGTTCCGATCGCGGCGTGCTGGGCCCCGAAGTGTTTTCGAAGGTAGTCGAGGTGGTCGAGCATCGCTGCCAGGTCGCCGCCCCGTCCCAGGAACCCCGAGATGGAATACACGCCCACATACCCGCCCGTGTCCGCAATCGCGCGGATGACCTCGTCCGGTTTGGAACGGATGTGATGATGCAGAGCGACGCAGCCGGAGTGGCTCGCGACCATCGGCCGTGACGACGCTTTGGCCGCCTCGAGACTGCTCTTCCAGCCCGTATGGGCGACATCCACGATGACGCCGGTACGGTTCATCTCGGCAATCGCCGCCCGTCCCAGATCGCTCAACCCTCCGTTCGCGGTCTCGGCGCAGCCGTCGGCCAGCATGTTGCGCCGGTTGTAGGTCAGGTGCATCATCCGGATGCCGAGTTGAAAGAACACCCGGATATAGGCCAGTTCATCGTTCACGGTAGCCCATCGCTGCGACAGAGGAACGCCATTGCCGGAAAAATACAGGCAGTGCTTCTTCTGTTTCCTCGCCTCGACGATGGCTTCCGGAGTCGCGGCGCGGCTGACAACGTCGCCGAGCATGTCGGTGACGTAGGTAAAGCGCGCCAGGCGCTTAATCAGCCGCTCCGGGTCCTGCCCCTCCTCGCCGGCGTTCTGCAGAATGCAGGTCACGCCGGACGCGTCCCACGCTTCGCCGTATTCCTTCCTTTCGGAGGGAACCGTGACGTGGCGGGTCATGTTCATCTCTTCCTGGAGGTCCTGCAATTCTCCCGGTGAAGCGCCGGCCGCGATCGCGGCTCGCATCGTGTCTCCGTCGATGGCGGAGTTGGGTGAGAATCCGTACGACTCGATGACCAGCGACTGCGCGTGCAGTTCCAGGCCGTGTTCCAGATCTTTCCGGCTGGGCTTGAGGACCTCCATGCCCGCTTGGCGGGCCTGCTCGATGGCCGCGTTGGCCGCCGCCGAACTCTGTGCCGTCAGGCCCAAGGGTTGCGCCGCGTAGAAGGAAGTGCTGACAAACTCGCGCCGATTCATGAAAGCCGTCCACGGCGACCGCGCGCATCACTGAAGGGTATTGCCGGTTCGCCGGAGCCTCTATGCTAGCGCTTTCCCGCGGCCGGGGCGGGCTACTCCGCCGGTTCCGTCTCCAGCGTGTATCCTTCGGTCGCGATCTGCGCGTACAGCGCTTCGGACTCCCGGCCATGAAATCGGAACACCTGGCGGATCAGGTCGCAGACCGGCTCGTGGCCTCGTTCGTAGAACACCAGGATCGAGGGCCCCGCCCCGCTCAACGCGCACCCCAACAAACCGGGCGCGCGCAGCTTGAGGATGTCCTTTAATCCCGGGATCAGCGGAACGCGGTACGGCTGGTGCAGGCAGTCCTCGAGAGCCGTGGGGAAGGCGGTCGTCACGCCCGCGGCCAGCGCCGTGATCAGGAGCGTCGCGCGCTGGATGTTGAACACCACGTCCTGGCGTGAATACTGCTGCGGGAGCACCGCCCGGGCGTTCGAGGTGGGAAGATCGAAATCGGGGACAACAATGGCTACGCCGAACCGCGCGGAGAGTTCCAGCCGGACCGCCCGCGCCGTGCCCCCGGTATCGATCGCGCTGGCCACGATCGATCCCAGCACGCAGGCGGCGACGTTATCGGGATGCCCTTCCAGGCGCGCCGCTTCGTCGAGGATCCGGAGCGGCTTCCAACGCAGGGCCAGCAAGTGGTCGGCGATAATCACGCCCGCGGTCAGGGCCGCCGCGCTCGATCCCAGGCCCTTGCCCAGGGGAATGTCGTTGTGAACCACCAGTTCGACGGGAGGCAATTCCGCGCCAACATCCCGTGCGACCGCGAGGGCCGTTTGCCAGACCAGGTTGTCTGCCCCGGTGGAAATGCGCTCCGCATCCCGGCCGGCCACCTGGATGCGCAGTTGAGGGCCGCGCCGGAAGCGGCACTCCAGGTAGATGCCGATGGCCATCCCCAACGCGTCAAAGCCCGGCCCGAGATTCGCACTCGACGCGGGGACGCGAATGCGCATCCACGGGTTCATGGTGTCAGCTCAGTTTCACCGGCCGGCCCGTGCGGCACGACTCATACACACCGAGGACGATCTGGAGCGCCTGGTATCCGGCCTCGCCGTCCACCAGGGGTTTGCGGCCCGTCTTGCAGGCTTCGGCGAAGTCGGTGAACTGGCGCTCGAACGGAGTGAGCGAGATCGCCATCGGGTCGGAAGCGCCGGAAGCCACTTCTTTCTCCACGGGCGCCGGGTCTCCCGAATAGTCCTGTACATCCCAGGTCGTGAGCTTGTCGCCGGAAATGATCGCTGTGCCCTTGGTGCCGTGAAACTCGGTCCGTTCCGTGTAACCCGGCCACATCGCCGTCGACGCCTGGATCACGCCGGTGGCGCCGTTGGCGTACTTCACGATGGCGTTGACGACATCCTCCGATTCGATCCTGTGATACGCGGCCAGTTGCCAGTATCCAAACAGTTCCGCGACCGGCCCTGCCAGCCAGCGCACGACGTCCACACCGTGGATGGCCTGATTGATCAACGCGCCGCCCCCTTCGGTGTGCCAACTGCCTTTGATCGGACGCGAATAATACTCGGTGGTCCGATACCATTTCACGTAAATGTCAACCTGCAGCAGTTTGCCCAAACGGCCCTCGCGCAGAGCCTTCTCCAGAAACCGGCAGGAATCGTCGAAGCGATGCTGGCTGACGACTCCCAGCGTGACACCCGCCCGGGCAGCGGTGTCGATCATCTTCCGCGCGGTCTCCAGGTTCGTCGCGATCGGCTTTTGCACCTGAACGTGCTTTCGATTGGCCGCGGCCATCTCGACGGCCTGCAACCGGTAGTCGGGAAACGTGCATAGATCCACAAAGTCGACGTTGGGATGACGGCAAAGCTCTTCGGCCGATCCGACGAACTCGCAGCCGTAGGTTTCCGCGAACTTCTGTCCTGATGGCGCATGCACGTCGGTGCAGACGGTGACTTCGAATCCGATGTTCTTGTACGCCTGTGCGTGTTTGTGGGCGATCGCGCCCGTCCCGATTAGGCCAGCTCTCATGAAATTAACTCCCGACGGTTTCAGGGAAATGCAACTCAACAGGATAGCAGTCGCGTTTGGACTGCGTTTCCTCGATCGGCCCGCCCTCAGTCCGAGACGGCGAGTTCACCCGGCACGATCGGCCGCGTCCTTGGCAGGCGGCCCCGATGGGCCAGGTGACCGACGAACGCCAGAACCCCGGCAAAAACGGCCAGTTTCAACGAATCGTAGACGGTTCCCCGAGGCAGCGACTTCCACAGGATGAACAGTATCGGCTGGGCAAAGCAAACGGCCCATACCGACCCGTAGAAGTAGCGTCGTTCGTGGCCTTCGCCTTTGGTCGAAGGCTTCACTCGCGGCAGTTTCCCGAACGCTCCCAGAGCCCAGATCAGGCCCGCCAGCGGAAAGTAGGCCACGTCGTAAATCTGCCGCAGCATCCACTTCCCGGTGGCCACGGCGCCGATCAGACCGGCGGCGTTCAGGACGGCAAAGGTCACGACGGCGCTCCACGCGAAGGTGTAGCAGACGCGGCGATAGAGAGGATTTGGCTTGTCTTCGACAAAGCGAATGATGTAGGGCCTGGGCTCGACTCCCGGGAGCCGCCCGCGCAGCCCGGCGATTCCCGTCAGCAGCAACACCGCGCCCAACCACAAGGCCATGCGCTCGTCGAATCCCCGCGCAAACAGGTCGAAGGTCAAGGGTCCGGGGGCGAGGAAGAACACGAAAATCCAAATCGGCCAATGCGCAATTCGGTAGCTGATCTTGTTCCGCTCGCGAATCTTTCGCGCGCTCGCCAACTCTACGGGAATTTCAAGGCTCATCGTGTTGCTTGATCAGTGTGGCATACGCCTGTCGCCGGCGACAACACAAGGCCGGTCTCGAGCGCCCGGGCGGCGGAGACGACAACCTCGCGGAATTCCGGACCCTATAATGAAGGAGGTGCAACGACTCTGCCCCCAATCTCAAACAGATTCGCCACAGGAGAAACTGTCCCCTGGCGGCAATCGCCCCGGCGCCTGTGAGGACGGAGCGATTGGCCGCTAAACCCCTATTGCCGTTGCAAGCCTATTGGATCGCCGCGGGCGTTTTCGCCCTCGACCGTCTGACCAAATGGGTCATCGAAACCCGCGTCTCGGAATATGAGACTCACACCGTGATTCCCGGCTTTTTCGATATCGTGCACGCCCGGAATCGGGGCGCGGCCTTCAGCTTTCTGGCGGACGTCAACTCGCCCTGGCGTGACGCCTTTCTCATCGTGGTCTCGATGACTGCGCTGGTGGTGGTTGCCTCCATGCTCCGAAAGACCGAACAACTCGATCGCCCCACTGCCTGGGCACTGACCCTGATTCTAGGCGGGGCGCTCGGGAATGTGTTCGATCGGCTGGTTTTCGGCTCCGTTACCGACTTTCTCGACTTCTACGTGGGCACGGCTCATTGGCCTGCCTTCAACGTCGCCGACAGCGCGATCGTCTGTGGCAGCGGTTTGCTGTTGCTGGGCCTGCTGAAGGCAAAGCGCCAGCCGGCCCAAACCTGACATGCACCCCTATCTTTTCGAGGTCTTTGGATTCCGCCTGCCCACGTATGGGTTGCTGGTCGCGACCGCGTTTCTGTGCGCCATCGGCCTAACCAACCGTCTCGCGAAGCGCGCCGGCATGGATCCCGAGCGGGTGATGAACCTCGCGATGTACTGCGCGATCGCCGGGATTGCCGGAGCCAAGCTGCTCATGATCCTGGTCGACCTCGGCGACTACCTTCGGAACCCCGGTCAGTTGTTCTCCCTGGCCACGCTCCAAGCCGCGGGAATCTTTTATGGAGGCCTCATCCTCGCCCTCCTGGTAGCGTACGTGTACATGCGGCGAGAGAACATGCCTCTGTTGGCGACGGCCGATGTCTTCGCGCCCGGCCTCGCGCTGGGCCACGCCATCGGGCGCCTCGGCTGTTTTGCCGCGGGCTGCTGCTGGGGTACGCAGTGCGACCGTCCCTGGGCGGTCACCTTCACCAGTAAAGAGGCGCATGACCTGGTTGGTGTGCCGCTGAACATTCCGCTGCATCCGAGCCAGTTGTATGAGGCCTTCGCGGAGTTCGCGATCTGCGCTTTCCTGTACTGGCGGATTCAGCGCAAGCACGCGCCTGGGGCCATCATCGGCCTCTACCTGTTGTTGTACGGCGTGGTGCGTTTCCTGGTGGACTTTGTCCGGACGCAGCAACAGAGCGGGTTCGGGCCCTTCACCAATGCGCAGTGGATTTCGCTAGGCCTGCTGGCGATCGCGGGGTTGACCTGGCTGCGCACGCGCAGTACGGCAACCACCACAACAAAATAAGGAACCCGCTACCGCCCGGCGGCCCCTTCAGCCTTCCACCCAGTTGCGGCGTTCGAGAATGGTGGGCGGCTCATAGGTGTGGCCGGCCGCCAAACGCTTCTCTTCACGCCGCGCCGTCCAGAGCAGAAATGGACCGACTAACCGGGCCCACAGCCGCGCCGCCGCGCCGAACTCGCGCTCGATCTCGCCGCGGAGCGCGTGGACCTGCTCGCTCACTTCGCGGTTCGTTTTGCGCAAACGCTGCTCCATGGCCCACAGCACCGCGCTGTAGGCGCTCTTCAGATTCCGCACTTCCCATTCAAAGCGGCGACGCACGCGCGAATCCGGATCGTTCTTGTAGCGCAGCCATCCCTGAAACGTCGTCCGGCTGATCCGGAACAGGCTCGGCCCGTTGCGCTCGAAATCACGCCAGAAGGCCCAGTCCAGCAACTTCTTCGATTCGTCGCGCGAAATGGCCTGGTGCTCGAAGTTGAACTTGTACTGGCCATGAATGTCGGCCAGATCGACGTCCACAAGCCGTCCCTCCGAGGCCATCTGCTGATAGAGCGGCGTGCCGGGCACCGGCGTGTAGAGCATGAACTGGTGGAAGTCCGTTTCGTGCGCCACGGCGTGCTCGATCTCTTCCGGCAGGTTCTCGGGAGTGTGATGCTCCATGCCAACAATCGTCGAGCCCAGGAGTTTGATCCCGTGCGAGCGCAACTCGCGCGAGAGCTCCAGCGTGTCGGCGTTGTGCAGCTTTGCGTACTCGGAGCGTGGCGACTCCAGTCCCAGCCAGATCCACGAGATTCCCAACTCCACCAACTCGCGCGGCGTGTACTTGCGAATCGCGTTCACCGACGAAAACACGTACAACGCCCAACTCTTGTCATTCCGCTTCATCCGGTCGAGGAGGTCGACGGCGCGCTTCCGCTGGAGGAGAAAATTCTCGTCCATGACAAAAAACGAACGAGCGCCCAAGGATTCCTCCATGTCGGACATCACCTGGAACAGTTCCTCGCCGCTGTCAAAGAAATTGAGCATCTTCCCTTTGCCGCCGAAGAACGAGGACGTTGTGCAGAAATTGCAGCCCATGGGGCATCCGACGGAAGGGATGATGGTTGCGGCGGTGTCGTTGCGATGGGTTGGAATCCGGATGCCCATCGCGCGGAGGTCAAACCCCGAGACAATCCGGGGATGTCGAATAGGGGCGGACGCATCCTCCCCGAGGTACCGCCGCATCCAGGCAATGCCGTCGCCGCGGACGAGATGATCGGCGTCAATCATCGTTTCGATGCCGGCAATAGCGGTGACGTGCCCGCCGACGACGATGACGGATTGGGGCGAAAGCTCGCGGACCATCCGGCACATCTCGCGGACCTTGCCAACATTGACGATGATCGACGAGATCCCGACGACGTCATAGCGGCCGTGAGTGAGTTCCTTCGCGAACGCCTCGCGCGTCGGAAAATCGAGAACCGCGCAGGGCGCCGGGATGTTCTCCTGGATCATCATGATCCCCCACGACCGGTGGAACATGCGTAGGGAGAACGCACCTTGCGCTCGCGTCACTTGATTGTGGTAGAGCTCCATGGGGTTGATGGAGCGGCTTCCGAATTCGTCGTCTTGCGCGTAGGGGCCGAAGACGGAACTCAGGAGAATGCGGGCCTGGCGGCCCTTGGGGTGTTGCGACATAACGGAAGTCCTGAGGAGGGCCTGCAAATACGACTTTACGTCCAAACCTCTGGAATTCCATGTAATCTTTTCGTCACAGCCGAGGTCGTGCAGAAGCCCGCCAAGGTATGAGGCCTGAGCGGTGTCCGATTTGCCGCGTCGGGGTCGTGGCGGCGGAGGCGCGTCGCTGATCCTTACGAGATGATCTTCTTCCGCACCGCGAACAGCACCAGGTCGACCGTGCTGTGCAGGTCCAGCTTCTGCATGATGTTGTTGCGGTGCGTCTCGATCGTGTAGGGGCTCAGATTCAGAATCGTCGCCACTTCCTTGTTCGACTTGCCCTCGGCCAGCAACTGGAACACTTCTTTCTCGCGTTCGGTCAGCAGGTCGTAGGAATCCATCAGCCCGCGCTGCTGGAGTTGCCGCATGTAATCGTCCAAGAGCGTCTTGGCGATCGCCGGGCTGAAGAAAGGCTTGCCCTGCGATACCGCCTGCACGGCACGATGAAGGTCGGAGTCGGCACTGTCCTTGAGCAGATATCCTTTCGCGCCGGCCTTCAACGCCCGAACCAGGTACGTCTCGTCCGAGTGCATACTCAGGATCACCACGCCCAGGCGAGGCTGCCGCTTCACAATCTGCGCCGTGGCTTCAATGCCGTTCAGATTCGGCATGCCGACGTCCATGATCACCACGTCCGGCTTGAGTTCGTCCGCCAGTTGGCACGCTTCCCTACCGTCGGCGGCTTCACCCACCACCTCGAATTCCTCGTGCTGCTCGAGTTGCAGACGAAGACCTTTGCGGACGATGCCGTGATCGTCGGCGATCAGGATTCGGACTTTGCTCATACCAGCGATTCGTGTTTCACCGGAACGTCGACCTTGAGGAGCGTTCCCTTGCGCGGCTCGGACAGGATGTGAACCACGCCACCCAACTCCCGGATGCGCTCCTCGATACCGAGAAGGCCGAGCCCCTGGACCGTCCCGTCGCCAGCCTCGAAGCCGATGCCGTCATCCTGCACGGTCACGTGGACCCAGTCTTCGGAACCGTGGACAACCACGCGAATGCTCTTGGCATGGGCGTGCCGCGCGCAGTTGGTTAAGGCTTCCTGCACCACGCGAAAGATCCCGGTCCGGTACGGCTCGGGAAGACTCTCGAGCGTCCCATCCACCTGGACGGTGACGGGAATGCCGCCGCGGCGCGAGAATTCCCTGCCCTGCCATTCGAGCGCCGGACCCAGCCCCAGGTCGTCCAGCATGGCCGGACGCAGGCCCATGGCCAGGTCGCGCACGCTCCGCATCGTCTCCGTGTTCAGCTTCCGCGCGTCTTCGAGAGACTCGCTGAACTTCTCTGGCGACAGCCGGAACCGCTCGAGGTTGGCCAAATCCATCCGCAGGGCCGTCAACATCTGCCCCACGGCGTCGTGCAACTCGCGCGAGAGTGATCGCCTCTCGTCTTCCAGAGCCTGCACCAGGCCGCGCGAGAGCTTGCGCAACTCCTCCTCCGCCTGTTCGAGATTCTCCCGCTGCTGTGCGTCCCGTTTTTCGAGCGTGGAGACGCGTACGATGCTGACAACGGCGATACCGGCCCCCACCACAACGGAGATCCACATCATCCGCCAGAGGAACTCCTCCAGCCGTTTTTGCGTCTGCTCCAACCGCAGCCGCTCCCGCCCCAGGTTTCCGGTGTTGAACTTTTCGATCTGTTCGGCCAGGGCGACCACCGTGTTGCGATGCTGCAGGACGTTGCGCCGCAGGAAAACATAGCCCAGAACCGCCTTCTGCTGCGGCGTCCACTCGAACACCGGATCGAGCGAGGCCCAATACGCCTCCACTTCGTTCCGCAGCCGCTTCAAGACCTGCGTCTCTTCCTTGCCCAGCCGCGTCTCGAGGACGTCCAGCCGGTTCTGGACCCTTTCCCGGACTGTCATCACACGCGCCCGGTACCACTCCCCTCGAATGTGAGACAGGTCGAGCAGGTAGTCGCGGATCAACACTCCGCCCAAGTACAGGTCTGCCGGGATCTCGCGCAGAAGGTACTCGGTCTCCAGGTAGGATTGGTGGGCCGTGATCATCTCGTCGTGGATCGAGCGCGCGCGGCGGATGGCGCCCAATCCCAGGAACAGGATCAGCACGATCAATGCTCCGAACGCCGCGCTCAGGATCAGACGGTGACGCGATTTCATTGGCGGTGCATCTTCTATTTGAGCACCGGAGTCACAGATGATTCCACAACGATCGTTCTTCTTCCGTCCGGGGCTCGCCGGGCTTGCCCTCGAGTAATTGCCGCGCGCGTCCCGACGCGGCCAGCCCGGCGGCAAGGCTCGCGGCCAACACGGCCCCGCCGACGACAATCACAAATGCCGCCAGAAACACGCTGCGCGCGAAGTTCAACTGGTCGGCCACCACCACGACGGTCACGAAGAGGATTAACAAGCGGACGGCCATCGCCAGGCGCCGGGGACCGGGAAGGTCTTCGTTCACGGCCCACACCAGCATCTCGCGCCCCAGATACTGGCTGAGCCAGGCGCCACCCAGCAGCAGCAGGCCGCCCATCACCAGTTTGGGCAGCAGAAACACGAAACCCTCGATCATCTGGGTCGTGATGTTGGTATCGAAGACGCTCAAACCGGTCAGCACTCCGGTCAGGAGGATAGACCAGTAGGCCGTCTGCGCGGCGATGCGGCTGGCCCGCAAGCGTCCGGAGCGGTCAATCATGTAGGCCACGCCGCTCTGGCGCAGGAAGCGATCGATTGTCAGACCCTTGAAGATCCGGTGGATCGTCCAGCGCGCCAGCACGGCCAGCAGGTACGCGCCGACAAAAAGGATCAGCGCCGCCAGCATCGACGGTACGTAGGTGACGATGTGATGATGAAGGCGGTCGAGCACGCCCTCCAGCACCTGTTGCAAAGTCCCGACCATAACTCATACCTCCAGTCTGACGGCGTCCTGCCCGAGGTCCGTCCCGGGCGGGGGAGCCGCCGGATCTCCATTCCACTGCGCGATCAAATACGGCTTCAAGGCTTCGAACGTTTGACACAACTCTTCGATCCGCTCTTCCACTTCGTCCGAGGCCAGGGGCGCGGTTTCTACGACGAACGACGCGACGCGAGCCAAATAGAGCGGCGTCAGGGCTTTCAGGAACTGGCTCCGAGAAGTTGGCCGCCGCCGGCACGCGCACGCGAAGTCCATAACGATCCGGGCCCAGAGCGCGTCGGCCAGGTGGAAGGGTTGGGCGCCGGCAGCCGCGTCGCGGCTCAACTTCAGCACCCCGGCAAGGGTTTCCCGCTGCAGCGCCAGCGTCCACACTTCCGCCAGGTCGCGCGCTGCACTCAGAAAGCTGTGCACCATCCGCTCCACGTTGACCTGAATCGGATCCAGGCCGACACCGAAACGGAACCCGAATACCTCAGCCGGCCGGCTTTCCACCTGGGCTTGCCAGCGGCTTTCGTATTCCTCCATCAGGAGGAACACGCTGCCCACCACTTGCTGCAGCATGGCGCTCAGGTCCGATGCGGGGTCTTTGGCGTCGTGCAATTTCGCACCGAGAAAGCTCTGGCACACACGAAATTCCTCGGCGACGGCGATCGTGGACATCCAGATGTCGATCCCGAAACGCGCCACGTCCGTCTCCCAGTCCTCGCGCTCCAGGTACCGCCGCAGCAGTCTGGCCGACACTCCGAACTCACCGCCGATGGGCTGGCGTACGCGCAACCCGTACAGCGCTCGCGTCAACGGATAGACGATGCTGTTGGTGATGGTCCCATCGTATTTGTGCCGGTGATAGTAGGGCGCAACAAAATCGTAGTCGGCGAGCAACACGGGCCGCACCAGCAGGTCGATCCACTCCGGCGTAATTGACCGCAAGTCGGAATCCACGACCGCGCAAACTTTCGCGTCGAGTTGCTCCGCCAGCTCGAAGACCATGCGGAACGCGCTGCCCTTCCCGGGAATGCCGTGGTAGGGGAACGATAAGCGGTGCGTGGCCGTCATCGGCGTGGAAAGCAGCATCAGGTGGCTGTCCTCCAATCGGGCCGAGAGGGCCACGTTGCGGGTGTCGTCGTTCGACCCGCCGTCGGAGTTGACCACCACCGAGGTCATCTGCGGGAAGTACTTGCCCAGGCCGGCGAACACCGCCCGCACCACGTGACCAATGGTGCGGGCGTTGTTGTAGCTGGGAATCCCGATGACGATATCGGCCTGCTGGATCGCGCGCGCGGCCCGGCGGGCCTCATCTGGCAAAGGCATGGGTTCAGGCGGTCCGCGCCAAGCCTTGCCGCGCGTCCTTGTCGACCGCGTCCTGCAACAGTTCAAAGAACTCCGGAATGGCCGCGAGCACGCGGTTCCAGTTGGGGATCAGCGGCAACCCGCGCGGGTCGTCGATGAACTCGGCGGCGGCTTTGCGCAGGCTCTGCGCGAAGGTCGCCACGGCGACTTCTTCCGCATGCCGGTCGAACTTCAGGCCGTTCAGCATCGCGTCCGCGTAATAGCGCGCGATCGTGTCCTGAGCCATCCGGACATAGCGTACCTCCAGGCTGCGGAAGTGGTCCGCGGTGAAGACCACGCCCTCGCCGGCCAGGGTCCGGAAGAGCGACTTGGCGATGTCGCACGCCATTCGGGCCAGACCTTTGCTGGCGTCGTCGGGCGACAGGGTCTGATGCTTGTGCTCGTAGTTGTCGGTCAGATCCACCTGGCAGGTTCGGGCCAGAGCGCAATTCCGGAAGACCTCGGCGAGGACTCCCACTTCGAGGCCCCAATCCGGCGGAATTCGATTGACGCGAGCCAGGTTGATGTCCATGGCAAACTCGCCCGCCAGGGGGTAGCGGAAGCTGTCGAGGAACGACAAGAACGACGCGTCGGGCGCCATGCCCGCCATCGACCGGATCAGCGGCGTCATGAACAGGCGGGTCACCCTTCCGTGCATCCGATCGGTGACGCGCGCATAGTAGCCTTTACAGAACTCGAAGCTCAAGTGGGGGTGCACGACCGGATAGCACAAACGCGCCAGCAGTTGGCGGTCGTAGTTGACGATGTCGCAGTCGTGCAAGGCAATCACGTCGCAATCGCGGCTGGCCAGCAGGTAGCCGTACGCCAGCCAGCACGAACGGCCTTTTCCGTCACCCCCAGCCGACAGCCCGCGCTCTTCCAGCATCTTGAGGAGATCCTGGGTCCTTTCGCTGTCGATCCAGAGCGTGGTCACGGGCGTGTAAAACCCGTCAAAGAACGAGCGGGCGTTGGCAAACTGTTCGGCCGTCGCCCTACCCACGGCCACGACGATCCGCTGCAGGTATCGGACCTGGCGCAGTTCGGTTACAATCCGTTGCATGGCCAGGGTCTCGAATTCGGAATACAGTGCCGGCAAGACCAGGCCGATCGGCCGGTTGCGCGAGAACTTCTCGAGATCCGCCTCCAGGCGTTCTACCTGGTTCGGCTTCAAACGATGTAGCGTGGTCACCCCACCGGTCTGATAGAAGTCCGCCATTGCTCTATTCCTCCTCTTACTCAGGGTAGAGAAGTGGAGTTGTCCGGCAGAATCCCCTGAGGTCTGTAGACGCGGGCGGAAAGGGCGGTAGCAGCTAGCCCAGCCGATACTGATCGTCGACCGGTAAGTCCTTTCGGATCAGGTCCCGGTACGCGATCCTGAGCAGCGGGGGGGCTACCAGCGTGGTCGCAACGGCCATCAGGACGGTGACCGCGTAGATGTGCTGACCGAT
>CAZGUX010000041.1:0-6503 GCA_964529305.1 uncultured Solibacteraceae bacterium | reverse complement strand
GCACACCAACTGGTCAGTGACGCATTGGTCGAGACGCTGAATCAGCAACTCAAGCCGCGCGGCCTCGGGCGCGCGATCTCCGCCGCGGGCGTGTTTGTGCCGCCTCCGGATCGTTTGATCAGCGAGGTCCAATCCCGGATTCCGGACATCGCCGTATCATCGAAACCGCCTTCAGGATACTTTGAAGAGGGCCGGCCGCCCGAGCTCGTCATTGAAATTCTCTCCACCCGCAGGGGCAGCGTGGAACGCTCCGAAAAATTCGAGGACTATGCACGGGCCGGCATCGCCGAGTACTGGATTGTCAACCCGATAGACCGGGTGGTGGAGGTCTACCGGCTGAAAGATGGCGAGTACGTCCACGTGGAAGCGACCGGCATCCTGCGGCCCCGGGCGTTCCCCGAGGTCGCCGTGGAAATGGATGCCGTTTGGTCTGTTCTCGAATGAGGACTCCACACCGGCGCCGGTATCCGTCGAGATGATTCTGGTCCTGTTTTTCCTGATCGCGCCTTTCGGGTGGGCCCGTTCGCCCGAAGACGTTCTGCGCCTGGTGTCCCGGCACGAAGACATGAAGCCCTGGGCCGGCCATGCGCCGGACGAACTCCAGCGATGGATCGAGAAGGGCATCCGCTTCGATTGCGACGACGATGCCCTGGTCTCGAAGTTCTACTACACCAAGCTCGTGTTGCTGGCCAACCTGTTTCAGCAGGGCATCTACGACCGGCCCTACCTGATCGAGGGCGGCGTGTATCACGGCATGTGGTTCGAGAGCGTTCCGGTCACCATGCAGGTCTTCGCGCGTATCGACCCGGTACTCGCCAAGGAAGAGTTGCGCCAGTTCATTCGTTACCAGGCGCCGGATGGTTATCTGCCGTACAAAATCATTCCGAAAGGACCGGGAGACCGGTCGATCGGCTACGGTTGGATTGCCTTCGCGGCTTGGCACCTGGCCCTGCTCGACAACGACGTTGCCTGGTTGCGCCAATTCTACTCGCCGCTCGCCCGCTGGATCGAGTGGATGGGCCGCTATCGCGACGCCAACAAGAACGGCATCTACGAGGCTTGGTCGCCCGGCGACATGGGCCAGGACTTCAGCGCCCGGTTCCAGGGTCTGCCTCTGCACGTCAAGAATCTTCGCATTCCGCCGGAAGGCACGCCGACGCCGTACGACGCGCCCGATGCGAGCGGCCTGATGCACCTGGAAATGCTCTCCATGGCCGAGATCGCGGAACTGATCGGAAAACCCACCGAAGCGCAACTGTGGAGAAAGCGGGCGGCTGAGCTTCGAGCACGGGTCAACCGCTATCTGTGGGATCCGGAAACCGAGTGTTATTACGACCGCGACTCCAAAGGGAAGTTTGTGAAGATGGTCGGCGTGGTCGCGCTGCGGGCCATCAATGGAGGGTTGCCGACGGAGCCGATGGCAAAGCGGCTGTTCGAACGGCACGTCCTCAATCCCAAGGAATTCTGGACGCCTTATCCCCTGCCTTCGTTTGCGCTGAACGAGCCGCTGTCCACTCCGGACAAGCCGAACGTGTGGAGCGGTCCCACCATGGGTCTGACGGTGTTGCGTGCGCCGTACGGATTCGAGCGGTACGGGAGGAACATCGAGTTGCGAGAGGTGCTGCGGCGGTTCCTGGCCGCGGTCGTGCGGCAGCGCGTGACCTATCAGCAGTATCATCCGGTGACCGGGCAGGGCGGAGCGGCCAAGGAGGTCGTGCTGTACTCGCCAACGGCGGCCGTGGTGCTGGACGCGACGGCGCGTCTGTATGGCATCGTGCCGCGCGCGCGATTCCTCGAATGGAATGCGGCTCTGCCCCAGGGTTCGAAGCAGAGTAGCTTTGAAATGGACCTCTCCGGCCACACCTACCGGCTTACCTGTGATCCCAGCGAATGCTCCGGTTGGGTGGATGGAAAGCGACGCTTCACGGCGCGGGCGCCAGTGACGATCGCGACCGATCGCGCCGGCGTGCGAGTGAAACACGGTACGGTTCGCGATTTTCCCCAGTAGTGGCACCGGGCGACGGTGGTGGACTTGCCGCACTGGCGGCAACAGTTGAGGAGACGGCGCGGGTGGCGGGAGGCGAGGAAGCAGGCCTGGACCGGGTCGGGCGAAGCGGACCGGGTTGGCGACGAAGTGGAGGTCGGAGATCATGTTTTCCCGATCTCAGGGTGGCATGGAGGGAAGCGGAAGAAAGGCGAAAATGGAGGTAAGTGATTGAGCGTTCACAACAGAAACAAATAAAAATGCTGTGAACGCAACAGGCTTAAGAATCTGTTGCGTATGTGTTGCGGATGAGCGGATGAGTGTTGCGGATACGAGCGGATTTGTTGACGACTAAAACGATTCTCAAGGAACGAAACCTAAAGCGACAATTTCATGCCAACCTGCAGTTGGCGTGGCGTTGTACCCGTTCCAGTAGCGACGATTCTGCCAAAGCGGGCATCGCTGAGCGTGGTGACGGGTGAATTGAAGCTGGCACGGTTGAAGATATTGAAAGCATTCGCCTCAATCGATACTTGCACCCGCGAGGTCAAAACCACTCGCTTCTTGAAGAGCGATGCATCGCAATACCACACGCGCGGCCCGGTCAGCGCGTTGCGGGAGACTACGGCAAACGGATCGGTCGCGGCGCCAGGAGCGCCCAGGAGCTGAAGCGCCCGATCCCTGGAGACTAGTACCTACTTGCATAAGTCAGAGTCCTTTTGTTTGGGAGTCGAAGGGTGCACGACCGCCTTCTTCCATTCGAAGGGCGCGGCCCGCTCATTGTAGACCTTAACAAAATCATCGATTGCTTGTCGTAGTTGCGCCCGCGAGGTGAAACTCCCCCCCAGCAGCGCCTGTCGACTCAGAATACTAGGCTCGGGCAAACCCGGCATGACGGAACGGTCCCGCAGCATCCCAAGCCTTGCACGCTTTCGGCCATAGTCTCGCCAATTCGGGGCCCAGGAAGAAGAGTACTCGATGCACGCAAATCCTCGGTCCGGTCACATCACTCCGCCGTCACCGGAATCCAATCTCCGCGAGCACCACTCCCAACGGACGCCGGTCTCCCGGAGCGTGAAATACCTGGTCCACTTCCAGCGACACCGTCACCGTGTCCCCTGCCCCGCGTGTCGGTGGGGTCTCGGGAGAATACGCGCCGGGTCGGTCCAATGACTCTTGCGCGATCTTCCGCCCATCGACCTCGATCACCAGGCGCCGGGCCGTTGCCTGATCGGGGCGGAACAAAACCACCCGCAGGGGTTTGGCCTGCGCGGGATTCCTCAGCAGAAACACGGCTCTCCGCGACATCCAGCGGTACCGGCCTTCTTCCAGCTTGTCGACCCCGCTGACGATGTGCTCGCTCGCCAGCCGATCGGACATGGTCAAATACTCGAGGCTGGGTTTGTGCTCCACCACCACCTCCGCGCGAACCCGGTCGATCGCCGCGCCCGACACATCGAACGGCCAATACCCTCGGCGGTAGGTCGAATAGATCGATCGCGTGTCGAGCGCGATCAGGCGGAGCGGCAGGGCCGGCCGGATCTGGGTTTCCGCCAACGGGCTCAACGTTCCCCCGCCGGTGGTAAAGGACGCCGGATAGCCGAGTTCGCTGGTCACCACAACATCGCCGGGCCGGACGGGTTGGCCATTCACCATCGGAAGGCCGCCCAGCGATTCGAGGTAAAAGCGCAGCCCCCACTCGCCGTTGATCCAGACTCGTTTCGAGGCCGCGACCTCGCCGAGCGAGCGCGCGAAGTCGCGATAGCCTTCCCAATGCTTCAGGTTCACCCAGGCCAACCCGAGGCCCAGCAGGAGTTGAATCGCAAAACCCGACGCCAGCGCGGCGGCCGGAAGCCGCGACACCAGCAGGCACACCGGCGCGGCCATCGGCAACAGATAGCGGGCCGATCCCGTAAAGAACACCGCCAGCGCGCCGCCGAAGAAGATCGCGATCCAGCCCCCAAGGAACCAGTCTTCCGAGGTCAGGGATCTCCTTCCCCGAATCCATCGGAAAATCCCCCAGGCCGGCAGGAACGGCGGAACGATCCACCATGCGTGGACCGTCAACCCCACCGCGTTCCGGATCTTGTTGTCGATGCCTTGAAATCCGTACTTCCCGAAGTGTCCGAACAGGACCGCAAGCGGCAGGCTTCCGCTCGTGGCCAGCTCAAACAGTTGCCAGCCGGCGAACACTGCCGGTGGAACCAGCGCCAGCAGCCACGCGGCCGTCGATTTGCGCCGGAACAGCCACGCGGATACCCAGAGAATCGGAGTCAGGAAAATCGCCTGAAAGGCAGTGAGCGTGGCCAGCGCCAGAGCCAACCCGGTCAGGAGCGCCGGAGCCTCCAGGACGAAACCCGCCACCCCCGCCATCCAGAACGCGACAAAGGGAAGGTCGGACTCGAAGGAGTTGCCGTTGACCACGAACGGAGTGACGGCGCAGAACAAAAGCGTGGCCCACAACGGCTGCGGGGAGAAACGGCGCGCCAACGCGTACATCGATCCCGCGGCAAGCATCGATAACAGCAGGTATGCGCTGTGGAAGGGGATTTCGCGGACATCGCCAAATGCTGCCAGCAGACCTCCCAACAGCCAGGCGTTCAGCGGCGGATGCGGGTGGCCTCGCATATCCACCCAATCGCCCAGGAAGACGTACCGCGCGTGAGTCGGGTGCAGCGGATCGATCTGTGCCTGCTGGGCTCCGGCCAGATAGTAGACGTCATCGCCCTGTACCGGGTGATTCAGAAACGGAAGCCGGATCGCCAGCACCAACAAGAAAACGATCAGGAGGTTGCGGCGATCCTCGGAGACAGTGGGCACGTCGGGAAGCGTGCGCTAGCCGGCGGTTCCACCGGTGCTCACGCGCGGCTTCCAGCGTAGCACCGGTTTGCGCGCGGCCGTCACTTCATCGACGCGGGCAGTGCGGGTCATATGGGGCGCCGACTTTACCAGGTCCGGATCGGTCTCGACTTCCCCGGCAATGGAGATCATGGCCTGGATGAACAGATCGAGTTCCTGTTTGCTCTCCGTCTCGGTCGGCTCGATCATCAGGGCCCCGTGCACGATCAGGGGGAAGCTCACCGTGTACGGGTGGAAGCCATAGTCGATCAGGCGTTTGGCCAGATCCCCGGTGCGAACTCCCTTCTTGGCCTGGAGCGCGTCGCCGAACACCACTTCGTGCATGTTGGGCGACTTGTACGGCAACTCGTAGTGGGGCTCCAGTTGCTTCCGGATGTAGTTTGCGTTCAACACCGCATCCACGGTGGCGTTGCGCAATCCAGGTCCGCCGTGGGCGAGGATGTAGGCCAGGGCCCGCACCAGCACACCGAAGTTGCCGTAGAAGGCGCGGACACGGCCGATCGATAGCGGCCGGTCATAGTCCCAGCTCAGCAACTCACCCGCGCGCTTCAGCCGGGGCACGGGCAGGAACGGTTCGAGATGCTGCTTGACGCACACCGGCCCGCCTCCCGGACCTCCGCCTCCGTGCGGCGTCGAAAAGGTCTTGTGCAGGTTGATGTGCATCACGTCGACGCCGAAGTCACCGGGACGAGCGATGCCCACCAGCGCGTTCATGTTCGCGCCGTCCATGTAGAACAGCGCGCCCTTCGAGTGCAGAATCTCGGCCGCCTTCATGATGCCGGTCTCGAACACGCCGATCGTGTTCGGGTTGGTCACCATCATGGCCGCCGTGTCTTCATCCACCGCACGCGCCAGCGACTCGAGATCGAGACCGCCCTCCGCGTTGGAGCCGATGCTCTCTACCGCGTAGCCCGCCGTCGCCGCGGTGGCTGGATTGGTGCCGTGGGCCGAGTCCGGCACCAGAATCTTCTTGCGCGGGTTGCCTCGCCGTTCGAGCAGTGCCCGCACCAGCAGAAGGCCGGTCAACTCGCCGTGCGCGCCCGCCGCCGGCTGCAAGGTCACGGCATCCATACCGCTGATTTCGAGCAACGCGTGCTCGAGTTGCGCGATCACCTCCATCGCGCCCTGCGACAGCGATTCCGGCTGATACGGATGGGCCCACGCCAACCCGTCCATCCGCGCCACCAGTTCGTTGATGCGTGGATTGTATTTCATCGTGCACGAACCCAGAGGGTACATGCCCAGGTCGATGGCATAGTTCCACGTCGAGAGCCGCGTGAAGTGGCGGATCACTTCCACTTCGCTCACTTCCGGGAATCCGCCGATCTCCTCGCGGACGTTGGACGATCCCAACAGCGCGCCGGGGTCGGCCGCCGGCACGTCCAGGTCGGGCAGTTGGTAGCCGATCTTTCCGGGGGAGCTGATCTCGAACAGGAGCGGTTCGTTCTGCGTCAGATGGGAACGTACTTTGTTGATCAAGCGAAGCACTCCTTCACCGCGTCCATGGATTCCCGGCGCGACATCTCGGTCGCGCACAACAGCATCGAGCCGGCGAGTTCCGGATAGAACCGTCCCAGCGGCACTCCGCCGATGATCTTCCGCTCGAGCAGTCGCGCGTTCACCGACTCCGGCGTGGCGCCGTTCGTCCTGACGACGAACT
>CAZGUX010000040.1:0-23076 GCA_964529305.1 uncultured Solibacteraceae bacterium | reverse complement strand
ATATGATACAGCTACGGAGGCTATAAGTAAAGTGTCATATGCGCTATTACATGGGTACACAAAGAAAGTCGAAAAACCTCCAACCCGTTACGCTGCGCGGAGATAAGCGATCAGATGCGCTCAAAGAAGGAGGAACTTCGGCCTAGAGGCTGAGATTGAAACCTGCTATTCCAATATGGGTATAATTGACTGAAGTGGACAAGCCTCCATCCGTCAAGCCTGTGTACTGGGTGGGGAGCGCGAGACGAGACCTGAACTCGTTGCCCGGGCCGGTGATGGATGTCTTCGGATATGCGCTTTTTCTGGCGCAGACAGACCGCAAGCATGAACACGCCAAGCCCCTCAGCGGATTCGGGTCGGCCGGCGTGCTGGAGGTTGTCGAGAATCGGGACCGGAACACGTACCGAGCCGTCTAAACGATCAAGTTCAGCGGTATGGTGTTCGTGCTTCACGTGTTCCAAAAGAAGTCCAAGCGCGGAGCGGCCACGCCGAAGGCTGACATAGAGTTGATTCGTGAGCGTCTCAAAGTCGCGGAGCAGACCGCCAAGGAGTTGTTACGATGAAAAAGCTGCGAGTGGTGCGGGGAGTTCCGGTGGAAGGAGGGTCCGGAAACGTGTATGCCGATCTCGGCTATGTCGACAGCGAAGGCATGTTGGTGAAAGCGCAGCTCACGGCAAAGATCGGTGAGATTATCCAACAGCGACACCTCACTCAAGCCCGCGCCGCCGCGGTCCTCGGTATGACGCAGCCCAAGGTCTCTGCCCTGCTGAGGGGGCAATTCCGTGGGATTTCCGAACACCGTCTCCTGGAATGCCTGACACGGCTTGGCCGGGACGTGCACATTGTCATCAAACCCTCGCCTCGCAGCAGGTCGAACGGCCGGCTCACGCTCTCGGTGGCGTAAAGCCTCGACGCTGGGTGAGACTGGTAGAATCCGCTAAAGCATGTTCGGTTACCGCAATGCCCACCAAGAAACCTCGCGAACCCAAGAAGGTTCAGAAGCGGTATCAGGTTCCGGCCGTCAAGCGTGCCTTCGCGATCCTGGACACTCTCAACCAAAGTAGCTTCGGCCTGACCGTCCAGGAGGTCAGCCGGGTTCACAAGATCCCGTACTCGACCGCGTTCTACCTGCTCGAGACGATGCTCGAATCCGGCTATGTCCAGCGTCACGAGGAGACCAAGAAGTACATTCTCGGCTACAAGCTGTTCGCGTTCCGGGACGGGAGCGCCGCCAAGAACACGCTCAACCTGCGGGCCGTCGCGTTTCCCCTGCTCGAAGAACTGACGGATATCACTGGGTTGACGGGCCACCTGGCGATTCTCGAGAAGAACGAAGCGGTCTACATCGAAAAGTCCGAGCCCTCCGGGTTCATCCGTTTGAATACGTGGGTGGGCGAGCGCAAGAACCTGCATTGCACGGCGGTGGGAAAAGCCCTGCTGATGTACCTTCCGCCGGCCGACGTGCGGCGGATCATCGAGCCAAAATTGCTGGTTCGGCGCACGGAGCGCACGCTGACCAACCTCGACGGGCTGCTCCAGAATCTGTCGGAATCCTGCCTGCGCGGCTACGCGGTCGACGATGGAGAGGACGAGACCGAGGGGCGGGGCGTGGCGGCGGCCGTCTGGGGCGGCGAGGGTCAGGTGGTAGCGTCGATGGGGCTGGCCGGAACGTTGGCTCAAATGGAGATGAAGCGGGTGGACGGTCTGGGCAAGCTGTTGAAGACGTACGCGATGCAGTTATCGTACCGCCTGGGCTACGCGCCGCCGGAAGGCGAAGGGAACCGGGACGGCGGCGAAGTGCGGGGGCGTTCGTAATCGCGCCTTCACACTTCTGAGTTCACGGCCTGAATCAGAGCCTTGATATACCCGTAGCCAAAGGCGAACGCCTGCAGGCTTCCGGGATCGTCGGGATGATGCGGCATGTGATCGGGACAGATCGATCCGGAAAACCCGACGTCGCGCAACACGCGCATTACTTTGAAGAAATCCATCTCGCCCTCATCGGGATAGACCTCGTCGAAGTTGTGGAGTCCTCCGCGGATGTTGCGCATGTGGATCTGGTGGAGCCTTCCGCGCTCCCCCAGGTATTGGACGATGGGGAGAACTTCGGAGCGCGGATTCTTCAGGCCTTCGCCGGTGGTGCCCAGGCACAATTGAAATCCATTGTGAGGGCTGTCGACCACGGCTTCGTATCGCTTGATGGCTTCGAAGATCGAGGGGGAATCCCAGTTCTCCGCGCCCTGGTAGCCGTAGGGGAGGCCGGGCGGATCGTAGGGGTGGCAGGCCATTCGCACATCGTGTTGTTTCGCGGCCGGGATCACCTTTTTCAGGACGTAGGTGATTCGCTCCCAATATTCGTCGAAGCTGACGCGGCCGGATTTCCCGGTGGGCAATTCCTTCCAGTTCTTCTCCAATTGAAAGCCGGAGTAGGTGACATTGCCTCTCCCTTTGGTCTGCTTGTTCCGGCGGATCGGGATGACCGTCCAGTGATAGGTGATGATCCTGACCCCCACCTGCGACGCCTTGCCGATGTTTCCAATGATGGTGTCGATCGCGCGGTCGCGCTCAGGGCCGGGCCGGAGAGTGATGTAGTCCGGTTCCATGCGGATAGCTTCGAGGACGACGCCATGACGATCGCAATCGTCCTTCATGCGCTTCAGCTCATCCAGATTCCAGCCGCCGGCGGGGTTGTTCTTCATCAGCACGGTGAGATGGCGGACGCCGTGGCGTAGGTTGAACTCCAGATTCTCCTTGGAGGTGATGCCGTTACCGGCGACGCTGTGATAGTCGCCGCCGGCGTGCATCAATGTGTTTTTGCGAGGAGTTCGTGCCGCTCGCACGGGAAGGGACGTGCTCGCGGCGACACCCGTTCCGATTGCGCCACCGGCCCATTGTCGACGACTGATCATGGGAAGCGCTCCTTCCTTCGTTGAGGCCCACGCCCGCGCTGCTGGGAAGGTCACGATTCTATAAAGCAGGCTGGCCGGGTGTCAATGCGGACGATCACTCCGGTCGATGCTGGCTGCGCCGCTGACGACGGAACTCCGCGAGTTGTTGCCGGAGGGGCGCCCATCTTTCAGCAATGTGGTTCAGGCCACGAACCGCTCCGTTTAGAAGCCGTGAAAAAATTGGGGGCGGTCATCCCGTTTTTCGACCACAAATCGTTGATTCTTCACGAAACGTTGATCGGGAAACGGGGTGACCATCCCCTTTTTTTCACAGCCACTTACCGTCGCGGCACCGTATGAAGTGCCTGCCATATCGACAGCGGCAACCCTGCCGCGAGCACCCGTGCCGCGAACGCCAAGCGAGCGGTCTCCGTTCGAGTCCGTTACTTTTGCGTCGGAAAGCAGTCAGGGCCGGGTGGTAGTGTGTGCCTGTGGGTCGACGATCCCGCCTGGCCCACGCACGTCGTCACCGCAGGCGGATCTTCGCGAGATACATGCTGGTTTTGCCCTCGTGGGACGAGTAGTAGAGCATCCACAAGAGGTTCTGGTGCCAGACGAGTCCGGGGTAGCTGGTGTCTCCGCCGCTCGGCAGGGTCAATACCGGTTCGTAGCCGGTACGCTCCATCCGGGCAAGAACCGTCGTTCCCGAGCCGGGTCCGGGCGCTCGTTTGGGAGGATAGAAAAGGCTTCCTGCCCACAGACTGCCGTCCGGCAATTGGATGAAGTTGGGGCCGCCGAACCGGTAGGCCGTTTCGTGCCAGGTCCACTGCTTGTACGGGGCTTGCTGGTCCCGATTCGGCCGAGCGGGTTCCCGGATTCACGGCGGGCCAGCGCAATCGCTTCGCCGCCGGGTAGAAACCGAAGCGTATATACCCCAGCGGTAGACCCACGGCTACTGACAGGCAAGAACGAAGAAATAGCGGCGGTTTGGACGGCTCTGCATTCTCCGGAACACGACCTGCGACCCGCGCGAGTGAATCGTCGACTCAGCCGGCTCGAGGCGTTCTCGTTACAGGGTCTTCCTCCAGTGGGCACAGGTAATGCACAAGATCGAGGAATTCCGCGCAATCGACCGGCTTCATGATATAGGCATCACAAAGTTCCTGAAACGCACTATCGATGCTCTCCGGATCATCGGCAGCGGTAATCATGATCACCTTCGAACCTTCGAGGCGCGCCAGGCCGCGGCGTTGTTCGTCATCCCGAATCGCGCTCAGGGCCTCCAGGCCATTCATCGACGGCATGTTGATATCGAGGCAGATCAGATCGTAGGGCGCTCCCAGATCGAACGCGTTTCGGCAGGCGTCGACCGCTTCGGCGCCGTCCGTACCACTGTGAACCACCCCATAGCGAGCCAGAACCTCCTGCAATACGATTCGGCTGGTCCCGTCGTCGTCCACAACCAGGGATTTCATTTCCTCAACTCCTTCCCCCCCAAACCGCAAGAGGCGGCTCAAGCGCGTATTTCGATGTGCGGCCGTCATGGCTTGCTCAGAGGTTCCGCCGCGCTAACCGGCTGACTGCCGTCTCTCACTTTCTGATTCGTGCTGACCGGAAGAGTCGACTCGAGGAACGCGTCTACCTTGCTAAACACTGCCTCCAAAGACTCGCACTCGGCCTGCGGAAAAACCACCCAATCGGCCAGGATCGCCAGCAACACAGTCTTCTTGCCGAGTTCGATGTAGTGCGGACGGGTCGGCGCCATCGCGTCGGCGAGTTCCGCCCGGATCTCCCCGACCGTGGCTGACGATTTGAGGAACAGCACGAAGGACGTTCCTTTCCAACGCAGGAGACGGTCGTTGGGTCCGACGAGCGTTTTCAGGCTCTGACTGATCAGCGAGAGCATCCTGTGCTTGGCCTGTTCGCCGAACCGGCTCACGATGTAGTCGGGCCGTTGCAGTCTGACGACTACCACATACTCGCTGGCCGCTCGCGGCGTAAGCGGCGGTTCCTGCTCAGGCTCGAGATCGGTCTCCAGGTGGCTGATGTCAAAGTGCCTGGGGTGCGGCCCTCCCCGTTCCTGAGCCAGGGACACCTGGGTTCTCAGACGTTGGACGGTCTCGGCCGATACTCTTCTTTGATGAGCCGCCGCTTCCCGTATGTCCACTAGGCAGTCTTTCAGACCGGCGGAGAGCGCTCGGATGTCATCCAGGCGTGACGCGCGCTCCACTTGCTGTTCAATCGACTGCAGCCGTGCCACGGCCTCCTCAGAGTTGCCGGAGACGTCAGCCAGAGTTTCGGTGAGCACTCCGAGAATCGACTGCATCAGTTGCCTCTGTTCGCGGAGATAGGCCTCGGTACGCTGGGAGTAGTTTTCAAGGGTTTCCAGCGTCTCACTGGAGATCTCCAACAGTTTCAAGGCCGACAGGGGCGGTTCCACCTTTTGTGAAAGGCCCTTCAAATCCTCGGCAAAGCTGCGGAAATCGACGTCACGACCCCGCACCGCATGGGTTGCGATGCCTTCGATCAGCAGCCGGGCCATTTGCAGCGCGGCTTGAACGAGGTCATCGGTCCGGCTGTCCCGTTTTTCGCCCTGATCCAGGAATCGCTTGATCGAGATCAACAACTGCCTCTTTCACCTGCTCCGGGCAAGCGGCTAACGGAAACCGAGCCGTGGCGGAAGCCTACTTTGGTGTATCGGCCGGAATCCGGCATTTGCTCCAGCCGGTTTGCGGTCCGTATGCTCGCGATGACTTTTCCTCCAGGCAGTGGCAGCCGGCCGATATGAATACCAGAGTTGTTCTCGTGCCACTTTCTCCAGGCGGGCGTGACTTGGCGACCCCACGATCGTCGACCTCGGCAGGCGCTAGAGGTCGCAGCTGCGCCGCCGGCTCCCTCCCGGCGCTTCTTCACTCACTGGTTCGCACCCTGCCCTGGGTTGGTCTGCTTTCGGCGCTCTACAGTCAGGTCACGGCACCGTGGACGGGTCAGGCGGTCGTGATCGCAGGCATGACGGTTGCCGCGGTGCTGTCCGTATGGATCACCATCTGGACGTCAGGCGACCCCACGCCTGCCGGCGAGAGCGAACACTCTTCGGCCAGCCCGATCGAAATGGGCCTGGCAGAGGCGCTCGAACAGGCTGCCCAGGCCGTCGTGATTACGGATCCCGACGGAGGTATTCTCTACGTCAACTCCGCCTTCACCCGGATGACCGGATACAGTCCCAGCGAAGCGATCGGGCAGAACCCGCGGCTGCTGAAATCGGGCTCGCAAAGCCCAGCCGAGTACGCGGCCCTATGGCACACAATTCGCGCCGGCGGCGTATGGCACGGCGCACTGGTCAACCGGCGAAAGGACGGCACAACCTACGACGAAGAGATGACCATCGCACCGGTACGTGGGCCCGGGGGGAAGATCGTTCGCTACATCGCGATCAAGCAGGACGCCACCGAACGCCGGGCCGCCGAACGGGCACAGAGATTTCTGGCCTCCATTGTCGAATCGTCCGACGACGCGATCGGGAGCGCGACATTGGATGGGACGATTCTGAGCTGGAACAAGGGCGCGGAGGCGCTTTACGGCTTCTCCAGCGAAGAGGCCATCGGCCAACCTGTCTCGATCATTCTCCCGCCCGACCGGCTCGAGGAAGCAGCGCGTATCCTGGCCGAGGTCCGGCGGGGACTTGGTGTCGCTCGCCTCGAGACCGCTCGCCTGACAAAGGACCGGTGTCGCATCGACGTGGCCGTCACCATCTCGGCCTTGAGAGACGAGACGGGTCGAATCTTCGCCGTCGCGTCGATGGCCCGTGACATCAGCGAGCGGAAGCGGGCCGACGCCGAAGCGGCGGAGCGGAACCGTCTGGCGTCGCTGGTTGCCGAAGTGGGCGCTGCCTTGACCCAGGCTCGAACCTTGCGCCCCGGGCTACAGGAATGCGCGGAGATTCTGGTACACCGCATCGATGCCGCGTTTGCTCGCGTGTGGACCTTCAACGAGGCGGAGCAAATGCTCGAGATGCAGGCCAGCGCGGGTGTTCACACGGCCATCGACGGCGAATACAGCCACGTGCCTATCGGGCGGTTTAAGATCGGTTCCATCGCTGAGAAACGCCAGCCCGACCTCACAAACGACTTCCTCAACGATCCCTGGGCCGGCGAGTGGGCTTTGCGAGAGGGGATGGTGGCCTTTGCGGGCCATCCGCTGATGATCGGCGATCGCCTGATGGGCGTTGTCGCGGCCTTCTCGCGCGAGCCTCTCACGCCGGCCACGCTTCAAGCTTTCGAGTCGATCAGCCACAGTATTGCTCAGTTTATCGACCGCGCCAGGGCCGAAGAGGCACGGAGAGACAGCGAATCCCGATTCCGCCGGCTGGCGGAATCGAACATCATCGGGGTCTTCACTGGCGACTCCACGGGCCGAATCGTGGAAGCGAATGAGGTCTTCCTGAAGAAGCTGGGCTATTCCAAAGACGACCTCCTCCGTCAAAAGGTCCGTTGGGACCGGATGACCGCGCAGGAATACCAGCATGTGAACCGCGAGATCGGTGAGCAGTTGACGGAGAGCGGAGTCAGCGCTCCCGCGGAGATCGAGTACATTCGCAAAGACGGCAGCAGGCTTCCGGTACTGGTGGGCCTTGCCTCCCTGGACAGGGCGCCCGGCCAAGCCATTGGCTTTCTTCTTGACCTGACCGAAGTCAAACGGATCCAGAAAGAGTTGTCCGCCAGCGAAGGGCGGCTCCGGGCCCTGGTCGATTCCCTCGACGATATCGTCTGCGAGTTGGACCGGGAGGGAACCTGCCTGAACATCTGGACCCGGAACGAAGCCTTGCTGAGCCGGCCCAAGGCGGAATTGATCGGCCGCGGATTTTGCGAATTGGCGGGCAAACACCCGGCAGCCCACTGGATCAGCGTCATCGGACGGGTGATCGACAGCGGCCAACCGGAGGAACTGGAGTGCTCGCCCGAAGGCGCCCTCGCCGGCCGGTGGTTCCTGGCGCGCGTCAGCGCGATTCGGGAGGCGGACGGCTCCCGCCGCACGGCGTGTGCGGTGCTGCGCGACATTACGGCGCGCAAACAGGCCGAGGAAGGGAAGCGGCAGAGTGAAGCGAAGTACCGCAGGCTTGTGGACCATCTCCCGGACGTCACTTGGACCTCCGATGTCCACGGCAACACCAGTTATGTCCACCCGAAGGTGGAAGCCGTCTTCGGCTACACGGCGGACGAATTTCTGAACAACGGGAGCGAATTGTGGCTGGGACGGATCCATCCGGCGGATCGGGATCGCGTCGGCGAAGCGCTCGGAGCGCTTTTCACAAAGAACGAACCGTTCGATGTGGAGTACAGAATCCAGCGAAAAGATGGCCAATGGATCTGGGTACACGACCGGGCGACGCGAACCTCCGACCACAATGGCGTTCTTTACGCGGACGGGGTGTTCGCGGACGTTACCGCGCGCAAGGCGGCGGAAGAAGATTTGCGGGAAGCCAAGGATGCGGCCGAAGCGGCCAGCCTTGCCAAGAGCAGGTTCCTGGCGAACATGAGTCACGAGATCCGCACCCCGATGAATGGCATCATCGGAATGACCCACTTGCTGCTGGATTCGGGTCTGTCGGCCGAGCAGAGTGAATATGCACGGGTCGTTCGCGCTAGCGGTGAGGTCCTTCTGGCGCTCATCAACGACATTCTGGACGTCTCCAAGGTCGAGGCCGGAAAGCTGGTTCTGGAGACCCTCGATTTCGACTTGCGGACAATTCTCGAAGAGGCGGTTGAAATGCTCTCGTTTCAAACCGTGCAGAAGCAGTTGGAACTGACGTTCCTCGCGGCGCCGGATATCCCTTCTCTCCTCCGCGGCGACCCCGGCCGCCTGCGGCAGATCGTGACCAACCTCGCCGCCAACGCGATCAAGTTTACCGAGCGGGGCGAGGTCGCGATCCGCGTGGAACTGGCCGCCGAAGACAAGACCACGGCAACGCTCCGATTCGTCATTTCGGACACGGGCATCGGGATACCTCCGGACCGGGCCGCGACCTTGTTCTCGCCGTTCGTACAGGCGGACGCGTCGACGACCCGGAAGTTCGGCGGCTCCGGACTCGGCCTGGCGATTTCGAAACATCTGGCCGAGATGATGGGTGGAACGATCGGGTTGGAAAGCGAACCGGGCAAAGGCTCGACGTTCTGGTTCACAGCAGTATTTGAGAAGCAGTCCGGGTCTCCCGCCGCCGCAAGGATCAAGACCCATCGGGACCTGAAGGTCCTGGTCATGGACGCTCACGCATAGAACCGCCTGGTGGTGACGGGATTGCTGCGTTCGTGGGGATACCGGCCCAGCGAGGCCGCGGATGTTTCGACCGCGCTGGACTCCCTCCTCCAGTCCGCTGGGTCGGGCGATCCATTCGAACTGGTGATGATTGCTGACGATATGACTGGAATGAACGGGGAGGATCCCGCCAAATGGATCGCGGCGGATCCGCGGCTGAAAGACGCCGTTCTGGTGCTGATGGCCCGCCAGGGGAATCAGCCCGGCAAGCAGAGATCCGAGCGTCCCGAACTTGCAGGCTGCATCTCGAAGCCTATTCTCGAGACCCGCCTGCGTCAGGTCCTCGAACGCGCCCTGGGGCCGAAGGCCGCGCCGGAACCGGGGGAAAGCCCTGTTTCTGCCGCTCCGGAGGTGATCCGCCCACGTCAGGCGTCCCGCCAGCCCAGATTTGCGGCCCGGATCTTGTTGGCGGAAGATGACCTCACCAATCAGCACGTTGCAGTGGCCATACTTGGCCGGTTGGGATGCCACGTGGACGTGGTGAAGAACGGCCTCGAAGCGGTGAAGGCACTCCGGAACGCTGCGTATCAACTGGTCTTCATGGATTGCTCGATGCCGGAGATGGACGGTTACGAAGCCACGCGCCTCATCCGGGATCCCTCCTCTGGAACTCAGAATCCGAAGATCCCGATCGTGGCGCTCACAGCCACCGCCATGAACGACGATCGCGGCAAGTGTCTCGAGGCCGGGATGGACGACTACGTGTCCAAACCAGTCGAGCCGGAACAACTGCGCCGGATGGTGGAGAAATGGCTTCGCCCGCAAGCCCCCGCAACCGAGGGTCGCGATTCGGTGGAGCCGTCCTTACCCGCGGCAGATGAAATCATCTTTCATGAACAGGACTTGCTGAGGCGGCTCATGGGCAACCGGGGTCTTGCCGGGAGGATCGTCCAGGAGTTCGTGGGTAGCGTCCCGGCACAGTTGATCAGTCTGCGGCGGCATCTCGAGCAGGGCGACGCGGCAGGCGCCCGGCGCCAGGCCCATACGTTGAAGGGAGCGGCGGCCAACGTAGCCGCGGTTGGGCTGTTCGCTACCGCTTCGGAGGCCGAGAGGGCGGCGACAGCGGGCCAACTCGAGGACGCGGCGGCTCTCCTGCCTCGGGTGGAAGGGGAGTTCGAACGTTTTCAGGTCGCCCTCGAGCGTGCCGGGTGGGTCTGAGATTTCGGAACAGCAGTTCCGTTATGCCAGCATTTTCCGGACGACGTTTCCCGCGACATCCGTCAGGCGGAAGTTGCGGCCCTGATAGCGGAACGTCAGCCGCGTGTGCTCCATGCCCAGGCAGTGCAGCAGGGTGGCGTGAAGGTCGTGCACGTGCACCATGTCCTCCGCCACCGTGAGCCCGATGTCGTCGGTCCGGCCCACCACGCTGCCTGGCTTGATGCCGCCTCCCGCGACCAGCGTGGTGAACGCATCCGGATGATGGTCGCGGCCCGTGGCGCTCGGTTTGTTCGGGTCCAGTGTTTGCGCCAGCGGAGTGCGTCCGAACTCGCCGCCCCACAGAACCAGCGTCTGGTCGAGTAGCCCACGCTGCTTCAGATCGCGAATCAGCGCCGCGCACGGCTGGTCGACCACCGCGCAGTTCTTCTTGTGGCCGCTCTCGAGACTGCCATGGTCGTCCCAGCTTCCGTGCGACACCAGGATGAAACGCACGCCCCGTTCCACCATACGGCGGGCCAGCAGGCAGTTCTTCGCGAACTGGTTGTCCTTGTCCGCTCCGTAGAGGGCCATCGTTTGCGGCGCCTCTTTCGACAGGTCCAGCAGTTCCGGCGCGGCGGTCTGCATGCGGAAGGCGAGTTCGTAGGAGGCGATGCGGGACGCGATCTCCGTGTCCCCGGTATCCCGATAGTGCGCTTCGTTGAGTTTGCGGATCACGTCCAGCCGGTCGCGTTGCTCTTCGGGAGTGATCCCTGGAGGGCTCGACAGGTAGGCGATCGGCTCGCCCGTGCTGGCGAAGGGCACTCCCTGGTACATAGAAGGAAGGAATCCGCTGGTGAACAAACCGGAACTGGCAAATCCCCCGCGGCCGGAGATCAGGGCCACGAAGCCCGGCAGATTCTGCGACTCGGCGCCGAGGCCGTACAGCAGCCATGCTCCCATCGACGGGCGGCCGACAATCGGGCTGCCGCAATGCATCAACAACTGCCCCGGATGGTGGTTGAACTGGTCGCCGTGCATCGACCGCACCATGCACAGGTCGTCGGCGCACGTCGCCAATTGCGGCAGCAGCGCGGAGAACTCCAGCCCGCTCTGCCCGTGCTTCGTGAAGGTCTGCGGGCTGGCCCAGACTTTCGCCGTCGGTTTGATGAAAGCGAAGCGCAGGTTTTTGCGCAGCGACTCCGGCAGCACCTGCCCATCCAGTTTCTTCATCTCCGGCTTCGGGTCGAACAGGTCGATCTGGCTCGGACCGCCTTCCATGAACAGGAAGATGACGTTTTTCGCCTTGGCCGGGAAGTGCGGGGCTTTCGGGGCGAGAGGATTCGCGCCGGCTTCCGCGTACCCGTCGGCCGCCAGCAGATTCCACAGGGCCGCGATGCCAATGCCGCCCGCACACTGCGCCAGGAAATCACGCCGTCCCTGAATCCGTTGGAAATCGCGCCAGTCCATGGTGTCTTACTCCCGGGTGATGAATTCGTCCAGATTCAGGAGGACGCTGGCTACTCCGCTCCAGGCGGCGGCCTCGGCCGGGTCGGCGCCGGTGGCGGCCGCTCCCGGGAACTGTTGCGACACCAGGGTCGCGTCCCGCTCCAGGCGCTGGCGTTTACGAAAATAGTACTGCTCGAGGGCCGTGAGTTCGCCGGCCTTGGGCCCCCGGTTCAGGCAGAGGGCGAATGCGCGGTTGAGTCTCGCGTCCAGGTCTCCCGGTTGTCCCAGGATTCGCAGCGCCAGCGCCTGAGCCGCCTCGGCAAACACGGGGTCATTCAGGAGATTTAGCGCCTGCAAAGGTGTTGTCGAGCGTTCCCGCCTCGCGCAGGTCACCAGCGAATTGGGCGCGTCGAAGTTCATCAACTGCGGGTGCGGCACCGAACGCCAGAAGAAGGCGTAGACGCCTCGGCGATACCGGTCCGGTCCCTGGCTCTCTTTCCAGTCCCGGGTCCGGTAGGCGACTTTGGTCAGGCCTATGGGCATCGGGGGGAAGAAACTCCGGCCCCCGACGGCCGGATTCAACAGGCTCGCGGCGCTGAGGGCGCTGTCCCGGATCAACTCGGCCTGTAATCGGATTCGCGACTGGCGGGCCAGCAACGTGTTCAGCGGATCTCGCGTTTGCAGGTCGTCACGGACCTTCGACGTCTGGCGGTAGGTGGCCGATTCCACGATCAGCCGGATGATATGTTTGACGTCCCAGCCCGAATCCATGAACTCCGCCGCCAGCCAGTCGAGCAGTTCGGGGTGAGTCGGCCGGTCGCCGCGCGTGCCGAAGTCTTCCGAAGTGGCCACCAGCCCGCGCCCGAACAACTCCTGCCAGAGGCGGTTGACGGTGACACGCGCAGTGAGCGGATTCTCGCGCGAGACCAGCCACCGCGCCAACGCGAGCCGGTTGACGGGACCGTCCGCTTTGAGGGGAGGAAGCGCGGCGGGCGTCCCTGGCTGTACTTCAATCCCCGGATTGCGAAAGTCCCCGCGAATGAAGATATGGGTTTTTCGCGCGACCGGAAGGTCCTCGATGGCCGGCACCTCGCTCATGCCGGGAAGTTCAGCGTCCAACTCCTCCAGCTTCCGGAAGCCGTCGGTGAACTTGACCTCCTTGGCGCCGGGCAACGCTTCCACCGGCCCGGGAAGCTTCAGGAAGACCCGGGTGACATCGTGCGCCTGGCGGAATGTCCGCTGGGCGGCCGGGATCCTGATAATGTCCTGGCCGTAATCCTGATAGACCTTCAGGTAATCGGCCACCTGCGTCCACTCCAGCCGTTCGGCAGGCCTCTCGATCGCCTTCAGGACTTCCTCTTCCCACTTTGGCTGGAACTCGGCCACCCGGTACTTCTCGCGAATCTCGCGATAGCGGCGCTCGTACTCCGGCCGGGTTCGCAGGTAAGGACCCAGCTCGCCTTCGACCGGCGCCGGATGATTCATTTCGCGGCTGGAATTAAAGAACGCATAAAACTGGTAGAACTCCCGCTGCGTAATCGGGTCGTACTTGTGGTCGTGGCAGCGCGAACACTCGAGCGTCAGGCCCAGCCACACCGAGGCGACGGTGGCGGCGCGATCCGAAACCTGCTCGGTCCGGAGTTGTTCGACGTCGATGCCGCCCTCGCGACTGGTGAGCGTGTTGCGGTGGAAGCCGGTCCCGGCTTTTTCCTCGATGCTGCCGCCGGGCAGGAGGTCGCCGGCGATCTGTTCGATCGTGAACCGGTCGAAGGGCAGGTTCCGGTTGAACGCCCGGATGACCCAATCGCGATACCGCCACGCATGAAGGCGGAACTGGTCCTGCTCGTAGCCGTCCGAATCCGCGTAGCGCGCCAGGTCCAGCCAATGCCGCGCCCATTTCTCGCCGAAGTGCTCGGAGGCGAGCAAGCGAGTCACTAGAGCCGCATCGGGCTCGACAGCCGACGAGGGTGGGAGACCTACGAGATCGAAGTGAAGCCGCCGGGCCAGTGTGGACGCATCCGCTTCCGGCGACGGCCGAACGTTCTCCGCCTCCAGACGGGCGAGGACAAAGCGGTCGACGGCATTCCTCGGCCACGCGGTGTCTTTCACGGCGGGAAGCGCGGGTTTGCGAATCGGTTGCAACGCCCAATGCGTCGAGGGCGGCCTGGTCTCTGAGACGGTCACTGCATCGTCCGGCCACGGCGCGCCCTGGTCGATCCAGCGGCGAAGAGTGGCGATCTCCGTGGAAGTGAGCGGCGGACCCGCGGGCGGCATCTTCGTGCCTTCCTTTGCCAGCACAAGCTGAATGAGCCGGCTGGATCCGCTGTCCCCGGGTTTCACGACAGGTCCCGAGTAGCCTCCCTTCAGGGCGTCCGCCTTGCGGTCGAGCCGCAGCCCACTTAACTGTTGAGCGGCGCCGTGGCATCCCGAGCACCGCTTGCGGAAGATGGGCTGGACGCCGGTCCGGAAGTCGACCGTCTGCGCCGCCAACGCCGCGGCCAGAGACAGAAGTACGGCTGTTCGAGCCAGTACGCGCATGTTGAACTTACGCTATCAGCGACTCGCGGTCCCGTCAAATCAACAAACGGGCTCATCCCGATCTCGGAATTGGATCAACGGCCGGCGCTCGGGATCTCCGCGACCGTCGCGTCCGCCGCCCTGCTCTGTTACCCTGCCTACGTCATGCGCGCGTTGATTGTTCTGTTGGCGTTCCCCTTTCTCGCAGCCGCGCAGTTTATCTTCCACACCTCCGAACGGCGCTACTCGTTCGGCTCCGATCCCACGCGAATCGACCACGCGCGCCTCTCCGTCGACGTGGACGGCACAACCCTCACCGCCGATCGAGCGGATCGGGCTTCGTGGGACGGACCCGCCTCAGGCGCGGCCGGCCCAGGCGAGTCGGGCGTCGCGCGGTTCGAGTGGCCGCACCTCGAGTGGACCGTCCGCTTCCGCGTCTCGCCCGAAGGCCGGTCTCTCTGGGTTGCGTCCTCCGTCCGGAACCGAGGCGCGAAGCCCATTCGGCTTGGCCGCTGCCGCCTGGCGCAGGGCCCGCTTCGTCTCGGCGCCGGCGCCGACCGGGCAGTGGTGCTGGTGACGTCCGGGTGGCAGGGTCCGTCGCGCGTACGCAGGATCGCCGCGGGCGGCAAGCCGCACCTGGCCCGGATTCTCGCGCCTGTCTTCAACACGACGGCGGGAGCGTCTCTGCTGTTCGGCTTCACGTCCTTCGACCGCGCCTCCACCGGTCACGAGATCTCGTGGGAGGGCGAGCCTCGTGTGGTCTCCTCCTGTGACTTTGCCGGTCACAAGCTTGCCCCGAACGCAACCATCGACAGCGAGACCCTGTGGATCGACGCGGGCGCCGATCCTCATGCCAGCCTGGAGCGCTGGGCGGATCAGGCCTATGCCCGCTATCAGCCGAAGATCTGGCCGTCGACTCCGGCCGGATGGGTCGGCTGGTCGTGGGTCGATTCGTTCAACGTCGAACGCTATGAAGACGTCGTTCTTCGCAACGCAAGGGCCGTGCGCCGCCGCCTGCCGGGACTCGACATCGACTACCTCTGGGTCAGCCTCGGGAACCTCGAAGACCGCCGGCCTGGCGCATGGCTTCACTGGAATCGCAAGAACTTCCCTTCCGGCCCCGAGTCGCTGGTTCGCGAACTCCGATCGCTGAACCTTCGCCTTGGCCTGTGGGCGGGAGCTTTCTGGCTGAACCGGCAGTTGACCGCCGACGTCGAGCGGTTGCGGGAAGCCTTCCTCCGCCACAATGGCAAGCCGATCACCGTGCCCAGCGGCCAATGGGGCGAGTCGTACGTGCTCGATCCCACCCATCCGAAGACCCAGGACTGGCTGCGCGAAGTCTTCTCCACGTATCGCAAGTGGGGCGTGCGGTATTACATGATCGACTTTCTCAACGCGATCTCCGGCCCATTGCCGGGACAGCATCCGAACGACGGCTACTTCAACCAGTCGCTGATCGACTGGCCGGAAGCTTACCGCAGCGGCATGCGCGTGATTCGCGAGGCCGCCGGAGACGACACCTATCTCCTCACCAGCACCGGGCCGACCTTCCACAACGTGGGACTGGTGGACGCGATCCGCGCGGGCAGCGACTACGGTGAGGGACGCCCGCTGGATGGCCCGGGCAAAGGGTTCTATCCCGGGACGTTCGTCATCAACCGCCCGGAGTATTGGACCTCGCACCGGCAGGCGACCGATGCCCTCGCGTCCAACTACTTCGTCCACCGTAAGCTATTCCTGTCGGACTCTGGCAACCTTCTGACCATCGACAAGCCCGTGCCCCGGCCGGATGCCGAGATCAGCGCCACCATCTTCGGCATCAACGGCGGGCCCATCATGCTCGGCGACGACATCGATCGGATGAGCGAGGAGCGCCTGGAGATGATCAAAAAGCTGTTTCCCCGCCTACCCGAATGCGCGCGTCCCGTCGACCTGTTCGAAAGTCCCGAGCCGGACTACCCCAAGGTGTTTGCCCTGAAGGTGCGGCGCGACTTCGAGGAGTGGGACGTCGTGGCCCTCTTCAACTATGGACGAGACGTGCTGCGGCAGTCAGTGGATCTCCGCCGTCTGGGACCGGATCCGGGGGCGCGGTACGTGGTCTGGGACTTCTGGAACGAGCGCTACCTGGGCGTGCACCGCCGCTCGCTCGACCTGCAGGCGCCTCCGCAATCGGTGCGATTGCTGCGCATCTCCCGCGAGCGATCGCATCCGTGGCTGCTTTCCACCGATATGCACCTGCGGCAAGGACAGGCCGAGATCGCCTCGTGCGTGTGGAATGCCGAGCGGAAGTCGCTGTCGATTCGGACCGTTCGCCCGCGAGGATGTCGGGGCAACGTGTACGTTCGGGCGCCGAAGGGCGTGGCCCTGGCGAACCCACAAGGCCTCTGGATCGCGAAAGACCCGAACGACGACTCACTGATCATTCGGCTGGCGATGGAGTTCCCGGAAGGCAGTTCGGAGCGGACGCTGACTTTCATCACCAGCCAGCCGTCGAATCGCTGAGGATCGGGTCTAGTGCGATCACAACCGCCTCTTCCCCGGAGATACCCTAGTACAATGAGGTGCCATGATCCGGTCTGTGCTCTGCCTGGCCGTCGCCGTGCCCCTGTTGGCGGCGCCGGTTCCCGTCATCTTCGATACTGACATTGGCAACGACATCGACGACGCGCTCGCCCTGGCCATGCTTCATTCCCTCGAGAGCCTGGGCGAATCCAAACTGCTCGCCGTCACGATCACCAAGGATTGCCAATGGGCCGCCCCCTACGTGGATCTCGTCAATCACTTCTACCGCCGTCCCACCATTCCGATCGGCGCCGTGAGACACGGCAAGACGCCCAAAGACACGCCCATGATTCAACTGCCGGCGGAGCGGAAGCGCCCGGACGGCTCGTACGTCTATCCCCGCAAAGTGTCCAATGCCGCCGTCGTCCCGGAAGCGGTCTCCGTGCTGATGAAAGCCCTGCAACGGGCGCCCGACCAGTCGGTCGTCGTGATTCAGGTTGGGTTCAGCACCAATCTCGCGCGTCTGCTGGAAGCTCCGGAAGGGAAGAGCCTGGTGTCGCGAAAGGTCAAGCTGCTCTCGGTGATGGGCGGGGCGTTTCCCGACGGTAAACCGGAGTACAACATCAAGACCGACATCCCCGCCGCGAGGAAGCTGTTTTCCGAATGGCCGACGCCGATTGTCGCCAGCGGGTATGAAATCGGCGAGTCGATCCTGTATCCAGGCCGCAGCATCGAGAAGGACTACCGCTACGTCGCCGACCATCCGATCGCCGAATCGTATCGCGCTTACATGAAGATGCCCTACGACAGGCCGACCTGGGACCTGACCTCGGTCCTCTATGGGGTCCGGCCGAACGGCGGCTACTTCTCGTTGTCTCCTCCCGGCGTGATCGTCGTCGACCCGGCGGGCAAGACCCGCCTCGATACGGCGCGGCGAGGAAATCATCGATACCTCACCGTGACCCCGGAACAGCGCAGGAAGGTCCTCGCGGCGATGATCGAACTGGCCAGCCGCCCGCCGGACCGATGATACGATAAAAAGAGTCTATGAGTTCCAAGCACGAACCGACCGGCATCATGGTCTGGGCTCCCGCCGTCCTGGTGGGCTGGCTGGTCCCCGGCGGTGGCCACTTCCTGCTCAAACAGAGGGGCCGCGCCTGGATGATCTCCCTTTCCGTGATCCTCATGTTCATGTTGGGACTGTTCATGCGCGGAGCGATGTTTGTCCCACAAACCGGCGACATGCTCACGACCCTCATCAACGTGGGCGGTTTTGTCGGCAACCTGTGTACGGGCATCCTCTACTTTCTGGCCACGTGGCTCGGCTACGACCAGCCGGATGTCGCCGGACACGTGCACGAT
Organism: uncultured Solibacteraceae bacterium; assembly: GCA_964529305.1. Classification (GTDB taxonomy): domain Bacteria; phylum Acidobacteriota; class Terriglobia; order Bryobacterales; family Bryobacteraceae; genus CAZGUX01. The sequence goes on along the minus strand of CAZGUX010000040.1, from coordinate 4,912 downwards.
TACGGAACCAAGTTTCTGGTGTCCGCCGGGCTTCTCAATATCCTCGGGATGGTCGACGCCTACGAGATTGCCGTGGGGAAGAAGAACTGAATGCCGAAGGTGAACCTCAGTCATTTTGAAGCGGCGGTTCTTTTCGCGCTGTTCGCGTCGGTCGTCATGGGCATCACGTCAAAGAAGACCGACCGGGAGCGCTGGAACTACGGCTTGTACCTGTTCGGTTGTTTTGTCGCCGCGTTAGTGGGCCTGGCCTGGGTGATGAAACTCGGGCACGGATAAGCGTCGCCGATGAAGGGCTGGCGGCAACTTCTGCTTGTTGCGCTGGCCTCCGCTCCTTTTGCCGCCGGACAAAGCCACCTCCAGACCTGGAGGGTGGTTGGCGACCGTCTCCTCACCACACCGCCGGAATCGTACCCGTGGAACTGGGGCGAAGGCGTCCAGGCCATCGGCCTGATGAAACTCCACGAGCGGACAGGCGATGCCCGCTACGCCGACTACGTCGAACTTTGGCTTTCCCGCTTCGCGTCGGAGGATCTGCCCCGGTTTCTGCGCGACGGCGGGGGTGAGGCGAAGGTGAAGCCGGGCTATTGCGGGCTCTGGAGCCCGGGAACCGCCGCCGCATTGCTCTACGAGTCGCGCAGGAAGGCCGGGCATTTACGGATGGCGGCCCAGGTGGCCGGCTACATCGAACAGCAGGCCGAACGGAGCCCGGAATACGGACTGGGCCACTGGCAGGGCAGCCATCAATTGTGGGTGGATACGTTGTACATGGCCTGTCCGCTGCTGAGCACAGTCGGCCGTCTACAGCAGAGGCCGCGCCTGATTGAAGACGCCGCCAATCAGATCGTCCTCTACGCCCAGCATCTCCAGGACAGGCGTTTGGGGCTTTTCTTCCACATGTGGGACTGGGAAGCGCAGCAGCGCACCGCCGACCTGTGGGGACGCGGCAACGGCTGGGTGCTGATGTCGATCGCGGATACGCTCGAGGTCATGCAGAAGAGCGATGCCCACTACGCCTCGCTGTCTGCGATCGCCACGCGGATGGCCCGCGGCCTGACGGAATTCCAGACCGCCGACGGCTTGTGGCGGACCGTGCTCGACGACGGCGACAGCTATCCGGAGGTATCCGCCAGCGCGATGATCGCCTACGGCCTGCTGAAACTGGTCCGCTTGGGCGTACTGCCGGCCGACTTTCGAGACCCGGCGCAAGCGGCGTGGAAGACCATCAACACACAATGGGTGAAGGACGGCGTCGTCACCGGCGTCTCCGCCGGCACTGAGCCGAAGAGCCGCGGCGACTATCGCGCCGTGCCCTTGGGCAGGCAGACCTGGGGCACGGGAGCCTATCTGCTGGCCGGGTCGGAGGTCGACCGGGCGCCGAAGCCGAGCCCCCTCCGAAGGTAAGCGCTTTGTCCGGCCATACAGCCTTGTAGTTCTTCGGCGGGCGCAGGCCGAGTTGTTACTTCCCGAACAGCCTACGCTTCTTACGGATGTCTTCTTCGGTGAAGGGAGGTCCCGCCTCCAACCGGTCCAGCCGCAGATCAAGGCCGTGGCCGGGCGCGTCCTTCAGCGCGAACACCTGCGTACGCGGTATCTGCGTGGCGCCCGTCTTCTGGTAGTCCGCGTAGGTGACGGTAAGGCCGATGCCGACGCCCACGGCCGACTCCATCCTGACTTGCTTGGGCAAGTAGTCGGGCTGGAGCGTGATGGTCCATCGTTCGACGCTGCTCACGGCGGTAAACCGCAGATCCTCCCCCGTGCGAGGCGTGAGTGTGCGAGTCTCCGCCGTCGCAGCCGCGCTCTGCATCCGCTTGGCCACGGCGCCCAACTGGAAGTCGCGGATCAGGGCGAGCATGTGTTCCACCTCGTCCGGCTCCGGCATTCCCGGCGCAAACGCAAACGCGCTCCTGACCAGCGTGGCCTCGTACTTTTTCGTTGCGGTGGTCAGGCGCAACGCCGCCAGGTCGGGCAGAAGCAGCCGCGTCTCCATCGCCCACCGCGAACTTTTTGCCTGCTTGTTCACAAGAGTCGCCGTGCCCACTCCATGCAGGCTTCCCCAGTAGGCCAGCCCCGGGTCGCCGCCGATCGCGCCAATCATTTTGTCGAACAACTGCTTGCCCATGGCGCGCATTGTTTCCTTCGTCGGCTCGAGCGCCGCGGTTACCGGCGTCACCTTTCCATCGTCGATCTGCGCCTTCAACTCGACGACGTGATACCCGTTCTTCTGCACGCTCACGCTGACCAACCCGGCGGGCAGTTCCTTCACCGTGATCTGCCCGCGCGCGGTGTCCCCGGCCGGCTTCCCGTTCACCAGAACCGTGCACTCGGCCGGCTCGCAGGCCAATTGCAGAGTCCCCAGTTTCGGCTTCGGCGGCGGCGGAGGAGGAGGGGGCGGCGGCTCCGGTTTTGGCTCCGGCGGTTTGGCGATGCTCAGGATAAGGTCGAACAGGCCCTGGGTGGGCTTCGCGTCCTTGAGCTTTTCTGTATCTTCCGGCGTCAGCTTGAAGTCCAGGCCGCGATTTTGAATCGCCAGCCGGAGACGGCCATCCGGTAGAACCCCTTGACGAACCCGCTTGATTGCCTCCAGCACCTGGTCCAGCGTAAACGGCGGTCCGTTCAGAAATCCGGCAGGTCGCTTGGCTGCGCCTTTCGGCGCCTGGCCGGACGCGGGCGTTCCGAGACCGGTGAAGACGACCAACATCAATGCAATGAAGATCCGGTATCGCATGGGCCTACTCATCGAGTCGACAACGAGCTTTCCGCGGCAATTGCAGCCTGTAATCGATTCTTCCAGACAATCGCCTCCTGGTGGTTCGGCGAACTGACCAGAATCTTATCGACTTGCTGCAAAGCGGCCGTGTACTCCCCGCGTCCCCAGAGGGCATATACCTCAGCAAAAGACACGGTCAGGGCCTGGCTACCCGCCGCGGCCGAGGGCCGCTCGGATCCGAGGGCGAGCAAACGGGTCTCGACAGCCTTGGCCTCCACCGACGGCGGGTTCCCCGCGATCCTGTCCAGCAGCTTGCGCGTCCTGCCCAGCAGATCGCTCCGCCGGCTGGGCGATTCCGACGCCCAGAAGAGTAGCTCACGGGCCATCGTCAAGGCCGCCGGCTGCCACCCTTCCGTGGCGCTGAATCTCTTTTCCCACTCCTCCAACCGCTTGAGATAGGCGTCTACCCTGGCGGCATCGGCCCCAGGCTCTGGCCGTTCGAACACCAACACCAACCTCAGGGCATCGTCCGCCCGGTCCGCGCTCCAATCTCCCAGTTCCGAGGCCTTGACAAAGCCCGGTTCCGAAACGCGGCGCTCCTCCACCATCTGGGCGCGGACCCACTCGGTCGGCCGAACCGGGAGTTGCAGGATGTTAATCTGGTTTCCCTTGATCAAGCCCGCGACGGGAGCCGCGGCCGGATCCGCCTGCCGCGTTAACACCGCGATGTCCGCCCGGACCTTGGCGGTCGCTACCGCGGGCAGCGGCGTCAGCGCTTTTTTGCAGCAAACGAAGGTCACCAAACCCAACAGCAGTAGGTTGGTGCAGAGCGTGCCAAAGCGGAGGGGCAGTGGTCGGCGCATCCGGAGCCCTATATTGATCGGCAGATTTCCCGTAACTCTTTACACTATCGCAATCTGCGGGCCGATTGACAGCCAACCCGCCTCAGTACCGGATGTCCACGATCTGCCGGGTGTACAGTGGAGCCACACGATGGAGGATGCGAGCCCCGCGGGCGGCGTCTCTTACCAATGCCAGCATCTCCTCCGGCGTGAAGGATCTCCGGATGGACAGTTGGCCATCCGCCAGGTTCACGGGATGAATCCAGGGCCCGACAAACGTCCGGAACAGCCACAGCGGGAGGCGATGCCGAACCAGATCCAGAATGAGGAACCGCCGGCACGAGCGCCCGACGTTGCGAATCAGGGCTACGAACTCGGACTCGGTCAGATGATGCACCAGGCAGACGGCTACGGCGACATCGGCCGGAGGCAGAGGGTCGCGAACGGCGTCAGCCTCGACGATGTGGACCCGGGTGGATTCCGGAGGGCGAAGATCGACGCCCAGCACCTCCGCGCCGGTTCGGGTGCGAATGCGGTCCAGCAGGTCGCCATTGCCGCAGCCCAGGTCAATGACGCGCCGGACGGGTTCAACGTCGCGCTCGATGGCGTTGACAAGGGCGCGATGGTTGCCCAGCCACTGGTGCGTCCGCGTCAGGTCGCGCAGGATCACCTTCAGGACCTCCGCGGGGAGGGAAGGGTCCTCCATCAGCTCCGGACCGTCGCTGCGCTTCATCGTCTTCTCTACCGAGTTGGGCTTGGCCGTCGCCGCCGGACCTCCCCGGGATCCTGTTTGCCGCTCGACTCCGGGCCTGCTTGTCAGACGCTCGATTCTAGCACCGCGCTGCTTTTTATAGACTGAGGGTATGTCAGACTCCATCACGATCGCGGGCCGCACCTTCCGGTCCCGTCTGTTTGTCGGCACCGGCAAATACCGAAGCTTCCAGGAAATGGCGCGCTGTCATCAGGCCTCCGGAGCGGAAGTGGTGACCGTTGCCGTCCGCCGCGTGAATCTCACCGACCGTTCCAAGGAGTCCCTTCTCGATTACATCGATCGCGAAAAGTTCTTCATTCTCCCCAATACGGCGGCCTGCTACACGGCCGATGACGCCATTCGGACGGCGATGCTGGCGCGCGAAGTCGGCCTCTCGAACTGGGTGAAGCTCGAAGTGATCGGCGACGAGAAAACACTGTTTCCCGACAATGAAGAACTGCTCGTCGCCACGCGGATTCTGGTGAAAGAGGGCTTTGTGGTGCTGCCCTATACAACCGACGATCCGATCGTCTGCAGGAAGCTGGAAGATGCCGGCGCCGCGGCCGTGATGCCGCTCGGCGCCCCGATTGGCTCGGGGCTGGGGGTTCAGAA
>CAZGUX010000039.1:0-7854 GCA_964529305.1 uncultured Solibacteraceae bacterium | reverse complement strand
CTTTCGACCGAGGCCGCCAGCCCCTCCAGGAGTTCGTCGATCTGGTCCCCGGTAGCCTCTTTGGTTCCGCCCGTGCGCATCACCATTCCGGTCATGCCGGCCAATCCGACTTTGTCCGCGGGATCGAACAGGTTTCCCGTCCGGACCAGGGCGACTCCGTTGATCAGCGGCAGTTCGTGGTCTTCCAGCAGGTAGAGCTTCATCCCGTTGGGAAGGGTCGAGACATCAACTTTGGGGATTTCCACCGGGCGCAGGGGCGCGAACCGCAGGTCGCGCCAGGACGGGGCTGACGACGACGCTCTCGGGTTCTCCACGCGCGGCCCGGGCGCCGCTTTGACCGGAGCGGCCGGCTTGGATCCAGGGGTTTTGGCGCGTGCAGGACGCACCGGCGTCTGGGCCGCCATCGTCACGGCGAAGAGCCATGGGAGCCAGCGCATCACTGATTTCCTCCGGGAGCCTGGCCGAGCAGAGCCATTGTCTTGCCGCTGTCCACAAAGTACTTCTTCGCCACGCGCTCGACGTCCCCGGCGGTGACCTTGTCCAGGTCGTCGAGAACCGTGAACATCTTGCGCCAGTCGCCGTAACCGGTCTGGAACAGCGTCATCAACTCGGCCAACCCCTCATTGCTGTCGAGGCGGCGAATGAACGACGCGCGGGCCTTGATCTTGACTCGCCGCAACGTGGCGTCGTCCACTGGCTTGTCTTTCAACTCCCGCAGGACCTGCTCGAAGAGCTTCTCGTTTTCCTCCAGGGTGTGTCCGGGGGTGGGCGCAATCAGGAACGCGAACAGGCAGGGATACCGGCCGCCGGGATACGTGGGCGCCGCCACCGCCGCCAGCGCGGTCTTCCGGTCCCGGACCAGCAGTTTGTAAAGCGTGCCCGTCCGCCCGGACGACAGAATGAGCGAGATCACGTCGAAGACGATATCGTCCGGGTGGAGTTGATCGGTCCGCTTGTAGCCGATCATCATCAACGGCTGGGCCTCCGACGCCAATTGGATGCGCTTGACGCCCTGCTGTGGAGGTTCCACCGTCCGGATCAGGGGAGGCAGGGGCCGCGAGGGAAGGGGGCCGAAGTATTTCTCGGCCAGCCGGCGGACTTCCCGCGAGTCCACATCCCCGACGATTCCCATCGTGATATTGCCCGGGACGTAGTAGGTGCGGAAGAAGTCCTCGGCATCGGCCACGGTCAGGTTCTCGATGTCGCTGGCCCATCCCCCGGGCATCTGGCGATAGGGATGGGCGGCGAAGGCGGTGGTCAGGAGTGCCTCCTGAAGCCTGCCCTGAGGGCTTGATTCGACCCTCTGCCTCCGTTCCTCGCGCACCACGTCGCGTTCCTTGTAGAATTCCCGGAAGACGGGCCGGAGAAATCGCTGCGACTCCAGCAGAAACCACAACTCCGTCCGGTTGGCCGGCAGGCTGTAGTGATAGGTGGTTGCTTCCAGGCCCGTGGAGGCGTTCAGGCCGACCCCGCCATTTTCCTCGATAATGCGCGGGAACTCGTTGGGTTTGACATAGAGTCCGGCCCGGTCGATCGCCGCCTTGAGCTGAACGCTGAGACTACTCACGCGCGAAGCCTCGGCCTTCAGCCCCTTGCGGCGTTCGGCCTCGAGCGCATCGTATGCTTCGGCGGCGGCCGCCAGCGCCTTTTGTTCTTCCGGCCAGTTTTCCGAGCCAATCGTGGGAGTGCCCTTGAACGCCATGTGCTCGAACATGTGGGCGAGGCCCGTGCGCCCCGCCGGGTCGTTGAGCGACCCCGCGCTCACATGGGTGTGGAAGGAGACTACCGGGGCGTCATGGCGCTCGACAACCAGAAACGAAAGGCCATTGGCCAGCGTGAACTGGGTGACTTTCTTCTCGAACTCCGGCAGGTTCTGAGCGTGAAGCGCGCTCAGCCCGGCCAGGACCAGCCATAAAGATTTCGCGCGAATCATTCGATAAATACCTGATGGACGGCTTGAGGTTTCTACTTTAGTCGGGTCGCAAGCCCATGCAGTCCAATATTTAGAATTGTTACACTAAACGCGCCCGATGCGATTCATCCGCACCAACAGCGTCGCGGTCAAGCTGAACCTGTATGTCGGCTTGGCGACGTGTGCCCTCCTGGTGCTGACGGTGTGGGTGAGTTACGCTACCGGCCGGGCCGTGGTAGAGGAGCAAACTAACGCCGAGGCGATGAAACAGGTGCATTCGAGCGCGGAGAAGATGGACGATTTCTTCGCCCGGATCGCCGAGCTTCCGAATTCGATTGCCACCTTCCAACAGCAGACGGGAGACGTCATCAAGGGACCCGAGTTGGTGCGGGTTCTGTCCTACATGCTGAATCAGGTGGCCCTGGAAGAGGCGCAAGGGCTGTACATCGGCTTTGAGAACAAGGATTGGCAGACGCCTTACTCGTTGGTCCGGGTGGACCGCCAGAGCTGGCCAAAGCCCGTGGCCCCGGCGGCGGATTTCCACGAGAAAGAGTGGTACACCGGACCCAAACAGAGCGGCGAGATCCACATTGGCGAGCCCTTTTTCGATGGGGGAAGGTCGAACCAGATGCTGGTGAGCGTCTCGAAGGCGGTGTACGACACGCAAGGAGGCCTGCTGGGAGTGGCGGGCGTCGATCTGCCGCTGGAGCGGATCCGGACCTTCGCCGCCAACTTGCGGTTCCGCCCGGCCATGGAGGAGCAGGACTCGCAGAAAGGTCAGCGAGGCTTTCTGCCGGGACCGCTGCGGTTCGTCGTCGACGCGGCCGCAGGGGCCATCTTGGGCTTTGGCAAGACCAAGCCCGCGTCGCTGGGGTTGGCCGGACAATCCGGCGACGAATACGGATTCCTGATCAGCCGGGGAGGCAAGCTGGTCGGGCACCCCAACGAACGCCTGCTGAGGGAAGGGGTGGTGAGCGAGGAAGTCACCAACCCGGCCGATGGCCAGGAACTTGCGAAGAAACAGGAAGGCTACGCCACCGTCCAGATGAACGGGCAGGCGAGACGCGTTTATTGGGCGAGTGCCAGTAGTGGCTGGCGGGTCGCGCTCAACGTGGCGGAGAGCCGGATCCTGGCGCCGGTGCACGCCCTGGCGCTCGACATCTCGACGATCGGGTTGCTCGCCCTGATCCTGATGGTGAGCGTCGTGACGCTGGTCGCTCAAAAGTTGACGCAACCGGTGAAGGCGCTGACCGCGGCTGCCGCCGACGTGGAACGGGAAACGTACTCCGCCGCCGGCCTGGAGGACGTCCTTTCCCGCGATGACGAGATGGGCACTCTCGCGCGAGGCTTCGAGCGCATGGTGAAGGAAGTGCGGGCGCGCGAATCCCGGCTGAAACAGGCCGAGGAAATGCTCCGCCGCAGCGAGCAGCACTTTCGCGCCCTGATCGAGCACGGCAGCGATATCATCACGGTACTGGACGCGGCGGGCCAGGTAACCTATGCCAGTCCCTCCGTGGAGGCGACGCTGGGTTACAAACCCGGCGAGATGGTGGGAAACCCTCTGCTCGAATTCGTCCACCCCCAGGACATGGCGCCATTTTCGGCGACCTTCGCCAGTTCGGCGGCCGGCTCCACCCTGGTACCCATGGAGTTCCGCCTGCGGGACAGCCGGGGCCTCTGGCGGACGCTCGAGGCCACCAGCGCCAACCTGCTCGATGAACCCGCCGTTCAAGGCATCATCCTCAACTGCCGGGACATCACGGAACGCAAACGCGCCGCCGAACTCGAACGGGACAAGGAGGCCGCGGAAGCGGCCAACCTGGCCAAGAGCCAATTCCTGGCCAACATGAGCCACGAGTTACGCACACCCCTGAATGCGATTCTCGGGTACACCGAGATGCTCCAGGAGGAAGCGCGCGACATGGAGCATGACGAGTATCTGCCCGACCTGGGTAAGATCCATAGCGCCGGCCGCCATCTGCTGGAGTTGATCAACGCCCTGCTCGACATCTCCAAGATCGAAGCGGGCAAGATGGACCTGTACCTGGAGTCGTTTGAGCCGGGCCGCGTCATCGACGACGTGGTGGCGATTGTCCAGCCCCTGGTGCGGAAGAACGATAACGTATTTGAATTGAAGGTACAGGGCGATCTCGGCACGATGTACGCCGACCAGACCAAAGTGCGGCAAACGCTGTTCAACATGCTCAGCAACGCCTGTAAGTTCACCCACCAGGGACGAATCACCCTGGAGGTGGAGCGCAGGCAGATGAACCACGCCGACTGGATGTCGTTCCGCGTATCGGACACCGGCATCGGCATGACCGAGGAGCAGATGGCCAAGCTGTTCCAGCCCTTCGCGCAGGTGGATTCGTCCACCACGCGGCGGTTCGGCGGCACGGGCCTGGGACTGGTGATCAGCCGGCGATTCTGCAACATGATGGGGGGCGAGATCACCGTGGACAGCCGGCCGAACGAAGGTTCGACCTTCACCATCATGCTTCCGGCGCGAGTGCGGGAGGGCGAGGAAGAGACGGCCGAGGACAGCGAGGCGGAGGCCGAAGCCGGGCTGGACGACTCGGCCAGCCTGGTGTTGGTGATCGACGACGACACCCGGGTACACGACCTGCTGAAGCGGTCACTGGGCAAGGAGGGATTTCGCGTCGCGGCGGCTACCGGGGGGCCCGAGGGGTTACGCCTGGCCCGTGAGTTGCACCCCGACGCCATCACGCTCGATGTCATGATGCCGGGCATGGACGGCTGGGCGGTCCTGTCCGCCCTCAAATCGGACCGCGAACTTGCCGACATCCCCGTGATCATGCTGACCATCGTGGACAATCAGAATCGCGGCTATTCCCTGGGCGCCTCCGACTATCTGACCAAACCGATCGACCGTGATCGCCTGGCCGTGGTGCTGCGCCGGTACGCGCGGCACGGGCGGCCGCTGTCGGTCCTGGTCGTGGAAGATGACCCCGCCTCGCAGGAGTATTTGAAGAGGACGCTCGAAGGCTACGGGTGGACGGTACGGCAGGCCGGAAGCGGCCAGGAGGCTCTCGCGGCGATGGAGGCGGAGGCGGCGGACGCCATCCTGGTCGACCTCATGCTGCCGGCCAAGGACGGCTTTCACTTTCTCGACGAACTGCGCCGGCGCGCGGTGTGGCGGGAGATCCCGGTGGTCGTGCTGACGGCCAGGGACTTGACCGCCGAGGAGAGGAATCTGCTCCACGGCGGGGTCGGCTTAGTTCTTCAGAAAGGGGCCTATAGCGCCGAGGAACTGCTGCGCGAAACCGGCCGATTAGTATCAAAGAGGGTCAATAAGGCCGGACGGCCCGTGATGGCCGGGCGGTCAGATCGATAAGGAGGGGGGATGACCAAGATTCTGCTTGTCGAGGACAACGAGATGAACCGGGACATGTTGTCTCGACGGCTGGAGCGTCGCGGCTATCAGGTGGTGATCGCGGTGGACGGCGGCGAGGGTTTGGCCATGGCATCGAGCGAGACGCCGGACCTGATTCTGATGGATATGAGCTTGCCGGTCATGAACGGCTGGGAAGCGACGCGGAAGATCAAATCGCAGGATCACACCAAGGGCATTCCGGTGATTGCCCTGACGGCTCATGCGATGGCCAGCGACCGGGAGAAAGCCCTGGAAGCCGGATGCGACGACTACGACACGAAGCCGATCGAGCTGCCCCGGCTTCTGAGCAAGATCGAAGCGCTGCTCCAGCAAAAGAGCAGCCAGGCCGGACCGGGGGCGTAAAGCGGAACCAGCATGAGCCAAGCGGCCATCGTGATCAAGGATCAGGAACTGGCGGAGTTACGGCACAACCTCCGCACCCCGGTCAACCACATTGTCGGGTATGGCGAAATGCTCCTCGAAGATGCGGAGGAGGCCGGCAGCGAAGACTTCGCCCGGGCCTTACACCGGCTGATCGACGGCAGCAAAACGATCCTGGCCGTGATCAACAGCGGACTGGCGGCGACTCTCGGCGAGGTCGCGGAAGCGCAGATCATGGTCCTGCGGAGCGCCCTGCTCGAAGCCGGGTCCATCATCCGCGGCCACGCCCGGAAGGCCGAGCAGGTGCTGGTCGACGGCCAGGGCGATAGCCGGGCCGTCGCCGATCTGCACAAGGTCCAAGGCGCGATCGAGCGCCTGATCGCGATGGCGGAAGCGCTGGGTTCGGGGGAAGGCCCCGCCGCGGCCGCCGCCGCGCCCGCCGCGGAGCCCGAACCGCCGCCGGCCCAGATGGCGAGCGTGGCTCCCATCACGGTTGTGCCCCCGCCGGCGGTCCTCAAGGAGGCGGCCAGCGCGCCCGCCCCCGCGGCCATCCCCGCCCACGGCCATCTCCTGATCGTCGACGACATTGAGTCCAACCGCGACGTGCTTGGCCGCCGGCTGGAGCGCGAGGGATACAGCGTGGCGGCGGCGGCAGACGGCTATCAGGCGCTCGAAATGCTTCGAGAAGGCGGCTTCGATCTCGCGCTGCTCGACATCATGATGCCGGGCATCGACGGCTTCGAGGTTCTTCAGCGCATGAAGGCGTGCCCCATTCTGCGCGAGATCCCCGTCATCATGATCTCGGCCCTCGATGAAATCAAGAGCGTGGTGCGATGCCTGGAGAGCGGCGCCGAAGACTATCTCACCAAACCGTTCGACCCGGTGCTGCTCCGAGCCCGTATCGGAGCGTCGCTCGAGCGCAAGCGCCTTCGCGACGAGCAGAAGGCCAAGACCAATCAGCTCGAGCGCGCCATGGAGCAGGCCGAGGCGCAGCGCCAGATCTCGGAATCCCTGCTGCGCAATATCCTGCCAGTGCCCGTGGCCGAGGAACTCCAGGCCAAAGGGAGTGTCGACCCCAAGTACTTTGAAGACGTCTCCATCCTGTTCACCGATTTCGTCGGGTTCACCGTCGCTACGGAGAACCTCGCGGCCGAGGATCTGGTGAACGTCCTGCATCAGTATTTCTCGGCGTTCGACGAGATCGTGACGCGGTATGGCCTGGAGAAGCTGAAGACGATCGGCGACTCGTACATGCTGGCGGGAGGGCTGCCGGTGCGAAGCCCGTCGCATCCCGTGGACGCCGTTCTGGCCGCGTTCGAGATGGTGCGGGTGGTGGAGCAACTGGCGACCGAAGAGATGAAGTGGAGCGTCCGGATTGGCGTTCACACCGGGCCGGTGATCGCGGGCATGGTGGGAACGAAGAAGTTCGCCTTCGATATCTGGGGTGAATCGGTGAACTTCGCCTCCCGGATGGAAGCGGCCTCGCAGCCGGGACGGATCAACGTCTCGAGCCGCACACACTCCCGCATCAAGGACTTCTTTGCGTGCGAAGCGCGCGGTCCGGTGAAGACGAAGGAAGGGAAAGAGTACGAGATGTACTTCGTCAACGGGATTCTGCCGAAGCTGAAGGACGACGACGAGACGCAATGTCCTCCGCCGGCGTTCCTGCGGCGCTACCGGATCTATTTCCAAAAAGAGCCGCCGGCGTTCCCTGGTTTTCTGTTGCGGGGCTAAGCCTGTTTGCCGCTCTCGTGGGGCGGGCTCCTGGCTGGCTTTCTCGGTGTCCAGATACGTTGCTGTACTTCTGAAAACGCTAGGCTATGCCGCCTGCTTCGTCTCTTCCTCTTCCACCGTCCGCAGCCACTCCGTCACCGCTTCATACGCTTTCGCATGGGGACGCAGCACGTCCAGGAGCCCGTCCCTCAGCCGCGCCCACCCCGGATCCGCCGTCCACTCCGTTCCTTCCTCGCCTTCCGCGCCGCCGGTCCCCATCTCCCAGATCGCCTGGCGGCCCATCCCTTTCAGCGCCTGCAGGGCCAGCCTCGGGTCCTTCTGGCGCGACTCCGTCCAGATCCGCCGCATCCCTTCCAGCGACTCCTCGCTCGCGGCCAGCAGGCGCCGTCGCCGGTCGGTGCTCGTCCGCATCCGCGCCGCGTGCACCTCGCGC
>CAZGUX010000038.1:0-12021 GCA_964529305.1 uncultured Solibacteraceae bacterium | reverse complement strand
GCTCACCCATCAGGAGCTTCAGGACTTGGATTCTCGCATTTGGCTGCGCTCCAACTTCGCTCACCACCTTCAGCGCAGCCGGGGTGGCAACCAGCTCAAAAGAAATTTGACAGGCCGACGACAGCCCGATAGAGTAATACCAATACCCTTCAGGAGTATCTGTAACATGCAAAAATTGTTCCGCGCCTACGGGCTAGTTGTCTGCCTGTGCTCGGGAGCCTTCGCACAGACGGTCTCGACGCAAATCTTGGGATTGGTGACCGACTCCACGGGAGCCATCATTTCCGGCGCGACCATCACGGCGCGTCGTCCCGCCACGGGCGATGTGCGCACCACGACCACGAACGAAACCGGCAACTACATCTTCCCTTTGCTCGACATCGGCGCATACGAAGTCACCTGCGCGGCCAACGGGTTCAAGACCGAGGTGCGCTCCGGTGTTGAACTGCAACTGCAACAAAAAGCCCGGTTGGACTTCATCCTCCAGGTAGGCCAGCAGACCGAGACGGTCGAAGTGACGGGCTCGGCGATGCTCCTCCGGACGGAGGACGCAACACTGGGCTCGGTCGTGGAAGAGAAGCGCATTCTCGACCTGCCCTTGAACGGCCGCAACTTTGCACAGCTCGCCACACTGATGCCCGGCGTGCAATTCGGAGCCAGCCGCATGGGTTTGAACGGCCAGGGCACCATTGCCTCCGTGCTCGCGATGCCCGGCCAGATAGCGGGAATTTCCGCCAACGGGCAGCGCGATGCCAACCAGAACATCACCGTCGACGGAGTGGTCGCGGTGGATTCGCATCACAGCGCCATGCTCTTCTCGCCCTCCATCGAGGCGCTGGAAGAGTTCAAGATCCAGAGCGCCGTATACTCGGCCGAGTACGGCATGAACTCCGGCGCGCAGGCCAACCTGGCCATCAAGTCCGGCACGAACCAGTTTCACGGAACGGCGTTCGAGTTTCTCCGCAACAACGCTCTGGACGCCCGCGGCTATTTCCTCGCGCCGACCGCGAACAAGAACAAGCTGCGCCGGAACAGCTTCGGCGGCGTCTTTTCAGGGCCGCTGGTGGTGCCGAAGCTTTACAACGGCAAAGACAAGACCTTCTTCCTGGTGAACTACGAAGGACGGCGTGAACGCCGCGGATCGCCGGGAACCACCGCCGTGCCGACGCTCGACATGCGCAATGGCGACTTCTCCGAGTTCCTCACGCCCGGCAACCGCTGGTATCCGGGCGACACCGCGCCTCGTGTGATTACCGGCGTCGGCAGCACGACCCCTTTCCCGAACAACCGGATTCCCACCAGCCTGCTCAATCCAGCCTCCGTCAATCTTCTGACTTCTAAGAACACCAGCCCGTTTGCCGAAGGGGGCTTCCTGGCGTTTCCGAATCAGGACGATTTGGCGCGCTCGCGCCGGAGTACCCTGAATCTGGCCGGTCTGAACAACCAGATCCTGGACAGCGACCAATGGCTCGGCCGCGCCGACCACCGTTTCGGCGACAACGACCGGGTTTTCGCGCACTACATCATCGTCGATTCCACGTTCGTCGACGAGCCGATTACCCGCGTGGCCCAGACGTCCACCAGCTACCGCGCCCAGCACGTCGCCACCGGCTACACCAAGATCCTGAGCCCGACCTGGCTGAACGAGTTTCGATTCGGGATCAACCGGATGCGCGTGCTCCAGGGAGGCCTGCAAACCGGCACTGCGTTCACTCACCGGGACCTCGGCCTGGATTTCCGCGTGGCCGCCGACGGAAACCGCCAGCTTTTGCCTTTTGAAGAAGGCATCCCCAACATCGGGATCGAAGGCTATTCGGGCATTGGCTCCGGCAACGTTCAGTTCAACAAGAAACAGGTGTGGGAATGGTCGGACAACATGACCGTGACCCGAGGGCGGCACAATTTCAAGTTCGGGGGTCTGTTCCGATACAACATGGCCGACGGCGCCGGCAGCAACCTGCCCCGCGGTTCCCTGTCCTTCACCCGCGACATCACGGGGCTCCCCGACGCATTCGCCGCATTCCTGGTCGGCGTTCCCCTCTCGGCGAACTCGGCCGAAGGCGCGCCGTATACGTTCATCCGGCAGAAGAAACTCGGCATCTACGCTCTCGATGACATCAAGGTGACCAACCGGCTGACCCTGAACATCGGTGTCCGTTGGGACTGGTTCGGGCCCGTGACTGACGCCCAAGGAAAGATCCGCAATCTCTCGTTTGAACGCGGCGACATTCAGAACGTCGGCGGGGTCGTAGCCCCGATGCTGGTGCCGAACCCGAATGTGCGGCAGGAACTCTACGACATCAACTGGAAGCAGGTCATGCCAAGGCTTGGCATCGCGTACCGGCTGTCCGACAGCATGGTCCTGCGGCTGGGCAGCGGGAACTTCTACAACGCTCAGCAGACCAACAATTTCAGCATCATGAGCCTGAACCCGCCGTTCTCCGGTTCGGTGGTTTTCCAGAACGACCGCACCCGCCCGACCGCCACCATCCAGAACCCGTTCCTGGGCTCGCCGGTTACCGGCACGCCGGCGGCCCTGGTGATGATCGGCTATCTTCAGGAGAATGGCCGGTCGGCCTACCGCAATAACGATATCTGGCAGTGGACGTCTGAGCTCGAGAAGAGCTGGGGCAAGCAATTCGTGACCGCGGTTGCCTACGTCGGCAGCGCCGCGTCGAACCTGGAAAATACGGTGCCGAATCTGAACAATCCCGATCCGGGCGCCGGAGCGGTTCAGGCGCGACGTCCGTTCCAGTATTACGTCGACTCCCGGACCCCCACTTCCCTACTGCCGCTCGGAACCGTGCGGCGCCTGGAAAGCTGGGCCAGCAGCAACTACAACGCCTTGCAGGCCAGGGCAGAGAAAAGGATGGGGAACGGTCTGTCGTTCAACGGCGCGTTCACCTATCAGCGGGCGCACGCGATCGCCTACGGCGCCAACGAGGGCGGCGGCTTCGGGCCGAACGTGGTCCAGAACCCGCGCAATCGAGAGGCCGACTACGGCCGTTCGAACATCGACCAGCGGTTGCGCTTCGTCTGGAGCAACATCTACGAACTTCCGTGGCTGCGGACGGCGAAAGGTCTGAAGGGATTCGTGCTGGGCGGTTGGGCTCTGAACAGCATCGTCGTCCTTCAATCCGGCCTGCCGGTCACCATCGCGCAGAGCGGCGATTCTCACAATACTGGACCGCAGAGCAGCCCGCGACCCCACGTGGCGGCCGGCGCGACGACGGAACGGGTGTGGGGCCAGCGGGCGGTTACCAAGTGGTTCGATACCAGCGACTACGTCCGTTCGAAGTTTGAAGGATCGACCGCCGAGGGCCTGTACTTGCCCGGAACGCTCGGTTACGGCAATGTCGGCGTCGGTACGATCGATGCGCCCGCTACCAAGACCTGGGACTTCGCGTTGTTCAAGGAGTTCCGGATCCGGGAGGGCCATCGCATTCAGTTCCGTTGGGAGTCGTTCAACTTCCTGAACAGCCCGCAATTCAGCGCTCCCGACCGGACCTTGGGCAGCGCGACGTTCGGTCAGATCACGTCCACGGTTGTCAACAACCGCGAGATGCAGTTCGCCTTGAAGTATCAGTTCTGAGAATGAGGCCGGCAGCGCCCGGCAGTTTCGACTCTCGAGGGCGCCGGGCGACAAACAACGTCGCCCGGCGCCACTGTTTTAGGGGCGCTTCATCGACGTAAAGTCAAACCGTCCGAGGTACATCGCTTTCGACCATGGCGGCTCGTGACTGGTGGTCACGATCGGGTAGGGCGCCGAGGTAGATGTCGGAAATCCCCAGACATCGCCGTTCCGCCGGTCGATCACCACTTTTCCCTGCACCTGGCCACGGCCGTCCAGAGTGCGCAATGTCGTGGTTCCCGGCTCGATGTACAGATACGAGTATTCGGATTGCGCCTGCACGGGAGGCGCGTCGATCGCCGGCCGCACTGCAAGGACTACCAGAGCCGCGGCGATGACCGTGAGCACCACCTTGGTGTAACGATCGGGCCGTGCTCCGGCGGGGATGGAGGGGAAGGCTTGAAGGGGCATGATGTTTCTCATGTCAGTAGCTTTCCATTCCTACCATGGTTTGCGGGGAGAACGAGAGAGGAGGTTCGCTCAAGCCTCCGCCAGCACGTTATACGCCACGTACCAGCCAGGTTCGCGATTGTGAAACGTTGCCAGGATCTTTCCGTCGGCCAGGGTGGTGAACACGGGATAGCCACCGCTCTTCCAGTCCCCTTTCGGGAGCTTCAGTTCCAGTTCCTGCGTCCAGGTGTTGCCGCCGTCCCGCGATGACGCTACGTGGCAGCGTCCTCCCGCCAAGGTGCTGCGGAAGCCGGCCAGCAACAAGCCTCGCGGCGTCACGTGCAAAGACGGCGACGTGCCGTTGATGCTCACGCGTTTGGGCGGGGTCCAGGTATCGCCGCCATTGCTTGACCACGCCATGTGAAACGGACGCTCCGGGGCCGGGGAGTAGCCGCGGATCAGCGCCAGCACACGTCCGTCGGGCAGCAGAGCAATCGGAGTCTCGTCGCCGTGCTCCCGAACAATCGACCGCCACTCGCCCCAGGTTTGGCCCTGGTCTTTGGATTTGAGAAGCCCCGCTCCCCAGATCCCGCGGCGATCGTATGCGCCCCACAGGGGCAGCAGCAGCGTCCCATTTGCCAGTTCGACCACCCGGCCGAAGGCGAACGCTTCAAATCCCTCGTACGCCTGAGCCTTGGTGCCTCGCCACGTTTTGCCATGGTCGTCGGAGAACGGGCAGAACAGGAGCGCATTGCGGTTTTCGTTCTTCGTGCCGGGGAACAGATAGAACCCATCGGCGTAGGGCAGCAGAAGCCGTCCACTCTTCAGGCACGTCAGCGTGCAGCCCGCTTCGATGCCGCCGCGCTGGAACACGGATTCAAAGAAGTGTTCCGGCGCGCCCCATCGTTTGCCGCCGTCGGTGGATCGGACGATGCCGGATTTCTGCCCGGCACTCAGGTCCCCTCCGCTATTGAAGGAGACGATCAGGTCGCCGTTCTTCGCACGGCAGGCTCCGGCGATCAGGCCGGGTCCGCGATCGTAGACGATTCCGGTCGAGAGGATCTCGAGCGACGAACCCTGCGCGGGGATCGTCCCCGCGAACGCCAAGGCTCCAACGAAAGCGCGCCGCCCGATCGGCGCCAAGCCGCTGTCTGACTGAGACATGCCTCCACTCTATCCCCTTGAAGGTCAAGGTTCCACCGTCATCAAGATGCACAGATCCCGGGCGTACCGCAACAATCGAACCGCGTCGCGTGAGCGCGCGGGTTGCCGTGCGATGGGGCGCCGAGACCTAGCCGATCGATGATTGAGTCCTCTCTACGGCGCACTCGACGGCGGGACGCGGCGCCGGGTGGCCTGCTCGAACGCGTAGCCCAGTTCGATCAATCGGGGCTCGCTGCACGCCATGGCGGTGAAGGCGACGCCGAACGGAGCCGGCTTCGCCTGGAAGCCTTCGGGGAAGGGCGGATTGGGCGCGTTCGGGGTCATGGTGAACGGCACGATGAGGGTCGGATATCCGGGTTTGGCTGGGACCCAGGCGCCCGAGGCGCCTGGGAACAACAGCGCGTCGAGGCGTTGCGCCTTCATGACTTCGTCAATGCCGTGCTCGCCGGCCAGCCGGATATCCCAGGCGCGATCCTTTTCATAGCGGACCTTGTCGGCCTCGACATCCATCTCATCCGACACGTCCAGGTTCGACTGGCCGTAGCGAATCGCTCCGCCCTTCGCGTGCGCCAGGTTCCACTCGCGCAGTTCCGTCAGCGTCTTCACCGGCGCCGAGGGTCCCAGCGAACGCAGCCACAGGTTGAAGTCGCGCTTCATGCCGTACTTGAAAACCACCGAGCAGCCGGCGTCCTTGCCCTTCGCGTTGCCGCTTCCCGAACACGTATTCCAAGTCAACAGGTTGTTCCCGGCGGCCGGATCGACCACGCTCGGAATGTCGGCGGGGTCGACGATGACGGCTCCTTCCCGCTTCAAAATCTCGATGGCCTCGGACATCGCTTTCTTCTGGTCGTCCTCGAGGCCGCCCCGTCCCTCCTTCTCGCCGGGCGGCGTGAACTTGTCGTAAAAGTAGGCCCGCGGAATACCGATACGCGCGCCTTTCAGGCCGTTCTTCTTGAGGAATTTCGTATAGTCGCGCCCGGGAGGAGGGGTGCATCGGCGAGTCGCCGGGTCGTTCGGATCGGGGGCGGCGCCCTCCATGGCGCCGAGCAGAATCGCCGCATCGGCGACCGATCGCGCCATCGGTCCGGGAGTGTCCTGGTCCGCGGTGATCGGGATGACTCCGTACCGGCTGACCCGCCCCACCGTCGGCTTGATGCCGGCCAGCATGTTCTGGTTGGAAGGGCTGAGAATCGAGCCCGAGGTCTCTGTCCCGACATTCGCCGCCCAGAAATTCGCCGCGGTGCCGATACCGGAACTCGAACCTCCCGGGTTCAACGCCGGCCGGCCGTCGGCAAACTTCTCACGAGGATCGCGGCGCGGATCGTAGGGATTGAAGCCGTACCCGGCCACGGCGTTGTAGTTGCCCGGCATGGGGGTCGGCCCGCCGGCAATCCAGTTCGCCAACTCCGTCATCCCGGTCTTGGCCAGGATGATCGCTCCGGCTTCGCGCAGCAGGCGGGTCAGCGTCGCCTCATACGGCGGCACGAATGCCTCGAAGGCCAATGCGCCGCCCGTCGTGGGCAGGTGCGTGGTGTGAATGTTGTCCTTGAGGGCGATCGGAATCCCGTGCAGCGGCCCCCGGATCTGCTTTCGAGCGCGTTGGCGGTCGAGTTCGTCGGCCTCCTCCAGCGCTTTGGTGTTCACGAAGATCGCTGCATTCAGCCGGTCCTCGTAAATGGCGATGCGCTGAAGGTACTGCTCGACCAATTCGCGGGACGTGACCCGTTTCTTCCGCAACGCCTGCTGCATTTGAGGGATGCTGGTTTCGACGACAGAAAAAGGACGCCGCCGCGCGTGGGCGAGGTGCGGCAGAGCCGCCAGGGCGCATACAATCAGCAGGGGAGTCGCCGGTCTCATTGGAGACGGATTGTAGCAGTCCTGCCGGAAACGGACCCGGAACCGGTGGTAGACTATGGTCACCATGGACCTGAGCCGCCGTGATTTCCTTCGCACCGGATCGCTCCTGGCCGCGGGTTCCGCCGCGGGAGTGAACGTCCAGGCCGCCCCCAGCCGCCTGCCCCAGGCCTACTTCGGACTCCACCCGTTCATCGAGGCCAATCCGAAGGCAGTCTTCATCCGCCGCACCAAAGTGCCCCACAAGATGCACGAAGAGTCCAAGCGCCGCGAAGGCCTGCAGCTTTCCCGCGAGATCTTCGTTCCCAGGGAGGATTCCGGAATTCCGATCTCGCATCGGATCGTGCTCAAGCCCAACGTCTGCAGCGTCCGATCGAAGAACCGGCCCAACGAGGAGAACTGGGGTACCGGCACCGACCCTCAGTTCTACGAGGGCATGGTGATGGGCCTCAAGGAAATCGGCCTGAAGAAGTTCCACTTTGTCGAAGCGAACAACTTCAATGCCTGGAACTACCGCGGATTCGTCGACATCAACGAGCAGCTGGGCATCGAAATGAACGAGTGCTCGCGACGGGTGCGGAACTTCAAGGAAGGGTACGACATGACCTGGAGCAAGGTGCCGGACGCGGTGGTCTATTCCCGCATTCCGCACTACGCTCCCGTCAACGAGCCCGACACGTGGATGCTGAACATCGCCAAGTGGAAAGCCCACGGGATGTGCATGACGCAGTCGGTGAAGAACGAACAGGGTCTGGTGGTGTTGCCGTTCGTACGGTTCTGTCCCGGCTGGAGCATGGTGACGGGAGTGCCTGACTTCATGAAGCCGGACATTCACGCACGGGTCGAACCGGTCGTCAACAAGTTCTTTGAACGCCACCTGAAATTGAACTACTCGCGCTACCAGAGCCCGCATTCCCTCAGTCCGATGAATCAGGAGATCTGGGCCCACAAGACTCTCGACAACATGAGCGTCCTCAGGACCGGACTCGCCATGATCGAAGGGATCTACGGGCGCAGCGGCAACGGATTCGGCATCGGCCAGGATTACCTGACGAACATCGTGATGTTCTCCAAGGACAAGTTCCGACTGGATCTGATCGGGTTGTGGCTGGCGGGCCACGAGCCCGGGAACGTGAACCTGTACCGGACGGCGGTGGAGCGTGGGTTGAGCGATACGTTCAATCCCTGGGAAGTGCCGGTCTACGAGTGGGTGGAAGGCGGCAAGGCGGAACCCCGCAAGCTGACGGATTTCCAGCGCACGCCGCTCAAAACCTATTACCTGCAGATGGCGGGTGAACCGGAGTACCACCTGGTCAACGAGCCCTTCGACTACGCGAAGTACAAGGTCTGACCGCAGGGTAGCGGACAAGGCGAGATTGTCCGCCCTCCTCTGGAACCTTTGACGCCCCCCCGGTGTCCAAATCTCCAGAGCGGTACTACACTGAAAGAACGAGGCTCCTGTGGCCGATCCTCTTACCCTCGGGTTAAACACCAACTCTCCCGGCGAGATGAGCTGGGAAGAGGGGCAGTTGGTTCGCGGCCTCCAGGATGGGCTGGAAAGCGCATACGAGGAGTTGGTCGAGCGTTTTCAAAACCCGGTCTACAACCTGATTTACCGCTTATTGGGCGATCCGGGTGACGCCTATGATGTTGTCCAGGAAGTGTTTCTGAAGGTTTTTCGAAATGTCGAACACTTTCGGAGCGATAGCAGCCTGAAGACCTGGGTCTATCGCATCGCGGTCAATGAGGCGCACAACTACCGGCGGTGGACGTTCCGGCACCGGGGAAAGCAGGTACCGCTCGAGGACGATCCGGAGGGCCAACCCAGCTTCGGCGAGATATTGCCGGACGACGGCCCGTCGCCCTTCGATCATGTACTCGATCAAGAGAGGCTCTTTCTGATTGAGGAAGCGCTTGCCCAGATCACTCCCGTTTATCGCACGGCGGTGGTGCTGCGCGACCTGGAAGAATTGAGCTACGACGAGATCGCTGAAATTCTGGGCATCTCGATCGGCACCGTAAAATCGCGGATTTTGCGGGGCCGTGAAGCGATGCGGCAGCAATTGGCAATTCGGTTGCGGCCAAGGCCGGCCTTCGACTGGCGGCCACAACCGGCGGATTGAGGCGTTCCATGAGTTGTCATTCGATCAAATCAGCGCTGTGCGAATATGTCGACCAACGGCTGTCCGAGGAAATGCGGGCTGTCGTGGCGGCACACCTGGGAGAATGCCGGCACTGCGCGTTCAGGCACGACGAGATGATTCGGCTGCGCGAGTCCCTGCGGGCCATTCCGGTCGTGCAGGCGCCCAAGCGGCTCCGCATCGATCTGCAGTTGATCGCTTCGCGCGAGAGGCTGAGAATGCTCGCCAAGCGGAGCTTTTCGTCCCGCGTGGAGTACGTGACCTGGCGGATGCGTCTGGTGTTCGAGAACATGATGCGGCCGCTGGCATTGCCCTTCGCGGGCGGCCTGGCCTCCGCGGTCTTCCTGTTCAGCGCCCTGATGCCGACTCTCGGATTTCAGCGCAACCTGGCGAACGACGTGTCCACGCCGCTCTACCAGGAAGCGGGAATCTACGCGGTTCCCGCGATTCCGCGGGTTCAGCCCGTCGATGACATTCTGGTCGAGGTGGAGATCGACAGCCTGGGACGGGTGGTCGACTACAACGTCTCGAGCGGCGAGATCAATGGAGAAATCGGGAACCTGATCCTGTTCACCACCTACACGCCGGCCAAGATGTTCGGCCGGCCCACGGGCGGGAGGATCCTGTTGCGCCGCAGCCGGATCGTCGTCAAGGGATAGCCGCGAGTGGCGCGGCAGCGTCTCGGCCAGCACTTTCTCATCAAAGGTTCGATTCTCGAGCGGATCGCGAGGGCGGCGTGTCCCGATCCCGTGCCCCTGGTTGTGGAAATCGGCCCAGGGAAGGGAGCGCTCACCGCGCATCTGCTGCCGCGCGCGGAGCGACTGGTCGCCATCGAACTGGATGACGCGCTGGCCGCCAGCCTGCGGGAGAAGTACGAAACGGATCGCCGGGTGGAGATTGTGAGCGGCGACGCTACCCGGATCGACTTGGCCCAATGGGGTCCGGCTGTTGTCGCGGGCAACCTCCCGTACTACGCCGCCGCTCCCATCATGGAGCGTGTGTGGCGCACAACCGGGGTCTCGCGGGCCGTGTTCCTCATCCAGAAGGAGGTGGCCGAACGTCTGGCGGCCGAACCCGGCCGCCGCGAATACGGCGCGCTTTCCGTGGAAGCCCAACTCTTTGCCCGCGTCGAACTTCTGTTCAACGTGCGGCCCTCCGCGTTTCAACCGCCCCCCCAAGTCGACTCGAGCGTGGTCCGCCTCACGCCGCAGCCGGCGGGAATCGCCAACCCCGAGCCGTTCGTCCGATTTGTTCGCCTCGCGTTCCAGCACAAGCGGAAGACCTTGCGGAACAACCTCGTAACGGCCTTTCCGCGCGCTCTGGTCGATGCACTTCCCGAAGCCGGCCTCCGCGCAGAACAGCTTTCGCTGTTACAATTTGCCCAACTCTACCAGCGGCTTGTACCATGACCGCTGGAGGTTCTCCCCAACATGCAGCAAATGACCCCCGAACAGGTCCAAGGCCTCGTGATGTTCCTGATGCCCGGTGTCATC
Organism: uncultured Solibacteraceae bacterium; assembly: GCA_964529305.1. Taxonomy (GTDB): domain Bacteria; phylum Acidobacteriota; class Terriglobia; order Bryobacterales; family Bryobacteraceae; genus CAZGUX01. Next base: position 1,348 of record CAZGUX010000038.1, on the reverse strand, counting down.
CACGAACAGAAGACAACCTAGAAACTCCTGGCGGCGGTGCCGCCGGAGCGGTTGGACTACAAATTGGGCGAAAAAGGCCGGACGACGAAAGAGCTGATGTGGCAGATCGGGGCCAGCGATGTCTGGTTTCTGAACTCGATCGCGGATCTGAATTTTGCCATGGGTGAAGGCCCGGAAGCGCCGGGCACTGTGAAGGAAATAGTCGACTGGTACGAGACCGAATATGTAAGGGGCGTTGCGCGGGTTTCCGCGATGACGGCCGATCGGGTAGCGACGGCCCTCAATTTCTACAACGTGTACAACCTTCCGGCGGGCATCTACCTGAACTTCCTGGTGAATCACCAGGTGCACGCGGGCAGTTGAGCACCTACCTCCGCGCGATGAACGCGCGCGTTCCGTCAATTTATGGCGGCTCCGCCGATGAACCGTTCGAGATGCCGGCCCCGCAAGCCGCCGGGGTCTGATCCGAGGCAGTGCCTGGCACCGAATTTTGGCTCGACACGGTCGAAAGTGGTGCCTGGCACCGGCCAAAGTCTGGCGGAAGCCAGACGAGCAAAACTCCTTCGGCAGGTTTCCTTTTCCCCAAAGGGGCTATCAACCGTGGTCCCTTGAGTCGAATCCAATCCGGTGCCAGGCACCTTCCTGAGTCTGCCCAGCCAACCCGGTGCCAGGCACCGGAGCCGGAAAGTCATCCGACCCGTTGGCGGTCCGGCGGCCCCAAGAAGGGGGCAGAAGGGAGGCAGGGTTTGTTTCTGTTTTTCGTCCGGCCCAATCCCGCCCGCCCGGTGCCAGGCACCCGGTTCGGCTCGCGGTAATCCGTGCCGCACGACTCGATTCCGCCTCTTGTCCGGCACGCGTTGTCCGGCTTGTCTGACTTTCGCCATCCGGGGCCGAGCGCGTTTTCCGGCTTGGCCTGACGATTGCACCGGAAACAACGTGCCTCGACCGCACCGCTGCTTCCGGCCCACTCACATCTACCACGTTGTCCAACGTGGCAATAAGGGTCAACTTGTCTTCCTCGAAGATCCGGATTTCCAGTTCCACCTCAGCCTCCTGTTCCGCAAAGCCGCCCAATACAAGGTCACCGTCCTTGATTTCTGCCTCACTCCCACGCAAGGCCACTGGTTGCTCCAGCCCAATACCAGGACGGGATCTCCAATCTTATGCGCGACATGCAGTCGCAGACCTCCAAACATCTCAATTCCAAGTACAAGGACCGGCCGTGGAAGTTCTTCGTTGCCTTGGGCACCTCCGACCACGACGGCCGCAAATGGTGGCGCCGGCAAAGCGGCTCGCCCAAGGGCGGCGTCAATTGGGCCCCGAGGTTCTACGCCACCGAACTGGAGCC
>CAZGUX010000037.1:0-3838 GCA_964529305.1 uncultured Solibacteraceae bacterium | reverse complement strand
GCACATTCCTGGCTGAGGGGAGATAGGACTCGATGCCGGAACGCGTTCGACCAGAACGTTGCCATCCACGAAGCGGCGCGGCTCGAACAGACCCAACTCCGAAGGCCGGAATAAAAAGTTGCCGCGAACGGTTTCGATGCGGACTTCCTGTTCGGGCGGGCCGCCCACAACATTCAGCAGCAGCGACGGGCGTTCAAGGACCACCTTGGCGTTCTTCCCGCGCATCCACGCGCCGCGCGTGCCAGCCACCCAGGAATGTGCATCCCGGATGTAGTCGTTCGGCAAGTCGGGATTCGGTTTGACGAAGTAGTTGTGATGGCGCAGACGGTCCGGCTCCAGTTGGAAGGATTGGCCGGTGACCGGCACGACCCGCCCGTCCCAGGACTGGGGGGACTGGTCGAGAAGTCCGAAGGTGAGGCGAAAGGTCGCGTCTGCAAAAGCGATCCGGGACTCGGGCGGCGCATCGGGAACGGCGCGTACACGATGCACGGCTCCGGCGACGATCAGAATCCCAGCCGCGGCGGCGAAAAGTCCGGTCCGATTCCCCATGGTCGCGTTCTGGATGGTGGTTAGGATATCACCTCCACGCTGGCAGCCGGCTCAGGCTGTGACGGCGTTCGTGTCGAGGGGGGCGGAAGGAGGACGACGAATCTCGCGTTCGGCCCCATCCAGGTTGGCGTGCATGGTCGCGGCCGGAGATCGTGAGCAGGAACGTCAACGTATACTGAGCACTTGCGAATCGGATTCGTCGTCGATTTCTTTCAACGCAGGCCTCGCGAGGGAAGTACGGCCAAAGGCAATCCTCCCGGCGCCTGGCGGCCCTGGATTACGGTGGTCCTGCTGTTCCTGTGCGGGGCCTTGAACTATGGCGACCGGGCGGCCACGGCGGCGGTGTTCCCGCTCTTTCGCCGCGACCTGCACATGAGCGATGTGCAGTTGGCGGTGTCGAGTTCGGTCTTCTTGTGGACCTACGCGCTGGGATCGCCGTTCGCGGGGATCGTCGCCGATACGTTTTCGCGGCGGCTGATCGTCGTGGGCAGCATCACGGCCTGGAGTACTGTCACACTGGTCACCGGGTATGCGACCGGCTTCCGTGAGGTACTGCTCACGCGGGCGATGATGGGCTTGGCCGAGTGTCTCTACCTGCCGGCGGCAATCGCCCTGATCGCCGACCATCATCCTGCCGGAACGCGGGCCTTGGCGATGGGCATCCACGTGGCCGGCCTGGGCGTGGGTTTGGTGGCCGGGGCTTCCGCCGCGGGCTACCTGGGGCAGCACTACGGGTGGCAAGCGGCCTTCAAGGTTCTGGGAGCGCTCGGGCTGATCGTCTCGCTCGTGGTGTTCGTCTGTTTGCGCGACGCGAACGCGAGCGGTGGCCGGGTCGCATCCAACCTGGCCTGGGCCAACGTGGGCCGCCTCTTTCGAGTCCGTACCTTCGTGGCGATGTTCCTGGGGGCGATGTCGGGAGCGGTGGCGAACAACATATTCCTCAGTTGGCTTCCGCTCTATTTCCATGAAGTGTACGGGCTCAGCCTGGGAGCGGCAGCGTTTTCGGGATCGTTCCTACTGCAGTTCTCGAGCGCGATCGGCGCGGCGGCAGGCGGGGCGCTCTCCGATCGCGCGGCCCGCGGAGACCGGCGACGCCGGATGCTGGTCCAGAGCCTTTGCTACGTCGCGACACTTCCCATGCTGGTTGCCTTCCTGTCTCCCGCCGGGCTGAGCGTAGTCTCTGCAATGCTCGTCGGCTACGGTCTGCTGCGGTCGGTCGGCGGCGCGAATGAAGCCCCGATGCTGTGCGATTTGTTGCCTCCCGCGATGCGCTCCACCGCCGTGGGCCTGATGAACGCCGGGAACACCGCCGCGGGCGGCATCGGGGTGCTGGCCGCGGGCGCGCTGAAGGGTTCGTGGGGACTCGGGGCCGTGTTCGCGGGGTGTTCGGTGGTGATGCTGCTGTCGTCCGCGCTGATCCTTGCGGGGTATTGGTGGTTTGCCAGTCGCGACCTCGACCTGGCCGACGCGAAGCCGCGCGCCGGTCAAGCTGTTTGACCACCGGTTGGCCGGCGTCTGCAGCAGTCGCGGATCATCTACCGAACCGTGGATGTAAGCCCGCGGGTTGCGTGGGGCCCTTCACCGGAACTGCGGGTCACACCCGCGGTTCGGAGCCAACGCATAGCTTCTGGGCCTAGGCCCGGCCGAGAGCCCGCAACGCCCTCCGAGCAGCGAGCACGCCGCGGTATTGCGCTTCTTCGAAGATCGAAATCCCACTCACATCGGAATTCGCGAAGAACAGCCGGTCCGTCCCACTGGCGGCGATCCGGCGCCTCGATTCGGAAAACAGAAATCCCACCGCCGGCCGGATCATGGCGTGCCCCAGCCTGAGAATATCGACGCGCGCCACGCATTGGCGAATGTCGGGATGGGCCCGGGCGAGGTCGGCGAGGATCGCGTCTTTCAAAACTGTCCACTCGGCTGTCAGCAACCAACGCCGCGCCTCGGCGGGAGTGCGATCCGCCAGCGCCCAGTAGTAGGTCCAGACGGTCCTCTCCGTCCGCGACTGCAGGTTCTGATGGGTGGCCACCACGTAGCCGAGCGACGGTGAGTTGTAGATGACATTGTCCCAGGCCACCTCGAACCCGTCGTGAGAACGCGGCACCCGGTCGAGCGTCAGGTTCGCCGTCAGCCAGGGCGAGTAGTCAAAGCCCTCCGCCGCGGGAGCGTTCTCGATCACGTACCTGCCCAGAAACGTCGGAGCGGCAAAGATCACCGCCTCGGCGAGATACTCCACGGATGGGGTGAAGACGCGAAGCCGGCTGCCCGCGCGGGCGACGCGGTACACGGGTGCGCCCGTTTCGAGGTAGCGGGAAAGTCTGGTCAGCAGGCGCTTGACGATCCAGCCGTTCCCTTCGGGCCACGTGAACGGGCTGTGCTCGTCGTGCTCGCGGGAGGCGAAGTAGTGAATCGCCGCCCAAGCCGAGGTTGCCTCCAGCGAAGCGCCGTAGTCGTCGCGGCAGGCGTAGTCGACGTACCAACGCAAATAGGGCGAATCGAAGCCCTGCTGCCGCATCCACGCGGCGGCGGAGATGCTGTCGAGTGGCGAGGCTTTCGCTCCCGCATCGATGGGGATGGTGAACTGGCCGGAAGCCTGGTACTCCTGGATCAGACTCTCAAACCGCCGGTATTGATCCGTATCCCGTCGCGTGGCGCCGACGGTCGGCTCGATCCCTTCCTGCCAGCGCCCGTGCAGGAAAAGCCGCTCCTGTGGGGAATGACACAAGTGCCGCTCTTCGCGCTCGTCTCCGCGCATCAGGCCGAGTTCCTCGAACAACTCCCGCACCAGAGTCGTGCCGCGATTGGGGACCGGCACGTAGTGAGCGGCCCAGGGGTAGGGGCTCACGTCGTTCTCGCCCCAGCGCGAGTTTCCGCCGGCCGCTGCTTCCATCTCCAGAAGAACGAAGTCGCGGAAGCCGCGCCGGTCGAACTCCCAGGCCGCGGACAGACCGGCGATGCCCCCGCCGGCAATCACGACGGGGACGCGGCGCTGCCGGCGGGGCGGGGGAAAGGGCAGGCGGTCGCGCAGGCGATGGCCGAGGGTCTGCGACTCCAGAACAAAGCCGCCATCGATCCGCCGGTCGGCCTTTGCGGAAAGCCCGACCAGGCCGGCGGACAGAAATTGCCTTCGGGATGCCATCAGTGCCTCGGGGCCAGTGGCGCCGGTCTCCGACCCATAAGCGCTAAAATAAGGAATCGCTCTCTGGCACTCGCTCATATCGGTATTTTCCCCGTATCGCTAGATTGAAATATTGGCCCTTGGAAGGTGCCTCCAGCAGTTGTTGTACGA
>CAZGUX010000036.1:0-51534 GCA_964529305.1 uncultured Solibacteraceae bacterium | reverse complement strand
GCGCGGGCGCGCTCCAGGCGCGGATTGTTGACATCGAGAAACGCGTCGAACAACTCATCGGTCTCGGCGCCGGCGTCGGACAAAACCTTCCCAAAGGTGTAGTTTACCTGCGTTTGCAGACCGGCGCGAAGGCGTCTTTGCAGATCGACCTGCAACGCGTGATAGCCGGCCGTGCTGTAGTTGGTCATGATGTTGGTGCCCAAGGCCACCGGATTGCGGTAGAAGCTGAGGGCGCCATTCCGGCCGTCGTTCTGCAACGCGTTGAGGTAGGCGCCAATCTCGCCACGCTCGATCCGGAGGCGGTCGGCGGCGGTGTTAAGGCCTCCGCTGCCCGGAAGCGTGGGGATGACGGTCAAGGGCTGGCTGCCCGCGATGGCGGCATTGTAGTTGGGATTGAACGTCCCGGTCGCCGCCCGCGCCAGATTTCCGTTGCTGTAGGCCCGCATGAAATCGTCGAAGATGCCGTTGGAGCGGATGTCGATCTGGTTATAATCGATGCCCCGGTAGAGCTTCACCGAGTGGTTGCCCAGGTAGCGCACTTCCAGGACGTTGCCCTGAAACTCACGCTGGATCGACAGATTCCACTGCTGGATGTACGGGGTGGCCAAGCCGGGGTCGGGAAGGCCGAACGCAGTGGTCCGGTCGAGAGCATAGTTGTCCGCGAAGGTGCGCGGAACCTGAAGCCGGGGAGTCTGGACCGTGGGAGGATTTCGAAGATTGGCGGCGAGTCCGGTGCGAATCACGTTGGTTCGCAGGCCATCGTTGGTCGCGACATTGTTCTCGAGGGCGCGCACGGTATTGTCGTTGACGTACGCGATCATGTAACCCGCCCGCACGCTCGTCTTGCCGTCGCCAAACGGGTCCCACGCCAGCCCGATGTTGGGCGCGAAGTTGTTCAGGTCGCGCTGGTACCAGGGCTTTCCGGCGGACTTGCCCGCGAAATCCAACGTTGAATTCGAAAGTAGGGTGTGGATGGGATTGCCATCCGTCATTTGGGGCAGCAGGAACAGGGAATTCGCCTCATCGACGGGCATGAACGGTTCCCATCGCATCCCGAGCGTCAGGGTCAGGCGCGGCCGGATCTTCCAGGTGTCCTGGAAGTAGAGAGCGTACGTCAGCAGGCGCAGGCGGCGCTCATTCGGCGCGTTCGGCACAAAGCCGGAGTCGCGGCTGGTGACGTTGAAGATCTGGTCGATGCGCTCGACGTAACCGCCCATCAGCGAGAGCAAGTCGTTGGCTGCCTGGATGTCCTGTGCCCCCGCTCCCGGCAAATCGGCGCCCGTCAACCCACGGTTCTGTCCGAGCCCGATATAGAGCAGGGGCCGGATTCCGATGTTCTCGAACTTCCGGATCCGGAGTTGATGCGCGTTGAAACCGAATTGGAGATTGTGCTTGCCGGTCACGTAGCTCGCATTGTCCGTGTAGTGGAACGTATAGGTGTCACGCCCTTGCGGCAACGCGTTGCTTTGCGGATTCGAGATATACGTCATCCGGTAATTGACCGGGTAGTCTTCCGTCGATCCGAAGTTCGACGGGGCGAGATTGAATCCGAATCGAGCTTCGTTGGTGAATCGCGCGGTGGGATTGAAGCGCCACGTCAACGACAGCAGATTCCGGCTCGCGTCGGTGAAGGCCGTGGGAACGGCGCCGAAGCCATTGGTCCAGTTTTGGGCCACGCTGTCGTTCATGACGTCTTCGCGATCCACAAACTCGTTGTTCCAGAGGTACGTCCCGCTGATGACATGTTTCGGTGACAACAGGTAGTCGACCTTCGCCGTAATGTTGTCGCGGGTTCCGTTGTTGCGCGTCAGAAACGAGAATCCTCCCGTGTTGCGGAGCAGGCCGGCCACGCTGTCGCCGGTGTTGAAGTTGTTGATGCGATCCGCACCGGGGACTTTCGCGAGCAGGCCCTGGATGGTAGGATCCGCCGTTACGCCCGCGGCCTGCAGCACGTTCACCCGCCGGACTTCCGTTCCCGACCGGTAAGTGAACACTCCGTCGCGCGCCGTCTGGGTAAGAATCCGTCGCGTGACCGTTTTCTGCTGGCGCGCGTCCAGCTTCTCGTAGCCGGCGTAAAACAGGAGCTTGTTCTTGATTACGGGGCCGCCGAGGTAGCCTCCGTATTGATTCTGGTTCAGGAACGGGTTGGGCAGCCGATCGCGGTTGGCAAACCAGTCGTTGGCGGCGAAGTAGTTGTTGCGGTTGGACCACAGCGCCGTGCCGTGATACTGGTTGGAACCGGAGGGCGTGACCATCACCACCTGCGCCGCGCCGCCTCCCACCGAGGCGTTGGTGTTCGACGTCGTGATGGTGAACTCGGCTACCTGATCGGTGGTCGGCCGGTTGGGCATGAAATCGAGCGAGCTGCGCCGGAAGTAGTTGTCCTGGACATTGATGCCATCGATGGTCACGTTCGTTCCCGAAGTTCGGAGTCCATTAATTGAAGTCGGACCTCGGCCATCGGTGACTCCCGCCTGAGTCTGAATCAGGGTGATCATCTGGCGATTCAGGGTCGGGAGATTCAGCACCTGTTGCGAGGACACGGTGGTGGCGATCTCGGCATTGCTGGTTTGCACGGGTGCGGATTGGGCGCTCACCTCAATCGCTTCCACGACCGATCCGAGTTCCAGGCGAACCACAGGCAGGTTCAGCTCGCGTCCCGGGTCGACCTTCAGGGCGCGCGCGTGATAGTTACGGAAGCCATCGGCGCTGATCGTCAGATCGTAAGCGCCGGCGGGGATTCCGATGAAATGGAAGAACCCATCCTCGGAGGTCGCAGTGGAAAACACGGCCTTGTCCGCGCCCGGTAAGGACAACTGGATTTCCGCGCTGGCAACGGGCGCGTTCGACGGGTCTTCGATTTTGCCGGAAAGGCGGCCGGTATTCTGGGCCCATGAGAGCGCACCGGTCATCAACAGTGCACCGAAAAGCGGAAAAAGACGATTTTCCATCTATCTACCCTCCTGCGATCTTCAGGAGGGGCGAAAACGCCTGTGACTGGCCGCCCCTCGGAACCGGCCCTCTCGACCGGAGCGCCTCCCCGTCGTCTGGGCGCGTCACGTAACTTTCGGCTGCAACGGTCACCCCTGTCGCCGAAATCAGGCTACCGCCCGAGTCCCCGTGGCGCGGGAGGGCGGCGCCGATAACTATCCTTGGAAGGCACAGACGGGCGGGACGGCAATTTGTCACCAAATTCGCCAAATGAGGAGTTTTTTTCGCTCGAATCAGGTGATTGCCGGGGGTATTCCAATGGTTTCAGACCGAAGCAAACGATACTGGGGAGGGTCAACAAGTTGGACTTGGCCTGGACGGGGCCGTGGACAGGGGCACTTTGGCGCGAGTTCACGCGAGCTTTCGCTCGCAGCGTCACCTGAATTCCCGCGCGCCCGTCGAAGCTGTAGCATTGCCGGATTCGGTTCGTCAGGCGCCGACTGTGGCCGAGTCTGGGGAACTGCATGCTGGATCTCCCGCCCCGGGAGAGCGGGCCGAACCCGAACCGCCCGCCGGGGCCGGACGCGCCTTGCGAACGGATGCGGCCGTGGCCTTTTCGGTACCAGTGACCGCCGTAGGTTAAAATCGTGCCCATGCACTCGAGCCGGAGGCTGTTTCTGCTGCGCGGCGCCGCGCTGGCATCTACGGTCTATGCGGCACCCGCTTTTGCGAAATATCCGTTTTCCCTGGGCGTCATGTCGGGCGATCCCTCGCCGGATGGATTTGTGTTCTGGACGCGGCTGGCTCCGGATCCGCTGGCCGGGGGTGGTATGGACAATACCGCCGTGGAAGTGGACTGGGTCGTTGCCGAGGATGAGGGCATCCGCCGCATCGTCAAGAAAGGCAAGTCCACGGCGGCTCCGACGCTGGCCCACTCGGTGCACGTCGAGGTGAGCGGACTCAAACCCCAGCGGCCCTACTGGTATCAGTTCAAAGTGGGCAAAGAGACGAGCCCGGTTGGGCGCGCGAGTACCACTCCCCGGCCGGGACAATCGTTGGAAAAACTGAAGCTCGCGTTCGCATCCTGCCAGCATTGGGAAGCGGGGCACTGGACCGCGTACCAGCATATGGCCGCCGACGATCCGGATTTGGTGGTCCACCTGGGGGACTACATCTATGAGGGACCGGCGCGAACGAACGGGGTCCGCCGGCACAACAGCGCGGAGATTGTCACGTTGACGGACTATCGCAACCGGCACGCTCTGTACAAAACGGACTCCGCCATCCAGAAGATGCATGCGCAGTGTCCCTGGATTGTGACTTGGGACGATCATGAACTGGACAACAACTATGCGGCGGAGGTTCCCGAGGACCAGCAGACGCGCGAGGCGTTTCTGGAGCGGCGCGCCTCATCCTACCAGGCGTATTACGAACACATGCCGCTGCGGATTGCCTCGCTGCCCAAAGGCACAACCATGCAGTTGTACCGGCGGGTGGGGTATGGGGACCTGGCTGAGTTTACGGTTCTCGATACCCGGCAGTATCGCACCGATCAACCCTGCGGCGACGGCACAAAGCCGGTGTGTCCCGGAACGCTTGATCCGAAGGGTACGATTCTGGGGGACGCGCAGGAAGCGTGGCTGAAGCAGACATTGGACCGATCCAAGGGCCGGTGGAACATTCTTGCGAACCAGGTGCGGATGGCGCGAATCGACATGAAGCCCGGTCCGGAGGAGGCGTTTTCGATGGACCAATGGGGTGGATATGAAGTGTGCCGCGATCGTGTGATGAAGTACCTGCGGGACAGAAAGCCCTCCAACCCGATTGTGATCACGGGCGATATTCACTCCAATTGGGTCAGCGATCTGAAGGTGGATTGGAAGGACGAAAAGGCAGTGGTGGTGGGAACGGAGTTCACGGGAACGTCGATTTCGTCAGGGGGCGACGGCACGGACGAACGGCCGGAAACGCAGGACTGGTACCGCGAAAATCCGCATTTGAAGAAATTCAACGGGCAGCGCGGGTATGTGAATCTCACCCTGACGCCGGCACAGTGCCGCGCGGACTACCGTGTGGTTCCCTTTGTCACCAAGCCGGGCGCGCCGGTGCATACCCATTCGAGTTGGGTGGTGGAGAATAACCGGCGGGGCGTCCAAAAAGCCTAGGTTTCCCTTGGAGAATCTGCTAGCGTTCAGCCACGGTGACGGGCCGCCATCAGGGCAGAACTATTGCCGCCGGTACTGCCCCACTCCGATGAAGATGTCGTTTGCCAGGATCCGCCGGGGTTCCTGCAACAGCTCGATTCCGTGCGCCGCTAATTCAGCGACGTACTCCCCTTCGCTAAAACGATTCTCGGCGGGGTGCTCCAGCAAGGTCCGATAGAGCCAACGGTCCAATGCATCTCGGGTCACTTCTTCAAAGAAGAATCGCCCCCCCCCCGGTCGAAGCACTCGGCTGATCTCTGCCACGGCCGTCTGCCATGCCGGTATATGGTGCAACACACCGAAGTCGAACAGCGCGTCGAAAGATCGATCGGCAAACGGCAAACCTTCAGCGCTACCCAATTCGAGCACAGCGCGCCGGTCGACATAGGCCGCCAGGCGGCGCTGGGCGCGTCGAAGCTGAGCCGGATCGATCTCGATCCCGTAGACCTGACTCGCTCCGAACTGTTCCAGGAGGATTTCAACTCCGGCGCCTTGGCCGCAGCCGACCTCCAGGACCCGCGCCCCGTCCAGCCTCCGCCCAGTTGCAGCAGGAGTGGAGCTTCATACAACCGCTGCACCAGAGTGCGCACTGGATTGTTTACCAGCAGCCTCTCCACCGCGTTCAGCCTCATCTGGCGGACGTGCACATCAGGAAGCACCTGACAAACGGTGTCGCCGGGAACTCCCGTTCGACCGTGAGGCCTGCCTCCCGAACGACGCGTAGCCACTCACGCCGCGAATAGAAATGGAAGAATCCCGGGCCGAAGGCGACAAAATTCTTCCAATCCCGGAGATGTTCGACCAGGAGAATCTGTCCCCGCGCCGCCACGGTGCGCGTGACCTCCCGAAATAACAGTACCCTGCGTCCCGGCTCGCGAATTTCGTGGGCCGCGAAGAGTAGGAAAACGGTGTCCCTGCGCCGGTCGGGCAAGGGAAGCGCATCCAGTTTGCATCGGACCGCAGATGGACCGCGAGGATGCATGCGGCGTGCACGTGCAATTGAAGGCTCCGTCATCTCCCCGCGATCGTAAATATCAAGAGCGACGTATGCGGTGCCGGGGAAAAGGCGTGTGAGGGTCTCTGTGGACTCGTCGAGGCCCGCATGGATCGTGAGCCATCGGCGAGGTGGATACGGGAGCGTCCGGGGAAGCCAGTGCCATCCGGTAACGGCGGCGTGATCGTAGATGTAGTAGGAGACGATCAGGGAACTCGCCGACCAGAACGCGGCGAGACCCGCCAACCCGCCCAGCGCCGCGTCCAGCATTGGCGGCCATCGATTGAGTCCCAGTAGGATCACGATGAACAGCAACGTGCAGAGACTGCCCACATAGTAGTGAACGTTATAGCGAAAGATCCGGACGACGCCGTCGTACTTCCCTCGACTGGTGCCTGGAGTTTTCATGGAAGTCTTTCGCGAATCCCGGATCGCCATGAGTAGGGGACGTCCTGCAGAAAGAACGCGTTCGCCAGGATTGCGCCGGCGCCACGAAACGCTTCCTGTTCCAGGAATGTGTTGCGGTGCACGGTGACCGGGACGGGCCGGGGATTCCAGTCCTGCCGAACGCCCGGTACGCGGATGATGGAGTGTGTCTGGCTTTCGTAGTCGAACGTAAACGGAAGAGGTCCGGCGAACTTCCGCGCCTCCCTGAAATCGCGAAACGGCGATCCGGGCGGAGGTGCTGCCGGCGCTTTTGACAGGTCCGCCTCAATCTGTAAATCAGCCCGCCCGTCTGGCGTGGTCACCTGAATCTCGTACTTCCAGTTCGTCCGCCGCACTAGCCAGCGTGAGCGCTGGTACCGATAGTGCGTGAGCAGGTTACCGAACCATTGCATCGCCGGCCGGTCTGTGTCGCTCCTCAGGATTGCAAGACCGCGCAGACTTCGGCCCGCGGACGTCCGGTAGCGAGTGAACATCCGGTACCCCGAGAGGCAGAAATCGATCCCAAAGGCGGCCGGCAGAAAAGCAGGCCTGAGATTGCGGGTCTGGACGAGTGCGATCGCCAGGAAGGCGGAGTTCGCGTACGTGTCCAGGGTCAGCCCGGGCGCAAGATACGCCTCCAATACAGGAGGTGGAACGGCGTAGGTAATCACCAACGCGGATTCCAAATGAGCCCGTATCGGCAAGGCGTGCCTCTGCAATAAGTGCCACACGTCAGGCTTCCTTCCGCACGCCGAGGACGGCCCGGGGGCGCATTTCACACTGGCGCCAACGCTCGACGAGATCCCGGGCGGCGTTGGGCCACTCCGGAAAGAGAAACTGGAAGCCGGAAGCGAGCAGCCGGCCCGGCACGACACGGCGGCTCTTCAACACGAGTTCCGATTCGGTCCGCAAGAGAAAGGCGCCCATCTCCATCGTCCATTCCGGCAGGGGCAGGGCCATCCGGATGCCCCACGCGTCGCGCAGGGCGCGCATGAAGTCGCGATTGGGCAGGGGGTTGGGAGACGCGAGATTGACAATGCCGGACAAGTCCTCCCGGGCGATCAGCAGATCGATTGCGCGCACAAAATCGGCTTCGTGAATCCAGGAAACATACTGGGCGCCCGTTCCCTGCGCGCCCCCGAGACCGTGGCGCACCAGGCCCAGGAACGCGTCGAAGACACCCCCGCGGCCGGGACTGAAGGTCATCGCGCCGCGGATCGCGATCTTGCGGGTGCGCGGATTGGAGGCCGAAAAGAAAGCTCGCTCCCATGCGTTCGCGACCTGGATGGAAAAGTTCCACGTGTCCGGAGCCCCCTCCTCGTTCCCGCCCAATTCGCCGCCGATTTCGTCCATAGGCCTATCGATCGCGTGCCGGTAGATGGTGGCGGTGCTGGCGTTTATCCACAGGCGCGGCGGCCGAGGCAGCAAGCCAATCGCCTGATTCAACAGAAGCGTGCTTTGCACTCGCGATTCATAGATGGCGCGGCGATTCCTTGCGCCGTAGCGGCAGTCGACGCTTCGCCCGGCAAGGTTGATGCAGACGTCGCACTGGCCGAGTTCGTCGACCCATGCGCCCGGCGTGAGGCCATCCCAATGTGCCGTTCGCCATGTCGCCGTGCCGGGGGTGCGGCTGAGAACCGTGACCCTGTGGCCATTGGCGTGGAAATGCCGCGCCAGGATACCCCCTATCTGTCCGCTGCCTCCGGGTATGACGATCCTCATCGGTCTGGACTCCCCTCATTCGCGTTGCGCCTCCGGCGGCAGATCGCTTTTCCGCGCCGGCGAGTAGTACACGGCATCGATTTGAACGCGTTCAAGATTGAGTATGCATCGCGGCGTAAAGCCTGTCAAGCGGTTTTTTGAACGCGTTCAGATACGTTGCGGGGTCCGCCCAGTCGTGGCGTTGACGTCATATGCGGAGTCGCTGCTATTCAGTCATGCGCGAGGATCCGGCCACGATCGCGGCGGCTGCGCTGCCGTTGCTTGCGGACGGGCGAGCAGTCGTTCGGTGATCTCGGAGGAATCGACGACGATCAACGGCCTTCTCGCTCGCAACGGATGATCTCGGCGGGAGGAACGCTGACCACGACCGGTACCCGCCGAGCTAACGGCTCTTTGAGTTCTGCGATGGTTGGTTGCTCGGCCCAGCGGTGCATCTCACGCAGCAGGTAGTCCGACAGAGACAGCCCTTCCAGGGCCGCGCGCGCCTCGAGGTTTCTATGAAGCGAGTCGGGCACATGCCGGACTTGGACCATCCGTAGCATGGCCCTGGGATAGATGCATGTTGCGCACGTCCATCCGTCTGAAGCGCTCTTGCGTTCCCCATGAGCCGGTCTGGCGGCAAGGACCTCCAGGCAAGCCCGCATCAGGCGCCGCGGCGTCGGGCTGCGAAGAGGGTCCGGGGCCAGGTGAACCGCCCAACCGGCGGCCGAAGCCCCCCCTCCGTACTTGAGACCGACCTGGCAGAATGCGATCATGGAAGGCAGAGCCGTGGCCGGTCCGCCGGCCGGCGTGGCGTCTGGCGCGACGTTCAGCCGCTGGGGTCGGGAGTCCTTTTGGGGTGCTGTGCCTGGCTCTTAAAAAACAGCAACTTATCCCGTGACAGGGCCTCGCCCGTGAATCTTTGCGGCGATCCTTGCATCTGTAGTAAACGGAGTATCGAACAAGGGAGGGCCAAACCGAATGGCTAGTGAGCATACAGTGAACTTTTCCGATGCAGCTTTCGACCAGGATGTCCTTAATTCGCAGGAGCCGGTCCTGGTGGACTTTTGGGCGGAATGGTGCGGCCCGTGCCGCATGATGTCGCCGACGATTGACGCCATTGCCCAGGAGTACGACGGCCGGGTGAAGGTCGGCAAGTTGAATGTCGACCACAACGGCCAGACGGCCATGCGTTACAACATCAGGGGAATTCCCACCCTGCTGCTCTTCAAGGGCGGCAAGGTGGTGGACCAGCGTGTCGGCGCGATGGGCAAATCGGACGTCCAGAAGATGCTCGACGCCCACCTCTAAGCATTGCCCCCCTTGGGACGCCCGGCGGCGGGTCTGGCATGGCCCGCCGCGCCGGCGGCGCCCCAATCCCCCCAAACATTTAGTGACTGGTTGCGGTCGGGTCCGCTTGACGAGCGCCGGCGCGTGGCGAGGGTTCGTCCGCCATGGCTCGAAGTTCGTCCAGGCCCAGGCGGCCCGTATAGATCGCCATCCCCAGGGCCGAGTGGATCTGCATCCGCTCGAGTTCCCGGATCTCCTCATAGCTCGAGATACCGCCCGCGGCCGTGATCTCCCGATCGGTCGCGGCCCGCAGGCGGCGATACCAGCCGAGGTCGGTTCCCTGCATCATGCCCTCTTTGTCCACGTACGTGCAGAGAAAGCCGGAGCAGTAGGGCTCGAGCGACCGGATGACCGATTCAGCAGTCTGGGCCAGGGACTCGCGCCAGCCCTTGATCACGATCCGGCCGTCCTTGGAATCGAGGGCGATGACCAGGGGTTCGCGGCCGACCGCTTCCAGCAGGGCCTGGAGAAACGCAGCATTGACTCCCGCCGGAGTAAAGGCTGAGGTCCCGACGATGACCCGGTGCGCGCCCTGCGCGAGCAGGGTTCGCGCCCGCTCCACGCTCCGCACGCCCCCGCCGACACGGCACACCGCGGAGCCACACACCAGTTTGACCAGGTCATCGTTCGCGCCCGTACCGATGGCGGCGTCCAGGTCGATCACCTGAATCTGGGGAAACCCGGAGAATCGCTCGACCATCTCGAGCGGCGGGGCTCCTTCCAGGGCTTTCTCGCGCCCTTGGACGAGTTGAACGACTTTTCCGCCCATCAAGTCAATACAAGGAATGATCAAGTAGGTCTCCTTAGACAACGAACAGACTGACAGGCTGGCTCCGAACGGCGCTCGTGAGCGCAGGGGTCAAATCGTGCCGCCGGCCGCGAGCGCCATTACCTCCCCGAAGGCGTCTTCCGCACGGGAATGCCTTGCTTGTCGAGTTCTTCCTTCAACTGCCCTACCGTGTAAGTGCCGTAGTGAAAGACCGAAGCCGCCAGCGCCGCGTCGGCCTCGCCTTCCGTCAGCACGCGCACAAAATCCTCGGGCCGGCCGGCGCCGCCGGACGCGATCACTGGAATGCGGGTGGCCCTCGAGACGGCTCGCGTCAGCAGGCAGTCGAACCCCTGCTGCACGCCATCGGTATCCATCGACGTCAACAGGATCTCCCCCGCGCCGAGCGCCTCGCCGCGCGCGGCCCACTCCACCGCGTCGATCCCCTCGTCCACCCGCCCGCCGCGAGTGTAGACGTGCCATTTTCCCGGCGCTTGCCGGCGGGCGTCGATCGCCAGCACCACCGCCTGCGCGCCGAACTCCGCACTCAACTCGCTGATGAGTTCCGGCCGGTGGACCGCAGCCGTGTTCACGGAGACCTTGTCCGCCCCGGACATGAGAATCCTCCGGGCGTCGGCAATCGACCGGATCCCTCCGCCCACGGCCAGGGGAATGAACACGCGCCGCGCCGTCCGCGCGACCACGTCCGCCATGATGTCCCGGTTATCGCTCGAGGCGGTGATGTCCAGGAACACGATCTCGTCGGCGCCCTGCTGGTTGTAGCGGCCGGCCAGTTCTACCGGATCTCCAGCGTCCCGGAGATTGACAAAGTTCACACCCTTCACCACGCGGCCCGCGGTGACGTCCAGGCAGGGAATAATCCGTTTCGCCAGCATCGCGTTCTACAGGTCCAGAAAGTTCTTCACGATACGAAGGCCGGTGGGGCCTGATTTTTCCGGATGAAATTGGACCCCGAACACGTTCGCCGATTCGAGCACTGCCGTGTACGCTTGCTCATACACGCAGGTGGCCGCAGTGAACGTCCCCACGGGCACGTAATAGCTGTGTGCAAAGTAGACGAACGGAGAAGCCTCCAGCCCTTTGAGCAGCCGCGAATCGCTTTTGCGCTCCAGGTTGTTCCAGCCCATGTGCGGTACCCGGGCGTCCAGCGGAAACCGCTCGACCTTTCCGGGAAACAAGCCGAGCCCTTGCAGGCCGGGAGCTTCCTCGCTCGATTCGAAGAGCCCTTGCAGGCCCAGGCAGATGCCGAGAAACGGCACGCCGGCCCGAATCCGCTCGACCAACGCCTCCCGCACGGCCAGGGTGTCGAGCGCCCGCAGCATCTGGCCGAAGTGGCCGACTCCGGGCAGGATGATCTTGGACGCCTTCCGCAGGCCAGCGCTGTCGTTTACCAGTTCGTACGCCGCGCCCAGTTCCGCCAGCGTGTTCTCCACCGAGCGCAGGTTGCCCGCACCGTAGTCGAAGATCGTGATCACAGCAGTCCCTTGGTCGACGGCAACTGGTCCTTCAACCGTTCATCGGTCGAGCAGGCGTACTTCATCGCGCGCGCGAAGCACTTGAAGATCGCTTCGATCTTGTGATGGCTCGATCGCCCGTAGAGGACCTTGGCGTGGAGATTGGCGCCCGCGTGGGCGACAAAGCCGCCGAAGAAATCCTCCAGCAACTCCACCTGCAGGTCGCCGACCTTGTTCGTCTTGACCCGATCTTTGTAGACCAGCGCCGGACGGCCGCCCAGGTCGACGGCCACCACCGCCAGCGCTTCGTCCATCGTCTGGACGAAATAGCCGGCGCGGTTGATTCCCTTGCGGTCCCCAAGGGCTTTGGCGAACAACTGCCCGAGCACGATGCCGATGTCTTCCACCGTATGGTGCTGATCGACGTCCAGGTCGCCCGCCGCTTTCAACTCCAGATCGAAGCCGCCGTGTTTCGAGAACAATTCCAGCATGTGATCCAGGAACCGGACGCCGGTCGCAACCTTGTACGTCCCTTGTCCCTCGATGCGGAGACTGCCCTGGATCTGGGTCTCTTTGGTGTCACGCCGGATGCGCCCAGTTCTCACAACACGCCTGCTCACAGCACGCTCTCCAGTTGGTTGATGTCGTCGAGCACCGCCGCCGCTCCGCATTCGCGGAGCAGTTGGTTCACTTCTTCGTGGCGCGGCTTGCCCGGATCCGAAATGCCGATGAAACGGACCCCCGCGGCCTGGGCCGAGCGGGCGTCATCCACGGTGTCACCTACGTAACACAGCTCCGCGCCCGACGTCTGCTCCGCGATCAGCAACAATCCGTCCGGGGCCGGCTTGTGGTGGACGATCTCGTGCATTCCGACAATCGGGTCGAAGGTCAGGTTGCGCGCAAACCGGTCGAGCGTGATCCGGGCGTCCTCTTTTGGGCGGCCGGTGAACAAGGCCAGTTGCCTGCGCTCGCCGAGGCGCTCGAGCAGCCCTTCCCGCGCGATCCAGCGCTCCCGATGAATCAGTCCGTCGCCGTTTTCGCCCAGGAACAACCGCTGGAACACGCGCGTCACGTCGTCCAACCCGATGGGCGTTCCGTACGACTCGATGATCGCCCGCGACAGGCGCCAGTCGTCGTTCCAGCCGCCGCGGTTCTTCCAGTCCTGGATTTCCTCGCGCACCGGACGACGCCCGGTGAAGTGCTCCACCGTCTGCTGAATCGACTCGCGGTACGAATCGCTTACGTCCACCAAAACCCCATCCATGTCGAACACCAACACCGGACGACGAACGCTCACCAGATCTCCTTCAGTACGGTAAGAAAGTACCGCGTCTGCTCGCGGGTTCCCACGGTCACCCTCACGCAGCCCGGCAGTTCGTAGCTGCGGTCGCGCACCAGCACGCCCTTGTCCCGGAGTTTGTCGCGCACCTCGAGGGCGCGCTTGCCGAACCGGACCAGCACGAAGTTCGCCTGGCTGGGCACGTAACGGATGCCCATTCTTTCCAGCTCGACGCACATCAATTCGCGTCCGGCGAGCACTTCGGTCACGTATCGCTCGATGTAGCCGCTGTCTTCCACGGCCGCCTGCGCCGCCAGCGCCGCCAGCATATTCACGCTGTAGGGCGATTGCCCTTTGCGCAGATACCAGAGATTCCCGGCCTGCGAAATCAGGCATCCCATCCGCATCGCCGCCATGCCGTAGATCTTGGAGAACGTCCGGCTGACGAACAGGTTCGGCTGATCGGCGATCATCCCCAGCGCCGTGACGCCGCAAAACTCGAAGTACGCCTCGTCGACGAGCACCGCCGCCCGCCGCGCGCGTTTCAGGATGCGCTCCAGGCCGTGCAACCCGATACCGGTGCCGGTCGGGTTGTTGGGATTGGCAATCAGGACCGCTCGCGTCGAGGAGGTGATGGCCTCCAAAACACCATCCAGAGGGAATTGCAGGTCCTCGCCCACGTAGGGCACCTGCTTCACCACGCCTCCGGCCAACTCGGCGTAGAAACGATACATCGCATACGACGGCTCCAGCACCACCACCTCGTCACCGTCGTCGACATAGGTGTTGATGAGAACCTGAATTGCCTCATCGGTTCCGTTGGTCAGCAGGAGTTGTTCCGGAGAGATTCGAAAATAGCTGGCGAGCACGGGCCGCGCATCCTGATACTCGGGGTACACGGAGAGGCTCTCCGACGTCAGCCTCTTCTTTAGGAACTCCGCCACCCGGGGCGACGAGCCCACAGTGTTCTCGTTGAAATCGAGCCGGAGCTTCCCGTGCCGTCCCGAGGAGGGCGGCGAGTATGGGGCCATCTGCTGCACAGCCTTGCGCGGGCGCGGGGCTCCCTTGGCCAGTCTCGGCCCCCTAGCCATTCGCGTTGTCTCCCTCCAGGCGCACCTCCACCGACCGCGCGTGCCCTTCCAGTCCCTCGGCACGCGCCAGGGTCGCGATGGCCGGCGTCAGGCGCCGGAGGGCGTCGCCGCTCAGGTGCTGCACGGAAATCACCTTGACGAAATCGGCGGCCGACAACCCGCCGCGCAGGCGCGCCATGCCGCTGGTAGGCAGGACATGATTAGGTCCCGACGCGTAGTCGCCCGCCGCTTCAGGGCTGAAGGGTCCGACGAAGATTCCGCCGGCATTGTGAACCCGGTCGAGCACGGCCTCGTGGTGCACCGACAGGTGCTCCGGAGCGAACTTGTTGGAGATGTCGAGCGCCTCGTCGATCGATTGCACCACCACGATGGCGCCGTTCTTCTCGAGCGACTTCCGCGCGATCTTCGCCGTGGGCAGATCCTTGAGTTGCCGCTCCAGTTCCGCCGCCACGGCGCGTGCCAGGCGAGTGGACGGAGTCAGCAGGATTGCGGTGGCGTCGACGTCGTGCTCGGCCTGCGCCAGCAGGTCCGCCGCGATGAATCGCGGGTTGCCCTCCGGCGCGATGATCAGAATCTCGGTCGGTCCGGCGACGAAATCGATGCCCACTTCGCCCGCCAGCAGTTTCTTCGCCGCGGCCACGTAGATGCTGCCCGGACCCACAATCCGGTCCGCCTTCGGGACGGTCCGGGTACCGTAGGCGAAGGCCGCGATCGCCTGCGCCCCGCCCATCTCGAACACCTGCTGCACGCCCAGCAACTGCGCCGTCCCGAACACTTCCGGAACCGGCCGGGGCGAACAGACGCAAATGTTTCGCACGCCGGCCACCTGCGCCGGGATCGCGGTCATCATCAACGTCGACGGCAGAGGATACCGGCCCGCCGGGATGTACGCCGCCACGGTGTCCAGCGGCCGCACGACATATCCAATGTTCAGGCCGGGCGCCAGCCTGCGCACCTGCCCCTTCGGCAATTGCAGCACCGAAAAAGCGCGGATATTCTTGCTTGCCGTGTCGATCGCGTTCCGAAACTCCGGACTCAACTGTTCCACGGCCGCCTGCAATTCGCTCTCGGGAACGCGGACGCTCGTCCGCGTCAGCCCGTCGAACTTCTTCGCATACTCGACCAGGGCCTTGTCGCCCCGTTTCCGAACCGCCTCCAGAATCGGCCTCACCGTGGTCTCGGCTTCGTTCAGCCGAGCGGTTCGCCGCTCCAGCAGCTTTCCTACCTGTTTCGACTCAATGATCCGGATCATGACTACATCACGATTTTGTTCAGCGGGTATTCCACAATTCCTTGCGCCCCCGCCTGCTTTAGACGCGGGAGAATATCGCGCACCGTCGATTCATCCAGAATCGTATTCACCGCCATCCAGTCTTCGTCCGTCAGCGGCGACACCGTGGGGCGCTTCAGCGCCGGCAGTACCGCGAGAACCTGGGGCAGATCCACTTTGCGAACGTTCAACATCAGGCCCACTTTGCCCAGCGCGCTGATGGCGCCCTCCAACAGGAGTTTTACGTCCTCGAGCTTTCGCCGCTTCCAGGGCTCTTCCCAGGAATCCTTATTGGCGATCAACTGTGTATTGGATTCCAACACTGTATCGATGATCTTGAGTTTGTTCGCACGCAGCGACGACCCGGTCTCGGTCACCTCCACGATGGCGTCGGCCAGCACGGGAGGCTTCACTTCGGTCGCGCCCCAACTGAACTCGACCTTGGCCGTCACGCCGTGCTTCGCCAGGTACCGCTTCGACGTCTCCACCAGTTCGGTGGCGATGATTTTGCCTTCCAGATCCTTGACCGAGTGAAAGCCGGAGGCTTCCGGCACCGCCAGTACCCAACGCACCTTTCCGAAGCTCTGCTTGGCATACACCAGGTCGGCGACCGCGACCACGCTCGCGCCGTTTTCCTGGACCCAGTCGAGACCGGTCAGGCCGGCGTCGAGAATGCCGTCTTCGACATAGCGGGCCATTTCCTGCGCCCGGATCAGCATGCACTCGATCTCCGGATCGTCGATTCCCGGAAAATACGAGCGGGTACTCACGGTAATGGCGAACCCGGCGCGCCGGAACAGGTCCACGGTCGCATTTTCCAGGCTTCCCTTGGGAATCCCAAGCTTCAGCTTCAACTGTGTCCTCTCCTATCCGCCGTAGACTTTCCCGGGGTCGTAGGTGCGCTCTTCGTTCACGGTCCAGGCGCCGCCGGCGAGAGTGCGGTAGAAACAACTCTCATATCCATCGTGACAAACGCCCGGACCCAGCGCTTCCACCTCGACCAGGATGCAATCCTTGTCGCAGTCGGTCGAGATCCGTTTGACCACCAGCCGATGCCCGGAACTCTCGCCTTTCAACCACAATTTCTTGCGGGAACGGGAGTAAAACGTGGCATAGCCCGTCTCCACCGTCTTCCGGAAGGCTTCCTCGTTCATGAAGCCCACCATCAACACTCGCCGGGACGCCTGGTCCTGTATCACCGCGGGCACCAGGCCGCTTTCTTTGTTGAAATCCAGATCCATGCAAACCCCAAAATGGAGAAGCCCGCCACTACCAGGGCGGGCTCCCTTTCCTGTCGAACACTTGCCGAGGAAATCTTATGCGTGCGCCCGCCCAGCCATGCGAAGGCCCTCCCGATGGTGGCGATGATGGTGGGCTGCAGCTTGGAACATGCCAGCAAAAAGACTATAGTAGCAGAGCGTGGTTCGTTTTGTCCTCTCCTGGGCCCTGCTGGGTACTCTGCTCGGTGTCTTCGCCGACCCACCTCCTGCGCCCGCGAAGAAGGAACCCGCGCCGCCACCCAAGCTCACGTTCAACTTCGAGTTCCGTATGCGCTACGAAGCCCGTGAAGGGGTCTCCTTTGGCCGCGATCCGGACCAGGGATATCCGCTTTTCCGGACGCGGCTGGGAGCCGTTTGGCAGCCCAACTCCTGGATCAAAGTCGTTGGTCTCGCGCAGGACGCCCGATCCCCCCTCTACGGCTCGCCCGCCCCGGGCAACATCCGGGACACGCTCGATTTGCAGGAAGGCTACGTCGAACTCGGCCACAAACTGGGGCCGGGAGGGATGGTGGGCCGGCAGATGCAGGATTTCGGCGAGAACCGGCTCATCGGCTCGCCACAATGGGGAAATACCGCTCGCACCTGGGACAGTTTGCGTGTCTGGCACAAGACCAAGTCCAACACCTTTCAGGCGATTTTCCTCTCCGTGGTGAAGGTGCGGCAGGACGCGGAGAACCGTCCCGTGCTGGGCGACCGCATCTGGGGAACATACAACACCCACCGCGCTCTGATCCCGAAAGGCGAGGTGGAATGGTACGTCCTGCGCCACGATCAGAACCGTCCCGGTGGATTCACGGGCCCCGGCGCTCGCATGGGAGTGAATCTGTTCGGCACGCGGGTGGTCACGCCTCTGCCCTTGAAAACCCGCCTCAGTATCGAAGCCGTCGCGCAGACAGGGAAAGTGGGGGGACAGCAGCATCGGGCGGCGGCCTGGTATTCGTCGCTGTCGCGCCGGGTCGATCTCGGAAAGCCGGTGGATTTTTCGGTCGAGTACAAGTACGCATCCGGAACCAGCGATCCGCAAGGAGGGCGCAGCGGCACATTCGATCAACTGTATCCGGCGAATCACGACAAATTCGGCCATGCGGACCTGTTCGGCTGGAGGAACATCCGCAATCTTCGATCGCTCGAGACCATCAACATGAGCAAAACGTGGCGCATCATGGTGATGTACGACGCCGTCTGGCTGGCCTCGAAACGTGATGCCCTTTATAACGGCCCGGGCCGTGTGATCGCCGTGGCGCCGAGAGGCGATGCCGGCCGCTATGTCGGCCAGGAAATCGACACCTTCACCACCTACACGCGCGGCCATTTCCGCTTTGGCGGCGGGGTCGCCAAGCTCTTTCCCGGGGAATTTCTAAAAAAAACCACGCCCGGAGCCAGCACGCTTTTCGCCTATTTCTTCCAAAGCATCTCGTTCTGACGCGAGCCGCGGAACCTGTCGCCCCCCAGGGTGGCGCAGCCCCGAACGTAACGTCCGGGGCAGCCAAGTATCTGGGCAAATTTTGGCCGAAGTCGCCTCACGCAGCGTAAACCCGGCCTTGAAAACTTCCCGTCGATACATCCGCGGCGAACGCCACGCCGCCGCCCGCACCTCGTTGGGGGCGCTCGGAGTTGTCGTCGGCTCGTATATTGGCCTCACACAGCCTTCGGGGAAGCGTCGCCGGATGATTCCCCGCAAGCCGGCATGGTGGCAGCCCGAGAAACCAGCTACCTCCACAGCCGCCGTCAATCTCACGCGCCATACGTACAGGAATCCTGTGCAATCGAAACGAGGAATCCATGCCGAGTGAGACGACGTACAGCCGCCTGCGTGAGAATCTGGCTACCGTGCTTGACCAGGTGGTAGATCAGCAGGACACGGTAATCGTACGCCGAAGAGGGGCGCGCGACGTTGCCCTGATTCCTGCATCCGAGCTTGCCGGGCTGATGGAAACCGCGCACTTGCTGCGTTCCCCTCGCAACGCGCGCCGTCTGATGACGGCGCTTCGTCGTGCAAAGGCAGCCAAAATCAAACCCGGTACAACGGCCGCATTGCGAAAAGAGATGCTCGGTGAAGCGACTGCCTAGGCGGGTCGCTAGATTTCACCCGGAGTTCCTTCAAGACCTCCGGTTCTGGGTGAAGAGCGAGCGCACCGCGGCAGTCCGGGTCCTCGATCTCGTTGAGGCAGTGATGCGAGACTCGTTCGAAGGCCCCGGGAAGCCCGAGCCGCTCAAATATGTACTCGCCGGCTGTTGGTCGCGCCGCGTCAGACAGGAACACCGGTTGGTGTATCGTGTCAGTGACGAGGCCATCGATATCTTGCAAGCTCGATACCACTACTAAGCAGGGCGGCGCCCTTGAAGTCGGAGTACGATGAGTGAATGCCGTGGTCCCTGCGACGGGAAGCCTGGACTTTCGCACCCTTCGCGCCCATTATGAATCGGGCCGGTTGAGCAGGTGAGCGACACGGGCCGCCATCCTTGGGAACCGGGATGCCCAGGATTATACTGAGGCTAGGATTCTCCGATCTTTTCCATTTCTCACCAAAGGACAACCCAATGCGCATAGGCGTTCCCAAGGAAATCAAGGACCACGAAGCCCGTGTGGCTCTGGTGCCGCACGGGGTCAGCGCTCTCCGCGAGGCCGGCCACGACGTGATCGTCCAAACACAGGCAGGAATGGGCTGTTCGCTGACCGACGAAGAATATTCGAGTGCCGGCGCAGAAATCGCAGCATCGGCGGACGAAGTGTGGACGAATTGCGACCTGGTGGTCAAGGTGAAAGAGCCGCAGCCCAGCGAATACCGGTTTTTTAACGCGAATTTGACGCTCTTTACTTACCTCCACCTGGCCCCTCTCCCCGAGTTGACCCAGCAAATGCTCGACAGCGGCATCACCGGCATTGCCTACGAGACCATCGTGGAAGAAGACGGCTCCCTGCCCCTGCTCACGCCGATGAGCGAGGTGGCGGGCCGGATGGCGGTGCAGATCGGCGCGCAATACCTGGAAGCGCCCAACGGAGGACGGGGCATCCTGCTGGGGGGCGTGCCGGGAGTGGCGCCTGCCAATGTCGCCATCATCGGCGGGGGTGTGGTGGGAACGAACGCGGCGAAGATCGCGCTGGGCATGGGCGCCCACGTCAGCATCATCGACCGCGACCTGGATCGGCTCCGCGAACTCGACGACATTTTCAACGGCCACGTGGTGACGCTGGCTTCGAACCGGTGGACGATTCACGAGACATTGAGGCTCGCGGACATGGTGGTGGGGGCGGTGCTGGTCACGGGGGCTTCCGCGCCCAAACTGGTCCGGCGCTCGACGCTGGCGGAAATGAAGCGAGGCTCGGTGCTGGTAGACGTCGCCATCGACCAGGGCGGCTGTTTCGAGACGTCGCACGCAACCACCCACACCAACCCGGTCTACTTCGTGGACGGCGTGCTGCACTATTGCGTGTCGAACATGCCGGCGGCGGTGCCACACACCTCCACGTTCGCGCTGACCAACGCCACCTTCCCGTACCTGCTGCAACTGGCCAATTCCGGCGTCGAGCGGGCGGTCCAGGACAGCGCGGCCATTCGAGGCGGCGTCAACATCTGGCGCGGGAACGTGACGCACCCCGGCGTAGCGGAATCGCAGGGACGGCCCCTTCGCCTGTTGTAGCGGTCAGGATTCCGGGGTCAGCAGGACCTTCAGGACGCCCTTTTCGGCGGCGCGTTCGAAGGCGCGCGCGGCACGGCGCAACTCAAAGCGCTCGGTGATCATGCCGGCAACCCGCAGCTTCCGGGCCTTCAGCAGGGCCAGGGCCGGCTCCATGCGCCCGCAACGGGAACCGATCAGCGTGATTTCGTTGACGATGATGGGAGCGGTATCGACCGGGACCAGGCCGTGCAGGGTCGACTTGAGAATCAGGGTCCCCCGGGGGCGTGTCATGGCCACGGCGGCGCGAAGGCCCTCCGATGAACCGGTCGCATCGACGACCCAGTCAAAGGCGCTGACCGGCATCTTGCCCACAGCCAGATGAGTTTCGGCGCCCGCGGATGCGGCCAGTTGCAGTTTGTCGCGATGCCGGCCGAAGTGAACCACCTGCATGTGGCGGGCGACCAGAACCTGGCCGATCAACAGTCCCAGTTTGCCGTCGCCCAGCACGGCGACCTTCGCGCCCTTGGGGAACTTTACCTGGTCGACAATCTCGCAGGCGGCGGCGGCCGGTTCGGCGAACACCGCCTGCTCATTGGTGAGATCGTCCGGCACGACGTGCAGGTTTCGATCGGGTAGCGTCAGATAGTCGCGAAAGGCGCCAGGGTGCTTGACGATGCCGAGAACGGTTCGATTCGGACAATGGCGCCCAAGACCCCGGGCGCACCATTCGCACGCGCCGCAGTAGAGATTGATCTCGCCGACGACGCGCTTGCCGGTCAACTCCGGATTCGCCGACTGGACCACCTCGCCGACAAACTCGTGACCGGGCGTTCCGGCGAAGCCATAGTAGCCTCGCTGCAGTTCGAGATCGGTGTTGCAGATGCCGGCGCAGAGCAGGCGGATGAGAGCGAATCCCTCGGGCGGCCTGGGCACTTGCGCCCGCCTGACATCGACGCGACCATGCTCCAGATGAACGGAGATCATTCCTGTTGTAGTTTACGAAGACGGCTCCAATACCACCAGCGGCGTCGCTCGGCCGGCAGGTCGGGGTCGCGCGCCTGGGCGATGGCCGCCGAGAAAACATCCTGGCAGCAGGGATCGTGCCGCGCCCCGGTGACCTCGCAAAGCTGCAGATAGAGGCCGCGGGCATTCTTCCGCGCCAGTTGCGGCACAGTCCGGATTCCCAAACGTTCGAAGTCTGCGAGCGTGGCCGGGCCGACGGAGTACAGGTCCTTCAACGAACGGCGGTCCGTCATGTCCTGCCCAGTATAATCAAGGATTCATGCCCGCCGAACTGGTCTGTTTCAACCCGGAGTGCCGTACCCGTTATCGCGTAAGGCAGGTTCTCTACAATTGCGAGCGATGCGGCGGCCTTCTGGAGACCACCTACAGCGACCGGGCGCTGCCGGCGGAGGCGTTGAAGACCCTGTGGCTGGGCCGGCGGACGAGCAACGCCCCCCTCGACCAAAGCGGGGTCTGGCGCTTTCGAGAGGTCATTCCGTTTCTCGACGATTACACTTCGGTTTGCACTTTGCGGGAAGGCAATACGCCGCTGCTCGAAGCCCCGCGCGCCGCCAGGTATGGCGGCCTGGACGCCTTGACGTTCAAGCACCAGGGCTTCAACCCGACAGGGTCCTTCAAGGACAACGGTATGACCTGTGGCGTGGCCCAGGCGGTCCGGCTAGGGATGCGCCGAGTGGCCTGCGTCTCCACCGGCAACACGTCGGCATCAATGGCGGCGTACGCGTCGGCGGCCGGGCTGGAGCCGATGATCTTCATTCCGCACGGAAACATTTCGTACGGCAAGCTGGCGCAAGCTCTCGAATACGGCGCCAAGACCTTTCAAGTGGAGGCCAATTTCGACCAGATTCTGGCGCTGGTGCGCACCCTGGCCGAGCGGTTGGGAATTTAC
The DNA here is from genome assembly GCA_964529305.1 of uncultured Solibacteraceae bacterium. Lineage (GTDB taxonomy): Bacteria > Acidobacteriota > Terriglobia > Bryobacterales > Bryobacteraceae > CAZGUX01. Next base: position 29,234 of record CAZGUX010000036.1, on the reverse strand, counting down.
CTTTTGAACTCGATCAACCCGTTCCGGATCGAAGGGCAGAAGACCATCATGGTGGAGATGCTGGAGCAGCGCGCCTGGAATCCGCCGGATTGGGTGGTGCTGCCCGGCGGCAACCTGGGCAACGCGTCGGCCTTTGGCAAGGGTCTTCGCGAGATGCGGAATCTGGGCCTTATCGGGAGGCTGCCGCGGCTGGCCGTGATTCAGGCGGAAGGCTCGGCGCCGTTCCACGACCTGATGCAGAACCCGGACTTTCGCGCACTGCGTCCGGTTGGCCATCCGGAGACGCTCGCCACCGCCATCAAGATCGGCGACCCGGTGTCGTGGCCGAAAGCGAAATACGAAGTGGAGACGACGGGCGGAACGGTCGAACGCGTCAGCGAACAGGAAATCGCGGACGCCAAGGCCCTGATTGGCCTGTGCGGCATCGGCTGCGAACCGGCATCGGCGGCGACCCTGGCCGGAATCCGGAAGCTGACGCAGGCCGGCGTGATGCGGGCCGACGCCGATGTCGTGGCCATTCTCACGGGCAATGTGCTGAAGGATCCCGACTACATCTTCCGCTATCACACGGGGCAACTCGACGCGCCGAACGGCAATCGCCTGCAGGCCAACTTCGGAAACGCGCCGCAGGTGGCGCCCAACGATCCGGACCGGATCGCCGCGCTTATTTCTTAGCGGCGATGGCGATGGCGCGAGCCATGAACGACCGGGGTACAAACCGCGCAAACAACACGCTGGCGGTATTCAGCGGGCCGTCAATATAGGTGAGCGAGCCGCCCTCGTAGGCGTTCAGGGACCGGCGGACGCACTCCTTGGCCGAGGTCGACAGCGACAAAGGTACACCCGACATGCCCGCCTTGGAGGCGAACTCCGATTCCGTGGCGCCCGGGCAGATCGTGAACACTCGGACGCCGGAGGCGCTCACTTCGGCGGCCAGCGCTTCGCTGAAGCTCAGCACATAGGCCTTGGTCGCGGCGTACACGGAAAAATACGGTGCGGGTTGATAAGCCACCGCGGAAGCCACGTTCATGATCCCCCCCGATCCGCGCTTCACCATTTTTCGGCCCAACTCGAGGGCGAGCGTGGTGAGGGCGTCCATGTTCAGGCGCATCATGTGGCGATTGGTCTCGAGCGGCGTATCCACTGCGGCTCCGTAGTGGCCGAGGCCTGCGTTGTTCACGAGATAGTCAGGCACCACACCCGACCGGTCGAGTTCCTTGAGAAGGGAATCCACGCCCTTGTCGGTGGATAGGTCGGCGACAATAGCCCGGGCATTCCGGTTCATCGTGGTGTGCACGGTTTGGCAGAGAGATTCGAGGCGTTTGGCGCGGCGGGCGACGGCAATGACGTCACATCCCCGTTGGGCCAACTGCAGAGCGAACTCCTCTCCGAGACCCGACGAAGCGCCGGTGACGAGGGCCGTACCACGCCATTGCATGGACATATGATAGCGTCACCGCGCCGCCGTCACACGATGCGTACAGGCAGGGCAAAGGAAAGATACATTTTGAGGAAACAGAGAAACGTAAGGGCGACGGTCGCCCAGGCGGCGCCCCGCCACAGCTTTTCGGAGGTGGTGCTCGGCAGTCGCGGCAGGCCGGCCAGATAGGCGGCGACAAACCCGGTGGCGAGCCCACCCACGTGGGCGGCGTTGTCGATGCGAAAACCAGGCAGGAGCCCGAATACCAGGCCGTACACCGCCCATCGCAGGTACATGCCGCGAATCGCGTCACCCAGGGCGGAACGGTGAGCCACTCCGAGCGCAATCATCGAGCCAATCAGGCCGAATAACGCGGCCGACGCGCCAATCGACAAAGAGGGCCGCCACAACGCGCTCAGCAGGAACCCGCCGGCGGTCGAGACCAGGTAGATCAGAATATACCGCGCGGTGCCGTATACCTCCTCGACCTGCGTGCCCAGATCGAACAGGACCCACGTGTTCATGAACAGGTGCAAAAGGCCTCCGTGCAGGAAGCCGGCGGTAATCAGGCGCCACCACTCCCCTTGGGCGATGGCGGGAGCGTACTTGGCGCCAAAGCGGTAAAGGGTGGCCCCGTCGATGCCAACCCACGCCTCCTCGTTTCCGCTGCCGTGGCTGAACACGGCGGTGGCGACGTACAGGCCGAAGTTGATCAGCATCAGGACCACGGTGGTGAATCGCGCGTGAGGAATCAATCCGCCCACGACGTCCGGAGGATTCCTCAGTTTGGCCGCCGCGGTGGGGACCTCCTCGCCGCAATACGGACAAGCGCGGTCGCGCGTGGTGATGAAGGCCCGGCAATGCGGGCACATCCGGCGGGTCTCCATGTTCTCTCATTGTAGCGAAGCGATGAGTGGAAGACCCGCAAAAGCGCTTCTGGTACAATCAAGGATTCCGATGCAAAAGACGGAGCGCGAACACCGTCAGGACATAGTCGAAGTCGGTCGTCTCGTTTACCAAAAAGGTTGGGTGGCTGCCAATGACGGCAACATCACGATTCGTCTCGACGAGGAGCGCATCCTGGCGACACCGACCGGTGTCAGCAAGGGGATGATGCACCCGGATGACCTGATTATCGTCGATATGCAGGGCGATAAAATTTCCGGCCGTAAGGAGAGAACCTCGGAAATTGCCATGCACCTGACCGTATATGGCCTGCGGCCCGATATTCGAGCGGTGGTCCACGCGCATCCGCCCGTGTCGACAGGATTCGCCACCGCGGGCAAGCCGCTCAACCTGGGTTTGCTGCCGGAAGTGATCATCGGGCTGGGGTGCGTGCCACTGGCTGCGTACGGCCTGCCGGGCACGCCGGCGCTGACGGAGCCGATGCTGCCGCTGATTCCGAAGTACGACGCGATCATGATGGGGAATCACGGCTCGGTGTGCTACGGCGCGGACGTCTGGCAGGCGTTCTTCCGAATGGAGACCGTGGAGCATTTCGCGCGGATTACGCTGGTGTCGGAGTTGTTGGGCGGCCCGAATCTCCTGCCGCGTGAAGAGGTCGACAAACTCTTCGACTCCCGCACACGGTACGGCGTCAAGGCTCGCGCCGGGGCTGAGCCGGGTTGTCCGGTAGTGGCTGAAGACGTGAGAGCCGCCGGTGCCGGTCCCGCGGAAGAAGAGCGATTCTGGGTAACGCGGCGGGAGTTGATTTCGCTGGTCGAAGAGGCCGTCCGGGCGCGTGAATCGCGCTGACGGGGCCGCAGGAATTTCGTTTTGGAGGATTCATGGGTGAAGCATTAGGAATGATCGAGACCCGCGGACTGGTCGCGATGATCGAGGCGGCGGACGCCATGGTGAAGGCCGCGAACGTGACGGTGGTCGGCTGGGAAAAGATCGGATCGGGCTACGTGACCGCCCTGGTTCGCGGCGACGTGGCCGCCGTTCGAGCGGCAACCGATGCCGGAGCCGCCGCCGCCCGCCGTGTGGGCGAACTCATCGCCGTGCACGTGATCCCGCGCCCGCATCCCAGCCTGGAAGACGTTCTGCCCATCGGCAAGAGCGGTAAGTAAAGGCTCGCGATGATACTGGCGCGTGTGGTGGGCTCGGTCGTTGCCACGCGCAAAGATCCGCGCCTGGAGGGCAAGAAACTCCTCATCCTCAAACCCGTCACGCCGGACGGCAAGGACGAAGCCGGCTACGTCATCTCGGTCGACAGCGTCAGCGCCGGTTATCGCGAGACCGTCATTGCCGTCGCCGGTAGCTCGGCCCGTATGGCCGAAGGCTGCAAGGACACCCCGGTCGATTCGGTCATCGTCGGCATCGTCGACGATATTCAACTGGATACCTAGCCGTGCAACTGGGACGCGTCGTCGGCCGAGTGTGGTCCACGGTGAAACATCCGAATCTCGAGGGCCAGCGCCTGTTGGTCGTCCAGCCGATCACCCCGGATCTGAAAGCGGCGGGCAAAGCTCTGATTTGCACCGATTCGACCGGGGCCGGCGCGGGTGAGGTCGTCTACTGGTGCAGGGGCAAGGAAGCCAGCTTCCCTTTCCTTCCTGTCGAAGTGCCGGCGGACGCGACCATCGTCGGCATTGTCGATTCGATCGATACCAGCCGGAGGACATGAGATGCTGATCGCGCGAGTTGTCGGCGAATTGGTGGCCACCGAAAAGCACGCGAGCCACGAGGGCCGCAAGATCCTGCTGGTTCAGCCATTGAACCTGGACGGCAGCGAGCGCGGCACGCCGGTGGTCGCCCTGGATGCGGTGGATGCCGGCGTCGGGGACCGGGTGCTGCTGACCACGGAAGGCTTCAGCGCCATGACCAGTGTCGGGCGTCCGAACTCCCCGATCGATATGGCCGTGATCGGGTTCATCGATCACGTCGAACTGGACGGGCTTTAGGCAAAGCCCCGGCATCAACGCGGGGTAGTGGCGACTTCCGCAACTTCGAACCCGACCGACGCCGCGAAGGACTTGGCCCCGGCCGTCGTCAACCAGGCTTCGGCGGTGTACTTCCCCGCCGCCAGGCGGCGAGCGCTGTTCGCCAGGATCGGAACCGTTTCCACCCAGTTGTACTCGCCCGGGGCGAAGACTTCGTCGCGCACCACGGCGACAAAGGTCTTATCCGCCGACCAGGTGTACACCGTCTCGCCCTGACTGTTCTTCACCACCAGGTCGTAGGTCTGGCCGGACGGAAACCGCAGTTGGACCGGCCCGGACTGTGAGTGGCGTAAGGTGATCCGCGCGTTGATCAATTGCGTCGTGTAGACCGCGCGGTCGAGCGTCAGCGAGAAACTCAGTTCCGGGCCCGAGAGCACCGTAACCCCGCCAAGACGGGCGTAAATCAGTTCGAACGGGCGCGGTCCGGCGATCGTGATGTTGCCGACATACACTAACCCGATCCAGGGCGCGTAGACTTCCCGCTCCAGGCCCGCATCCGCGCAATTGGCGGAAGGGTAGCGGACCGTCACCACCCGGCTGAACTCGCCGACAGGACCGGTATGTTTCCCGTTCTTCGTGGTCATGATGCCTTGCCGGTTGCAGGGATCGGCCACCGTTTCGAACGTGCCGCCCTCGGGTGTCGCGAACGCGACCCGGACGTCTTCTTTGCGGGTGTCGGGGTTGTACTGCCACAGGGTTCCGTCATCGGCCATGCGCAGCCAGACCGTTGCGGCGAACGTCGGCCGGTACAGAAAATACTCTTTGCCGTCGAAGATTTCCGACCGTACAATTTCGGCGCTGGCCGTACCCGTGGGCGTCTGATAAATCCACTGGTTCCCAACCTGCAAGGGGACGTATTCAGACTGGCCCCAAGCGCAACCTGCCGCCAGCGCGATTGTGAAAAGGCTTCTCTGTTTCATAGGTATCCCGCGAGCCTCTATCTTCGTAATAGGAGGACGAGCACAACTCCCTGCCTGTTGCGGGCGCGCCTCCGTACGAGGATCTGGACGTATGAAAGGCGAAAGTGTTTCGCGGGCTTCGGCACTTCGTTCTCGGTGCGGGCTGGTTCTTTGAAGATGTCCCGCCGAAACCAAAAAGGGCAAGCCGCCGCTTGCCCTCCTGTTTCTACCGGAATGCCTGTGTGACTATTTGTGCGTTTGGGCGTCGTGCTTTTCCTTGTAGATCTCGCGGCTCATCCGGTCCTGCTTCTTCTCGATTTTCAGCCGCTCTTTCGGGGTCAGGCCTGCGCCGTCTTTGCGATCCTTGCGAATCTCCTTGTGCAGTCTGGCTTCTTTTCGTTCGAGCCGCGCCGTCTCCTTGGCGGTCAACTCGCCGCTTTCGACGCCGCCGGCAATCCGCTTCTGCTGGTTCCGCTGGCGTTGCGCGGGCCGGTCGGCAAGCGCGGTCACCGCAAGGGCCGCTGAGAGAATAGTCGCAATGGCGATTCGTTTCATCCGTGTACTCCTCCCTGTCCGGAACGCTTTCCATTTCGGTCCGTTCCTCTTGTTCTGACAAACACGGAGGCGGCAAAAAGTTGCGCACACCGCCACCATTACCGCAGGTTGAATTTCTTCATCTTGTAGCGCAATGTGTCTCGGGTGATGCGGAGCAGTCGCGCTGCCTGAGTTTGGTTGCCGCCGGTCTTTTCGAGGGCCTGTGCCAACAACATCTTTTCGTTCTCTTCGAGCGACAGGCCTTCATCGGGAATTCGCAATACCGGCGCCGGGGGGCCCGCCGGCACAAAGCCATCCTGGCGCGAAATAGCAATCGGCAGGCTGGACGCCGTCAACTTCGAAGACTCCTCGAGAATCATGGCCCGCTCCACGGCATTGCGAAGTTCGCGCACGTTGCCGGGCCACTCGTGGCCTTCCAGCAAGCGAGCTGCTTCTGTGGTGATGCCTTCGATGTTGCGCTGGAACTTCCGGTTGTAGTGTTCGATGAAGAAATGGGTCAACGGCTGGAGATCTTCGTGGCGTTCGCGCAGCGGAGGAATCGTGATCTGGATGACATTCAGCCGGAAGTACAGATCCTGCCGGAACGCCCCTTCCTTGACGGCCTCGCGGAGGTTCTTGTTCGTGGCCGCGATGAATCGCAGGTTGAGGTTGATGTCCTTCAGGCCGCCCAACCGCCGGAAGCATTGCTCTTCGAGCACCCGCAGAAGCTTCGCCTGCAGCACCAGTGGAATCTCGCCGATCTCATCCAGAAACAAGGTCCCTTTGTCGGCCAACTCGAAGATGCCGCGCTTCTGCGCCCGCGCGTCGGTGAAGGCGCCCTTCTCGTAACCGAACAACTCGCTCTCCAGGAGCGTTTCCGGAATGGCGGCGCAATTGATGGCGATGAACGGTTCGGCCTGGCGCAGACTCTGGTGGTGCAGCGTCTTGGCAATCAGGTCTTTGCCGGTGCCGTTCTCACCCTCGAGCAGGATCGTGGTGGCTTCGGTGGCGGCGACCTTCCGCACGAAATTCATCACGGCCCGCATCTTGGGCGACTCGGCAACCACTTCCCTCTTGCTCGGGCTGGCCTGCTCGGTGATGTCCTTGATGGTCGCGACGACGCCCGTCAGCTTGCCGTGGTCGTCAAATAACTGGGTCGTGCGAATCAGAGCCAGCCTCTCCTGGCCGGTGGCGGTATGCAGACGGACGGTCGCGGCCGGTACCTTGGGCGCTTGGCGGATTCCGACCAGCACCCCGCATCCCGGTTCGCACATCCCGCAACGGAAGACTTCCTGGCAGGTTTTGCCCACCATCTCGTCGGCGGAGATCCCGAACAACTCTTCGGCGGCTCGATTGACGCCGGCGATGTTCAGTTCGGGGTCGTAGAGCACGAGTCCGTCGGACAGTTGATCGAAAACGGCAGAGAGAACCTGCGCGTCTTGCCATCTCGGGATCAGCTTCGACATGTAGTGGTGCCAGTCCCATCGTATAACTAAAGTGCAAACTTGTCATAGCCGCTAAACTCAATCGCGGTCCATGGAGATCTTGACCGATCCACCCAACGGTTGGTAACATCTAAGTGCGGGGTGGAGCAGTCTGGTAGCTCGTTGGGCTCATAACCCAAAGGTCGTAGGTTCAAATCCTACCCCCGCAACCAACCAAAAGCGGTTCTCTCTCCCTCAACCTCACGGATCTTCGGATTCCCTTCGCCCAGTTGTCTGAAGCCCCGACAGGTCGTCGCCTCCCCTCCCCCCATTTGCGGTAGGGAAACTCGGGCGCTGAACGAGGCCTCGGCATGTGGATTGTCGTACCCTATACTGCAAACACCGGATGCGAGCCGACTCGGAGTTAGGGTACTGTAACCAAAAGGCGGGCGCCGAACTTAGCGAACCCTAGACTGTATCCTCCAGGACTCACGATCACTCGAGGATGCCGACGCCCCTTCTGATGAGAGGAGCTTCTCGAAAGAGACACTCTTTGTATGGTGCTGAACGCGATGGTCCCAAAATGGTTGACGCTCCTACGACAGAGGCCGGTGCTCGAGTTTCTGCTGGCCAGTGAGGCAGCGCCGTTGCTGGCCGCCTTGGTTTTCCTGGCGGTCAACGGTCATGGACTGCACGGTCCTGAACTCGGATGGCCCGATTCTCCCCTGTTTCGATGGGCGGTGATCGCCCTCTACGGGTAAACTCGAAGTTTTGGAACCCACTTCGCTTGACATACGTCCTACGCCGGTAGCACGATGATGAGCGGGAGGTTGCCTCGATGCGAAACGCGGTGGCCGGTGTTACTTTTCTCCTGGCGTTGGCTGGCTCAGTACACGCCCAGAGTGTCATTTCTGCGCAGTCTGGGTTAATCCACTACGTGGAAGGGGAGGCCTTCCTGGGCAAGGATGCCGTCAAGCTCAAGGCCGCCCAGTATCCCTCGATCCGCAAGGAAATGGTGTTTCGCACCGGCGAAGGACGCGCGGAGGTCCTGTTGACGCCTGGCGCGTTCTTGCGGCTCTCGGAAAATACGTCCATCCGGATGAAAAACACCGACCTGACCAACGCCCGGGTCGAGTTCATGACCGGCTCGATTCTGATCGAGAGCGCCGACGTATCCAAAACCAGCAGAGAGAACCAGGTTTCCGTCGTCCTGGGAACCACGACGGTGGCTCTGCGTAAGGCTGGTGTGTACCGCATCGATTCGGACCCGATGCGGCTCCGCGTGTACGACGGCGAAGCCGAGGTGCGCACCTACAACGACATGGCGGTGGTGAAGAAGGGCAAGATGCTGCCGCTCGAGGGCGTCCTGGCCGCCGAGAAATTCGATCCGAAGTTGGGGGATGCCTTCTACCGCTGGGCCGGGCGGCGCTCCGAATCGCTGGCGAGCGCCAATATCTGGGCCGCCAAACGGATCTCCGATGGCAACCTTTCGTGGGGCCGCAGCGGCTGGATTTACAACCCGTACTTCGGGATGTTCACGTTCGTCCCAATGAACGGCATCTGGATGAGTCCGTTCCGCAGCCGATACTACTCGCCGTATGCCGTGAACCAGCTTTTCTACAACTACACGCCCCATTCGATCGGAGGCTACGGGCAGGGTGGCTGGGACGGGACGCGCGCCGCCTCGATTACGCCCTCCAGTTCCGGATACTCCGGGTATCGGAACATGTCGTCGCCGGCGCCGTCGAATCCGTCGACCTCTGCCGCGGCGGCTCCTTCAGCCCCGGTTCGCGGAGGCGAAGGCCGCGCGGGCGGTTCCTCCAGGTAGCGATACCGTCATTGGCAGCGGGGAAAACGGCTGCGCCTCGCCGCGTCACGGGTTGAATTGATGCAGTTCCGCGGCCACAAACGCGCCCATCGAAAGGCCGATGATCAGGACAATCGCGATCAGAACAATGCCCGCTGCTTCGAGGTGCCGGAACAGCGTGTCGTGCACCAATTTCTCTTCGTGGTGAAGATACTGCTGCAAAGTCATGGCAAACCTCCCTTCGACTCTTCCGGCTTCAGTGTAACGCCAGAACCCCGCAACAGCCAGGGGCAAACAAACGTTATGGCGATCGGGCAGGCCGCGCGCCACCGGCCCTCAGCGCCTTGCGGGCGATGGTGCTCAACGGCAGGACTTCCAGTTCCTCCCGGGCGACCCAACGAAAGCCCTCCGGCGTCTGGTTGAGTGTCGCTTTCACCACTCGAAACGTGAAGTGATGGTGAGTGATCGTGTGGCGGAACCTCCCCAGTTCCGCGCCGGCTCGCACGCCGGTCATTTGTTCGCGGTAGGGGAGTTCCCAAAAGCCGAACATCCTCTGAGATGGGTCGTTCTGTTGCCACATCAGCAGAGACCCGTTCTTCTCGATCCGGAGCAGGACGTGCTCCAGTCGCTCCTGACGCACCTTGCGCAGCTTGACGGGCAATTGCGCCTCGGTGCCGGCGAGGCGGGCTTCGCAGCGGCGGGCGAGCGGGCACAGCAGGCACAGCGGTTTTCGCGGCAGGCAGACGGTGGCGCCGAGTTCCATCATGGCCTGGTTGAACGCCGCCGGTTCGCGCTGGTCGAGCCAGGCGGCGGCCACATTGGCGAAACGCGCTTTCGTGCTGGCCGACGCGATGTCCGAAGGATCGTTCGTCAGGCGCGACACGACGCGGAGGACGTTGCCGTCCACCACCGGATACGGCAGTCCGAACGCAATCGAGCCGACCGCGGCCGCCGTGTAGTCGCCCACGCCCGGCAGACTCCGGATCTCGTCGTGGCTTGAAGGAAACGCCCCGAGTTCCACAATGCGGCGCGCCGCCCGCTGTAGGTTTCGCACCCGCGAGTAGTAGCCCAGGCCCGCCCACAACGCCAGCACTTCCTGATCGGTCGCCTGGGCCATCGCATCCGCCGTGGGGAAGCGGCTCAGGAATCGCTCGTAGTAGGGCAGCACCGTTTGCACGCGGGTCTGTTGGAGCATGATCTCCGAAACCAGGATCGGCCAGGGGTCGCGCGTCCGCCGCCAGGGCAGATCGCGGCGGTTGTCGTGATACCACGGGATCAGCGCGGCGGCGATCGGGTGGGCGGCCACTACGGTGATTGTACGCACACGTTGCCGGGCGACGCACGATGCCGGTACAGTCGATGGGAATGACATCTCCCGACCTGACGATTCTCTCCCGCTATTCGACTCCAACCGTGTCGAACGCGATCGAACTTTTTGAGATCCGGCCCCGCAACGAAGGCTTCCTCCGGCCGGGCTTTCTGTGTCTGCAGCCTCACCTGCCGCCCCTGGCCGGGTTCGCCGCCACCTGCCTGATCTCGGGGGACCGGGCAGACACCTACGGCCGCCGCTCCGTCTTCGAATATTGGGAGCACCTCGAGAGCATTCCCGGCCCCCGCATCTCCGTCGTGCAGGACCTGGATCCCCGTCCAGGGACCGCGTGCTTCTGGGGCGAGGTGAACTCGAGCATCCATCTCGCCCTCGGATGCAGGGCGACCGTCACCGATGGCGCGGCGCGCGACCTCCCGGAGATGCGCGCGGCCGGTTTTCAGGCGCTCTATCGCTATCCCTGCGTCTCCCATTCCTGGGGCCACCCGGTGGCGAGCGGTTGCCCCGTGAACATCGAGGGCGTCATCGTCCGCCCCGGAGACCTCCTGCAGGTGGACGAGCACGGCGCCCTGATCGTGCCGATTGAGACGCTGCCCCATCTGGAAGAAGCCATCCAGGAGATCGAGCGGCGGGAGCGTCCGGTGATCGACTATGCGCGCAGCGGGACGGCCACGCGGCAAGGGTTGGTGGATGTGGTGACGCGCCACCTGATGAATGCGCCCGCGTGGCGGCCGGGAAGCTAAAGGGGTAACCGGCTACGCCGGCCGGCACTGGACAGGTCAGAACTGAGGCTGCGGCGGCTCCCGACGTTGTGGCTCCGGACGCGGCAGTCCTGGCTGCCCCGGCCTCATTCCCCCCGGCTGCATCGGCCTGCCGTGGAAAGACGGCCCTCCCGGACGTCCCATGCCGGGCATCTGCGGCTGACGCTTCTGCAGGTCCTGCCACTGTTTCGCCGTCAGGATCAGGCGCAGCTTCAAACTCATTTGCGACACCGAGCGGGCCAGCTCAGAGCGGGCCTGAATCACCCGTTCAATGGCCTCGTTGGCTTTCGCCGGGTCGACGGGATCGTCGTTCATCAAGTCCCCCATGTCCGCTTCCGCCGTCTCCAGGTTGGCCCGCAATTGGATCAGGTTTCCCCGCGTCTCCCTGACTGTGCTCCGGATCTTCTGGTTCTGCTCTTCGCTCAGGTTGAGATCCCGGGCGATCGGGCTGTCCCACCATGGAAACATCCCCGGAGCCTGGGCCAGCAGGCTCAGCGAACCAACGGTGACAAGTAGTGCGATTCGTGTGATCATCGTTTTCCCTCAAACAAATTGCGCACCGCCGCCAGCGATTGCGGTTCGGTCCGCGCCATGTCACGAAAAACCTGCTCGAACAGGACCCGATCGTCCAGTGGCTGCGCGCGGGCAATCGTCGGCTGTGGCCGAGGTGCCGGCATCTGCAGGCCCACGCTGATCGCGATCATCGCCGCGACCGCCACCGGCGCCAGGATCCTTCGCCAGACCACGGGTGCAGCCCGGACCTCGATCCGGTCCAGGACTTTTCGCCGCTCGACGGCGAGCAGGTACGGGGAGACTTCGGGCGACTCCGTCACCCGTTGCCTTCGCTCCCGGACCCGCCGCCATCGCTCTTCGCACTCCGGACAACCGTCCGGGCCGGCTCCGCCCAGGCCGTACACCCGGTCGATCAGTTCGTCATCGCTGAGATGCGTGTGTCCCATACAAGTCCTTCAATTCCGCCCTCAACTTCCTGAGCGCTCGCGACAGGTGCGCCTTCACCGTCCCGGTGTCCAGTCCCAGAATCTCTCCGATCTCCTGGAAGGTCCGGTCTTCATAGTGTTTCAGGACGAATACCGAGCGCTGCCGGCCGGAGAGCCGATCCAGAGCCTTCTTCAACCGCCGGCCAATTTCGACGGCTTGCGCCCGCGCCTCGGGCGTAGGCGCCATCGACGGAGCCATCGCCAGAATGATCCATTCGTCTTCCTGCGCCGGACGCCGCCGCCAGAACAACCAGCGGCGCGATCGCAACCGGTCCAGACAGGTGTTCACGGCGATCCGCGTCAACCAGCGCGAAGGGTCGGCCAGCGTTTCGGCGTCCCCCCGCTCGATGGCCCGGTAGGCCTTCAGGAAGGCATCCTGGGCTGCCGTGTCCGCATCCTCGCGATCGCGCAACATGCGAAGACACAACAGAAAAACCCGCTTCTGTTCGGACGCCATCCAGGCGTCGAACTCGTCCACGCGAAGCACGGTCCGGTTACCGGCGGCAGCCGTCTCGGCCATCGCGGCCATCATACCTACCATGACGGGTCTTTCCGTAAGAGAGATTACCGGAAAATGTCGGCAAGGTGGCCGCCTTATGACCGAAAACTCCGGTCGCGCCATGCTCACGACTTCTCTCGGATGGGATCGGAGACGTCTGTCAAGGTCCGATGGGCGCCACACGGCCCCGTGCCGGCCACGCCTGTAGTTCGCACGCCGGTTTGCCGATGTATTGGTTGAGACGGGCGTGTCGAGCCGCCCGGATCTCAACAGGCAGGCGTTCCGCCTGTCGCTCACATGCCGCCGCCGAGCGGGCGCCACAAACAATTGAGCCTTTCCGGCGTAAGGCCCCAGGCCGCGCGGGGCAGCGCTCGACACAAAACCCGGCTCACCCACGTGCATCCGTGGCGGAACGCTGCTGACTATGTCCCTGCTACTTTCTGACACCGGTTCCGTTCCCGAACTCGAATGGAGTCCTTCGCCGCTCTGGCGCGAGCCCCTCTTTTGCCCGGACAGGCCGGTCGCGTACGCCTTGAGGCCACGTCGGAGCCGGCTGGATGCATATGGCGAAGGGCCCGTCGGATGAATGACCGTGTTTCACTTCCAGCACTTCGGCGACTGGCCGCGAACTCCGGATGGAACTGTGCCGGCCAGATGATCCCGATGCTGGCAGCGCTGGCGACAGCTCCCCAGTTGGTCCGGCTTCTGGGAGTGGAGCGGTTTGGGCTGCTGGGAATCATCTGGGCGGTGCTCGGGTACTTGGGAATCTTCGAGTTGGGCATCGGCAGAGCCCTGACGCAGGCGATCTCGCGGCGCCGCGACGAGAGCCAGGCAGAGGAGGTCTGGGTGGGGCTTCTCGCCTTGGCCTCCATGGGTTCGATTGCTTCGCTTCTGGTGGGCGGTTTCGCCTATTGGTTTGGCGATCGGGCGTTTCATCTGCCACCTCCGCTTTCGATCGAAGTGCGCCATGCCTTCTTCGGCGTCGCGGTGGCAATGCCGTTCGTCCTGGTCTCGACCGGCCTGCGAGGAATCCTCGAGGCCCACGGGCACTTTCGTGCACTCAGCCTGGTGCGCTCGACGGCGGGTTCGTTGATGTTCCTCGGCCCATGGGCGGTCTGCCTTGTGCGGCCAAGCCTCGCCAGCGTGGTGGGAGTCCTGGTGCTGATGCGAGCCGCCACGTTCGCCGTGCTGCTGTGGATGTGCGCCAGCCGAACCCGGGAATTGCGAGGCGCACCACGATGGTCCCCGGCCACCCTGACCCGCCTGCTCAGCTTTGGAGGGTGGGTCACGGTTTCCCAGTTGGTGGGGGCGTTTTGGGGTTTCGCGGACCGCATGTTCCTGGGCCTGCTCGCCACACCCAGCGTTGTGGCGTACTACGTGACGCCTAACGAAGTGATCTCCCGCTGCGGCATCGTTTCCAATTCGCTGGTGACGGCCGCGTTCCCGGACTTCACTCGGGCCACCGAGGCCCCGAGGAAGGCCGCCGAGCTGTTTTTGTCGGCCATTCGCTGGCTGTTCTGGCTGATCTGCCCGCTCTGCCTGCTGATGGCCGCGACCGGTCCCGAACTGATGCGTCTTTGGCTCGGTCCCGTGTTTTCGCGCGAGGCAGCCCCGCTGTTGCCGTGGCTGATTGCGTATCTCGTCATCAACAGTTTTGCCACCATGCCGGCCGCCTTTCTGCAGGCACGCGGACGGCCGCAGACCTTCGCCAGGTTCCAGTTGGCCGAACTCCCGGTCGTCCTCGCTTTTCTTGCGGCCGGCATCCTCTACCGCGGAGCGCTGGGAGCCGCGGTCGTGATGTTCCTTCGATTGGCCATCGAAGTGGTCTTTCTCACGGCCAGCGTATGCGGCGACCTGACGGCCGTGGCCCCGAAGGTGAGAGGCTTTCTGGCGCTATTTGGAGGCGCCTCCGTCGGGGTGTTGACGGTCGGTACGTGCGCCGGCATCCACGAACGCCTCCTCGCCGCGACTGTCATTTGTCCTCTTCTGGTCGCCGGCTCAGAGTGGATGTTTCGATGCAAAGGGACCCCACCCCCTCCCGCACCTGATTCGACGAGAGCCTTGGAGAAACCCCATGACCCGTGTTCAGTCCATACCGCCGCGCCTTGGAACGCTGATTCGCCTGACGAGGCTGATTCCGCCGCTGCCTCACGCGTCTGCGTTGAGTAATCGGGCGCTGAAGAGACTCTGGGCTCCGCCCACGCCGTCTTCGCACGTGTTTCCGGTCTGGCCGGGGATCCGGATGATCCTCGATCCGGCGGATTGTGTCGGAGGAAACCTGGCCTTCATCCCACACTTGTACGACCGGTGGGAACGCGCGGCGATCGCCAAATACCTCCCTGCCGGCGGAGTGTTTGTCGACGTGGGCAGCAATGTCGGCGCCTATGCTCTGTGGGCCGCCCGCCACGCTGGAAAGACCGGAACCGTGATTGCCATCGAGGCAGAGCCCGAAAACTACCGGACCCTCGTGGAGAACGTCCGCCTGAATGGCTTTGCCGATAGGGTCATCGCGTTGGAAGCGGGTGTCTCCGACCAGGAATCGATTCTGACCTTGTCGTGCAACCGGACGGGAAATCGAGGCGCTCACTCGTTCACCCGGGTCAGTCCGGCGGGTGTTCCGGTTCGGTGCTCAACCCTGGATCGCTTTCTCGAAGAGGCCCGGATCCATCACGTCGACATGATGAAGATGGACATCGAGGGCTTCGAACTTAGGGTCCTATCGGCCTTCTTTCAGAGGGTGCCGCCCGCCTCCCCCTTGCGTCCCCGGTTTCTGCTGGTGGAAATCGATGGCGGACCGGCGCCGGAGGGGGAAAAGCAAACCCTGGTCAGGCTGCTGCTCGATGAAGGCTATCGAGTCCTGCGAAAAGGAAGCAATTGGCTCTTCGAAAGGAGATGAAGTCATGGTGAACGCATCGAGCCCGGCGATCGCGGACGAACGGCTTCAAGACCCGGACCCCGGCCTGCTCTTCACCGTATTCACGCCTACGTTCAATCGTGCTCACGTGCTCGAACGGGTGTTTCGCAGCCTCCAACAACAGACGCTGGGCAACTTTGAATGGCTCATCGTCGACGACGGCTCGACCGACAATACCCGCGAGGTCGTCGGGCAGTTTCGCGACCAGGCTGGCTTCCCCATCCGTTACCTCTACCAGTCGAACCGGGGCAAGCACATGGCCACCAATCTGGCGGTGCGCGAGGCGAAAGGGCAATTGTTTCTGACGGTGGATTCCGACGACGCGTGTACCCCACAGGCCTTGGAGCGGCTGTACTCGATTTGGCTCGAGATCCCGTCCCCGGAACGTGACCGGTTTTCGGGAGTGAGCGTTCTGTGTCTGGACTGGGACGGCCGCACGATCGGCACAAAGTTCCCCAGGGACCGGATGGATTCGGATCCCGTCTCCCTTGTCTCGAGCGGCGTGCGCGGGGAGAAATGGGGTTTCCACCGCACCGAGATCCTCCGAAGGTTCCCGTTCCCCGGCTTTCCGGGCGAAACGTTTCTCACCGAAGCCGTGGTGTGGAATCGCATCGCGCGCGAGTACCGCATGTATTACGCGAACGAAGCGCTGAGAATCTGCTTTGCCACCACCGGGGGCCTCAGCCGGGGAGTTCCCGGGAAAGGCTGGAAGAGCAACTGGGCCCTTCGCGCCCGCAATCCCAAGGGCTCGAGACTCTACTACCAGGAGTGCCTAGCCTTCCCCTATTCACCGGTCCTGTTGATCAGGCACGTCTTGAATTACGTTCGCTTCTCGTTTCACGCCGGCGTATCCGCGCGGCAGACGATTCGCGACTCCCCTCGACCGCTTCTCACCTTCGGGGCAGTTCCGGCGGCCGCGGCCCTCTATCTTCGCGACCGCACTCTCTCGATCTGGTCGCGGCTAGCTTCCGTCCCGGATCACCCGGCATGATTCGATGTCGAACGTGACTTCGCCGATCGTCAGCCGGGTCTGATTGCGGAAGCCGGCGATGAAGTCAAGGAAGCAGGAAACGTCGGCGAAGTTCGAAGCAATCCCGATGGACGCACGAATCGCTCCGGCGCTCTTGTTCTGGCCGCTTTCCCGCATCAATTTCAGAAAGCGCTGCAGGTTGATCTCGCCGCCCAACCCGTATCCGGCCCGCATGTCTTGCTCCGTCAGGCCTTCGGCGATTTCCCCGGCCCCAGGGTTACAGAAGCAGCCCGTCCGGAGCGAGATGCCTTCCTGTCCGGCCAGTTCCTCCACGCGCCGGTAGTCGAGCAGGTGCCCCTGCGGGTCGTAGAGATTCAGCGTGACGGTGCCTCCTCGGTCCTGCGCGTTGGCCGGTCCGTAAATTCTCACCATCGCGCGGCCGTTGTCGTGACGAAGCGCCAGCAACTCTTCCAGCAGCCAGCCTGTCAGACAACGGACCCGCTCGCCGATCGTTTCGATCCCGATCGACTGCAGGTACCGCAGCCCGATCTCGACGGCCGGAACCGAGAGGTAGTTCAGCGTGCCGTCCTCAAACGCTCCTTCATTGGCTGAGAGCACATGAGCCTGTCCCTGCACCGACGCGAAGTTGACCGTTCCCCCCGCGAACCACGGCCGCCGGAGCTTGGGAAAAACCGAGCGGTGGATCAGCAGCGCGCCGACGCCGGTCGGATACCCGAACATCTTGTAAAACGAGACGCTCACGAAGTCGGGTTGCACGGCCGAGAGGTCGAGACGATTGGTGGGCACGAACGCGGCGGCATCCAGCAACACCCGCCATCCTCTTCCGCGGGCGGTCTCCACCAGGTCAAGAGGATGCTTGACCCCGGAAAAATTGGATTGGGCGGGGAAGGCAAACAGGTTGTCGCAAGCCGGGTCGGCCTGATCCAGCAGGGCCTCTAACCGCGCCAGATCCAGCCGAAGCCCTGGAGGCGCCAAAGGGGCGTAGGCGACCGCCGCGCCCTTGGCTCGCGCGAATTCGCGGATTCCGTTCACCGAGTTGTGGTTGTCGAACGTCGCCAGCATACGGCTGCCGGGTGCAAACGGGAACGATTCTCCCGTCAGCTTCAACGCTCCGGAGGCGTTTTGGGTGAACACCACCAGATACTGGTCCGCCGCGTTGAAGTAACGCAGAACGAACTGCCGTGTCCGTTCGACGTGTTCGGTCATCGCGGCCGACGTGGGGTTCGCCGAGTGCGGGTTCCCGAACACCTGACCTCGCAACAGGTCGAGGTGCTGTTCGAGTTGCGACTCCGCATACAACGAGCCGCCGGTGTAGTCGAGGTACACCTGGCGCTGCTCATCCAGGCGGCGGTACTCGGTTGCGCGCAACTCGTCCAGCCGCGACGTTTCGAGGTATGCCGGGTAACGCGTGACGAATTCCGCATACGCCGGAGGGCCGCTCACCATAGCAATCATGATAGCGGCCCACCGCAGGGGACCGGCTACTTCGGCTGTGGCACGATTCGCAAGTAAGGCTTGGGCGCCTTCCAGCCATCCGGGTATTTCTGCTTCGCTTCATCGTCCGAAACCGCCGGCACGATGATGACGTCCTCTCCGTGCTTCCAGTTCACTGGCGTCGCTACTTTGTGCTTGGCCGTGAGTTGCATGGAATCCAGAGCCCGCAGGATTTCATCGAAGTTCCGGCCGGTGCTCATCGGATAACTCAGCGTCAGCTTGATCCTCTTGTCCGGACCGACGACGAAGACGGTGCGCACCGTGGCATTCGTGGCCGCTGTCCGGCCCTCGGAGGTGTCCCCGGCGTCGGCAGGCAGCATGTCGTACAGCTTCGCGACGTTGAGGGTGGGATCGCCAATCATCGGGTAATTCACCTTGTGGCCCTGGGTCTCTTCAATATCGACGGCCCACTTCGCGTGGTTGCCCACGGGGTCGACACTCAACCCGATGACCTTGCAGTTCCGCTTCGCGAACTCGGGTTGCAGACCGGCCATGTACCCAAGCTCGGTCGTGCAAACGGGGGTAAAGTCCTTGGGGTGCGAGAACAGGATCGCCCAGCCATCGCCAATCCATTGGTGAAAGTCAATCTCACCCTGCGTCGTTTCAGCCGTGAAATTCGGCGCTTCGTCATTGATGCGTAACGACATGATTCTGATCTCCTTCTGCGTTCGCTGGCGCGGCCGGAGGAACTCGCCAGCCTGACGATTCTACCATGCGGCTCCCGCCCGGCTGCCGTTGAAAAAAGCAACAGAAAACTGCGCACATCGACGCGATCTAGGGTACACTCACGCCTATCACCGCACCCACCGGAGCGATCATGGAACCCGTACACGTCGAACGCTTCTATCTCGGCTGCCTCGCGCACGCCTCCTACCTCATTCATTCCGAGGGCGTAGCCGCGGTCATCGATCCGCAGCGGGACGTTGAGATCTACCTCGCGGCGGCTGCGCGCGACGGCCTCCGGATCGAGCATGTCATCGAAACCCATCTGCACGCGGACTTCGTCTCCGGCCACCGTGAACTTGCGGAGCGGACCGGGGCGCGGATCTATCTCGGGGAGGGTTCGGGCGCGGCCTTCGATCACGTGCCGATCCGCGACGGCGATTCTCTCCAGTTTGGCCGTTGCCGTTTCCAGTTTCTTCAGACGCCGGGCCACACCGCTGAAAGCATCTGCGTCGTGATGACCGACCTCGGCCAGCCCGAGCGGTCTCAGTCCGTGTTCACCGGCGACACTCTCTTCGTGGGCGATGTAGGCCGGCCCGACCTCTCCGCGGAACACACCCCGCAGGAATTAGCGGCGATGCTCTACCGGAGCCTTCACGACAAGCTGCTGGCTCTGCCCGAGGAGACCGAGATCTTCCCCGCGCACGGCGCCGGCTCCCTTTGCGGCCGCCAAATGAGTTCGGAGTCCTCCTCGACCATCGGGAAGGAACGGCGGTCCAACTACGCCCTCCAGGCTGCGACTTGCGAAGAATTCATCCACCTGCTCACCGACAGCCTTCCGCCCCGGCCCGAGTATTTCGCGCGTGAAGTGGAGTTGAACCGCGCGGGCGCCGCCCGCCTCGATCAGCAACAACCGCTGGAGGCTCTCTCCGCCGCTGAGGTGCTTCGCCTCCAGGCGGAAGGCGCCGTGGTCGTCGACACCCGTCCGTTGATGCAGTTCGCGGTCGCTCACGTTCCCGGCTCCTTGAACATCGCCCTCAACGGCCAGTTCGCGTCGTGGGCCGCCCGCATCCTGGGTTTGGACGCACGCGTGATCATTGTCGCGGAAGACGAAGATCACCTTCGCGAGTCGCAGCTCCGGCTGGCGCGAGTTGGCGTCGAAAACCTCAGCGGGCACCTCGACCGTGGCGTCACCGGATGGGTCGGAAGCGGGTACACCCTCGATTACATCCCGCAGATCACCGCTCACGGCCTCGCCGGGCTCCTCGGCAGAGAACCCGGTCAGGTGACCATCCTCGATGTGCGGGAACCTTCCGAACACGCTGGAGGCGTCATCGGCGACTCCGTCCGGATCCCCTTAGGCCAACTGGCAACCCGAACCGGAGAACTCAACCGCGACCATCTGGTGGTGGTGCACTGCAAGGGAGGGTATCGCAGCTCCATCGCGACCAGTCTGCTCCGGCGCTCCGGCTTCGCCGACATCGCCAACCTGACGGGAGGGTTCGACGGGTGGAAAGCGGCGGGCCTCCCGTGCCACGCCAGCGCGAACGCAGCCGTTGCAAACTGAGATGCCGATGCCCACAATCGCCAACGCCGTCCCGGTATCCCTGAACGACGAAGACCGGCACATCATCGATCAGGTGGACGACTCGCTCGCCGCCGGAATCCAGGTTCGGGACTGGTGGAGAAGGACCGATGCCGGGCGCAGCTATCGCGAGCACTACGACCTGCAGCGCGCGTTCAATCCGGCCCGGCGGTCCCTCGCCTTCTTCGACCGGGCGGAACTGCCCATTGGCGAATTCCCGGTCATGGGCGTTGTCCAGGAGATGACGTTCGACTTCTCCAAGCCCGAGCCGGACCTCCCCCACCAGATTCGCGAGTTCGTTCTGCGGTATTTGTTGCGCGTGAGTGACTATCGCCGCCCCGCCGCATTCATGCTGCGCGATCTTCATCGCACCACCGCGGAGCAGGCGCAACTCGATGGGTGGGGCTATTCGCAGGTCTACTACAAACTGCGCGACGGAGGACGGGTTGGCAAGTTCGCGGAGGAGGATCAGGCGAAGTTTGTGGACCTGCGCGAGTTGGGCAGCGTGTATGAGTGGATCGTCGCCAAGGCGCGGCTGTTCAATCTGACATTGAATGTAAGCCCCCTCGGCGACACGTACCCTCACTTGGTCGTGCCCGTGGCCTCGATCACGGAAGAATACCTGATCACCAGCGCCGATTTCATTGTGAACGAAGAGGATCCCGCCCCCGGCGTCCTCGGGCGCTATGGCGTCGGCGGCGCCACGCTCCGCGACACGGCGCTCCGCGAAGGACCGCTGCTATGGGGCCCGGGCCGCTTCTATCCGGGATTTTCCGCTTTCGAGTTTGAGGTGCGGTCCACCGGCGAAACGGTGGTTACCTCGCCGTTTGCCGTGAACCGTCCGGATCGTCTGATCGGGATCAACCCGGATCCCCTCTCCGCCGGCGTTCGGCTGGCGGACCTGTTCTCCTTTGGAATGGCTTCCCGGCTGTTCCCTGGTGTCAGTGGCGGTTTCGACCCGGTGTTGAGCCCCATCGCCGTCCTGAACGGCGTCACGGGCAATTTTGCCGCCGATCAATTCGGCGTGTCCAAAGAGTCGTTGGAGCGCTATCTGCTGGTCGAGCACTACATGGCGGTCTACGACTTGCTCGCCGGAGCGTCCCTTACGTATTGCCGCGTGCCGGACTGGACCGCGCCCGAGGAAGATCTGCCGAGTTGGGTCCGCAACGGCCTGGTCGAGTAGGCCGTCCCTACCGGAGCGCGGCCAGCACGGTTTCCAGATGGTCCGCCGAAGGCACGCTCCCCTGCGCCATGCGCGGGTTGCCGCCACCACGGCCGCCAACGGCTTGCACGGCGGCTTTCAGCCTGGCGCCCGCGTCGACGCCGGAATCCTCCGAGGCCGCCAGCAGGACCGAAGGAGGCGTTCGCACCGCACACACACAGACGGCCTTGCCTCCGGCGCAGAAACTCTGGGCCAGTCCCCGCAACGAGTCGATCGAGCCCTGGTCGAGGACGCGCACCAGATGCCGCACACCGGCCTCATCCGGAGGGGCCGCGGCAAAGGCTTCCCTGCCCTGATAACCCGCGATCTCCAGATCCAGTTTCCGGAGTTGTTTCTCGACGGCACGAGCCGACTCGAGTTGTTGCCTCATCACGTCCGGCACGTCGTCGAACGCCGCGGAGATCACCAGCGCCGTTCTGGTCAGCGTATCGAAGTCGCGGCGCGCGCGGTCCGTGGCCCGCAATCCACACAGAAACTCCACGCGCGTCGTGCTCCGCACCTTTTCCACTTTGCGGAGAAAGATCGGCCCGATTTCACCCGTGAATCGGACATGAGTGCCGCCGCAGGCGCTGCGGTCCAGCGAGCCGATCGAGACGACGCGCAAGGTTCCGGCCCGCTCCGATGCTTTGCGCAGACCCTCCGCATTCTCCTCGAAGGAAACCGTGATGGGCAGGTTCTCGCACACGAGTTCATTTGCCGCCCGTTCAGCCGCGGCCAGCACCGCCGGATCCAACGAGGTCGTGTCCAGATCGACCGTGGCGGATTGCTCGCCCATGTGGAAGCTCACGGTCGGGATTCCGAACCGCTCCGCAAACACCGCCGACAGCAAGTGCTGGCCGCTGTGTTGCTGCATGAAGTCGAGACGCCGCTTCCAGTCGATGACAGCCGTAGCCTCTTGGCCTTCGAGAGGCTGATCGAGCAGGTGGGCGATTTCCGCCTCTTCGTCAACGACATCAACCACGGCCCTTCCGCTCAACTGGCCCCGATCGGAGGGCTGGCCTCCGGAAGCCGGATAGAAGGCCGTTCGCTCGAGATAGACGCGGCGGCCGCCGTCTTCCAGCCGCGTTACCCTGCTCTGGAATTGGCGAAGGTAACTGTCGTGATAGTAAAGGCGCTCCGTCATTGAATGGCGAGGTACACG
Source organism: uncultured Solibacteraceae bacterium (assembly GCA_964529305.1). GTDB lineage: Bacteria > Acidobacteriota > Terriglobia > Bryobacterales > Bryobacteraceae > CAZGUX01. Next base: position 6,610 of record CAZGUX010000036.1, on the reverse strand, counting down.
GTGTTGCTGACAATGCCGTTGCCCATATCGAGACCCAAGGCGATCAGGCTCCCTGTGGGTGCGCCCTCGGGCACGATGACGTTCACCTGGTAAAGACCCACGAAATTCGGGGTCAGCCCCACGAACAGCGGCGTGGCCACGACCGGCGTTCCGCTCAGCCCCCCTCCGAACGTCACGGTGGGCAACGGTTCTACGCGCGCAAGGGGTTCCGCCGCGGGCGCGCCAGCGCCGGAGGCGACTGGCGGCGAAGTGGGCCCAAGACCGATGGCGTAGATGGTCAGTGCGTCGCCAACGGTGGCCGGACGGGCGTTGACGCCCGGCGTCGGCGGCAGCGGAAACGATCCATCCTGATTGACGGCAATGCCGTAGTCCCCGATTCCCAGACGCAACAAGCGGGGGACTCTGGGCGCGATCTCCACCGATACCGAATTCCCACGCTGGCCCTCTCGCTCCACGCGAACCAGCGCCGATCCAGGCGCCGCATCGAAGGGAATCTGGAAGTTGATCTGGTCGGCTTGTGCATAGTAGACCGGCGCCGGCCGGTCGTTGACGAACACGCGGACGCCGCCAAGTTCGGGACCGAGTGGGAGAGTCTGTGCCAGCACCGGGTCTCCCGTCCTCAGTTGGGCGCCAAAAATGGCGGCGATATGACCCTGCGCCAAGGCGCCTCCGCGTTCGAACGTCGCGTTGTCGAGCACTCGCGCGTACTCGATTTCCGGCGGCCCCGTCGCCACCACTTCCAGGTCGATGTCGACCGGTTGCGGGCCGTTCACCGCGTTGGTCACGGCATTCAACCGCCCTCGATACCGGCCCGGATTCATTCCGGTCACATCGACAATCGCGGGGACAAAGTTGGCAATCGCCGCTCCTGTCGCAAGCCAGGTTCCGCCCGACACGGTGGTCGGGTCGGCGCCGCCGGTCACGGTCAAGGTACCCAAACCGCCATTGGTCACGGCTGCGTACTTGGTGGTCTTGCCGGAGTTCTGGGCCACCCGCATGGTGATGGAACCCACCCGGGCGATGGGCTGCGAGGAGACTCTCAACGATACGGCGATCGGCTTGTTATCGGCGGCAAAGGTCGAATTCGAGATCGTCAGCGTTCCGTTGTACGACCCCTCGGCGAGGGTGGTCAGCGGCGTGGCCCGTACGCGATAGCCCTGGACGAAATCAAAGCTGCCGCCGCCATCCGCGGCCAACGCAAGCCACGGCTGATTGCTCGTCCCGCGAATCTGGCTGTTGGTGCTGAACCGCAAATCGACGGGCGCTCCGTTCGGAGGGGCGAACAGATCCACCCGGGCAGGTACGCTGCCTCCGATCGCGACCGTGACCGTAATGGTCTGCGGCGCATCCACGGCCTCCGGGTCGCTTACCGTGACGATGGCGGTGGTGATCCCGGCTGTCAGCGAGGCGGTGCCGAGGGTCATGGAAATCGGAATGCACGTTCCCGCTCGCCCGGTGCAGGCACGGGCCGCGGCGGTTGTGACCGTCAGCCAGGAAGCCGAAGAGGCCACCCTCAACGAGAGGGAACCATCGCCGATGTTGAACGCTTCCACCGTTTGGGCGGCGCCGGCTTGGCCCGTTGCGATTGAAATGGGGCCGACGCTCGCGGTCGAGAGGCGAAGTCGCGGTGCGGCGGTCAACGTGGAGAGAGCAACCAGGAAAAGAAAACAGCGGCGCAACACCCGGGGCCGATTCATTTCCTAACTATAGCCCGTTCATTGTTACTGTAATTTGACAGATTACCGTGCCCCGCTCACCGGTTCGCTTGCAGGCAGAGGCTGCTCTATCGACAGCCGGATCCTGTCTATGACCAGAGCGTACGAGCGCCGCACGCGCCGGCCATCGGCTTTTTCCCCCTGCACCACAAAACCCGGAACCGTGCCCATCGCGCCCCGAATCGACTTCGGCGGCGGAACCGGCCCCACCGTGATGGGGAACAAACCCTTCCAATTGCGCTCGATCAGGCCCGTTTCGTAACGGTGACGGCGCGAGTTCCATACGAATACCCGGATCGTGTCGAAATCCGCATCGGAGGCTCTCCGGTCGACAGTAGTCCAAAGCCACACGGTCTTCGGACCGTCTTTGTCGCGAGTTTCACCGATCTTGAAGTACGAGGTAATGCGTTTTCCCTCGGCGTACTGCAGAATCTCGTCGGGGATGGACAGCGCGAGACGGTTACGAAGCACCCACCCGCTGAAGCCTTCGCTCGTCCGGATCAAGGTCCACTCATCGCGGGCCGGCCGCGCGGCCGCTTCCGGCGGTTCTTCCGGCTCCGGCCTCTCGGGCGCTCTCCCCTCAATCCAACCGGATTGCTCCAGCCAATCGTCGGGAGGCTGGGGCGCCTTGGGAGGAGGCGGCAGCGGGACCGGAGAGGAGGATTCGCGCTTTTTCCGAGGCGGCTTCGGTCGCGCGACCCTGCGCCGCGGAGTCAGCAGTTCCTTGGGCGGCGGAGGGGCATCGCGGGGAACGAGTTGGTGGCGGAGCATGTTCACCGAAGTGCCCTCCTGAATCTGATGAAAACTGGGCGCCTGGCGGTTGGGCGCGGTGTGAACGTTCAGCGGCCCGTACGTCGTGGCGGCGCCATGGCTATGGAGATGGGCGGCATTGCGGCTCAACTGCTGGAGTCCCTGCATCTCCTTGGGACTCAGCAGTGCCCGTTCGTGCGTCCAGCCTTCGACGTCCTTGGCCGTACGGATCCGCACGAAGCGGCGCCGGGTCTGCAGGATTTCCACTCGCTCGCCGTGCCGCAAGGCGGCCGTTACCGGTGATTTGAGGGAAAGCTCCTTGCGGATATTCAGAGAGGACGGTCCGACGAATGCCTCTCCGATCGCGGCTTCCCGAGGCGGCCCGCCGCGGCAGGCAGCCATCAGCAGGACAACCGGTACAATCGACGCCAACCGCGGAAACACCCTCATGGACGAAGGACCCGGCGCGCGAAAAACGGCGCCGCTCTATTCAGTGTACGTTGCCACCCGCGCCGCGGCGGCCTACGCTTGAGAAATGGGTGACGCCGCGCCTCAACCGGAGTACTATTGCCCCTCGTGCACGAAACCGGTGGACGACCCTCTCGTCTGTGGAGACTGCTCGGCCTTGATTTGCCGCGTTTGTGGAACCCCTCTCGAGCGCATCGACGACCTGGGGATCGGCTAGACGCAGGCTACCGGAAATACCGCCGCAACTCCGGCAACCGCTGGAGGGCCTCCTGGATTTCCGCGGTCGGCGGACGCTTCCTCAGGATCGAATCGCTGCGTACCAGAAACGGCGTGGCGTCCGCGTAGCGGCGCTGCGCCAGCAGGCAGCCGCCCAGCCGGCTTTCCGTTGCGGCCAGCAGCCAGTTCCCCGGCCGCAGCAGACGGCCGCGGATCTCCACCGCTTCCCGCAGCAAAGGCTCCGCATCCGCCGGGCGATTGAGTTTCATCAGCGCTTCCGCCACCGCCACCAACCCTTCCGCAATGAACTGCGGCTTTCCCAGCATCCGGCGCAGGTCGAGGGCCTTGCGATGCCACTCCAGCGCCTTCTCATGAGCGCCTTTCCACCCGTTGATCTGGCCCAGGGTATACCAACTGGAGGCGACTTCACTGCTCTTGGGACCCAAACGCCGCAGGCGGATTCCCAGCGCCTCCGCTCCAAGCGACTCGGCCGGCCCGAAGCGTCCCAGCCGCGCCGAAATGCGCGCCAGGTGATTCATCGCCCGGGCTGTCGCGACGTGATCGAGGCCAAACACCTTTTTACGGATATCGAACGATTGTTGAAACAGCGAGTCCGCTTCCCCAAACCGGTCCAGGGATTCCAGCAGCGTCGCCAGGTTGTTCATGTTCACCGCGGTTTCACTGTGAGCCGGGCCGTACTCTTTGATCGAGATTGCCAACGCCCGGCGGTAGTGCTGCTCGGCCTCGGTGAAGTCGCCTTGATCCTGCTCCAGGGAGGCCAGATTGTTCATCGTGATGGCCACCAGAGGATGATCGGGCCTCAGTTTTTCTTCCTGGATGCTCAGGGCTTCGCGAAATAGTTTCTCGGCTTTCTCATAATCGCCGGATGCGTTGGCAATCTGGCCCAAGCGATTCAATGTCAGCGCCACCCGGTGGTGACGATTGCCCAGGGTCCGGCGGCGGGCTTCCAGGACCTTCTCGAGAACCGCCTGGGACTTGCCGTAGTCCTCGCGGTGGTAATACAACAAGCCGAGATTCGAAATCGTGCGCTGGGTCTGGTCCGACTCCTCTCCGTCGCGCCGGGTGCGAATCTCGATCGCTTCCTGCAGCGCCATCTCGGCCTCCTCGAACCGGGCGCGCCGGACCAGCACCATACCCAATCCGTTCAAGGAATCGGCGATGAGAGGGTCGTCCACCGGCAGTTGCCGGCGCCGGATTTCGAGCGACCGCCTCATGTGGTTTTCCGCTTCCTCGTACGAGCTGAGTTGGTAGGACAATTCGCCAAGAGCCTTGTAGCTCTCCGCCACCTCGAGAGAGTCTGCGCCGTACTGCCGCCGGCGGACCTCGAGACTCCGCTCGATCAGCGCGCGGGATCGTCCGTACTCCGCGAACGCCTCGAAGACTTCGCCCATCGCCAGCAGCAACCGCGACTGCACTTCCGGATTCTGGCCCAGTTCCCCGATTCGTTCGGCGCTTTGATCCAGCGCGTCCCTGGCGACATTCGTTCCCGCCCGTTCTTCGTCCGGGTCGCCGACTTTGAAGGTGTTCACCAGGAAATTGGAAACCTGCTCCGCCGTGTCGCGCTCCATGGCAATGCGCCGGGCCTGGACGGCCATCGTGATTCCAAAGCCAATCGTGAGGGCGAAGAGCAGAATGCTGCTGACCACGATCGCCAGGTGCCGCCGGACGAATTTGGCCGCGCGGTAGCGCCACGAATCGGGACGGGCCTTGACCGGGAACCCCTCGATAAACGCCTGCAGGTCTTCGCGGAGTTGATCCACCGAAGCGTAGCGCCGCTCCGGATCCTTCCGCATCGCGGTAAGGATGACCCAATCCAAGTCGCCTCGCAGTTGCCACATCAGGCCCCGCGAGGTCGCCTCTTTCCGGTTATCGAGCAGTTGGCCGGCATCCGGCCCGGGCCGGCGCGTCCGATCCTGCACGCGAACGCTGGGGGGATCCGGTTCTTCGTTACAGATGGCCTCCATCAGCCCTTGGATGTTTCCGCGCTCCCGCGCGTCGAACGGATGGCTTCCGGTCAACAACTCGTACAGGATCACGCCCAAAGCATAGACGTCGGTGCCGGTGGAAATGGCGTCGCCGCGAATCTGCTCGGGACTGGCATAGGCCGGAGTCATCGCCTGTGCGCCCTCGGTCGTCCGCATCAGGTAGCGGCGGGCCATCAGCGGCTCGAACAGGTTTTTGGCCAGGCCGAAGTCCATCAGCTTCACGTGGCCGTCGCTCGAAATCAGGATGTTGTCGGGCTTCAGGTCGCGATGAACCACCAGGATGCGGTGCGCGTGCCGGACGGCGTCGCACACCTGAACGAACAGCCTCACGCGATCCCGGATCGTCAGCCGGTGCCGGTCGCAATACTCGTCGATGGGCTGCGCTCCGCGCACGTACTCCATGACGAGGTAAGGCTCGCCGCTGTCCCCGATTCCGCCGTCAAAGAGCCGGCAAATGTTCGGGTGATCCAGATTCGCCAGAATCTGCCGCTCGTTGCGGAATCGATCGAGCAGTTCGCCGGAGTCCACTCCAGGGTGCAAAAGCTTGATGGCGACGCGGCGGTCGAACTGATCGTCGGCCCTCGAGGCCAGATAAACGACGCCCATTCCCCCGCGGCCAATCTCCCGCTCCAGACGATAGGGCCCAATCTTGCCGTCGGGGAGCCGCCCCGAAGGGAATCGTTCGTCGAAAAGTTGGCCCGCGGTCTCGCGCAAATCGGGGTCTTCCGCGCACGTTTCGTTCAGAAAAGTCTCCCGGTCGGGTGGGTACACCCGATCCCAGGCATTGAGCATCGCCTTAATCTGGTCGAAACGCGCGTGCGCCATCGCAGTCCACGACTTGTCCGTATCTTACACTCAATACAGGACGAAATCGCTAAGGCGTTCCTCTGATGCAGACCCGCTATTGAGCCTTTTTCATAAGGGCAATCGTATCCACCGGATCAAGGCAAAATGCGGATTCCGAAGCACATAACCTCTCACGAGGGCTTGGCTACGCGCCTTTCCCTGATTTCTGGTAAGAACGGGCGGTCAAGATCGCAATCACCCAAAGGCTGTAAGTATTGAGCTGCCATCATATCCGGCGGATGGACTCCGGCTGCTACTTGGCTTCTCCAGTGCATGTGAACGTCGGTGCAAAACGGGTGCTTACTCCTGATAAGCTGGCTCTGATTGCCAGCTCGCACGCTGATCAGTGGAGGAGGCGGCTTCATCGGGGCCAATCTGGCCGGCCGCCTGGTCGCGGACGGAGAACACCCGGTGCTGCTGGTCCGGCCGGGAACCGAACTGCGGCGCCTTTCCGGCATCCGGGACTGCGTCGACGTGGTGGAGGTGGATGTCCGGGACAGCGCGACGGTGCGTCGGCAGATGATACATTGGCGGCCCGAAAAAGTCTTCCACTGCGCCATGACGGGAGGCCATCCGCGAGACGACGAGGGGCGATTCGAGATGGTCACC
>CAZGUX010000035.1:0-36423 GCA_964529305.1 uncultured Solibacteraceae bacterium | reverse complement strand
GCCACCCAATAGTGATTGCAGTTCACCCATACGAAGCCGCTGTGCATCGCCCCCGCCAGTTTGTGCGCGCGGGTCAGATCCCGGGTCCAGATCGCCGTCGCCAGCCCGTAGGACGTCGCGTTCGCGAACTGCACCGCTTCGTCATCGTTCGCGAAATCGATCGTTGAAATCACCGGCCCGAAGATTTCCTCCTGGGCCACCGTCGCATTCACCGGCACGTGGTCGAACACCACCGGATCGACGTAGTAGCCCTTATTCAGCGCGGCCGGGCGAAAGCCTCCGGTGTAGAATTTCAGATCTTTACTGCCGAGGTCGATATAACGTGTCACCCGCTCGAACTGCTCGCGGGAGACCAGGGGACCCATCTTGGTATCCGGCTCCATCGGATCGCCGACTTTCAGCTTCTTCATGCGGCCGAGCAATTTATCCAGGAACTCGTCGTGGATCGCTGGATGCAATAGCAGGCGCGAACCGGTGGTGCAGATCTGGCCGCTGTTGTAGCAACTGGTCAACAGGCACGACGCCAGGGCCGCTTCCAGATCCGCGTCCGGAAACACGATGTTGGCGGTCTTGCCGCCGAGTTCGACCGTGACCTTGTTGATCTTCTCGGCGGCGGCGTGCAGAATCTTCTTGCCCACCTCGGTCGACCCGGTGAACGAGATCTTGTCCACCAGGGGGTGCGCCGACAGGGCCGCGCCGGTCTCTCCGCCTCCGCTCACCGCATTGACCACGCCTGGAGGCAAGCCCGCCTCCAGAGCCAGTTCCGCCAGCGCCAGGGCGGACCGCGGCGACTGTTCGGCCGGCTTCAGCACGATGGTGTTGCCGCAGCCCAGAGCCGGGGCCAGCTTTTGCATCGCGATCACCAGCGGAAAGTTCCACGGGACGATCCCGGCCACAACGCCGACGGGCTCCCGCGTCGTGTACACGTGTTTGTCCGGGCCGCAGGGAATCTGGCTGCCCCGGATCTTGTCTGTGAACCCCGCGTAGAAGCGCAGAAACGACAAGGCGGAGGACAGGTCGTGATGCCGCGCGTGCGTGTAGGGCTTGCCCATGTCCTCCGAATCAAAGCGAGCCAGGGTGTCGGCGTTGGCCTCCACCAGGTCGGCGAGACGGAACATCAAACGGCCACGCTCGGAGGCCGGCATTCTTCCCCAGGGACCTTCGTCCATCGCGGCCCGTGCCGCGCGCACGGCCCGGTCGACATCTTCCGGAGACGCCTCGGGAACCTGGACCTGAACCTGCTCCGTAGCTGGATTGATCACATCGAGCGTCCGCCCGGTGATGGCGGATTCGATTCGATTACCGATAACGAGATGAGTACCTTGCATGTGAGGGAGTCCTCTTTTCTCAGTATGGCGCGCGGGGCGCGGCGCGCAGCCTTGCCCGGCACACTAAGACTAAGAGCCGCAAAGGGCGGCATGCACAACGTACTCTGGCTACCCTACTTCTTCGTCTCCGCTTGCGCCATCTCCACGGCCCGGCGCAATCCGATTAGTGGCAGCTCCGGGACGAACTCATCGAACAGGTTCTCCTCTTCGAACAGCCGCCCGAAGCCCCCCGTGCCGACGATCACCGGCGGATCTTTGGAAAAATGCTCCTTCGTCACGCACACAGCCAGAGACCGCACCGCCGCCAGCGTGCCGTGGTACAAGCCCGACTGGATGCTCTCCACGGTGGATCGCCCGAGCACTTCGGCCGGCCGGATGATTTCCACGGTCGGCAGCCGCGCGGTCTTCGACTCCAGAGCCGCCATCGAAATGTGTATCCCCGGCGTGATCACCCCGCCCAGGTACTCTTTGTCCTTAGTGACGGCGCACAGCGTGGTCGCCGTGCCGAAATCGATGATCAGCAGATTCCTTCCGGGAAACAACTCTAACGCGCCAATCGCATTGGCGATCTTGTCCGCCCCCACCTCCAACGGGTTCCGGTAGCGGATCTTCAGTCCCGTCCTGACACCGGGTTGCAACAGGAAGGGTTCGAAGCCGAAGTACTTCCGGAAGCAGTTCCGAAGAGAGTGGATCGCGTCCGGCACCACCGAGCAGATGCCCGCCATCCGGATCTCGTCGGGATTCACTCCGTTCTCCCGCAGCGTCGTTCGAAAGAACGTTCCGTACTCGTCGGAAGAGGCCCGGATACTCGAGGTCCGCCGGAACGTCGTCTTCATCTCCCCGCCGTCGTACACGCCGCTGAAGATCTGACTGTTGCCGACATCGAGCGCGAGGAGCACTAGCGGATCTCCGGAATCGGCACGTTGTCGATCAGGCGCACGTTGCCCAGAAAGGCAGCCGCAAACCGCCGGCCCCACTGCTCCTCGACATAGTCCACGCGGAACCCTTCCCCTTCGAGAAGCGCTCGCGCCTCCACCAGGTCGGTGGCCGTGGCCAGGGCCCGGAAGAGGGCCGGTGCTTTCTCCCGCTCCTCCGGCCGCAGCAGGGCGTTCCTGGAACTCGCCGCCAGCCCCGACGCCTCCCGCACCGTGGCGCAGGGCACGATCTCCGTCGGGATAAAGAACTCCCGAACCAATTCCGAGACCACCATCAATTGCTGGTAGTCTTTCTCGCCAAAGTAGGCGCGGCGAGCGCGAACCAGATTCAGCAGCTTCAACACCACCGTCAGTACGCCTTGAAGGAAGCCCGGCCGGTAGGCGCCCTCCATGACGTTGGCGCTTCGGTCAGGTTCGATGCGAAGACGATACCCGTCCGGATACATCTCCCGCGCGTTCGGCACGAATACCTCATCCGCTCCCAAACCGCGCAGAAGCGCAAGATCGTCATCGAGCGTGATCGGGTACCGTTCGAGATCCTTGGGATCGTTGAATTGCGACGGATTGACGAAGATGCTGACCACCACGATCTCGTTCTCGCGGCGGCATCGTTCCACCAGCGAGGCATGGCCGTGGTGCAGCGCTCCCATGGTCGGCACAAAGCCAACAGTCCGCCCTTCCAGAGTGCGCCGCCGTTCGTTCCACTCCGCCACCGTTCGGGAGACCCGGATCATGAGTACGATTCCCCCGCCGCCGGAAAGGTCCCCGCTTTGACGGCATCGTCAAAATGAGCAAGGGCGTCCAGAACGCTGCTCGCGCCGTCCACAAACGGCCGGGCAAACTTGGGGCGGAAATCCACGTTCATCCCCAGCAGATCCTGCAGCACCAGGATCTGCCCGTCGCACCCCGCCCCGGCGCCGATGCCGATCGTGGGCACGTGGAGCGTGTTCGTGATCTCTTCGGCCAGCGTCGCGGGTACGCACTCCAGCACGATCGCAAAAACGCCCAGTTGCTCGAGCGAGGTTGCCTGCCGGAAGATCTCCTGAGCCGAACCGGCGCTACGGCCCTGGACCCGAAATCCGCCGTATGCATGGACGGATTGGGGCTGCAGGCCAAGGTGGCCCATCACGGGCACCCCGCTCTGCACCAATCGCTGAATCACGTCTTCGTGGCCGTCCACTCCCTCGATCTTCAGGGCGTGTGCGCCGGCCGCCATCATCGCTTGCGCGGAATCCAGCGCCGACGCCAGACCCTTCCGGTACGACAGAAACGGCATGTCGGCGACCACGAACTTCGACCCAGCGCCGCGCAAGACCGCTTCCGTGTGTAGCCGGATCAACTCGACGCTGGCGTAAAGGGTCGACTCCCGCCCGTGCATCACCATAGCGGCGCTGTCGCCGACCAGGATTCCGTCAATGGCGCTCTTCGCCAGCAGCCGCGCGAAGGTGTAGTCGTAGCACGTGACCATCGACAGTTTGCGCCGTTCGGCTTTCGCGCGGACGAAATCACTGCTGTTCATGGCTCGCCCCTTCGCCTCAAGCGGGCCTTCATTCTGGGAACGGGAAACGTGGATGGAGTGTTGCATCGCCTTGGTACCTGTCTCCGAAGGATCAAGTCCCGGACTTATATGCTGCCCCGTGGGGCGGCTGAGTTCCTGCAGTCGCTGCCTGACGTCAGCGCTGGCTCGATTATATCAGGGACCCACAGCGCAGGGCAGGCCCAGGCGAAGGAGGCTTTCTCCGCCTCTGGGCCGACGAGGCTCTTCGCCGGTTGTCTGACTCAAACTGGGTAGTACTCGAGCCGGTAAGGTGGTATAAGAAGAATCATGGCGCGCTACTTGGGAGCAGACTCTAGTTGTCTGGTCCTAGTACGTATGGTACACTAATACTAGGCTCAAGCCTATGGAGGAGTGTAAACGTGAGCGAACCAAGAATCGTGGTAGCCGTTGCATTGGCTTTGGTCGGGCTGGGATCGGTAGCAAACGCGGCGCCGGTCCTGACGGGTGCGGTCCTCTTCAATGCGACCGGCACCGGCGCCTACGACGTATCGGGTGTCGCCTGGAATACTCTCGGCGGCGATCCTGCGCATAACTTGTACTTTCAGGACACGGTCCCGGTGTTTGTCAACTCAGGAGATGGGGTTGGCGCCTCACTCAGCGTCGATTTGACTCCCGGCTCGTACTTCTTTAACCTGTACGGCCGGCCGGGTGCGGATCCGGTCAACGGATTCGCGGGCATCAACCTGTTCTTTGACGGAGCGACCGTCACCCCTGGCATCTCCGCCTACAACAGTATTGACGGTGCGGGCGCCCCGGCCGCCACCAGCGCTTCCACGCTGCGGTTGAACGCCCAGACGGCAGTCCCTGGTTCCGGGACGCTGTCGTTTACCAGCGCCGGCAACACCGTGACCCTTTCTACATTCCTGTGGAACCGGCCGTCGGGCCCTGTCGGTGACGTCGTCAGCGCCTTCAACAACGTGCCGGATGGCGTCAACGACTATTGGGGTACGATTCGGTTGGACGTCACGGAAGCCGGGAGCCCCATCCCGGAACCGGCAACCCTTGTTCTGGTGGGATTGGCTCTCGCAGCAGTGGGCGTTCGCCGGAGGGGCTGATTACCAACTCTCGGTTTCGACTCAACGGATAAAGGACGCGCAGGAGGTCCCGGGAGGTTCTGGGTTTCCTGCGCTTTTTATTTCCCAATCCCGCTTGTGAGCCGCGACTGCGCGTTCACTGCGCGCCAAACGAAGGAAATCCCGCTCTGTGGCCCTGAGCGTGCGTCCGTTTGTGTTTCGTCCCGACCGCGACGGGAAGGGATCGGGACCCTCCAGGTTACTTGCCTCGATTTCCGTATGCTTCCCAAGCAGTGGCGTTGCGTTATGCTGAGCCTACGCCTTGGAGTCGAACGGTTTCAGCATGCGCCATCTTCTGCTGCTTCTCGTCACCGTCGCCGCCGCATACCCGGCGGAAGTGTTCGACGAACAACCCATCTTCTCCCAAGGCGACGGCGGCTACGCCTGTTTCCGCATCCCGGCGCTGGTGGTTACAGCCAAGGGCACCGTGCTGGCCTTCGCCGAGGGGCGCCGGACCAACTGCCATGACGATGACGATATCGACCTGGTGATGCGGGCCAGCCGCGACAACGGCAAAAGCTGGAGTCCGCTGCGCGTGCTGTTCGACGACGGCAACCAGACGGTGAACCAGCCCGCCCCGGTCTTCGACGCCAAAACCGGAGAAGTGATCCTGGTGTTCTGCAAGAACAACCAGCGGGTGTTCGTCAGTCGCAGCCGGGACGAAGGCGGCCGGTGGTCGGCGCCGCTCGAGATCACCTCGAGCGTGAAGGACCCCGCCTGGAAATACCTCGGCGCCGGACCAGGCCACGGGATCCAACTGGCCAGCGGCCGTCTCCTGATTCCCTCGTGGGGCGACACTTCGTCGGGGCCGCCGACGTGGCGTCCGGCCTCCTGGGGGAAGGTCCAGTTCTCGTACGCCATGTACAGTGACGATCACGGCCGCACCTGGAAGCGCAGCGCTCCGATGGACAGCGACACGTCCGATGAATGCATGGCCGTCGAGACCGCGCCGAACGTCGTCTACATGAACATGCGCAGCCGCCAGAATCGGAAGCGCCGCGCCTATGCCTGGAGCCGCGATGGCGGCGGGACGTGGTCCAAAGTGCAAAACGATTCCCAACTCCCCGAGCCTTCGTGCCAGGGAAGCGTGCTGCTGATCAAGAGCGGGGCAAAGAACCGCATCCTGGTAGCGCACCCGTCCAACCCCGCTGCGCGGACGCACCTTGTCGTCCGCCTCAGCGAAGACAACGCCAGGACGTGGAAGGTCTCACGGCTGGTGACCCAAGGGCCCGGAGCTTACTCTGACCTCGCCCTCGCGCCGGACCAGCGGATTCTCTGTTTGTATGAAGGCGGCCGCTATTCCTCAAAAGATTCGCGGCTCGTCCTGACGCGCTTCAACCTGGAATGGCTGGCGCAGGGGAAGCTCGACTGATCACAGTTCCAGCGGCACACCCGCAAACAGGTTCTCGATCCCGTCTTCCCGCACCACGTAGTTGTCCTCCAGCCGGATGCCGCCCTGCATTGCCATCGAATACAAGCCGGGCTCGAGCGTGAACACGTCGCCGACCTCAAATACTTCGTCGCTTCCCGGTATCAGGCGCGGCGCCTCGTGGCCGTCGTGCCCGATGCCGTGTCCCAGATGGTGCCAGAAGCTCTTTTCGCCCCATTCCGGTTCGTCCAGATAGGCCTTGGCTTCCAGGTACAAAGCGCGCGCCGTCAGTCCTGGTTTGACCTTCGACTCCGCCAGCTTCATCGCGCCGTGCACCCGCTCCCACGCCTTGTGTTGCAGATCCGTGGGCTGGCCGACCGCGATCGTGCGGCACGTGTCGCCCGCATAGAGGGCCGTCACGGGGAACAGGTCCAGAATGTACAGATCTCCCCGCTGAACCTCGCGGGTGGTGGGCGGCCCGCCGCCGCGAACACATCGCTCGCCACAGGCAAAATCGCCGGGGAAGCTCACCGACGTGCCGGCCTCCCGGCACAACGCGGCATACATCGAGTTGTAGACGTCGATCTCGGTCAGGCCGGGCTCGATCGTCTCCCGGGCCACGCGATACGCCAAGGCGTTCAGTCGGAGGGCCGTGCGGATCTCGTCGATCTCGTCCTCCTCCTTCTTTTTGCGCAAGCGCAGAATCGCTTTGTGCGCTCCTTCGATCGAGACGCCGGTCAGGGTGTGGGCAAGCTCGAGCGCGAGGCGCCCCTTCTCGGTCGCGCAGGAGTGGACGCCGCCGAAGCGAGGCAGCGCATCTTTGAGCAGTCGCGAAGCGTCCGCGGGCAGATTGTCAAGCACGCGAGCCGTCGAATAGGTCTCGAGCGCGAGGGTTTCATCCGCGGCGGCGTCGCCCGTCACGCAGGAGATCACGAACGATCTTCCGCTCTTATCGATGGCGAACACGGTGGGTACTTCCGCCGGCCCGAGGAGGCCGGAGAAATAGTAGACGGTCCGGTAATTGGCGGTGAGAAACAGGTCCCACCGGTTCTCCTCCATCGCGCGGAGGAGCCGTTGTTGCCGCGCGCGGCAACCTTCGAGAGTCAACATGGCGTTACTCGATCCCCAGAATTTTCAATGAATCGCGGTAGAACATCTGCTCCATCTTCTCGATATTCAACCGCGGCAGTGCGGTGCCTTCCAGCATCTTGTTCAGGTTGAGCATGCCTTCGATCGATGCGTCCACCGTGGTGAACGGATAGTCGCTGCCGAACAACACCTTCTCCCACACGCCGTACTCTTGAACCAGCATCAGCGAATGATAAAGCTGGAAGGGCCGGTAGTGCAGCGCCGAACAATCGGCATATACGTTGGGATGCTTGCGGATGGTGACGACGCATTCGCCCTCGTAGGGATGGCTCAGGTGCGCCAGGATCATCCGCACTTCCGGAAAGCGCGTGGCAACCTCGTCGAGCAGCCTCGGCAGCGTACACTCGAGCGGAGCCTTGTCGATGAAGGTCGTGCCCGTGTGGAGCAACACGGGCAGATGATGCTTGGTGGCGTACGCCCACAGGTAGTCGAGCGTGCGGTCGTTCGGCTTGAAGCCGGCGTACATCGACAGCAGCTTGATGCCTCTGAACTTCAAGTCCTGATGGCCTTCGATGAGTTCGTCGTGCCAGCCGGGCTGCGTCGGGTCCACACTCAGGAACGGAACCAGTTTGTCCGAATGCTGGGCCGCGTAGGCGGCGACATCGCGGTCGGGAACCCAGACGCCCGACAGCCTGGCTTTGCCTCCAAACACGACCGCTTTGTCGAAAGTTTTGGCTCCTGCTGCGTACTCCTCCCAGCGCACGGTCAGGTCAACCTCAACGCCTGCCCGGGCGCGTTTGGATTGCAGGACGAAGTCCTCGGTGAAGTGCTCGGGGTAACGAAATAGATGGGTATGAACGTCAATCAGGGGCACGGTCTCAAGCTATCATTGACGCCCCGCCCTTGGCTAGGGCTTTTGGAAGACGCCGCACGGCCGTCAAACCTGCCGGACCGCGGCGGCCTGCTCGGGGGAGAGGACCGCCTGCATGCCCGCCGAAATCACCTCCTGGGCCCGCAGTCCATCGCGGTGCGAAGTCGGGAACGGCTGGTTCGCCAGGCAGCACTCGACAAATGCCGCGACTTCCGCTTTGTACGCCGGCCCGAAGCGGTCGACGAACTCCGGCAGCGGCCGCCCGTAGTCGCGCATGGCGAAAGTTTTCACCGCCAGCGGTTCTGTTCGCCCCCGTCGCCCGTACGCCTCCACGGTGATGTCGAAAGGCCTCTGATCAAAGCGCCCTACGCGGATCTGCCCTTGCTCGCCAAACAGGACCGTCTCCACGCGGTACCCGGAGACGTGGTTGCGGGTCACCTGCACCTGCGCCACCATCTCGCCTTCGAACCACAGGTAGAGCAGCGCGTCGTCGAAATCCTCGAGACAGGTGGTCAAACGGTGGCTGTAGATCCGCGATCCGATCGTCAACGCCGCGCGCGGCGTTTGTCCGGTGAGCCACAGGATCTCATCGACGTTGTGCACGGACATGTCCGGCAGGATGCCGCCGCTCTCGTACCCGTCCGGCGCCGGATTCGAATCCTCGAGCGCCGAGTAGATCTTGAAGACGCGGCCGATGATCCCGCTCTCCATCAGTTCCTTGGCATACTGCAGGGGAGCATCGAACCGGCGCTGAAACGCCAGCATCAGAGAGCCGGGATGATCGCGGTCCAGCTCGGCCGAAAACTCCCGATCGCCTTCGAGAGTCCCCGTGAGTGGCTTTTCGAGCAGGACCCGGTGCCCGGCTGCGATCAACTGCGCGGCGTTCTCGCGATGACCTCCCGTGGGCGTCACGATCACGCTGGCCTGCGCCGCTCCGGAAGAAATCAGGCCGTCGATCGACGAGAACACCGGCACGCTTGCACCGATCTCTTGCGCACACCGGTGGGCCCGTCCGATGCCGGCATCCACGATCGCCGCTAGCGAGCAGCGTCCCGATTCCTTTTCGAGTTCGTGAACATGCAGGGCGTGGATCGCACCCATGCGGCCAACGCCGACAACAGCGACTTTGAGGGGTTCTTGCATACGGCGAAGAGTCAGTGTACTCCACCGGGGCCAGTGTGTCTGCCGGGGCGCCAGGGGCAATGCATCCCAGACAGGTTTCGATCATACTGAGGTGTTTCAATCCACCAGGAATCTCGAGAACGGAGAGAAGCATGTCTTGGAAACCGGACCTTCGACTCACGCTGCTGGCGGCCCTCTCGATGTCGCTGGCCTGGCGGATCCGCGGCCAGTTCGGCCACGAGATCGGCGCGGCCATCGCCGGTGCGCTTGGCGCGTTGGCGATTGCGATTCTCGCCGGGCGTGAGGACTGGCAGAAGCGCGCACCCCACTTCGCTCTGTTCGGCGCGCTGGGCTGGGCGTTCGGGGGAAGCATCTCGTACATGAAGGTCGTTGGCTACTGCCATTCCTCCGATTCCGCCTCCGTCCTCTACGGCTTCGCCGGCCTGTTCCTGATCGGGTTCCTGTGGGCCGCGATCGGTGGCGCGGGAACCGCGCTGCCGGCCCTGCTGGAGGAAGAGAGATTGACAAGCGTCTACGGCGCCGTTGCGGCCGTGTTCGGCTTGTGGTTCGTTGCCGACATCGGCGCCGGTTTCTACCGGATGAGCGGAGGCTCGCTCGGGTGGCGTGACTCGGATTGGTTCCAGGCGACCGTCGCCCTGGTGGCCGCCCTGGGGCTCGCGGCGTACCGCAAACGAGTGGACTTCGGCACTTCTCTCATCGTTCACATGGCTGCCGGTTGGTGGGCGGGGATGCTCCTGCTGGTGGTTGTCCTCGATCTGCACCTGAATCCGCCGCGCGGCGAGAACTGGGCCGGATGCATGGGATTGTTCGCAGGCCTGATCGTCTTCTGCTTGCGCCAGGGCCTGAAGGACCTGGCATGGATGTCTGTCGTGACGGGCCTGCTCGGTGGGATTGGGTTCGTCCTCGGCCAGGCGATCAAGCTCACGTTGCTATCCACCGGCGCGACCCTGCGCCTGGGCGCGGCCGGCGGAGGGTGGCACAGCGTCATGGAATGGATCCACGGCCTGCTGTTCGGGGTTGCCCTAGCCATCGCCATGGCGCCACTTCTCCGGCGAGGACCCGCCGTATCGAGCGGCACGATTCCCCGCTGGACCCGGATCTTCGCCGTGTTCTTCGTGCTGTGGGTCATCCCCTATCTGAATTTCCGCAAGAGCCCCGGGCTTTGGCGAAGAACGCTGAAATCCCTTCCCGAGTCCTTTGGAGGTCTGCCGGTGACCGCTGGGTTCGATCCGGCTCGCGGCTTCGTGGGCTGGTTCGAACTTCTGTTCCTGCTACTGGGCGCCGTCATGGTGTGGACGATGATTCGAATGCCGGCTCTGATTCCCACCAGCGCGCCCGGCCGGGGACAACTGCTGTTCCTGGTATTTCAGTGGGCGCTCGTGATCATCAGCAGCGCGCACGTTCTGCCGGAGATGACGCCCTTTCTCTTCCTGGTGCAATGGGTGATCGCCCTCCAGGCAGTCGCGTGTACTGCGCTCGTGTTGAATCCTCCGGGCGCTCCCCCGCCGGCGGAGGTTGGCCCGGTCTATGCCGGCGGCGCGTCTCGCCGAATGATCACCGCCGCAGCCCTGTTGGGAGTTCTCGCAATCTTCGGTGGCTGGAGCGTCAAGCGGGCCTTGTACGGCGACACGTTCGCCGCCGGCTTCTACATGGACCACATCCGCTTTGGCCCGAATCATACGAACGACAAGCGATGAGACCATAATGAAGAGTCATGCGAGCTGTCGCATTCTTTCTCCTCACCATGAGCGCATCCGCGGCCGTCACCATCGAGAAGACTGACTTTAAGGGGTGGGCGAACTCCTACCGCGTCTCGAACGGCGAGGTGGAGCTGATCGTCACCAGCGACGTCGGCCCCCGCATTATCCACTTCGCCTTCCTGGGCGGCCGGAACATCTTCAAGGAGTTCGCCGCCGAGATCGGCAAGAGCCGTGAACCCAAATGGATGTCGCGTGGCGGCCATCGCCTCTGGGTGGGCCCCGAAGTGGCAGAGAATATCTCTCCGATCACCTACGCTGTCGATAACGGTCCGGTGAAGATCGACGTCAGAGCCGGCACCCTGGTGGCGACTCCCGCGTTCGAGAAGGAAGTCGGCCTCCAGAAGCAGATCGAGGTGCGCCTCGCGCCCAGCGGTACGAGCGTCGAGGTCATCCACCGGGTCACCAACGAGAATCCATGGGCCATTGAACTCGCGGCATGGTGTCTTTCCGTGATGGCGCCGGGCGGTGTGGGCATCACGGGCTTGCCGCCGCGCGGCACTCATCCGGAAATGCTCGCGCCTTCGAATCCCCTGACGATCTGGGCCTTCACCCACCTCGACGATCCGCGCTGGAAGTTCCTGAAGAAGTACATTCTCCTCCGGCAGGACCCTTCGAACTCAGTGCCGCAGAAAATCGGCCACTTTAATCCGGACACCTGGGGAGCGTACTATCTCAACGGCGAACTCTTCATCAAACGCTACGCCGCTGACCCGACCAAAACCTACCCGGATTTGGGCGCCTCCTACGAAACATTCACCAATGCCGAGATGCTCGAATTGGAGACCATGGGCCCGCTGACAAAGCTGAAACCCGGAGATACCGTGATCCACGTCGAGCGTTGGTCGCTGTACCGGAACATCAAGCTCGAGAAGATGGACGAAGCGGAACTCGACCGCGTTGTGGCGCCGCTTGTCAGCCGCTGACCGGCGTGAGTTGCGCCGCGGGAAAGCGGATGGCGAACTTCGCGCCCTCCGCGGGCTGCACCCACATCTCCCCGCCATGGTCGCGAATGGTCTGGCGGGAGAGCGCCAGGCCGAGCCCCAGGCCGCCTTTCTTGCCCGCCGTGACGAACGGCTCGAATAACTTCTGCCGCACCTCGGCGGGCACGCCCGGGCCATTGTCCTCGACGTATACCGTGCTGACCCCGTCGCGATCCGTTTCCGCCCAGATGCGAATCCAGCCAGGGCCCTTCATGGCTTCCAGCGCGTTGCTGATCAGGTTGACGAACACGCGTTCGACCCGCGCCCGCTCGAGCGAATGCTCCACGGCTTCGCCCACCGAGGTCTCGATCTGAACGCCTTGCGCCTCCGCCGCGGCGGCGCAGGCCTCCACCGCGGCCGAGACGATGTCGCTCAACCGGCAGACCTCGGACGTGCCGCGTTTCCCGCGCGCGACGTTCGCCAAGTCTTGAAGCAGTTCCTGAATCCGGCGGGAAGCGCGGTAAATATTCGCCGCCAGGCGCTTCTTCTGGACCTCGGAGAGTTCCAGATCCACCAGCATCTCCGCGCCGCCATAGATGGCCGCCAACGGATTCCGGAGATCGTGCACAATCGACGACGCCAGGCGGCCGATGGTGGACAATCGCTCCTGCCGGATCAATTCCGCGCGCGCGACCTGGATGGATTCGCACATCGAGTTGAACGTCTGGGCCAGGCGGCCGATTTCGTCTTCGCTCGCCGGCGTCACACGAACGTCGTAGTTCTGACGGCCGACTTCCGCCGCGGCCAGATCCAGTTCCTTCACTGGTTCGATGATCCGTCGGGCGATCCAGTATGTCAGGACAAGGCCCAGCATCAGTGCGCCGAGACCAATCAGGATCATCTGGCGCTGCAACGCCTCGATCCGCTGAAGCGGCGCTTCGAACGAACGCAGAATGTACAGGCGGCCGATGGGTTCGCCGTTCGTGTTGAGCAGGTCCCGCCTCAGGTACGTGTAGTCCACCGTACCGTCGGTGGCCTTGGAGTCGTTCGCGCCGGCTCGCAACCGCGCCACCAACACGTCCGTCGATGAACGGCTCAGGGTGGAGATGATCGCCTTCCCGTTTGAGACGAACAGGAAATCGCTGCCGCCCGTGGATCCTTTCAGCTCCCGCACCACGCTCGTGTCAATCTCAAAGCCGGCCACCAGCACATTGATCAGTGCCGGACCGCTCCCGCTCTGGACGAACACCGGCGTGATAACGATCTGGTACAAGCGGCCTTCGCGTTCCACGAAGCCCGATACCTGTTTGGGAAACTGGCGGGCCGCCACTGACACGGCAGGGACAACCTCGTTCGGCGACGCACCGGGCAGTCCGCCCAACGAGGCGATCACCGTTCCTTTTGGATCGGTAACCAGAAACAGTGCGTTCTCATCCGAGATTTTGGCCCATAACTCGCCCGCCGAATCCCGGATCGTGGCCTGGTCCCTGGTCGAAAAGGCTGCCCGCACATCCGACATGTTGCTGAGGATCAGGCTGATGGCGCGCAGTTTCTCCGCCCGGGCCCGCCACAACGACCCGTACGCTTCAAAGCTGGTCTTGACCTCTTCGTCGAGCGTTTGCGTCATGGTCGAAACAGCGTTCTGTTGCACGATGAAGCCCGTGAGCGCGAACAGAGCCGCCAGCAGGACGGATGTCGACAACAGGATCTTCCACAACAGCGACACTCGAGAGAAACCGCTCATCTTTGCCTGCCGGGATAGGCTGGGGTGTCGACGATGACGGCCGGATAGTCCTTCCCGTATTTGTTCTTGTGAGGCGCCTGCAGGTGCCCGCTCTCCGAGATCACCATCTCCGGCAGCTTCACGGCCGCCTCCGTCACTTTCACTTCGCGCTCCAGAGGACGGATCCGCTCCTCCGAGGCCCGCTCGTGAAACAGGTGCAGGCGGTAGTCACCGGGAGGTACGTCCCGAATGGAAAACTCCCCATTGGTCTGCGTCACCGCCACGTAGGGAGTTTTCAACACAACGATCACGGCGCTCATCGTGGGATGGATGTTACAGAAGACCCTGACAATGCCTTCGCGGCGGAAGCGAATCCGCCGCGTCGTGCCGGGCGGGTAAAGCCCCACGTCGAACGGTTGCCCGCTGAAATTCGAAAAGGCGTTGTGGAAGATTGGGTCGAGATTCGGAAAGTCTACGCTCCCGCCAACGCGGATCGCCACCAGGTGTGGTTCGAACCGCTTGTTCTTCTGCAGCATCTTGACCACGCTGTCGTCCGGCGGCGGAAACTCGCCGGAAGCGGGTTCCAGCCAGACGGCGACGCCCGAAAAATCGGATTTCTTCCTCACCTCCGGTTCGCGGGAATCCACAAGGCGCACCTTGCCCTGGACCGAGGCGGCATCCAGTGCCCCCGCCAGGCTAAAACAAATAAGCAACCGACGCATCATAGTGGTTGTTCAGCCGATTCCCCTGACCTAGATATTGTGTCCGAAGCCGCAGCGTTTCCAAACTGAAAATGACGTTAGGCGCCAGACGATAGAAGAAGTTGGCCCCGTAGGCTTGATTGCGGCCGATGCCTGTACCGCGCAGGTCGCGATTGCGGTCGTCGTGCTGGCCGGCCATCAGGTGGAAGCTGAGCCGCTCGTTCGCGATCAGCTTGAGCTGGGCCCATCCGCCTTGTGCATGGATCGGGTCGGCACTCCCCGGGGCGTTCACCACGAAACCCTGACGGATTCCTCCCGTGCCAAACAGCGCGAGGTTCTTCCCGGTGAACACGGTCCCGGTAAACTCCACCCTCGAGACCGGCGAGATCAACCAGTCGAGCGACACGAGGCGTGAAGGGACCGATGCCGCCGCCACGTGCGTGTTACTCGAGTGGAAGCCTGGAGCGAACTCGATCCGGCCGCCGTTCGTAAAGGAGTGGGCGATTTCGAACCGTCCTTGATATCCGGGCCGGTAGCGGGCCAGGCTGCCGGCGAACGCCGCGGGAACATTCGCCGAGTTCTCTGAAGTCTGATACACCCCAACCTGAGCTGTGAACTTGGTCTGTTCCGCCAGGGAGACGCGCTCTTCGTAGCGAATTTGTGGCGCCCACAACCAGAGATTTCCCGCCCCTGTCAGCGGTGACACCCCTACCTGCGCCAGCGATGACGGATCGCGAGGGGCGAAGATCGGCTTCTCCTGGCCGACCATCAGGCTGCGCCTCCCCCAGTCCAATTCCACAGAGGCCGTTCGGATACGTGGAAGAAGATTCAACGGCTGGTTGGTGCCGCCCCAAAAATCCAGGTTCAGCGATCCCATCACCTGCCCGCCCAGAAGGGTCGAAGGACTTTCGTAGATGAAGCCAATCATGCTTTGGCGCAGCGATGCTCCCGCGGTGGTCGCCCCGCGCGCGGCCGACGCGACCGCCGGGTTGTCGTTCCCGCCGTTCTGCCTCGAGTTTGCGAAGGCATTCACCAGCGCCATGCCCGTGATACGCAAGGGTAGCCGCTGCGAGGCCTCGACTTTGGTCTGCGCCTGTTCCTCCGTCCGGCGTTCGGTGACGGCGACGCGCTCTTCCAAGGTCGGCCCACCCTGCTCACCTCGTACCTCTTGGCGGAGCGCCCGCACTTCGTCCCGGAGCACCGCGTTTTCGCGCTCCAAACGATCCAGCCGGGTCAGGATTTGCTCGAGGGTCGGGGCGCCTTGGGATGCCAACAGGCAAGCCGGCCAGAGCCCGATGGTCGCACTACGTAGAAGCTTGGGGAGAATAGGCATGCAGCAACCGCTCCAGAGTGGCCCGGACAGCGCCGGGTGAATAAGGCTTCGGGAAATACGCGTCCGCGCCCAACTGCCGGACGCGACTCGGAGTCTCTGGATCCGTGTCGCCACTCACCGCAATCAACGGCATCCCGGCGGTGTTCGTGTCCGCCCGCAGCCGTTCGATGAGCTCGAATCCATCCATACCCGCCATATGCAGGTCGGTAATGATGGCCGAGACTCGTTTCGATTGCAGCATTTGCCACGCCTGTGTGCCGTTGCGTGCCTGAAGGATCTCCACGTTCGGCAGCGCCAGCAAGGCGATTTCGAGCGTTTCGGCACACGATTCAGCGTCGTCCACGATCAGGACTGTGACGGGCATCAATCTCATTCTCACGGACCCGAAGGCCTGTTTGTCATCATACACTTGTGAACTTGGTGTTAAATCGGCAATTCGCCTGTTTTCTTTAGGAAGCGAGAGCCTCCGGAGCCAGCCTGAAAGAATCTTCACTGAGCCACTCGCCGGAGACGATCCGCAGTACAGTAGAGACGGGAAGGGCGGGATGATACCGGACTGGGCCGAAGAGCGCGACCGGATGGTCGAAGACCAGATGCGGCGCCGCGGGATTCGGGACCTCCGCGTCCTCGAAGCCATGCGAACGGTTCCGCGCGAACTGTTCGTGCCCGAAGATCAGCGCATCTTCAGCTACTCCGACCAGCCTCTCTCCATCGGCTGGGGGCAAACGATCTCACAGCCCTACATGGTCGCCCTCATGGCGGAGTCCTTGAACCTCCACACCTTCGACCGCGTGCTGGAAATCGGAACGGGTTGCGGATACCATGCCGCCGTCCTGGCTCAACTCGCCGGGTGGGTCTACTCGGTCGAGGTGCTTCCCGGGCTGGCCAAGCGGGCGGCGTCGAACCTGGAGCGCGCCGGCCTCAAGGAGAAAGTCGTAGTGTTGACTGGCGACGGATCCGAAGGTTGGGTCGAGTTCGCGCCCTATGATGCCATCTCGGTCGCGGCCGGCGCCCCTGACGTGCCGGGAGCGTTGCTCGACCAACTCGTGGACGGCGGGCGACTCGTGATCCCGGTGGGTCCGCCGGAGTGCCAAGACTTGCTCTTGCTCACCCGGTGGCCGGGCCGGATCGAGAAGCACCACGTCACCGCGTGCCGGTTTGTTCCGTTGCGAGGCGCCGGCGGGTGGGGACCATGAAACTGCGAACGGCTGGCGACCGCCTCAAGATCGAACACAGCATCATCGATGGCGTACGCGGGTTGCTCGAGCGCCTCATCCGCCAAAACCCCGAGGTGCGATCGGTGATTCCAGGGGTGATCCGGCCCGTACGCGACGCCCGGGGAAAAGTCCAGGTTCGGATCACGGTGCCGACGCAGAATGGCTGGAAGGCGATTGCCCTGAGTGCCGGCGCCCGGCAGGAGTTGTTCATCAGCACGACGCTGGACAAGGGAAAGCTGGAGGCCGCGCTCGACCGGGCGGCCGAAAAGTGACCGCAAGCTTTGACCCCTCGCCGTGTTAACCCCGGCCCGTCTGTGCCTTCCGAACCGGCCGGTTACTGCGTCACCGGTGCATAGATCACCGGATCGTCACCGCTCCACTCGCTTCCATCCGCGTATCTGGCGGAGGCAACGACCAGAATCGCCCGCGCAACGCGGCGCCTTTCGGCCTTGGCTTTCGCGACAAGCTCCGAAACCCGCCCCATCCCGACACTGACGCGCTTTCTCTCTCCGGGCGCCAGCCTCACCACGAAGTCGGCTCCTTCCAACGTGACCTCCTCTCACGCCGCCGAAGTGGACTTCACCTCGAGCCGCACGGACTCGACCGTCTTCCGCGATTCGTTGTGGAGCGTCACGATGTCAAAACCGGTCAGCTTGGATGCGGAGGGTGCTGTGATCATCACGGGGGCATTCAACTGGGTCCTGATGGTGAACATCAGGTTCTGCGCGCGCGCGTCGCCGGTTGAGCCCAACAGGGCCACGAGGCAGACAAGACACCCCGCCACATTCGCCCAACGGCGTTCCTTGAATGATTGTGAATGCTGCATCCGGACCGCCTCCCTCATTCTATCTCCTGCGACCGCCCGATCCCGGTTTCACGGGCCGTACGCCGCAACCCGCTAGCCGAAAAGAGTCCGGTGCGCCTTTCGAATCGCCCCCACCAACTGGTCGAGGTCGCCGGCCGAATCCCTGACACCCATGGGAACGACCGCGACGCGGTCGAAGATGGCGATGGTGCGGGGACAGCAGCCTGGTCCGTAGCCGATGGCTTTGCCGTGCGGCGTCGTAAAGGTTGGCCACGCCGGATGCAGGGCGACCCTCTGCTCGATATACGGCACGCTGGGGAGGTGCAACGATCCTCCGGGCGGTCCCGCCGCCGCCTTGTGGGCGCGCATCGCCGTGACAAACTGGTCGCGCCGCGCCTTGTCAGGCAGCAGAAGATGGACGCTCAGACCGATCTCGCCCTCCGGATCGGGGATCAGGCGCGGCCGCAACTCCTTCAGGTCGCGGATCCGGTCGCGAACCACGCGCGCATTCCGCCGAAACCGCTCCAGGATGGTGTCGAGCTTCCGCAACTGCGCGCCCATGACGCCGCCGGTCATCTCGTTCATCCGGTAGTTCACGCCAAGGAAGCCGTCCATGGCGGCTTCGCCGAGCAACCCCTTGTGCCCGGGCCTGAGCATGCCCAGGTCGTGGAATCGGGTGGCGCGTTCGAACAGCAGCGGATCGCTGGTCAGCACGGCGCCGCCCTCGCCGGCGGTAATCGTCTTCGAAATCTGGAAACTGAAGATGCCGATGTCGCCGATGGTCGCCACGCGCTTGCCCTTATAGGAAGCGCCGACGCTCTGCGCGGCATCTTCGAGCACGCGGATTCGATGCTTGCGCGCCACCGCCGCGATCCGGTCCATCTCCGCGGGACAACCGGCCAGGTGCAGCACCATCACGGCTTTGGTGCGTGGAGTGATCTTCTTCTCGAGATCGTCCGGATCGATGGTGAGGGACTCGTCGCACTCGGCGAATACCGGAAGCGCCCCGGTCATGACGATCGCGTTGTAGCAGGAATACCAGCCCCAGGCCGGCAGGATCACCTCGTCACCGGGGCCGGCCCCGAGGGCCGTCAGCGCCACGTGCAGCGCTGCCGTTCCGGAGGTTACCGCCAGGGCATACCTGGCGCCCATGTACCGGGCGAGATCCTGTTCGAAGGTGGTGACCTTCGTAGGCTTCCCCGGCCCGTACCAGCGGAACAGGCTTTTGGATTCCAGGGCCTGATTCACGGCCGCGCGTTCCTGGTCGTCGTACATCTGCGCGCCAGGATAGGCCGTGGGCGGCCGTTGCGGCCTCGGGGAAATGCCGTTACCGCTCTGCGCCGCGGCCGCGCCCGCCGGAGCCGCTGCCAGGAAAGCCCTCCTGCCGACAAGCAGTCGTTTACTCATTTCGACCTTCCTACGGGTGCCGCTTACGGGACCATCGTACCGTAACCGTCTCAATGTTTGGAGCAGGTCGTCGATCGCGGTCTGAGCGGAAAAGAAGAGGGAGTAAAGCCGGAGAGCACTATGGGAGCCGCGACCTCAAAGTACGGGTCGCCCCTTCCAGGAGGGCGATTGTGTTCGTACTCAGTGCCGCCTTCCACGGCACCCATGTCGTGAATTGGGACCTCCGCGTCCGCCGTTCATCCGCTTCCCTCGTCGCCCCCCATCAGTCCGCGAACTCCGGCCTCTCGATGGGCTTCCTTCGGATCAGTCTGCCGATCCGCAGCCACAGAGGCGAGTGCGCCAGATCGTCGAACAGCGAATAGGCCACCGGCGTCAGCAGCAGCGTCAGCAACAGGCAGAGCGACTGGCCGCCGATCACCACGATCGCCACCGTTCTCCGCGTTCCCGCGCCAGCGCCCGTGCCGACCGCCAGCGGGATCATGCCCGCCACCAGGGCGGCCGTCGTCATCAGGATGGGGCGAAGGCGGTCCTCGCAGCCCCGCAGAATCGCCTCCAGCCGTGGAACTCCTTCGGCCCTTAGCGCCTTGATGTGGTCGATCTGCAGGATCGAGTTCTTCTTCACGATCCCGAACAGGATCAGAATGCCCACCGACGAATAGATGATCGAGAAGTTCTCCCCGGCCACCAGCAGCGAGACCAGCGCAAACGGAACCGACAGAGGGAGGCTGAGAAGAATCGTCACCGGGTCGATGAAGCTTTCGAACTGAGCGGCGAGCACCATGTACATGAAGATCAGCGACAGCAGGAACGCGATGACAAACAGGGATGCCGCGCGGCCGAACTCCTTGCTGCGCCCGACCAGGCCGGTGGCGTAGCCAGGCGCAAGGTTCAAGTCCTTTACCGTGCCGTCGAGCACAGTCAGCACATTGCTGAGGGCCTGGCCTTCCACGATGTTCGCGGTAATCAACACCTGGCGCTGCCGGCTATAGCGCTCGATCTGGACCGGGCCTTCGCCCTCCTGGAAACTGGCCACGTTGGAGACGGCCACGTTGCCGAGCGTCTCGGAAGGAACGTACAGCCGGTCGAGCGCGCGGGGGGAGTCGCGGAACTGCTTGTCCACCCGCAGTTGAACGTCGTAGCGGTCATCGCCCTCGCGGTAGGTCGTCACCTGCTCGTCGCCGCCCACCAGCGTGCGCAGCGCTGTGGCGATGGACGACACGTTCACGTGGAGGTCGGCGGCCTTGTCCCGATTGATGTTCACCCGGACCTCGGGCTTGCCTTCGTCGTAGGACGACTGCACGTCGACCACGCCCTGCATCTTCGAGAGGCGCGTGGTGATGGCCTTCGCGTACCGGTTGAGTTGCTGCAAGTCAGGACCCTGGATGAAGAACTGCAGATCCTGGTTGGGCCCCGCACCCTGGATGATGGTCGGCAACTGAACGGCGATCACCAGATCGTGAAAGCGCAACAGGCGCTTTCTTGCCATCAGCATCAGATCCTGCTGGGACTCCGTGCGTTGTTCGGCGGGAATCAACTCCACGGCAATGGAGGCGCGGTCGGCCCTGCGCTGCACGTCGGCGCCGATCGACGTGAGCAGGGTCCGGATGCCGGGAAGATGGCGCAGTTCGTTCTCGATGTCGCGCATCACCGAATCGGTGCCCTCGAGCGACGAACCGACGGGCATGCGCACGGCAACCTCGAAGGCGTTTTGATCGTCCTGCGGCAGGAAGTCCTTGCCCACCGCCTGGAATGCCGGAATGATCGAAAGGAAGACCAGGAGGCTCACCGCGACGATCACCCAGCGGTGGCGCATCGACCAGCGCAGCATTGCCTTGTAGGGCTGATCGACCATCCGGAAGAGGACCGTGTCTTTCGTCTGATGACCGGCCGCGTGCCCCGATCTTCCCAGGAATCGCGAGCACAACATCGGAGTCAAGGTGAAGCTGACCAGCAGGGAGACCGTGATGGCAAACGCCGCCGTGTAGCCGAAGCTCGACATGAACCGGCCCACGATGCCTCCCATCAAGGCCACCGGCAGAAAGATGATGACCAGACTGATGGTGGTGGCGAGCACGGCCAGGCCGATGTCGCGCGTCCCTTCGATGGCCGCCTGCATGGGCGGCATCCCTCGCTCCTCGGCGAACCGGTAGATGTTCTCGAGCACGACGATGGCGTCGTCGATGACAATGCCGACAATCAGCGTCAGCGCGAGCATCGTGATCTGGTTCAGCGTGAAGTCCATCAGGTACATCAGGGTGTACGTGGAGACGATGGACGTGGGAATGGCGACCGCGGTGATCAGAGTGGATCGCCAGCTTCGAATGAACAGCAGAACGACGATCGCGGCGCAGAAGCCGCCGAGAATGAGATGTTCCTGCACGGCGTGGAACGACGCTTCAATGAATGGGCCCTGATCGCGTGCGTAGGTGATCTGAAGGTCCGGCGGAAGCGTGGGCTTGAGCTCGGCGATGCGTGCTTTCACGGCCTGAAGAACCGCGAGCGTGTTCGTGCCCGCCTGCTTGCGGACCTCCAGCACCACGGCGGGTTGGCCGTCCAGCCTGGCCAGCGACCGCGGCTCTTCGACGCCATCCTCGACGTGACCGATGTCTCGAATCCGGATAGGTGTGCCGTTCACCGAGGCGACCACCAGTTCGTTGAAATCGAGCGGCCGTTCGAAGCGTCCCAGCGTACGCAGGGTCAACTCACGGCTGCCGGCGTCGATCCGGCCCCCGGGAATCTCGACGTTCTGGGCCGCCAGGGCCCCCCGGACCTGGTCAACGTTCAGGTTGTAGGCGTACAGCCTGTCGCCGTCCAGCCAGACCTGGACCTGCCTCTTGCGGTCGCCAACGAAGCGGACTTGGCCTACGCCCAGGAGGGTCTCCAGGTTCTTCTTGATGCGGTCGTCGACGATCTTGGTGGTTTCCCTCAGCTCCCGCGGCGACGAAATCGCGATCGAAACGATGGGGCTGGCATCGGTGGCGATCTTTTCCACCACCGGAGGATCGACGTCATTCGGAAGGTCGCGCTGGATCGCCGCGACTTTGTCCCTGACTTCCTGAGCCGCCACCTCCGAATCCTTTTCCAGAACGAACGTAACAAAAACCTGGGACACTCCCTCGGCGGAAATGGATCGCAGCTCGTCGATCCCGCTGATGGTGTTGACCGCTTCTTCGATCCGCTTCGTGACCTGGGTCTCCACCTCCTCGGGCGCCGCGCCACGCAGTGTCGTCGTGATGGTGACGATCGGAAACTCGATCTTGGGAAACAGATCGACGCCCAACTTCCCGTACGAAGCAATGCCCAGGACCAACAGGGCCATGATCAACATGGTGGCGAAGACGGGCCGGCGAACGCAGATCTCGGCTAGTTTCTGCATGCGTCAGCTCCGTTTGACCGTGACCTTCATCCCGTTGATGAGGACGCCGAGGTTGCTGACGGCCACCGAATCACCGCTCGAAAGGCCGGGGGCCTCGACGGCGATTTCGCCTCCGACAGGCCGCGACGACAGCACCTTGCACTCCACGACCTTGCCGCCGCGGATCACGAAGACTTTCGAGAGGCCCGCCACGCTGTACAGCGCCTGGCGCGGGACGATCACGGTGTTGATCTGCTCGGCGGAGACCGTGGCCTGGACGAACATGCCCGGTTTCAATCGGGGGTCGTTGTCGATCAGCCGGGCTTCCGCTGTCAGGGATCGCGACCGCGCGTCGAGCGATGGGTTGAGCTCGCGGACAACCGCTCGAAACTCCTTTCCGGGAACCGCGTCGGTCGAGAAGGTCAGACGAGTGCCGATCCTGACGTTCGCCACGCCGGACTCCGGCACCTCCGCGCGAAGGCGAATGGGATTCGTCTTGACGATCGCGACGATCGGCGTGTTCTCCTTCAGGAACTGGCCGGGCGACGCCAGGCGTGCCGTAATGGCTCCGTCAAAAGGCGCGACCACCCGGGCGTCGGAGATCTTCTTCTCGATCAGCCGCATCTCCGCCCGCCACCCCTGCAATCCCGCCAACTGGGTTCGCAAATCATCGCGGGTGGCTTGCAGGGCCTCCTGCCGGGCGCGGTAAGCCTTTTCCAGTTCGGTGTACCGCTCCTTGGCGATGTCCCCGGTTTTCACCAGGCGTTCCGCGCTTTCGAACTTTGACCGGGCGTCGTCCAACTGCGCTTGCGCCTGGCGGATCTGAGGAGTGGAGTCGGGATTGGCGTCCACCTGATCCAGCGTCAGGCCGATTCGGGCCAACCCCTGAGCCAGGGATGCGCGGGCGCGATCAAGTTGAAGGTTGAGTTCCCGCGTATCGAGTTCGGCGATCAGTTGTCCCTTCCGCACGGTTTGCCCGAAGTCGACATGCACGCGGAGGATCTTGCCGGCCACCTCCGCGCCGAGATCCACCTTTTCGTCCGCGTTCAGCGAACCGGTTAACGAAATCGTCCGTTCCACCAGGCGCATCTCGGCGGGCGCTACGGCGACCTCGATGGGCGCAGGCTCGGCGGCCGCTGCCTTGACCGAGTTCTGGGAGTCCTTTTTTGAACAGCCAGAAAGGAACAACACAATAGACAGAAATAGGGCGAGAAGAGGCATATGGATTAGGCTTGAACCTGCTCTTGACTGGACGTGACCCCTCGCAGGAAGGTATTGACGATTTCCCGGATCACGGTTTTCCGCCCGGCGCGAACGATATGGTCTTCAAATAAGACGCGCACGAGACCGTGATGATTGACCATGCCGAAAAACATGCGCGCGGTCAGGTATGGATTCGGCGCGCGCAGCGCGCCCTGGCTCGCCCGCCTTGTCAGATAGGCGGCGACCATTTCATACAGGCAATGGACCTCGCTGTCGAGAAACAGCTTCGCCAGATCATGGCCTTCAAGAGCGCTGTGCAACAGGAGGCGCACGTAATCCGGATCCTCCTCGAAACGCGAGAGAATCAAATCCGCCAGCGCGGTAAAGAAACCTTCGTCGTCGTCGCGATCGAGGAACCGGCGCATGCGCCGTTCGAATCGCTCATGGCCTTCACTGGCCTTGCTTTCGATGATGGCGCGATACAAATCGCGCTTGTCGCGGAAATGCTGGTAGAGCACGGGCTCGGTGACCCCGACCTCGCGGGCCAGCTGCCGCGTCGTCGTTCCTCGAAAACCGTGTTCGGCGAACAGCCGGATGGAAGCGGCCACGATCGCGTCGCGCCGCTCCGTTCCGGTCATGCGGGTCTTCATGGTTAGCAGTTACTAACCAGAATAACAGACGGCCGCGCGGCGTCCTATGGGTCACGGGCGGACCAGCGAACCATCCATCCCGCGGCCGATCGTCCATGGGTCGGAATGGGACGATTCGCCCATGGGCGACTTCGCCGCCAGATTCTCGTCGATGTCGATGCCCAGCCCAGGACCGTCACTGCCGTAGAGATAGCCGCTCTTGTGAACCGCCGTGCCGGGCATCATCTCGTACACGCTCTTCGGGAAATGATTCTCTTCCTGGATGCCGAAGCTCGAAATCGTGAGGTCGACGTGGTAGGCGGCGAGTTGGTTGATCGGATCGTTGTCGCCGCCCTCTTGGAACGCCGTGCGGCAGCCGAAGGCCTCGCACACCGCCGCGACCTTCCGCGCCGGCGTGATGCCGCCGATGGCGGAGACGCGGCATCGGACAAAGTCGATGAGGCGCTCGGCGATCAGCGGGTTCCATTCCAGTGGATGGGTGAACAGCTCTCCCATCGCCATGGGGGTCGACGTCACCTGCCGGATCCTGCGGAAGTGGTCAATCTGTTCCGGCGGCAGAACATCCTCCACGAAGAACATGCGATATGGCTCCATGCGCTTACAAAACTCCACCGCGCCGGCCGGGGTCAGGTGCTCGTGAACGTCGTGCAACAGCTTCGGGCCTTTCCCTACCTTGACCCGGATGTGCTCGAAAAGTTTGGGGACCTCGTCGATGTACGTCTCCTCGTCGAAGGCCAGCCCCCTGAAGCCCGACTCCGGGCGGCTTCCCTGCCCTGGCGGAATCATCCCGCCGCCGCCGTAGCCGCCCATTTGCGCCCTCACGTGCCGATAGCCCTGTTCGTAATACTTGCGGACGTTCTCCGCCACCTCGTCGGGGGAGCGGCCGTCCGCGTGCGCGTACATGGGCACGGCATCCCGAGCCTTGCCGCCCAACAGTTCGTAGACCGGCATCCCGGCCCGCTTGCCCTTGATGTCCCACAGCGCCATGTCGAGGGCAGCGAGTCCCTGATTCAATACGATCGAGTTGCGCCAGTAGGAGCGGACGTAGGTGGCCTGCCACATATCCTCGATGCGGTTGGTCTCCTTGCCAATCCAGAAGGGAATCAGGTGCTTTTCGAGCGCGGTGACGACCGTATGCGGATCGTTTACGTTGCTGGCCGAGCCCAGCCCGTACAGGCCGGGTTCGCTCGTCAACAACTTGAGGAAGACCCAGCGGTATCGGGAGCCACCGCCGGTTGCGATGACTTTGCCGCCCGTGATCTTCAACGGCGGCAGACCCTTGGTGCGTGAGGCTTCCTTCTGCTGCGCGGCGGCTTCGCGCACGTGAAGGGCGGCCGGAACGGCGGGAATCATGCGTAACAGGTCGCGGCGTTTCATGGGAGTTTCTCCACGGCGATGATACTAGATTGGCCTTCAGCCGGTAAGGGGACGAAGGCTTCAGGAAACCCGGCCTCGCCGTGACGGGACTCGAGGCCGAGTCCCGTTTCCGCAGAAACTCACGGCCTGCGAACGGCAGATTTCACGCGCGCCCAGAGTGCTCGCGGGCTCTATCTTTTGCGCCGATAGTGCGCGGTCATGAACCGGTTCCACTTCCCGTCCTCGCCCAACGTCTGCGAAGCGAGGATTCGATGGTCGTCGCTCTTGAACTCGATCACATCCTGATACTTTGCCGTGGCCCCATCGCCCGACATTCCGGGGCCTTCCGTGTCGAGCGTCAGCGTGTTGCCCGAGACGTCGACCTGACCTGCGTACACCCACATGTGGGTCATCACGGAACCGACGAAGGTGCCCACGTACCGCTCTTTCCGCGGGTCGTAGCCGAGCGTCATCACGTTCACCGCTTCCCCGCCGCCGGGCATCTCGCCTCGGCTTTCAGCCACGATCCAGAGGCCTCCGAGCGACCGGACGCTTTCCGTTCCCTTCCACGTCACGGGCGGCTGATCCGGCTTCATGATCATTTCCCCTTCGCACGTCCACTCGCCAACGAGTTTCTGTAGCCACTGATGTTCTGGTTGCGGTTCGCTTTTCATCGTTGACTCCTGTCTAGTTCTTCGGAAAGTTTGGGTCGGCCTTTACTTCGAGGATCTGCCTGGTGTGCCGCTCGCTGTGAGCGGAGATGAACAACAGCCACTGATAGGCGTCGAGGGGCCGGCCGAGCGGAGAGTCGGCGGCATGTTCCCGCAAATCCGGAGTCGTTTTCATGAAGCCGGTCGTTCGCTCGCGAACCTTGACAAACCGGTCCAGGGCCTCCTGTGGCGACCAGCGTCCCGTTGGCCGTACCGGTTCCGGCGCCTGGGCTCGTTGAGTGCGGTCGGAGATTGCGGTCAACACGAGTTTGTCGGTGTTCTTCGTGTCGCGGTCGACCTTGCCCGCAGGCGTTTCCATGACCTTCTGCGTGCTCTCCAGCAAGAAGCCCTCGGTGAGCACGATGTGCTCCAACACCTCGGCGACCGACCAACGATCCGGGCCCGGCTTGAACTTCCACTGAGCCTCCGAAAGTCCTTTTGTCGCCTCGACCACACCCGCGCGGGTTCGATCGAGTTGCGCGACCCCTTCCTTTTTTTCCGTCTCAGTCAGGCTGGCGGCCGGGGCGGCGGTTGCGACTAGAACGGCCGCCAAGGTGAGACGGGTAAACGTGTGACGAGTTTCTGTTTTCACGAGCTTTCTCCTTGCTGTCGATTGTGGGTCGGTTAAATGTTCGGCCAACGGCGCGCCGCTCTCGGCGTTTCCTACCAGTTTCGAGCGTATCGTTTGGTCCGGCAATTCAACGAATTCGGCCGGCAAGCTCTTTGATGGGCCGCACCTCGATCGACCCGGCTCGAGCCGGCGGGATCTTTGAAGCAATCTGAATCGCGTCATTCAGGTCGCGCGCGTCGATGAGGTAGAACCCGGCCAGGTGCTCTTTCGTCTCGGCGAACGGACCGTCAGTGACGGAAACCTTGCCGTCGCGAACACGCACGGTGGTGGCGCTGTGCACTGGTTGGAGCGCTTCCGCGGCCAGGCACTGGCCGCGCTCCCGCAATCCCTCGAAGTAGGCGACACACTCCTCTTCCCGCATACCGTCGAACTTGCCAGGTTCACCGTAAACAAGGCATAGGTATTTCATAGGTGTCTCCTTTCGTGCGCCTTCCTCTACCATATAGTCGTTTCAGGGCCGGCAAATCGACATCGGTGGGAAGAATTATTTCTGGGTCCGCCGCTGGAGGCAGAATCATTGAAACGCTCGATCGCGTACAGGCGACCAAGCTCAAGAGCCGCAAACACTTCCCCCCCTCTCACTGCCTGGCGGCGTGATGTCCGGCTCGCCGGATGGCCGGACGGCCGGCGAGTTCCTTGAGCGCATCGTTTCCCACCCAGCGCGCCGTAGGGTCGGGGGAGCCGGCGAGGCGGCGCGCCACCTCCAGGGCGGCTGTCTTCAGAGCCGGATTGCGCTTCCCGATGGCGCGCAAGGCCATGTTCACGGCCTTCTTCACGAAGTTCCGCTCGTCGGCCGCTTCGCGCTCGATGAGTGCCAGGCCTTGGATGAACCTTTCGTTGCCCGCAGTTTTGTCGTGCAGGCTGAGGCTCCACAGCAGCGCGAAGGCGGTTCTCTTGACGAACTCAGCCTTGTCGCCGCTCCACCGCCCGACCTTCTCCCAGGCGTGCGGCGTGCGGTCGAACAAGTGGAAGCACATGGTGTCGCAGTACGCCAGTTGTCGAACTGCCGGCACCAGCGGTCCATCTGTGCGGCCGTGATTCGGGCTGGATCGCCGACAAAGGAGGCCAGCATGCGCGCTTCGTACACTCCGGTCTCCCAGAGAGCGGCGGCCAGTTCCTGGTTTCGACCGAGGCGCTTGCCGAGCGTCTTGATGTCCTTCATCGCGACGCCGAGTGCGTGGTCCGATGGGATGGCGTACCGCGCCATTCCTTCGAGGGTGGACTTGGTGGCGTGCCGCTTCAGCCACTCGAGCGCTTGTTGAACTTCGCCGGCGAGCGACTGCGGCGTGGTCTTCGCGGTGCCAATCATGGGCCTCCTCCCGTTGTGGGATGTTCCCGCGGCCATCACTTCGGGCCCGACGCGAGCAGGGACGACAACAACTCTTCGAGACGGTTATAGCCTACCGCCATCCCACGCTCCATGCCCGACCGGCGGGCGGTGTCGCGGGCTTCTTTCGATTCGTACCGGACGGTGATGGCCGTCCTGGTGATCTCGCCTTCCTCGTCGAAGACGGTCGTGTTCAGCGCCTCGCCCGGATACCAGGCCTCATCGAATTTCTCGGTGGCGACGATGAGTCGAGGCGACACGACTTCGCGGAACTCCCCACTCATCCCCATGTCGTTGACTCCGGCTTTGCGCCACAGATAGCGATAGGCGCCGCCCACTCTCAAGTCAAT
This sequence comes from uncultured Solibacteraceae bacterium, assembly GCA_964529305.1. GTDB lineage: Bacteria > Acidobacteriota > Terriglobia > Bryobacterales > Bryobacteraceae > CAZGUX01. Next base: position 7,609 of record CAZGUX010000035.1, on the reverse strand, counting down.
CTCGCACACAGGCATCGTCCAGCCTTCAGGGCCGAGCAGCCAGCGGCGGACCATCTCCGGCTTGGTGAAGGCGTCGAACACCAGTTGCCGCGGCGCGTCGAAATCCCGCGCGATCAGGATCTCCCGATCGGTGGGCGTCGTGACTTTGAAACTCTCGGGATAAAGCATGTGGGCTCCTCTATGTTTTTCGTTTACCGGTTCGTCTGGTTTTCCTTCGAGTCGCCTTCATCTCTTCCAGGAGGCCATCGAGGCGGTCGAAACTGGCCTCCCAGAACTGACGATAGTCCTCCAGCCACCGGCTGGCTTCCGCCAGGGGCTTGGCTTCCAATTGCCGTGGACGGCGCTGCGCATCCTGGCCTCGGGAGATCAGACCGGCTCGCTCCAGCACCTTCAGATGCCTGGAGATTGCCGGTTGACTAATCGCGAAGGGTTTGGCGAGTTCGATGACGGAAGCCTCGCCGGATGCCAGGCGGGCCAGGATCGCCCGACGGGTGGGATCGGCAAGCGCGGCGAAGGTTGTGTCGAGTGAATGCGATCCGTACATAACCAAGTTATTCCATAACACATCGATTATATAAATAACGCGCGCCGTTGTCAACACTGGTTACGGGTCGTCAATATGAAACCTGAGGAGGCGACATGACGAGCGATCTGAAAAGCCACTTTCGCGCCGCATGGAAAGACAGCGCGTCCTTGACCGCGACCGCGCTCTTGATGGTGGCCGCGTTTCTGCTGTTTGTCCCGGGCATCTCCCTGGATGGCCGGACGATCACCGGCGTCCCGGCCTGGCTGAAGCCGGCCAAGTTCGCGATCTCCTCCGCGATTTACGTTGCAACCCTGGCCTGGCTGTTCCGCTACCTCCACGTCTGGCCGCGGTTCGTGCGAGCCATGGGTGCCACCGTCGCGGGCATTTTGGTCCTCGAGGTGGGCATCATCACGGCGCAGGCGGCGCGGGGGACCACCAGTCATTTCAACGTGTCAACCCCAGTCGACATGATCCTGTTCAGCGTCATGGGGACCTCAATCCTGGTGCTGTGGCTGGCCAGCCTGGGCATTCTAGTGGCGCTCTTCCGCCAGAAATTCGCAGACGCCGCCTGGGGTTGGTCGCTGCGATTGGGTCTGCTCATCAGCCTGGTGGGATCGGGCGCGGGCGGGTTGATGTTGCGCCCGACCGCGCAGCAGGCGGAACAACTGCGCGCCGGCCGTGTGTCCGCAATCGGCGCGCACACCGTGGGCGGCGTCGACGGCGGCCCCGGTCTTTCCGGCGTGGGCTGGAGCACGGAGCACGGAGATTTGAGGATTCCGCACTTCGTGGGAATTCACGCGCTCCAGGTTGTGCCGTTTCTCGGCTGGCTCCTGACGCGCCCGCGAAGGCGCCGTCCCGTGGAGGCGGTGTTCGCAGTTTCGGCAAACTACGTCGCGCTGGTGGGGATTCTGGCCTGGCAGGCGCTTCGCGGCCAGTCAGTCCTCCGTCCCGACACAGCTACGTTCCTGGCGCTCGGCGTGTGGTTGTTTGCCACTGCGCTCACGTTCGTCTTCTTCCGCGACGCGCGGGCGGGCAACCGCGCTTTTGAGACTCCGAGGTAACTTGCGATGACACCAGAGCAGATCTTCCCGATTGCGAACTACGTTGCCATGGCCGGATGGCTCATCCTGATTTTGGGTTCCCGAACGCGGTGGGCGGCCACCCTGGTGAGCGGCGCGCTCCTCCCGCTACTACTGGCCGCCCTCTACGCCGGTCTGGTTGCCGCCCACTGGGGCGAGACCGAAGGAGGCTTTGCGTCGCTGGCGTCGGTCGCCGCGCTCTTTTCGAACTCGTGGCTCCTGCTGGCGGGCTGGGTGCATTATCTTGCCTTCGATCTGTTTGTCGGGAGTTGGGAGGCACGGGACGCCCAGACTCATGGCGTTCCGGTCTGGGCCCTCGTGCCGTGCCTGTTGCTCACGTTTCTCTTCGGTCCGGCGGGGCTGCTGGCGTACTTTGCGATTCGAAGCGCGCGCTCACGAAGCGTGACGGTCTGAGGCCTGTCCGTGTCCGTCGATGTAACCATGACTTGCTAACCTTTTTCCATGTCCGATCGAAATTCTCTGGTGATCCCCGCGGAGGCCCTGCTGGAACATTGGCAGGGGCATCGCCGCCTGACCCGGCGCGTGATTGACGTGTTCCCCGAGGACCGGCTCTTCAGTTTCTCGATCGGGACCATGCGGTCCTTCGGCACGATGGCGCTGGAGATGATCAGTATCGCGGAACCGATGGTCCGCGGTGTCGTGACAGACGTGTGGGACGAGTCGATCAGCCGCGAGGCCCGGCCCAAGGACGAGATCCTGAGGCTTTGGGATGAGAGCACCGGCAAGATGAACGCCCAGTGGCCGGGGATTCCACCAGAGCGGTTCCAGCAGACGATGACGGCGTTTGGCAAGTATCCCGGGCGCGTCTACGACCTGCTGCTTTATGCGATCGATAATGAAGTCCACCATCGCGGCCAGGGATATGTCTATCTGCGTGCGCTGGGTCTCGAGCCGCCGCCTTTCTACGAGCGGCAATGAGCCTGGCTACCAGGTCCAACTACCGGCCGGCGGCGGCCACGCTCCGAGCAGTTGCCGAAGCAGGATAACCTGGCCAAGGTGGTGGGCATTGTGGGTGGCGACGTGCACCAGGGCGTCGCCGACGGTGTAGTTGACGAGCGGAGGAAACTCGATCGGCGGCGTCACCGGCCGGGCGACGTCCCTCTCTCCGAGAGCCGCAAGCTGCTGGAGGCCGTCGGTAAACCGGGACCGAACCATCTCCCAAGGAATCGGGGACATCCGGCCAGCCTTCAGCCGCGGAAGCGACGAGCGGTCTCGGCTCGCCCAAACAGCGGGCGTAGAACCAATCCTGCCAGAAGACCAGGTGGGCGACAAGTTTTTCAACCGAATGAGGGGCGCCGGCGATCCGGCGCTGAGCGTCCGCCTCGGTCAGGCCCTCGAGCGTATGTTCCGGCGGCAGGTACTCGGTCGGCGACAGGAGAAGCTCGCGATGTTCACAGCGAAGAACTCTAGCACGTTCGTCTTCAGTTCGGTCCGGGGTCATTCCGTCGACGTATGCTTCGACCGAACGAGTTGAAGAAACGTCTCCCATCGGGGCGACAGACGGTATCCGATCTCCAGACTTTCGGTGAGCCCCAGGCATCGAAAAAAGCCGCCGGGCTCAGAGGTTCCGGGTTCCGAGGGCGCGCTGTGTCCGGATCGCCGCTCCCGCGGCGAAAATCAGCGGATAGAGTTCTTCGTAATACCAGAGCCGTGCAAAGTACAAGCCGATGGGCGTTGGCGGCGTTTTCAGACCGCGGCCTGTCGACTCGATCAGCCAGTGAACCCCGCGCTGAATACACGCAATCGAAGCACCCGCGTGCAAAGTGTCCGACAGGGCATGGATCGCCAACGCCGTCTCTTCAACAGAGGACGGCGCACCCGGGGCACCACCCCATCCTCCGTCGGCGTTCTGAGCGGTGTGGAGCCATTCGATGGCCTTGCGCAGCATGGGGGTATTGCAGCCGGCCAGCGAGGCGACGGTGCGGGCCGTCCCATAAGTTCGGTTTTCTTCGCCGGCCGCGTGCTCATTGCCGAACCAGAGAGGCGTCCAGGAACCATCGGGGTTCTGCACTCGTTCCAAAAAGGACAAGGCACGAGCGATCGCGCGCGTGGCGGCGGAACGTGCCGCTTCGTCCAGGTCGGGAAGCCATGCCTGCCAGGCGGCGACGGCGTGCGCGGTCAGGTCGGCGCCGCTACGATCGAATGGAAGTTTTCCCCACCCTCGACAAAAGGTCGGCATCCCGCCGTCGCTGTTCTGCAGCCCGATCAACCATCGGACCCCGCTGGCCGCGGCGAGGCGGGTCTCTGGATCCGTCGCGCCAAGATGCCGCAAAGCCAATAGCGCACCCGGCGTGTCGTCGGCATCGGGCACTCCTCCCGGCAGCGGCGTCCATGCCCAACCTCCGGGTGCGGCGTGAGTATACGGATGCTCCTCCCGGTATTGCTGGCCGCGCAGCCAATCGCGAATCGAGCGGCGCGCTGCCGCATCGAGCCGCGAGTCTTCATCCAGAGCGTTCACCGACAGGGTCGTGACCCAGGTGGATAGGTTCGTATCAATCGGCCAGCTTCCGTCGTTCCGCATCGAGGCGTGCAGGAAACGGACGCCCTCCTGAGCGACGGGATGGTCCTTGCGGCCGGCCGACGCGAGGCTCATGACGACGAAACTGGTGAGCGGGGTCGCTTCGAGATATCCACCCGTGGAGGGCTGAATCTGTCGCAACAGGCGAAGCGTGCCGGGGACCAGGCGATCGCGAGCCAGGCGGAGAACCGGATTGCCGGATGGCCGGTGATGATGGCGAACCTGGCCGATCGCAATCAATGCTGGCAGCGCATAGCTGACCACTGGAAGCCGGAGCCAACCGAACAACTGGTGTGGACACGCAGCCAGTTCGAATGGCAGTTGAGGAATGTCCTTCCAGGCATCGCGCCCCGCTCCGAGTTTCCCGGCGATCGCCATCACCGTCAGGATCGGTACTGAGAAGGTGTGGTCGCTGCCGTAGCGGCGCAGGACCGCTTTCGCGAGTTTCTCCGGCTCGAGGGTGCCGGCCTCGCGACGCAACCACGTTTCCGCGCGCTCGACCGTCGCCGGATTACGCTCGACCGCCCGGGCGATCGACAGAGCGCACCAGCACAAAAGAGTCGTGCTGATGTTGCTGCGATTCAAGACCGTGTCGCCCCATCCTCCGTCGGCGTTCTGATGGCTCGCCAGCCAGGCGAGGCCGGCATCTCCTTCATCGCCTGCCGCCAGCGCCAGCGCGGAAATGGCCGTGGCCGTCGAGAGGGCGCTGCTGGAAAGACGGCCTTCCCACCAGCCACCCTCCACGCGCCGGTCCAGGAGGCGCGAGACGAGATTCGCGATCGTTTCGTCCAGTGCCTCGCGATCGATCATTATTCCGTCAGGTGCCCCAGCGACAGGAGGGCGTAATAGGTATATTCGGTGTCAATGGCGTCGTCGGACCAGTGGCCGTAAAACCCGCCGCGATTGGTCCAAAGGGAATCGATGAAATCGAGGCACGGCTCGCGCAATCCCTCGAGGGGAACATGCATCCCGGCGAGCGCGTGCAGTGCCGTAGCCGTCGATAGCAGATCGGGGATGGGCGCGCCGGGCAAGGCGAAGAATCCGCCAGCGGGCAAACAGCGGGACAGCAGCCATTCCGCGAGCGACGGCTCGGGCTCGCGATGCATCTGGCGCAGTAACGTCACCGCGGCAGCGGTCGCTGTAGTGACGCCGGAAGCCGCGCCGGGGAGGTTCGCGAAACCTCCGTCCGCTGCGCGGAGAAGGTCCAGCGAGGAGAGCACGCTGTCCGGCTGTGGGATCGCGCGGTCCAGATCCTGATAGGCGCCCCACGCGAGAAACGCCGCATACGTGGTTCCGTACGAGGCCTTATCGGATTGGTGATAGCCGCCGTCCGGGGTGCGATGGGCTTCAATGCGGGCCAGAATCGCATCGGCCAGAGTCGCGTCGACGTTCCGGCCGACGCCGGCCCAGCACCGTGCGAGGCAGGCGGCGTGGACGAAATCCAACCCGAGGCCATCGTTCAGCGTTCGAAGGTACCGCTCCACGTCCCGCACCGGAGGCTCGCACTGGAGCGCGACGAGCGATTCGAGACCGAAGACGGTGTAGTACAGATCGCTTTCTCCGGCGCGATTCGAAAAAGCCCCGTCTGAGTTTGCCTGACTTCGAATGAACGATTCAACAAGTTCGCGGGACTCACCCAGCAACTTGGGCGACAGCCTCGCTACTTGCAGCATTTCGAGCCTCAAACTCACTGCACCACCCCTGTATCTCCACCCGGAAAATCTTCGTGATCACACGGCGCAGCAGGCCTTTCAGGCTTGGGTTGTGCAGTGCGGGCAACGAGCGCACGGCGGCTTCTTTATAGGACTCCAGCATCTGGCGGCAGCGTTCTTCGATCTTCGCGCGTTCGATAAACTCGCGCACCCGCTCCGCATCCGAGGGGTGCAGCGACGGAGTCGACCACACTCGCTCGAGAAACTCCCGGTCGGCGCCACGCGCGCGCTCGAGCGCTTCCGCGAGGGGCAGCGTGGGCTTGGGGCTGCCGGCCGTGCCGGTCTCCGACGTAAGATCTTCCAGGTCGTCGCGGATCTGATAGGCGATTCCCAGAGCCTCGCTGTAGCGGGTCAGGACTTCGTGCACGTCGTCATCCGCTTCGGCGTAGGCCGCACCCAGGCGAAGCGCGACCTCAAAGGCAGGCGCTGTCTTCTGACGGAAGATCCCCAGCATTTCCTGCACGCTCATAGGGCGCTGCCGCCGCGACCAGCACAACTCCGCGCCCTGGCCCAGGCACAGCGACCGGTGGCCCTGCGAAGCGATCCGGATCATCCGCGAGATGACGTGCGCCGGCGCGCCGGACTCGGCCAGCAGGCGATAGCCTTCACCCACCAGCAGATCGCCCACGTTCAACGCGACCGGCACGCCGTGCTCGGCGTGCACCGTCTGCTCTCCATAGCGTTCGGCGTCGTTGTCCTCGATATCGTCGTGAATCAGCGAGGCCTTGTGAAAGCACTCGACGGCCAGCGCGACTTTGCGGACACCCTGGGGCACCGGTGCGTTGGGATTCTCCTGAAAGGCCTTGTAGGCGCACGCGGTCAGCAACGGCCGCCAGCGCTTTCCATCGCGAGCCAGCCATTCCCTAGCGATGTTTTCGGTTTCGCAGGACGCCCGTCCGCCGAACAGAACGTCCAGGGAGTCGCCGTCGAACCACGATTGGACGTCCGCGCGGAGTTTGTCGAGATCGAGGCGCCACGTGCGGTCGTCGCTGGTGAGGTGAATCATGTCCCACACCCACTCGATATCGATGGTGGTGTCCTTGCAATCGTCTTGCAGCAGAGGAATCGCCACGCCGGGAATCGCCGCGGCTTCCATGTAAGGGAAGGCTCGCTCCAAAACGGAGAGGCAACTGACCCCGACAATCGCCTCGATCTTGCCGGTCTGGATCAGGGCCATCACCAGCGCCGAACCTTCGGCAACCAACACCGCATAGCCCAGGCGTTCGGCTTCCGACTGCAGGTCCTGAATCGAGCAAAGACCGCACTGCTTGCAGAGCAGGCCGAGTTCGTCGAACGGGGCCGGGCAGCGATCCTCCACACGGAGGCACTTCGGCAGCAGCAGGAGACGGCGCTCAAACGGGACGGTAGCCAGTTGCTCCCGCCAGACCTCGTTGTTCAGAAGGACGCCCACATAGTCGGTATACCGGGCCGGCATTCCCGCGCGCGCGACGATCTTCTCCGCGTGCGTGCGTAACTCGTCGAGCACCAGCGGAGGCGTCAAAGTAAAGCGATTCGCCTCAACGTAACGCGCGATGACGATCTTCAGCCCCTCGCGTTCGAGCCGGGTCTGCGGGATATTCTCCTGCGGAATCCGTCCGGCCTGAATCGGGACCGCGCGCGGAATTTCGATTGGAATCAACATGTCCCTAGGTGTACGCTCCGAAGCCGAAGAACCAGTGCTTTTTGGCGAACCGGTATGCCCAATGATCCTCCGGGACCTCGTGGCCCGGCTGGTGCTGACTGTGCCTTGGCC
>CAZGUX010000034.1:0-7770 GCA_964529305.1 uncultured Solibacteraceae bacterium | reverse complement strand
TTCGGGCAGCAGGCCGAGTGGTGCGGTCGCCAGGGACTGGAGTACATTGTCCACCTGTGCGGCGAAGAGGATCTGAAGACACTCGTCAAGTTGAACGGCGACTACTTCCGCTGCAACCGCAAGGTGCAGACACCGGGCGTGGACGCGATCTGGCGGCAGATCTGGCCGGGCGTGGTCGCAGACTATCCCAAGCTCGCCTCCTCGTCGGCGCACCTGCGCGGCCGCGCTCGGGCGTTCACGGAAAGCTACGCGGTGTATGGCACCGGCACGTCGTTGGAGCAGGCAAAGTGGGTGATGGACCAGCAGTTCGTGCGGGGCATCAATCATTTTCAGGCGATGGAGTTTCTCTCGTCGGCCTCGGAGTTTCGTCCGTACTTCCATCCGCCGGACTGGCACTCGAGCCCGCTCTGGCCCTATTTCGGGGAACTCGCGCGATATGCGAACCGGCTCTCGTACCTGTTGTCGGTAGGCCGTCCGGCCGCGCGAATCGCGGTCTACTATCCGACGACCAGCGGATGGCTGAGGGAATTTGACGCCAACACCACGGCTCTCGAGGTGGCGCGGCGTCTTCTCGAATCCCAGCGGGACTTCGACTTCATCGATGACGAAGGTCTCGAACGACAAGTCACTGTCGAGCGCGGCGGCCTTCGCAACCGCAGCGGGCAGGTCTACTCGTCGGTGATCGTGCCGAACGTCCAGGCGATGCGGCGGGGGGCGTTGGAACAACTGGACCGTCTGGAACAATCCGGAGGCACGGTATTGTACGTGGACCGGTTCCCGCCCATCATCGCCGCCAGGACGTACCTGAGGCATGAAACGGTAACAGCGGGGAAGCGGCGGATCGTGGGACGGGAAGAAGCGCTTCGCCAGGTGCCGGAGTCCAACGTCCGGGTCACTCCCGCCACGCCGCAACTCAAGGTGCTGCACCGCCGCCTTTCCGATGGCGACGTGTACTTTTGGTTCAATGAGGGCGCCGCCGCGGTGGATGTGGAGGCGGAGATGGCCGGCGCCGGCGCCGCGCAGCAATGGGATCCGCTGACGGGAGAGATGGCTGGCGTGACCACCACGGCCGGCAGCGACCGCGTGCGTGCCAGGCTGCGCTTTGAGCCCTACGGGACCCGGTTGATCGTGATCGCCAAGGGGATCAGCACTACTTCTCCCCGATCGGACGCCACATGGACACAGATCGACGAGATCGGCGGGGAGTGGGATCTGGCCGTGGGAGGACGAACGCTTCGGACGCCGTTGCGAAGCTGGGCGGATCTCGGCAGCGCCGGTTTCTCCGGTACGGCCGCGTACGAAAAGACGTTCGAGGCCAAAGGCGACAAGGGAAGGGTCTTTCTGGACTTGGGGACGGTGAAGTACGCGGCGCGGGTGACCCTCAACGGCGTCGATTTGGGTCGCCGGGCCTGGGGCCCGTTTCGCTGGGATGTGAGCGGTCGCCTCCGGCCCGGCGGGAACCGGCTGCGGATCGAAGTGGCCAACACCCAGGCAAATGAGTTATTCGGAGATCCAGAGCGTTATCGCGAGATCGAGGCCAAGGGTTGGCTGAAGGGCAGTTACGCCGGAATGTACGGCAAGTTCGACCGGGAGATGATTCCTTCCGGACTGATGGGACCGGTTCGGCTGTTGGCGGAGGGCTCGCGCTGATCGGAACCAGAAGGTCCCGGCCGCTTCAGTTCGAGCGGCCGGGAATAAGGCCGGCCGGGGTTAGCGGCGGCTCAAACTGACGGGTTCCACCGCGAGGGACAGGGCCATGGAAGCCCAACTTGCGCCCGCCGCGGAGATCCATTGGTCGTGCCCGTACGGGTATCCGCTGTCAAAGTACGGCTGCAAAGGCAAGGAGCGGGTCTTGACGTGCCAGGAGCCATCGGGCGCTTGTGTGCGCAGCAGATACCGCACCCCTTTCTGATAGACGCTGTCGTTCACGGGCATTTTGCCGGCCAGGTGCAGGGCGTAGAGAGCTTCGCCGGTGGCGTAGGCGTCCGCGCCCATGGAAGGCAACTGCGCCCAGCCGCCATCCGGGCGCTGCGTGCCGGCAAGCGCTCGGGCCGCCCGCTCGATGACCGCCGGCTTGGCCTTCGCCCACTTCAAGCCGAGGAGGTGAAAGGCGCGCTCCTGGGTGTTCGCGGGCTGAGCGGCCTCCAGCCAGGCGGCCGCGCGGGCGATGCGCCGTTCCGTGTCTTCCTTCTGGGCCGCCGGGGCGTAAGTGCGGAGGGCCTCCAGGGCCATGGCGGTGGTGTTGAAGTGATCGAAGGTCATGGGGGGCCGGTTGTTGGTGGTCTGCCAGTAGCCTTCGGGGGTTTGCATCGCCTTGACGTAGTGAATCAGGCTGTCGGTGTACTCGTCGGCCGGGCGCCCGGTGGCAACGTAGCCGAACAATTCATAGCCGACGCTGTTCATGCTGATGACGCCGAACTCCATGGTGCGCTCGGCGCTCCGCTCGAGCATCTCGAGGGAAACCTGTGCGAGTGTCTTAGGGACTGGGATTCCGCGTTTGCGGGCCAACGCAAGGGACGCGGCCGGGAGCGTCTGGTTGTGGCAGGAGTTGCAGCCGCCGCGTTTGATGAAGGTCGTGCTCTGCTTTTCGAGAAGGGCCGCCGCTTTCTGCACGGCAGCCGAGAGGGGGCGGTCTTCGGCGGAACCCGGCTCGCCCGAAGCCACACCGCCGAGCTTGCGGTGGGATTCCGGCACGCCGAGCAGACGCGCGACCTCCGTGTCCCCGCGTTTGGCGGCGAGACTTTTCGGCGTTTCTCCTTCGCCCTTGACGGACAAGTCGGCGCCCTTGTCGAGGAGCAGCCTGACGATTCCGGCCGGCAAGGCTTCCGAATAGGCCGCGTACATGAGTGGCGAGTAGCCCCGCTCGTCGCGGACATTGACCTGAGCGCCACGATCGAGCAGCATCCGGACGATGGGCTCCGATCCAAGGCCCGCCGCCATGGCCAGGGCGGACTGATTCCTCTTGGTGCGAGCGTTGACGTTTGCGCCGCGTTCCAGCAGGAGGCGGACAGCTTCCGTGTCGCCGATCGCGGCTGCGTCCATCAAGGCAACGGAACCCGTGCCGCTGGCGGCTTGCGGGTTGGCTTTGTGGTCCAGCAGCAGCCGGACCATCGCGACTCCGCCGCCACCCGCGGCGGCCATCAACGGGGTCCGGCCGCTGGGCAGCGCCAGATTCGGATCGGCGCCCTTCTCGAGCAGGATCCGCAGCACGTCGATTCCATTCCGTTGGGAGGTGGCGAGGTAGAGAGGAGTCCGGCCATCGGCCGTTTTCGCGTTGACGTTGGCTCCGCGCTCGATGAGCAGGCCGGCCTTTTCCGGGTCAAGGATGGCCCAGTGCAAGGGAGTGGCCTGGCCGCGGTTGGTGGCGTTGACGCCGGCGCCGCGATCGAGCAGCGCTTTCATGATGGCAACTGATCCGAAACCTGCGGCGTGGTGGAGCGGCGTCGACTCGGCGGCGTCCCTGCCAGTGGCCAGTTGCGAATTGGCTTTCAGGTGGCGGGTGACCGACTTCAGGTCCCGGTTGCGGACGGCAAGGATCAGTTCCCTGACCTTGGGATCGACCGGCTTGCTGACTTCCGTCGTCTCCTTGATCTCGACATCGGCGAACTCGGCGCCCTGATCGATCCAGGCGCGGAGGATGCCGATTTCCTCCGTGGACAGGGCACCGGTGGGCGGCATCTGAAGGCCGCCGTCACCGCCGGCCACACGCAGGATCAGCTTGCTCTCAGCGCTCTTTCCGGGAACGATGACGGGACCATAGTCCCCTCCGCGCAAGGCATTTTGCCGCTTGTCCAGCCGAAGGCCGGACTGTTGCTGTTTGGACCCGTGACACGAATGGCACCGCGCGGCCAGGATCGGCTGCACGTGTTGCGTGAAATCGATCTTTACCGTCGCTGCCGGTGGAAGGGTACTGGCGGCAACGCCCAATAACGGGAAGCTCAGCACCAGCCATGCACCTTGCAGTCTCATCGTCCTGTCCTCCGATTCCTGATCCGTAACCCTGGGACGCCCTTGGATGGATTGTAGTATAGCCGGTTTGCGAACCATGCAGTTTCACCAGGTGATTAACGTTCAGCAATCTGGACAGGGAGATCCGCGCACTTGCTTCCGGCGGAAAACCGCGAAAAAATAAGGGCCACGGTTATGTCGAATTCAATCAGCCGGCGTTTGCTATTACAAGGAATCGGCGCTTCGACCGGAGCGATCGCCCAGACGGCGACGCCGGGCCCACGTGCTGGGGCGAAGCGGGTCAGGATGGGCGTGGTCGGCGGAGGGTTCGGGTCGTCGTTCCAATGGCACCTGGATCCGGAGAGCCAGGTGACCGCGGTCTGCGACATCGCCCCGGTCAGGCTGCAGCGGTTGTCGGAAGTGTATCGCTGCCCGACGACCTTCAAGAGCTTCCGCGAAATGCTGAAGCATCCGGAACTGGACGCGGTGGCCGTGTTTACTCCCGCGCCGCTGCATGCGTGGATGGCCGTGGAGGCGATGACCGCGGGCAAGCACGTGATCAGCGCCGTGCCTGCCGGATTGTCTGAAGAAGAACTGGCCTGGATGCTCGAAACCGTCAAAAAGACCGGCATGAAGTACATGATGGCCGAGACCAGTTACTACCGGCCGGAGATCATCACCTGCCGCGAATGGTCGCAGGAAGGGCGCTTCGGCACGATCTTCTATTCGGAGGCCGAATACCATCACGAGGGCCTGATTCCGCTGATGTACGATGAACGCGGCCTGCCCACGTGGCGGCACGGCCTTCCGCCCATGCTCTATCCGACCCACTGCACCGGCATGATCGTCCCGGTGACGGGCGAGCGGCTGACGGAAGTTTCCGCGATCGGGTGGGGCGATAACCACGAGGTCGTCCGAACGAATCAGTATCAGAATCCGTTCTGGAGTGAGACCGGGTTCTTCCGGACGTCGAAGGGCCATTCGTCGCGGGTTTCGGTGTTCTGGCACGTCGCCAGCGGCGGGACCGAGCGGGCGCAGTTCCACGGCGACCGGCTTTCGTACCTGATGGCGCGGCCGGAAAAATCGAAGAACACGGTGGTGCGGATCAGCCAGGACGGCAAGACCGTGATCGATGACAATGGCTACCCGCAAGGGAAGGTGATGCTCGAGGCCTACAACCAGCCGACGCACTTCGAGAGACTGCCGGAAAGCATGCGGCTGAAAACGGGGCACGGGAACTCGCATACGTTTCTGACGCACGAGTTCATTCGCGCGATCGTGGAAGATCGCCATCCGGCGGTGAACATCTGGGAAGCCATCGCGTACACGCTGCCGGGGATCGTCGCGCATCAGTCGGCATTGAAGGGCGGCGAGCACCTGAAGATCAAGGACTACGGGCAGGCGCCGGCATAGGCCGCGGGAGATCACCATGAGCAGCAACAAAACGGTACGGATGGGAATCGTCGGAGGCCGGTTCGGCTCGAGCTTTCAGTGGCATTTGAGCCCGAACGCCAAGGTGACCGCGGTGTGCGACGTCGCGCCGGTCCGGCTGCAACAACTCTCGGAAGTCTACCGGTGCCCCACGACCTTCAAGAACTTCCGCGAGATGCTGAAGCATCCGGAACTCGACGCGGTGGGTGTATTTACCCCGGCGCCGCTCCACACCTGGATGGCGGTGGAGGCGATGAAGGCGGGAAAGCACGTCATCAGCGCGGTGCCGGCGGGTTTGTCGGTGGAGGAACTCGAGCTCTTGCTCGAGACCGTGAAATCCACGGGACGCAAGTACATGATGGCCGAGACCAGCTACTACTATCCGTCCATCATCACGTGCCGGCAGTGGGCGAAGGAAGGACGCTTCGGTACCATCTTCTATTCGGAGGCCGAGTATCATCACGAAGGTCTGATCCCGCTGATGTACGACGACCGCGGATTGCCGACGTGGCGGCTGGGCTTTCCGCCCATGCTCTATCCGACGCATTCGACCGGAATGGTGATTCCGGTCACGGGGGAGCGGTTGGCGGAAGTGGAAGCCATCGGGTGGGGCGACGGGCACGAAGTCCTGAAGACCAATCGCTACAAGAATCCGTTCTGGAACACGACGGGTTTCTTCAAGACGTCCGGGGGCCACGCCAGCCGGATTTCAGTGTTCTGGCACATCGCGGGGCGCGGCACCGAGAGAGCGCAGTTTTACGGCGACCGGTTGTCGTACGTGATGGCCCGGCCCGACGAGATCCCGAACACGGTGTCGCAAATCAGCAAAGACGGCAAGACCGTGATCGACGCCAATGGCTATCCGGAAGGCGATATGAAGGTGGAGGCCTATCAGGAGCCCGATCATATGGAGAGCATTCCGCAGTCCATGCGCGTGGCCAGCGGGCACGGCGGCTCGCACGTGCACATCACGCACGAATTCGTGAGCGCGATCGTGGAGGACCGGCACCCGACGGTCAATATTTGGGAAGCGATTGCGTACACGCTGCCGGGGATTGTCGCTCACCAATCGGCGCTGAAGGGCGGGGAGAAGATGAAGATTCGGGACTACGGGAAAGCGCCTGCGTAGAAGCGTGGCTCTATAATAGAGTCACGATGTCTTCCCATCCTGTCTCCTACGTGAGCCCGGAGGAGTACCTCGAACGCGAACGCGTTGCCGAAACAAAGAGCGAGTATGTCTTTGGTGAAATCGTGGCGATGGCGGGCGGTACGTTGCAGCACAGCACGATTACGTGCAACCTGAGCGCCGCCTTGGTGGTTCGCCTTTGGGGAAGACCCTGCATCGTTTTCAGTCCGGATGCCCGAGTCTGTGTCCAGTGGGGCAGCTTGATCACGTACCCCGATGTGACCGTTCTGTGCGGGACGCCGCAGTACTCCGACGACCGGCGGGACACGCTCATGAATCCCACCTTTCTGGCGGAAGTGCTGTCGCCCTCAACGCGGGCGTTTGACCGGGGAGAAAAATCCCGCCTGTTTCGGATGATGCCCTCTCTTGCCGAGTATCTGCTGGTGGATCAGACGCCTGTCGATATCGAACACTACCGCCGATTGCCCAATGGCAACTGGGAGTTGACCACGCTCCGGGACGCAGCCTCGGTCTTGCGTCTGGAGTCGCTCGAATGCGAAATCCCGGTTGCCGAGATCTATCGAAACCTGGATCTGCTAGGTTGAAGCTAGTGCTGAGTACAAGCGGTCGTGAAAAGCTCGGGGGCGTGGTATTGGTAATACCGTCGGACGACTCGTTCGAGCCATTCGCCTACCTGCTTTTCCGGCTTATGCATCCGCCGCCTCGGCTCTTGCTTGATTTCCTCAAGCTTTCGCCTTCAGCCGCTTCGCCGCCATCTTCCGCAGGATGACGAACTTCCCACTTCACAGTAGTGCGTGAAACGCGAGAAACGTGAATGTCTCCGGTTTCCGTGTCTCACCCAAGTGGTGCAGTGCAATACTCCCGAGTCGGGGTCGAGAAACGGGGTGACCGTCCCCGGTTTCTTCACGTGTGAAACTCGGCCGCTGCTTGGATGCCGAACAAGGAAGCGTCGATGTCGACGGGGCGGGAGCGCTTGACCTCCGGGGGCGTCGGGCGGACGGGCGCGCGATTCACCGGCGCGGGTTGGAGGGCGGATGGGTACGTTTGCGCCGTCAGGTTAGGTGTTAGGTGAGCGCCGAGGAGACTCAGCACGATCGCGATCCTACCGCGATTGGACTTCATCCCTGGAACCCGTCGGCGGGATCGGCAGGGCGGTCCCGGCACGGCTGAAGTGTAGCAGAAGGGGTTTGCCGGAAGGAAGGCTCGATGGCCCGACGCTACACCCCTGCTGTCGTTCTCTCCGA
>CAZGUX010000033.1:0-16799 GCA_964529305.1 uncultured Solibacteraceae bacterium | reverse complement strand
GATTCGTTGTCGGCAAAGACGCCGGCAAGGTCCGGATGGGCGGTGAGGATATTCTCGGTCGCGGCCATCGCGCGAGCCCGGTCCGCCATGGCGAATTGCAGAGCGACCAGGTTGATACCGGGATAAAGCTTGCGGATCTCCGTCTGGAAACCGTCTTCCCGATCCATCGTCGACGCGCTTCCGGGCATGAATCCGATCACACCCACCTTTCCCTTGCCGCCGAGGATTTCCCCCATGCGGCGCGCGGCCATTTTTCCGGCCTCGAGATTGTTGGTGGCCACGTAGGAGATGTGGCGCTCGGTAGCGATGCCGGAATCGAAGATGGAGACTGGCACGCCGGCGGCGGCCGCCCGTTCAACTGCCGAGACCAGCGCCTTACGGTCGACCGGGGCGAGTACGATCCCGGCCAGGCGCCTCCCCGCCATCGACTCGACGATCTCGATCTGGCGGCTGGAATCCACTTCCACGGTGGGTGCGTTCCATTCCACGTCGAAGCCGAACTCCTGCCCCGCCTTGATCGCTCCGGCGTGCACGGTTTGCCAGAAAATGTGGTTCGCGCCCTTGGGCACCACTCCCACGACTTTCTTTCCGGGCTCGCGATGGCAGGCGAGCGTCACCAGCAAAGGCAAAGCGACCCACAACCGTCTCGACATGGCTTCCTCATCTTGCCACAATCAGGAAATGGCTCTGGTCAAGGTCGCCCGTCTCTCGGAGTTGAAGAGGGATTCGGTGATGGAAGCAATGGTCGACGGCGAACCGTACGCCGTCTGCAACCTCGGCGGCGAGGTGTTTGCGCTGGGTGGAGTATGTCCCCATCGAGGCGGTCCGCTGGGTCAGGGAACGGTAAATGACGGCCGCATTACTTGCCCTTGGCATGCCTGGGAATTCGACTGCCGCACCGGCGTCAACGACTACGATGAGGCCTGCCGGGTTCCCACCTTTGCGGTCCAGGTTCAAGGCGACGACGTCCTGGCCGACCTGCCCTGACCGATGCCTGAATTGCCCGAGGTCGAGACGATTGTCCGAGGCCTTGCGCCGCGGGTGACGGGAGCCTGCATACGGGACGCCGAGTGTTCCTGCGCGCGGATCCTGAGCGGGGACCTGTCACGGATCGTCGGACGAACCATCGCGCGCGTGGTGCGGCACGGCAAGTTCATTGTCTTCGACCTGGGTGGCGATTCCCGCCTGACCATTCACCTGGGAATGACCGGGAAACTGCTGGTGGACGGCGAGCGGACGCCGTACACGCGCGCCGCATTTCTGCTGGACCGCGGAGAGTTGCTCTACGATGACATCCGGACGTTCGGCCGCCTGGAGGTGACCTCCGGGCTGCCGGCGCGCGTGGAAGCGCTCGGTCCGGACGCGCTGACGATCGGTGCGGAGGAATTCGTGGCCGTGGTCCGGCGCCATCGGGGCCGGATCAAGCCACTGCTGCTGAATCAGCGGTTCCTGGGAGGACTTGGCAACATCTACGTGGACGAGTCGCTGTTCGCCGCCGGGATCCATCCGCTGGCGGTGGCGGCACGGCTGACGCGCCTCAGGCTGATGCGCCTCCATGAATGTATCCGGCAGACGCTGGGGATCGCGATCGAACACGGAGGCTCGTCGATCTCCGACTACGTGGATTCCGGCGGCCGCCGGGGAGGCTTTCAGGAACTGCACGCGGTGTACGGGAGAGAAGGCGAGCCATGCCGGGCCTGCGGGACGCCGGTCCGGAGGATCGTGGTCGCGCAACGGGGGACGCATTTGTGTCCGAGGTGTCAGAAGCGATGACGGCAGGGAAACCCTAGCCGAGTATCGCAGTCGGAGAAAGAGATAAAGACCGATGAAGCAGAGCAGGTTCCCTCGTGGCTGGAGCGAGGAAAGGGTAAACAAAGTGCTGGCCTTCTACGAAGAACAGTCGGAGGGGGAAGCGACAGCCGAGGACGAGGCTGCCGTGGAAGCTTCCGACACGGTGATGCGGGTTCCGCGCGAACTGGTGCCCGCTATCCGAGAGTTAATCGCGAAACATCAGCATTAACAAACCGGGAGCGGAACCGCTGCTCCGCACCGGAAGAACCCGACCCTGAGTGAAAAAGCAGAAGACGTGCAAGGCATGGGGAGCCGGCGAAAGGCGGGACCAGTTAATCCGTTACTCGTTGTCAATTGATGACCGCCTGGTGGTTGTTGAACACGTGCCGGCGATTGTGTGCGATCACTGTGGTGAAACGAGTCTTCGCCCGGAGGTTGTGGAAATTCTCCAGCAGACGATCTGGGGAAAACGCCCACCCACCCGCGTGATCGACACGCCGGTTTACGAATCTGCGTCGTGACGCTTACCTTGCGGTTGCCGTTCCCTCCGAGTCTCGCGCCATAACAAGCGCGTTCATGTGCCCCTGCGGCGGCAACGGCCTTTGCGGCTTTCGAGAAACTGTGTCCTGATCGCACAGGACGACATCGACTCCCCTGAGCGTCTCTGATCCGTTTACAAAACCTCCACCTTGTGCGGTAATGGTTCTCTTCATCCGCGTCTGGAAAGGCCCCTTTATGCGCTTGCCGGGACTTGTTTTGCTTTTCCCCATGCTCGCCGCGGCCGCCCCCTCCGCCCTGGAACGGGCCGTCATCCTCTGCGGCCGGAATCTGCCAACGCCCGAACGGAAAGCCATCGAAATGCTGGCTGACGAAGTGGAGAAACGCACACAGATTCGCTGGCCGGTGGTGCACGCATGGCCCGCGGCCGGGACTCCGGTCGTTGCGATTGGCCGAACTTCCGAAATCGCGGCCCTGGCCGGAGTCCATGCCGGACTGCTGCCTCCCTCCGGCGGCGGCGGCGCCGCCGAGGGCTACCGGATCCATACGACCGCTACGGGGAGTGCTCCCGCTATCTTTATCGCCGGAAACGACTCGCGCGGCGTGCTTTTCGGCGCGGGCCATCTGCTTCGAACTCTCCACATGGCGCGCGGTTCCGTCTCGCTGCCCGAGGAATTGCGCATCACTACGGCCCCGGAATACAAGCTGCGCGGCCATCAACTCGGATACCGGCCCAAGACCAACTCCTACGATGCCTGGACGGTGGCGATGTGGGAACAGTATTATCGCGACCTGGCCGTCTTCGGCACGAATGCCGTCGAACTGATTCCTCCGCGCTCGGACGATGACGACGACAGCCCGCACTTTCCCGTCCCGCCGATGAAGATGATGATCGAGATGTCGCGCCTGGCGCAGGAATACGGCCTCGAACTTTGGATCTGGTACCCGGCGATGGACAAGGACTATAGCGATCCGGCTACCGTCGAGTTTGCGTTGAAGGAGTGGGGCGAAGTGTTCCGGCAGTTGCCCCGCATCGACGCCGTCTTTGTCCCCGGCGGCGATCCCGGCCACACGCGCCCGCGCTACCTGATGTCGCTGCTCGAAAAGCAGACCCAGAACCTGAAGCGCTATCACCCGAAGGCGCAGATGTGGATGTCGCCGCAGAGCTTCGATAAAGAGTGGATGGAAGAATATTACGGCATCATGCGGCAGCAGCCGGCGTGGCTGACGGGCGTTGTCTTCGGCCCCCAGAACCGCGGCAGCCTGGAGGAACTGCGCGCCGCCATCCCCAAGCGCTATCCCATCCGCTTTTATCCGGACATCACGCACAGCCTGCACTCGCAGTACCCGGTTCCCGACTGGGATACGGCGTTCGCGCGGACCCTCGGCCGCGAAGGCATCAACCCGCGCCCGCTTGATGAAGCCAACATCTTTCGCAGGCTTCAGTCCTTCGCCGGCATCGGCTTTCTGACGTACTCGGAAGGCTGCAACGACGATGTGAACAAATTCGTTTGGAGCGCGCTCGGCTGGAACCCCGATGCGGATGTGGCGGACGTCCTGCGCCAGTACAGCCGCTATTTCATCGGCGCCAAATACGCCGATTCCTTCGCTCAGGGGCTGCTCGCCCTGGAACGCAACTGGCGAGGGTCGCTGGCGGCGAACGAAGAGGTGGTCACCACGCTCCGGCAATTTCAGGCCATGGAGCGCGCGGCCACGCCGCAGATGTTGGCAAACTGGCGCTTTCAGCAAGCGCTCTACCGGGCCTATTACGACGCCTTCGTGCGCAGCCGGCTGTTGAATGAGACGGCGCTCGAACAACAGGCGCTCGACCGCCTTCGCGATGCCCCACGCACCGGCGCCCGGGAAGCCATGGCGGAAGCGGAGAGCCTGCTGGGCCGGGTCTATACGCACCCGGTCGCGACGGAACTGCGCGGGCGCGTCTTTGAACTCGCTGAAGCGTTGTTCCAAAGCATTCGCATGCAGTTGAGTGTTCCCCGGTATCAGGCGATCGCCGTGCGCAGGGGCGCGAACCTCGATTCGATCGACATCCCCCTCAACAGCCGTTACTGGCTGAGCGATCAGTTCGCAGGGATCCGGAAGCTCGACAAAGAGGCAGACCGGCTCAAGCGGATCGAGGAAATTGTCAATTGGACCAACCCCGGGCCCGGCGGCTTCTACGACGACCTGGGCAACCCCGCGATGCAGCCTCATCTGGTTCGCGGCGAGGGGCCGTCGACCGATCCCGCGTTCCTCGAGTCGTCACTCGTCAGTTTTTCGCTCCCGGATGCCACCACGCCCTGGCGTTACTCCTGGTTTGATCATGCCGAGGCGCTCGGAGAAACGAAGCTTCAGATGCGCTACGAGTCTCTGGACCCGGCGGCTGAGTACCGCGTGCGCTTTGTTTATGGGGGCGAAAACCAACCGCACAGCATTCGCCTGGTAGCGGACGGCCGGTTCGAGATCTATCCCTACCGGCCGAAGGACCTTCCTCCGAAGGTGCTGGAGTTCGATATTCCCGCCGAGGCCACGGCCGATGGCACGCTGGTTCTCGAATGGAATCGCATGCCCGGCGGCGGTGGAGCCGGCCGGGGATGCCAGGTGGCGGAAGTATGGCTGACGAAAAAACAATCACGCTGACCAACCTCGGCGCCGATCCCGGGTACGCGCGCGTCGGCCCTCGCTACAAGTGGTCCCTGGTGGCGATGCTGTGGTTCATCTCCTTTTTCAACTACGCCGACCGGCAGGCCATCTTCTCGGTGTTTCCGCTGCTCGAAAAGGAGATGCAGCTCGACTCGGTGCAATTGGGGCTGCTGGGCTCGTCGTTCGCCTGGGTGTACGGATTGGGCGCTATCTTCGCCGGCTGGCTGGTGGACCGCATCCGGCGCAAGTCCGCGATTCTGGTCGGCCTTCACGTGTGGAGCATCATTTGCGTCGCCACGGCGTGGTCGAAAAACTTCACCCATCTGTTTTTCTTTCGGGCGGCCGAAGGTTTGGGGGAGACAGCCTACTATCCGGCCTCCATGTCGATCATTAGCGACTATCACGGCAAGCAGACCCGGTCGCGCGCCATGGGCTTCCACCAGACCGCCGTCTATTTTGGAACCATCGGCGGCGGTTTCTTCGCCGGGTTGATCGGCCAGCACTACGGTTGGCGGTGGTCGTTCATTGTGTTTGGCGGTCTCGGCATTCTGTTGGGATTCGTTTTGCACAAGTATCTGGTCGAGCCTCCGCGCGGCGCGGCCGACCTGGCCGATTCGGGCGGACAACCGACCCATACGGCCAGGCAGATCGGTGTGGCCGAGTTCGCCCGCACGGTGACAAGGACGCCCTCCGTCCTGCTGCTGCTGGGGGCGTTCCTGTGCGCTAATTTCGTAGCCGTCGTGCTGCTGTCCTGGATGCCGAAGTTCCTCTACGACAAGTTCCACATGAGCCTGGCCATGTCCGGGCTGACCGCGACCCTGTTCGTGCAACTCGCCAGCATGGTGGGCGCGCCCTTCGGCGGGTGGCTGGCGGATGTTCTGCGCAAGCGTTCGGCGCGCGGCCGGATGCTGGTGCAAGCGATCGGTGTGTTGTGCGGAGCGCCTTTTGTTGCCCTCTGCGGGATGACCCCGTCCGTTACGATGCTGCTCCTCGCTCTCACGTGCTGGGGCTTCTTCAAGGGGCTCTACGACGCCAACATTTTCGCTTCGGTCTACGATGTCGTGCGGCCGGAAGCTCGCGGCGCGGCGGCGGGCCTGATGAACACGGTCGGCTGGCTGGCTGGAGGCGGGACCGCCCCCCTCGCCATCGGATGGATCGCGAAGAAGGAGAGCCTCGGTCTCGCCATCGCGATGGCGTCGACGGTCTACATCGCCGCCGCGCTGCTGCTGTTGACGGGCGTGCTCTTCTTTGTGGAGCGTGATGCGGCACGAATGGAGGCGCAACTGGTGGAGGAGGGACGATAGTGCCTGCCGGCGCGATCAGATCCGGCCGTTGGATGCGCTCCCTCCTGCTCTGCGGTCTCGCCGTCACGCAGGCCACGGCGATGGATCTGCGAGACGCGGTGGTGTTCGCCTCGCCGGAACTCGACCGCCGCGGCCGGAAGGCCGTTGCCATGCTGGTCGAAGAGGTCGAGAAGCGTACCCAGCATCGCTGGCCCATCGAAAACGCATGGCCGGGCCCGGGCAAGCCCGTGATTGCGGTGGGTCCGGTATCGAGCTTCCGGGACAAACTCGCCGCCGGCGCGGCCCTTGCGGCTGAAGGCTATCACCTCGAAAGCTCCGCCAACCGGATCATCGTCGCTGGCGCCGATACGCGCGGCCTCCTCTTCGGCGTGGGACGCCTCCTGCGTGAACTTCGAATGCGGCCCGGGTCGATCCGCCTCGCGGACAACCTGCGCATCACTTCCGTCCCACGGTACCCGATTCGGGGCCACCAGATGGGCAATCGCCCCCTGAACAACGCGGTCGACGCCTGGACGGTGGACCAGTGGGAGCAGCACATCCGCGACCTTGCCGTCTTCGGCACCAATGCCATCGAATTCATTCCGCCCGGCGCCGGCAACGAGACCACACCGCACTACCGTTTGCCGCCGCTCGAGATGATGGCGCGCGTCTCCCGCGTTCTTGATGAGTACGGCCTCGATGTCTGGATCTGGTATCCGGCCCTCGAGAAAGACTACTCCGACCCGGCCACGGTGGAGCGCGCGCTCACCGAGTGGTCGGCCGTGTACAGAGCTCTGCCGCGCATTGACGCGATCTTTGTCCCGGGCGGCGATCCCGGACATACCCATCCGAAACACCTTCTGCCGTTCCTCGAAAAGCAGTCGCTGGCGCTGCACCGTCACCATCCCAAGGCCGGGATCTGGCTTTCTCCCCAAGGATTCGACCTCGCGTGGATGGACGACCTGTACGCCGCGCTGGACCGGCAGCCCTCGTGGCTGGCGGGGTTGGTGTACGGGCCCGGCGTTCGGGCCAGCATGCAGGACCTTCGAACCAAAGTTCCGCGGCGCTACCCGATCCGCCTCTATCCCGACATCACGCACACCGTCCGCGCCCAGTTTGCCGTGGCCGATTGGGATCCCGCCTTTGCCATGACCGAACTCCGCGAGCCGATCAATCCGCGGCCGTTCGCCCAAGCCGCGATCTTCAAGACCTGGAACGCGCTGACGGCAGGCTTCATCACGTACTCCGATGGCGTCAACGACGACGTGAACAAAATCGTCTGGAGTTCGCTCGGCTGGGACCCGGGCGCATCCATTCCCGGGATTCTGCGCGAGTATGGCCGCTACTTTATCGGAGACACGTTCGGGGACGACTTCACGCAGGCGACCATGGCCCTGGAACGAAACTGGCAGGGACCGGTCTCGACCAATGCCGCCATCGACACGACCCTTCTGCAGTGGCGCTCGATGGAGAAGGCCGCGCCGCCCGGGGTGCTCGGCAACTGGCGGTTCCAGATGGGGCTGTATCGCGCGTATTTCGACGAGTACGTGCGGACGCGCCTGCTTCGGGAGTCGGCCGTGCTCGACCGGGCTAGTCTGGAACTGGGAGCCGCGCCGCACGCCGGCAGCCAGGCCGCCATCGAACAGGCCCTGAACACCCTGAACGGCGTCTCGGCCCATCCGCCCGCGCCGGATGTTCGCGCACGGTTGTTCGAACTTGGCGGAGCGCTCTTTCAGAGCATCGGCCTGCAATTGAGCCAACGCTATGGCGGGTACCGCCGCGACCGGGCCACTTCGCTCGACAGCCTGGATGCGCCCATCACCAATCTCCACTGGTGGAAGCAGCGTCTGGCCACGATTCGTGAGCTTGCGAGCGAGACGGAGCGCCAGCGGGAGATTGCCGCGCTCATCCGGTGGACCGATCCCGGCCCCGGCGGTTTCTATGACGACCTCGGTCATCCGGAGCGGCAACCTCACCTGTTGAAAGAAGGGGACTCCTACCCGACCAGTGCGAACCCCCGCCCGGGCGATCCCATCACGTGGTCCACGCACGCGAGTTCCGGCATCGGGCGGCCGATGCGAATGCGGTACACAGGCCTTGACCCAACCGCACAATACCGGATTCGCGTCGTCTACGCGGGGGAGAACGTCAGCCAGGATCAGGGCATTCGCATGGTCGCCGACGGCTCGATCGTGGTTCACCCCTACATCAAAAGGCCGCTGCCGGTGCGCCCGGTCGAGTTCGATGTGCCCGTGGAAGCGACTCGCGATGGCGAAGTGACCTTCGCCTGGGATCGCGAGGTGACGCCCAGCGGGCGGATCCGCGGCGCACAGGTCGCCGAAGTCTGGTTGATCCGAAAATGAACGCTCCCACCTCCATCACTGCCCGGTGGCGCCGGTCTCCGGCCGGCGCTTGGAACACGGGTTGTAGACCGGCTCCACGTGACATCGGTCGCCCTGCGGCGATGCGCCTCGTACTGCTCCTCTTTCTCTGCTCCTCGATTTTCGCCCAACCCCGCCTGGAGCGGATCTTCGGCCCCGAGGTCCCAACCGGGCCCTACAAGCATCCGGCATGCATCACCGAACTTGCCAATGGCGATCTGTATCTGGTCTACTACGGCGGCGGTGGCGAGTACGAGGTCGACACCGCCGTCTATGGGTCGCGTCTCGAGCGGGGCTCGGCCCGCTGGTCGCCGCCCCAACCTGTTGCGAAAGATCCGTTCCGCTCGGCCGGCAACGGCGTGATCTGGCAGGCGCCCGACGGCGTGGTGTGGCTTTTCTACGTAGTTCGGTACGGGGCCACGTGGTCGGATTCGCGCATCCACGTCAAGATCTCGAGAGACCATGCCAGAACCTGGTCGGACTCCTCTGTTCTGGCCCTCGAGACGGGAATGATGGTTCGCAACCGGCCCATCGTTCTGCCGAACGGCGACTACCTGCTGCCCATTTACCACGAGACCGGTAACGATACCGAGAGGGTCGGCCCGGACTCCACCTCGCTCTTTCTCCGGTACGACATCAGGAAGGAAACCTGGAGCGAGACCAATCGGATTCGTTCACCAAAAGGCAACATCCAACCGGCGCCGGCGATCGTCGATGGCGAACATCTGGTCGCATACTGCCGCCGGGGCGGAGGCTATGGGCCGGAAACCTCGGGCTTCATCGTTCGCTCCGAGTCGCGCGACGGAGGACGTACCTGGAGCGAGGGCAGGGACTCGCCCTTCCCCAATCCCAACTCGGCCATCGACTTTCTCAAGCTGCGGAGCGGACACCTGCTCCTGGTCTACAACGACAGTCCCCATCAGCGTACGCCGCTGACGGTCGCGCTTTCGACGGATCAGGACAAGACTTATCCCTACCGCCGCAATCTGAAAGAAGGGCCCGGCGATTTTGCTTACCCGGTTGCGATCCAAACCCGGGACGGCAAGATTCATGTCATTTTCACGTCAGACCGCCGGACGGTGGTCAACCGGGCGACGTTCGACGAGAGTTGGATTCTCCAATCGCGGCGCTAACGGTCACCGCGACCCCCACGTTCGCCGATTTGCACTCGTGGCTTGAATGTAACCTTATCCCACTGAGCCCGTATTGATTTGACGCCGTGGCGCGATCTGCGGGGCGGCCCGGTTTACGTTGTCGCCCAGGCCTCTTCGCTGTAGCGCCGCTCCGGCGACGAACCAATCCGGAGCAGTTCCCCGTGATCGAGCCAGTTCACGCGGCAATGCGGGCAATTGTCGATGACTACGTTGCCGGGACCCGCATACGGGTGGGTGTCCATGTGGTGGAAACATCGGGGGCACCGGATACGCCTGCCCAGGTCCTTCCATTGGATGGGCCCCGCCGCCTCGCCCGCCGGTCGTTGCGCGCGTAAAGCGGAAACCAGTCCCATAAAGGTGTCCATGGAAACCAGTAATCCCCGGCACCGGCTACAGAACAGCACCCGGCAACCGTTCACCGCCGCATGGACAAGCGGCACCCGGCATACCGGGCAATCCGATCGATCCACTTCACCCAGGACCCGAACGCCCTCGGCATCCGGTTCCGGGAAATGCGTGCCGCCACAGAAGTCGCAGACCAGGTAATCCCGGTCCTCCTCCACTCGCATCGGCGCCCCGCAGTTAGTGCAGTTCACGGCCTCGGCCTCACTTGATAGATCGGCGGATTCTCGCGGGATTAGTAGGCGTACCCGCCACCCAAGGGGTACTAAGCGTCTTACTGGATTCGGCCTTCCGGCCGGGCGCCGTGGACCGCATCCAGTGTCATCGGCCACCGGTTTGTGCCACCCCGGAGAACAGGCTCCTCCAGGAAGCATCCAGGGAAAGCCAGCCTTCCGCGCGATATCCTCGGGACGGGATCTCTGGGACATGGAGCAATCCGTGCCCGTTCAAGCACATGAATTCGGTGCCGTACCACTCGAGAAAGGTATTCGACGGCCGCCCGATCAGGGTGGGGTGCGCGAGCAAACGGAGACATTGGGGACAACGCCTTCGCTGATCCCTCAGCGCCCACCAAAACGCCAGAAGGTAGCCAAACAGGAAGCCGTGAGTCTGGAATTGGGAGGAACTCAGTGCCCCGAGATCGAGTATCCCGAAGAAAACGATCGGTATCAGAAGCGCGATCTTGACGGCCACGAAGATCCATCGGCGGTACGAGTGGCGCGTGGGGTATTCGGGAAGGGTGGAATACATCGCCACCCCTACGATCACGATCGCCAGGATAATCATCAGGACGTGGACCCGGAACGGCTGCCGCCGGTCGAGCGACGCGCACTCGATCCGATCGTACCCACCCAGCGCATTCGGCACTGAGATGCTCCATCGCCCTGGAGGACGCCCCGTCGAATGGCTCCGGTCAGCCGCGAGACGGGCAACGACGAATCCCTGCGAACGCGCCGGAAGAGAAGGGAGGGTTCGCTCGTCATCCAACAGCCACCCATCCACCCGGCCTGGCAGACGCCAGGAGTCGCCGGCGAGGATACCGACTATCCGAGTTGGTCGCCCGGCGACCTGGATCATCCGATCCGCGACGTACGGATCGCCCGCGAAGTGTCTACGCCATGCGGAGTCGCTGAGGATCAGGGTGCCAGGCACCGGCCGCGCGGCTGGTCCCGGTCCAGGAGGCAGAATCCGCACCCCCAGCAATTCAAAGAGGTTCCCGCTCGAACGTGCAATCGTGAACTCAGGCTCTTGCCCTTGATCGGTCCGCACGCGGGCCGGGACTGGCTGGTAAAAGGCCACACCGGCAAATTGGGGGCTCGCCCGGCCGGCAAGCGAACGGTACTCTTCGAGACTCCACCCCGGAGCGCGCGTGCGCGATTGCCCGTCGCGTGCGAGCATCACTAAGTCGCGTGGGTCGGGATAGGGCGACGCCAGGACAGCCTCGCGCACCTCGGGAAGGCGATCGGCCCACCACACGGCTGCCCCCGCCATGGCTGCTAGGAACAGAACACACCGCCACGCGGAATCCAGCCGCACGAGATTCCGGACATCCGGGCGCGGACCGTTCCACCTCAGCCAGAGTGCATCGCTGAACGCTCCCAGGCAGAACGCCGTCGCCGCGTGTGAGCCTCCCGCCGAGACGCGGGACACATGCCATAGTTCCGCACGCCACTCGGCAAGCCACTCCTCGCGCTGCCCTCCAGG
The DNA here is from genome assembly GCA_964529305.1 of uncultured Solibacteraceae bacterium. GTDB lineage: Bacteria > Acidobacteriota > Terriglobia > Bryobacterales > Bryobacteraceae > CAZGUX01. Next base: position 4,946 of record CAZGUX010000033.1, on the reverse strand, counting down.
TACCAGGAGGGCGGCAGCCCGAAGGATGGCGCGGTGCCGCCTCACGTCCGTTCGACCTCGGAAGAAGGAATCAATTTCACGAGCAGGGGGTATCGCTTTTGCGAGGACTCCAGCGTGGCGCGGCCGGCTCGGGTCAGCCTGTAATACTTCCTCGGCGGCCTTTGCCCGGCATCGGCGATCGACTGCCGTTCCCATTGGGACCGGATCAGGTCGTCCCGTTCCAGACGCCGCATAGCCGGGTAGACGGTTCCGCTGGGAAGGCCGGTCATCTCCATCACGCTGAAGCCATACCCGTGCCCCGCGTGGATGGCCTGCAGAATCAGGGCTGACGTGTGGGATAGTTTCGCATCGGCGGCCACGACCGAATTGTACCTATGTAGCATGCTACTTGACAACTAGTTAAGTAGTTTGCTACATAGGGGAGGTGCTCGAACTTCGCGGCGTTACCAAACGATTTCTCGGCATCGCGGCCGTCGACGGAGTCAGGTTCTCGGCGCGCGCCGGCGAAGTCACCGGCTACCTCGGCCCGAACGGATCCGGCAAGTCCACCACGATGAAGATGATCGCCGGCCTGATGGACGCGAGTTCGGGACAGATTCTGTTCGACGGCCGGCCCACGCACGAGGATCTGATCGCCTACAAGCAGCGCGTGGGCTACGTTCCCGAGGAGCCTCACTTATACGCGCATCTCTCCGGCCTCGAGTACCTCACCATGGTGGGGCAACTGCGCGCGCTGCCGGCCAGGCCCGCGGCCGATCGGATCGACGGGTTGCTGCGCCTGTTCTCGTTGCACGGCGACCGGCACGCGCCGATCTCGGCGTACTCCAAAGGCATGCGGCAGAAAGTGCTCCTGTCCGCGGCGCTGTTGCACAATCCGGACCTCCTACTCCTGGATGAGCCCTTCTCGGGTCTCGACGTCGGCACGGGCCTGGTGCTGCGTACGCTGATCGAGGAACTCGCGCGCCGCGGCAAAGTGGTGCTGTTCAGCTCCCATGAACTCGAAACGGTGGAGCGCGTCTCGTCGCACATCGTGATTCTCCACCGGGGTAAGGTCGTGGCCGACGACTCGATCGAGCGTCTGAGAACGCTGATGGCGATCCCGACGTTGGAGGGCATCTTCGCGCAACTCGCGGTGGAGCAGGACACGGCGGCGATCTCTCGCGACATCGCCGACCTGATTGGCGCATGAGTCGTTCGAGATGACCAGGCTTCAGTTCCGCGTGCTCTTTCGCGAGTTCGTCTTTCGTATGGTCGATCTGGAGGTGCTATCCACCCACGCCCAGGGAGACCTCAGCCGCCTGTTCGGCCAGTTCGCCGCGTTGCTGATCTTCCTGAGTATCCTGTTTTCTTTCGCGGCCTTGGGAGTCGGCGGCGGCGATCTGCTTCCGCGGGCGAGGCTCCTGGTGGCCTGGAGTGGTGAACATTTCCTGATCGCGACCACCATGCTGGTGGTGGGCCTGTTCGCGGTGCTGAGTTGGGGTTCCACGTATCCGGACCGGCGCGATGTGCTGGTGCTGGCGCCGCTGCCAATTCGTGCGCGGACGATCTTCCTCGCGAAGGTGGCAGGCGTCGGCGCCTCCCTCGGCCTCACGGTGCTGGTCCTGCATGCCGCGACGGGTCTGGTTTGGCCAGTGGCCCTGACCAGCGTCCCGGCGCAAACCGTCCCGGCTCTCACGACCGATCCGGCGATGGCCCCGATCGACGCGGACGACCTCGAATCCGTATTGAATCGCGACCTGGCGCCGGCACTGACGAACGGGTCGCTGGCGCCCGGGTCCGGCGGCGGAGTCGCCATCGGCGTCTCGAAGAACGGCGTGCGGCGGATCATCACCTACGGAACGGCAAAAACGGATTCGATCTTCGAGATCGGCTCCCTCACCAAGACTTTCACCGCCCTCGCATTGGCGCAGATGGCGGTTAAGGGAAGGGTCACGCTGGACGAACGCATGCGGGAATTGCTGCCTGGGGGCGTCGTTCCCAAGCCCGTGGGGAGCGAAATAACCCTCGTCGATCTCGCGACGCATCATTCCGGTCTGCCGGCGAACCCCGGCAACTTGAAACGAAGCGGGAAGCCGAACCCGGGCGCCGATTATCGCGCAGCCGACCTCTACGCCTTTCTGGCGAAACACGGCGTCGCCCGGCCGGCCTATCCTTCCTTCAGCTACAGCAACGCTGGCTTCGGTCTGCTGGGAGTGGCGTTGGCGAACCGCTTCGGCGGGACGTACTCCCAATTGTTGGAGCACGCCATCACCGGTCCCCTGGGAATGAAGGATACCGTGCTTAGCCTTTCACCCGAACAGCAGGGGCGCATGATCCAGGGATACGATGCCAAGGGCCGCCCCGTCGATCCGTGGGACCTGGATGCGCTGGCCGGAGCGGGGGCGATCCGGTCGACCGCCGGAGACCTGCTGACGTATCTGGAGGTACACCTGCACCCCGAACGGTTCGGCACGGCCCAGTCGGGCCTTCCGGAGGCTGTTGGTCTGACGCGACAGGTACAGGCGACGGTCGCCCCGGGCCTGCACATCACGCTCGCCTGGATCTTCGACACCGCAAGGGGGGTGTACTGGCACAACGGGGCAATCTCCGGATATTCGAGCCACGCGTTCTTCCATCCAGGGCGAGACTTTGCCGCGGTGGTTATGGTCAACCAGGCGCCCGGTCCGATTCCGTTCTCCGAACTCCTGGCCCAACATGTCCGCCAGAGGCTCGAGGGCGAGCCGGCCGTTTCGTTCGCCAACGTCTCAGTTCCGGAAAGTCGCGGAGTTGTGGGGCTCCTTCGGGTGTTCGCGGTGTATTGGGCCGTCATGATCGCTTCTGGTGTGTTCCTCTTCTGCTGCGTCCTGGGCGTGCAGGGGTTCGCCGCCCTTCTGCTGCCGCGGCGTGTCTTTCTGCGGGTGTCCTCATGGCTGCAGATGGCCGCATTCTGTCTCTTCGTGAGCGTGTACTTTCTGCAGCCCGCGGTTCCGTCGCCGGATGTGCTCATCGCCGCGCAGGGTCAAGGGTGGGTTGCCTGGTCGCCGACCTATTGGTTTCTGGGCCTGTTTCAGTACTGGAGTGGATCGCCGGCCCTCGCCGCCTTGGCCTACCGCGCCTTGGCGGGATTGGCCATCGCCGTCGGCGCCACCGCCGCAGCGTACGCACTGTCCTATTTCCGTGTGCTCCGTAAGATCGTGGAGGAGCCGGACATCACGCCGTCCTGGCGCGGCGGAAATCCACTACCCGGCTTCGGGAGTGCGCTCGCAACGGCTCTGATGCACTTCAGTGTTCGCACGCTGCTGAGGAGCCGCCAGCACCGCATCCTCCTTGCGTTCTACCTGGGAATTGCCTTCGCCCTGACGATTTTCCTGCTGAGGCACCCGGCGGCGCAGCGGCAACTGTTCGAAGTGCCCGTGAGCGGCGACCTCACGCAGGTCAGCGCGCCCGCTCTCGCGGCGAGCCTGGTGATACTGGGCTTCTGGGTGGTGGGCACGCGGGTTGTCTTCTCCATGCCGGCGGACCTGAAGGCGAATTGGATTTTCCGCGTCACGCCCGTTCCGGGCGGACCGCGGTTGCTGAACGCAAGGCGGCGCGCCCTGCTGGCGTTGTCGGTGATTCCGGTCTGGGCCGGGTCGGCGGTTCTATTCTTTTGGATGTGGCCCTGGCGCCCGGCCGCCAGCCACCTGGCGGTCCTCGGACTATTGGGGGCGTTGATGGCGGAACTCTGCCTATGGGGAGCGCAGAAGATTCCGTTCACGTGTTCCTACCTACCGGGCCGATCGAACTTCCACATGACGTTCTGGCTGTGCATAGGGCTGCTGATGCAGGGGCTGAACAAGGCCGCCGAGTTCGAGCAGCGGACGCTCGAGAACCCAGCGGCCTTCGCCGTGCTGTTGCTGGTCCTCGTCGCAGGACTGGCCGCGGCAAGATGGCGCAACGGGCGGGAGTCAGAATCCGCCGAGGGCGGGGTGCGGTTCGAGGAAGCGCCGCACTGGGACATCCAGGCCTTAGGCTTAAGCCAGGACGTTGCCCCGCCTCTGTCGGCTTCAGTCCGTCGCCCGGCATCTCGGTGGGAGTGACCCGCCAAGTTCGGCGAATTCTGCGCCCGAGAGAAGTCTCACACGACGGCGGACATCCAAAGGTCGACCCGCAATCGTGGCGATGAGTCCACGTTCATTGGCTCGGAAAGGTCCCCGACTTGGGGAAGCCGTAACCGCGCGACGAGACGGTGCCAGGCACGGCATCCGTCGACACCGGTCGACCCGCTGTACCGAGTTCAAGGTGCCCCGGTGTCCCCTCCGAGGAAAAAGTTCGCCCCAAGCACCCTTGCGTTTCGCGTGGCCTCCCCAAATAACGGGAGGTTGGACTTGGAGGTTTCGCTTGGCTCCCCCAAATGGGGAGGTAGATTCGGTGCCAGGCACTGTGTCGGTCAGCAGGCACTGGCCAACTCGGTCCTGGTTGTCGATTTTTCTGGCCGCGAACGGAGCGCGATTGGTGGTTTTTCCCTTTCTCGAGGAAAAACGCGAAGGTGGGCACCGGACCTTGGAGGTTTCGCCTGGTTCCCCAAATGGAGGAGATGGTTCTGTGCCAGGCACTATCGCCGTCGGGCCAGGCAACCCCCCGCCGGCGGTCGGAATTTGGTGCCAGACACTACTTCCGAGGCCACTCTCCAACTCGTCCCGGTGGTCTTGCCTCGCGCCACGCGGGGGGCAATTCCGGAGCTGGACATGATTCCTCCGGCTTGGCCTTTCGATTGCACCGGAGACAACGTGCCTCGACCGCACCGCTGCTTCCGGCCCACTCACATCTACCACGTTGTCCAACGCGGCAATAAGGGTCAACTCGTCTTCCTCGAAGATCCGGATTTCCAGTTCCACCTCAGCCTCCTGTTCCGCAAAGCCGCCCAATACAAGGTCACCGTCCTTGATTTCTGCCTCACTCCCACGCAAGGCCACTGGTTGCTCCAG
>CAZGUX010000032.1:0-15809 GCA_964529305.1 uncultured Solibacteraceae bacterium | reverse complement strand
TTGGATGCGCCGGAGAGTCCAGCCGAGCCGGCCGAGCGCGAGGACTTGTTGTCGTTTCTCTTCGTTCAAGACATTGCTCACTCGACGGAGAGTAGGTCCCCGCCGTCGTCAATGTCCTGCCGTTTCTATTGGCCGGTTTTGGGTGTCCCCCGAGGAGTTGAAGGGTCAGGACATGAGGCGTTGGACGATCGTCCCGGTGTGCGGAGCGCCGATTCGTGCGGAGGGAGCGGGCGACGCCTCGATTTACAGGGCAGAGTTCGGACCGTTCGCCAGCGCGGTGGGACGTCTGACCCGGAGGTAAGACGCGTCAGGCTAGGGAACTCAAGTTGCCTTCTCGAGTTTGTGCATTTCTGCTCAGCGCCGGGCTGGTCGGAGACCGGGTCTACGTGGCGCCGGTCTAACCGAACTGTAGAGGTCGCATATTGCGACCCCTACGATGGAGGGCGATTCTGCAACACCACGGCGGCTAGCCTTCTTCCACCAGCTTGAATCCCATCAGGGATGCGATCGTGTTCACCGGACGCCGCAGGTCGCCGTAGAACGTCACCCGATGCCAGCCCCAGCGGTCCCACTCGCCCAGCAACTTCTCCACATCCTTCACTTCCGCCGCGAGCTTGGTGCGGCAGGCTTTGTCCTCGTCGATGTTCGCGACCGTCTTGCCTTGATGAAACACAATCTCCTTCAACTGCGGGTTCACCAGCAGCGTGGTCGTCATCTCGCCCAGCGGCATCAACGAGCGGATGGACGCCCCCTGCCGGTCTTCCGAGTGCGATCGGATCTGGTACGGATTCGCCGGCCCATCGGGCCCGAATACCTTCGTCGGCGCCACGCAGTGGGCATAGATGATCTGGTTCTTCGACGTGTCGATCACCGGATCGGAAATGTAGCCGGGACGCCCGGTCAGGTACGTCATCAGGAGCATGCTGACCGTGGAGTACAAATCGGCTTCGCAGGCTCCGACCTTGCCATCGTTATTGAGCTGGAAGAAGCCCAGGCAGGGATAGGCCGGGAGCTTGTTGCCGTAGAACAGCGAGAGACAATCCACCGTCACCGCGTCGGAGCCGTGCCGCTCCAGCAGGTCGCGAAGGGCGACGTACATCACCCCAGCCTCGTCGATCACCTGCCGTGGAGGCTCGATCACTTTCAGGGCCCCGCGCACCCAGCGGTCGGCGCACTTCCGGGCTTCTTCCCGATTCGCCTTGTTGTACGCGTCGTTGATTTCCGCCGCGCTGGTCGGGCGGACGGTCGTGCCGAAGGCGTCTTGGATGGCGGACGCGCGCAAGCCGGGATCGCGCTCCGTCACATCCAGGACCACGGCCGAACGCAGACGTTTCATGCATTCAAACGCCCGGATGCCTTCCACCACGTCCTCGAACCGGGACGAGGAGACTCCTGCCACCCGATAGCTCTTCCGCTTCGCCGCGGCATACGCGGTCAGGAATTCGCCGGAACCGGCATACAGATCATCCACGAACAGCGTCGGCCGCATCGCGGAAGCGATGACCTGGCCCGCGCCTGTCCAGATGCCGATCATGTAGATGACATAGCCGTCGACCTCGGCATCGTCGACGAGAATCCGCCGCGCATCGTCGCGAGAGGTCGCGGTCACGGGAAGAAACTGAATCCGAGGGCAGCTCCGTTCGAGCTGTGTTTGCAGTTCTTTCTTGCGGGCCTCGTAATCGAAGCCCATATAAGGCCAGGTTTCCTTGTCGACCGGCTGATGGCTGAACACCAGCCGCAATTTGACTGGAGGTATGGAAGAAGAAGATTCAACTCTCGGCGACGCTGTCGCCGATCGGGGACAAAAGACCTGGGCCGCGCAAGCAGCGCAGGCCATGAGAAACTGCCGCCGGCCAACGGGCGGCTGAAGAATCGGCAGATCCGACATCGGAGCACACTCCTTTCGTAGGTGCTGCCTCTCCCGTCAGCAGCATACGATCGGAGGTCTCCGGATGCAACCCTCTTCCGGCGCTATCCTTCGCGCCTCGAATAGTAGTAGGTGTACTTACTGTACAGCTCGCCGGCCCTCGCGCCATTGGTGACGATCCCGAGCACGTTGTTCTCGCACAACGACTGCACCGCGCGGGTGATCGTGTCGATGGTGGTCGAGCCAATTCGAACGACCAGGATGGTCCCGTCCGCGTACGTCGCCATCAGGTTGGCGTCGGCCGAGAACAGCAAGGGCGGTGAATCGCAGAAGATCCAGTTGAAGACGCTCGGCAACTGCTCGAACAACTGCTTGGCTTCGCGCAGGTTCAGCAACTCGAGCGGATTCTTCACGGCGGTGCCGGCCGGCAGGAAGTACAGATTGGACCCCGCCACCTTCCGAATGCAATGCTCGAGCGGGGCTTCCCCCTTCAGAAAATCAGAGATGCCGGGGGTCCGCTCCACCTGAAGAAGATTGTGCAACGTCGGGCGCCGGAGGTCGAAATCCGCGCACAGCACCATGTTGTCCGCCAGGTGCGACTCGGCCAGCGCCAGATTCATGGTGGTAAACGATTTGCCTTCGGCGGGAGAGGCGCTGGTGACAATCACGGAATGCAGCGGCTGCAGGGTCTGCATGTGATTGAGCTTGGTTCGCAGGCTGCGGAACTCTTCGCTGGGAGTCTCCATGGGCCGGTGTAAGTCGATCAGGTGCGACTCCGGAGCCGGGTTAAACGGGATTTCCGCCACCTTGTCCAACAATCCGTGAAGTTTGCCCACCACTTGCGGGTCCGCATACGGTAACGCCGGGCTGACGGCCGCGGCCGTGCCGGAATCCGGCAACTGACCGGCCCGGCGAAGCGCATCATGAACTCGACTCATTCCAGGATCCCCTTTCCTACGCAAACAGCGCTCAGCGATTCGAATAGTAGTAGTACACGGAGCTGGATATGGCCAGAATGCCCACAATCGTGGCGCTCGACCAGGCCAACCACGTCAAACGCCGCTTCCGGCGCACCAGGAGAGCATTCTCGAGCAGTGGAATGCTGCTCAGGATGTTCATGTTGCTGTACGCGCGGACATCCTTCAGACCCTTCATCGTCGTGTCCTTCAACTCCCGCGCGCCGGCGAGGAACAGGCCGACGATCAGTCCGATCGCCAGCGCCGCGCCTACAATCAGGAACCGGTTGGGCTCGGAAGGATTCAGCGGCAACATGGCGGGATCCAGAACTTCCAGGTTTTCCCCGGCGCTCCGGTCTTCCAGGCGATTGGCGGTTTCCGACGCGCTCTTCTTCATGTTCAGATCGTCGTACTTCGCTTTGACCAGGTTGTAGTCGCGGAGCAGCTTCACGTACTCGGTCTGCCGGAGCGGATTCGCTCCAATCCTGGAGGCGATCTGGCCCAACTGCGCCTGCAGTCTCTGCTGCTGGTTGACCCGCTCCTTCATGTCCATCTCGATCGTATGGATCCGCACCTGCGTGTTGCGGATCTGGGCTTCCACATCCTGCCGGCGAGCGATAGCTGTCGCGTTGACGGTCTTCTTGGGCGAGCGGCTCTGCTTCTCCCGCTCTTCCATCTTCGCCAGACCATCCCGTTCGACCCGCAACGACTCCAGTTGGGTGATCGCGGCGATCAGGTCAGGATGCTGCGGCAACTGGACTTGCCGCATTGCCGCCACCTTATTCTCCATGGCCTGCACCTGGCGCTCCAGGATCATCAGCCGTTCATTGCCGACATAGGACTCCTGCGTCGTGGTCGACGTCTCGATCGTGTCGAGCTGGTTCTTCAGATTCTGCACCTGCGTCTCGAGGATAATCCGGTCCTGCTGCAGCCGGTTCAACATGTCAGTCGCGCTCTGAAGGCTCAACTGCATGCTGTGCTGCATCTGGATATTGGCCTGCAGTTCCTCCGGCAGCGCCCCGGCGTTCTTCAGCTTGAAGGACGTGACCTCCGCTTCGATGCGGTCCAGTTCGTCTTTGGCCGCCTTCAGCTCATCGCTCAGAAAGTCCGATACGGTACGCGACTTCTCCCGGCGCGAGATCACGTTTTGGGTGTTGAACAGGCTGACGATCTCTTCGACGACCTTTTTCGCCTCGTGGCGGTTGCTGTAGGCGAACTCGATGCGGAACGCCGAACCCGGCGACTTGCCGCCGAAATTGGCCTGCATGATCTTGATCTTGGTCCGCATCTCCTCGATGATGTCTTCGGGCGCCCGCTTTTCCAGTTCTTTGGGGTAGAGGTTGAACTTCTTGATCATGTCGAGCAGGCGCTGGCGGCTCGTGACGTCCTGGTGCATGGTCTGGAGCCGTTGTGCCAGATCGAGGTTGAAGTTCGTCGGCACCAGACGGTCCGGCACCTGCGCGGGGGTGATTCTCATCACGGCGTGGGACACATACGTGTCCGGCCAGAAGAACGCCACCACAATGCCGATGACCAGGGCGGCAAACACCGGCCCCACGATCCACATCCAGTGGCGCCGCAGAATATCGATGTAGTCCTCGACGTCCAATTCACGCCGGGGAACGCTCAAATAGTCGGGCTGCGTTTGCATGGCGCTGCTTCTCGCTCCTCACGGAATGATGATCGTGTCCCCGTTCTCCAGGAAAATGTTCTGCTCCAGCTTCTTTCCCTTCTCCACCTCTTTGTAGTTGAAGGGAATTCGCTTGCCTTTGCGCACGATCACGATCTTGCTCTTTTTGGCGAATTCGCGGAAGCCGCCGGTCACGCTGATCGCCTCGAACACGGTAGTCGGCACCAGCAGCGGGAACACGCCGGGCCTGGCAACCTCGCCTTGAACGTAGTATTTCTTGCTGTTCACCTGCCTCACCGTCACCGTGACGATGGGGTCCTTGAGGTACTTGACCGAAAGGCCGTCCCGGATCACCTTCGCCAGTTCCTCGGGAGTCCGGCCGGCAGCCTGCACCTCGCCGATCAGACGGATCGAGATTCTGCCGTCGGGCCGCACGTTGAGCGTGCCCGAAAGTTCGGGCTCGCGCCAAATGTGGAGTTCCAGCAAATCTTCAGGGCCAATGATATAGGCTTGGGTCGCGGGGAACTTCGCGGGGTCAACCTGGGGCGCCGAAGCCGGCTGGCCCGCGGGCGCCGCATCGGGTGCGGCAGTCGCCGCCGGTGCGGCGGGAGAGTCGGGCTTCGATTCGTTCTTGCCGTCTTTCTTGTCTTTTTGGGCGCCGCTCGAGGCCATTGACGCCGCCACCAGACAAGCCAGCAAAAATCGGGTTATCCTGTGTATTCTCATCATCCCGGTTCTCGACTAATCTCGAGTGTCAGGGTTCTCCGACAGAGCGCTGACCTCTGTATTGTACCTGAGGCGTTGCGGACCTTTCAGTCAGGCACCGGGGTACTAATGTAAAAGTGCCCCAGTCGTAAGGAATCTCTGATGGCAAAAGCAAACTATTTCCTGGCCAAGACGGACCCGGACACGTACTCGCTGGACCACCTCGAGAGGGAGGGGCGCACGGTGTGGGACGGCGTGAGAAATCCCCAGGCGCTGCGGGCGATCAAGGAGATGCGCCCCGGCGACAAGGTATTTGTCTATCACAGCGGCGGCGAATCGGGGGTGGCCGGCCTCGCCCGGGTCGCCTCCGAACCGCGGCCCGATCCCAAAGATCCCAAACTGAGCGTCGTCGATCTGGAGTTCCTCGGCCGGCTGGAAGAACCCGTGAGCCTCCGGGACATCAAGCAGTCCGGACTGTTCGACGACTGGGCGCTGGTCCGTCAGTCGCGCCTTTCGACGATGGCCGCGCCGGCGGCTTTCGCCGAATGGATGCGAAAAAAGTTCCCGAAGGCGGGCATCTAAGCCGGCTTTGGCAAGCGTTCCACATCGGTACAAACTGGCGGTCTCGAGGGGTGGTATAGTCGGGCCGGATCGTTCATGCCGGCTGCGCGCTCGATGCTCGCCGCCGCATTCCTCGTTGGCCTTGCCAGCGGCCAGCAGGCAACTGTGCGGCCAGCGTACACCGCGGAGAGCATCGTCAATTCCGCCGACTTTCGTTCGGGCTTTCTCGCGCCCAACACCATCGCGACCGTCTTCGGCACAAACCTGTCGTGGGACACGGCGGCCGTGACTTCGGCCCAGATGGGCGGAGGATTCCTGCCCGAGGCGCTCGGAGACGTACGGGTGTCCGTGGCGAGTATTCGAGCGCACCTGATCTACGTCTCCCCAACCCAGATCAACTTCGTCATTCCGTACAGCCTGTTCCCGGGTCCGGCGGACGTTCGTGTCGACCGGGCGGGGGTGTCGGGGCCGACGGTGAGGATCGAACTGGCCGCCACCGCCCCCGCCGCATATCGAGTAAACGAACAGACGATCATCGCCACTCGCCTCGACGGGGCTTTGATCACGGCCGCCCTGCCCGCTCAACCCGGGGACATTATCGTTTTATACGTGACCGGACTCGGCTGGACGGATCCGGCTCAGAAATCCGGTCAACTCGCTGTTCGGGCCGCAGACAGCCTTTGGGCGGGGACGTTACGAGTGGAATTGAACGGCGTGGCGATTCCCGCCAACCGGGTCTACTACGCCGGCGTGACCCCCGGGTACTCGGGCCTGTACCAGATCAACCTGGCCCTGCCGGAAGTTCTCGAGCAGAACCCCGAGATCCGTCTGGTGATCGGCGACCGCGTCAGCGCGGCCGGACTCCGGTTGCCGGCGGGCCCTTCCCGATGAAGGCAAACACCGCGACAGGCGCCCGGCCCCTATAAGGAAGGGAACGCTACGAGTCCTGCTCCTTGTAGATGTACTTGATCGAAGGCTTGAACAACAGGATGTTGGGTTCACCGGCCAACCGATTCACCTTCAAACAGATCTTGTCGTACCACTCGATCACGCCGTGGATGGTCTCTCCGTCGCGCAGCACGAAGACCATCGGCGTCTTCGACTGCATTTGCTTGACGTAGTAGAAATTTTCGGCGTTGGTCTGGTCCGGGGGAGTCGGCTTCTTGTGCGCTCGCCGTTGCGCCGACTGATCCTTCATCTCGTTAAAGGACGGGCGAATGAGTTTCCGGTTGAGAGAATCCACGCTGATGTTTCCTTCGATGCTGTCGCCGAGGCCGAACTCCTCACGAGGCCGAGGGCGCCGGAAATGGCTGTGCCTTTATTGAACCACACATCCACAGGGCTGGCAATACACGACTCCCACTGGAACGGCCTGATACACTGAAGGGTTCCCACGAGGTTCGACGCAGAGATGACGAGGAGATTTCATGGGCCGCCCGCTTGCCTGGCTTGTCCGCCTGTTTAGTTATCTGTTTCACACCGTTCTGGGCTTCTTTCAATGCGGTCTGGCGCTGTTGGCGCTCGCTGGCGGCAAGCACAACCTGCGAGTCGACCTGCTTCCCTGGGAAGGAAAAGTACTGACCGGCGCTCTGGCCGCTCTCGGCCTGTTCGCCCTCTTGTCGGTGGCGTTGGCCGTGACGGGCAAGACCCGGGTGTTGTTGATGATTCAGTCTGTCGGATTTGTGATCGTGCTGGTGCGAGGTTTGTTCCTCAGCCCAATGCCGCTGGACGGGAATCCCCTGGACCTGAGCGGCGCGATGTGGTTGACGGGATCCGCCCTCGTGGCCTTGGCCGGCGCGTTTGCCGGAAGCGGCCGGCGTCGCGGATGATCCAGTACCATGGATGGGTTACACCCGCAACTCACGGTGATATCCTATGTCTCAGTGTCCGGACATCGCAATCGTTTCGCGGCCGTTGCGCCGCGGTGGGCACGTCATCCATACTCAGTCGATAGTTTGTGAGTCCTAAGGAGGATTCCTCGAAATGCTTTTTGTTCAACAAGCGCCTGCCTGTCCCGCGTACGCGTGGCGGACAGCCACGTTTCGGCGCTGGACTTCAATCTGCGCCCTGGCTCTCGTCTGGTTTCTGCTGGCGGCACTGCCCGCCGCCGCGCAGCCCCATGGCGGTGAGGCCAACCTGGTGCTGCCCGATCTCGATCAGGCTCGCTTTTTTGGGGACATGGGCGGACGTTCGCTCCTGATGCTCGGGCTTCTGGTTTGCGCCGCAGGTCTTGGCTTCGGGCTTGGCATGTACACGCACCTCCGCAATCTCCCGGTGCACAAGTCCATGCGAGAGATCTCCGAACTGATCTACGAAACCTGTAAGACGTACCTGACGACGCAAGGCAAGTTTCTGCTCATTCTCGAGATCTTCATCGGTTCGATTATCGTTCTCTATTTCGGGTTTCTGCAGCACCTCGACACCATCAAGGTATTCATCATCCCGATGTTCAGCCTGGTCGGTATCGGCGGCAGTTACGGTGTTGCGTGGTTCGGAATCCGGGTCAACACGTTCGCCAATTCCCGCTGCGCGTTTGCGAGCCTGAAGGGCAAGCCGTTCCCCTGTTACGCCATCCCGCTCAAGGCCGGCATGAGCATCGGCATGGTGTTGATCAGCGTGGAACTGCTGATCATGCTCTTCATCCTGCTGTTTGTTCCGGGCGACTATGCCGGGCCGTGCTTCATCGGCTTCGCCATCGGCGAATCGCTGGGCGCGGCGGCGTTGCGCGTCGCCGGCGGCATCTTCACCAAGATCGCCGACATCGGCGCCGACCTGATGAAGATCGTTTTCCGTATTAAAGAAGACGACGTGCGCAATCCGGGTGTGATTGCCGACTGCACCGGCGACAATGCCGGGGATTCGGTTGGGCCTTCCGCCGACGGATTCGAGACCTACGGCGTCACGGGCGTCGCGTTGATCTCCTTTATCCTGCTTGCCGTCAACGAGCCGATGGTCAAGGTGCAACTGCTGGTCTGGATCTTCATGATGCGCGTCATGATGGTGATCTCCTCCGGCGCGTCGTACTTCATCAACGAAGCCATTGCCGTCGGCAAGTACTCCAAGGCCGACAAGATGAACTTCGAGGCGCCGCTGACCTCGCTCGTGTGGCTGACCTCGTTCTTGTCGATCGGCCTGACCTACGTCGTATCCTACTTCCTGATCCCGGATCTCGCCGGTGACAGCAGTCTGTGGTGGAAACTCTCCACCGTCATCACCTGCGGAACCCTGGCCGGCGCCGTCATCCCGGAACTGGTCAAGGTCTTCACGTCCACCGAGTCGCGCCACGTCAAGGAAGTGGTGATTTCTTCGCGCGAAGGCGGACCCTCGCTGAATATTCTGTCGGGATTCGTGGCCGGCAACTTCAGCGCCTACTGGCTCGGGATGGCCATGCTGCTGCTGATGGGCATCGCGTACGGAGTCAGCACGATGGGCCTGGGCGGCCTGATGATGGCGCCTGCCGTCTTCGCGTTTGGCCTGGTCGCGTTCGGCTTCCTGGGCATGGGCCCGGTGACGATCGCCGTCGATTCCTACGGTCCGGTCACCGATAACGCCCAATCGGTGTACGAGCTTTCCGTCATCGAACAGCTTCCGGGCATCGAGAAGGAAATCAAGAAGGACTACGGCTTCGACGTCAACTTCGACAAGGCCAAGCACTTCCTCGAAGAAAACGACGGAGCGGGCAACACCTTCAAGGCGACGGCGAAACCGGTGCTCATCGGGACCGCCGTGGTGGGCGCCACGACGATGATCTTCTCGATCATCGTCCTGCTGACCAACGGTCTCAAACCTGAACTGCTGGCGAACCTGTCCATCCTGCATCCGCCTTTCCTGCTCGGTCTGATCGCGGGGGGCGCGGTCATCTATTGGTTCACCGGCGCCTCGACACAGGCAGTGACGACAGGCGCCTACCGCGCGGTGGAGTTCATCAAGGCCAATATCAACCTCGAAAGCGCCGCGAGGGCATCGGTGGAGGACAGTAAGAGGGTCGTGGAGATTTGTACGCAGTACGCCCAGAAGGGCATGTTCAACATCTTCCTCACCGTCTTTTTCTCCACGCTGGCGTTCGCTTTCTTCGAGCCGTACTTCTTCATCGGGTACCTGATTTCGATCGCGCTCTTCGGCCTTTACCAGGCGATCTTCATGGCCAACGCCGGCGGCGCGTGGGACAACGCCAAGAAGATCGTGGAAGTGGAGCTGAAGCAGAAGGGTTCGGATCTTCACGCCGCGACGGTGGTGGGCGATACGGTGGGAGATCCGTTCAAGGACACCTCTTCGGTGGCCATGAACCCGATCATCAAGTTCACGACGCTGTTTGGACTGCTCGCTGTGGAGTTGGCGGTGTCGTTGACCGCCGAGCAGGGGACCACTCTTAGCCATGTCCTGGCCGCGGTATTCCTTCTGATTTCCATGTTCTTCGTGTACCGCTCGTTCTACGGAATGAGAATCGAAACGAAGTAAGTCTTAGAGGGGGCCGGCCTGGGCCGGCCCCCGATTTCAGTCAACCTCCGTGGCGCCACACTTGATGGCTGCCCTACCTGCTCCTGGCCAGACCCCCTAAAACAGCCCCGCCGAATACGGCTCCAACGCCACCCGCCTGCCGGGCCGGACTTCAATCATTGCTGGTTCATCGGAAAAATTGAGCAGCGCCACCTTTCCCGTTTCCAGCACGCTCCAATAAACGA
Source organism: uncultured Solibacteraceae bacterium (assembly GCA_964529305.1). Classification (GTDB taxonomy): domain Bacteria; phylum Acidobacteriota; class Terriglobia; order Bryobacterales; family Bryobacteraceae; genus CAZGUX01. The sequence goes on along the minus strand of CAZGUX010000032.1, from coordinate 5,408 downwards.
GATCCGGCTTCTTCATCCGAACCGCCTGGCGGTACGATTCACGAATCCCCGGCAACTTGCCCACCTGCTCGCGAACAAACCGGGCGTAGTAGTCGGGCGGCTGTGGGTCGCCTTCGAAATGGATCAGGCGTCCACTTTGCTCCCACGAGTTGAAATCGCTCCCGTCCCCTTCCACCGACACGAGCGGCCCACGCGGCTGGCGCGGGTAGATGACCGTCCCTCCCGCCTTCACCCACGCCCCGATCTTCTCGAGAATCCGCTTCTCCGTCACGTTGCCCCACAGGACCACCAGGACCTTGAACCGTTGTAGCGCGCCGTCGTCGATCATCTGCTCGCTGACATAGTCGTAGTCGAGAGCCGAGCGCAGGCCGCGGGCGCTCACCAGAAACACCGAGCCCCAGCGGAAGCGAAGCGGCTCGTCATCCAGCTTGATCGCCGTATCGGGATAAAACACGCCCACGTCGATTACAGGTTTGGCGCGCTGTTCCAAAAGGGGTGCGTGCCGAAGCCACTTGTCCACGCCCTGGTCGTTGAAGTAGAGGTTGGGATGGTAGTAGAAGAGGTGGACGCCGTCGTTCGTCAGGCAGTTGAACAGCCGCGCCAGGACTCCCCGGGCGGACCCGAAGCCACCGGGCTCGTACCCTAAAGGCACCCCGTAGAATCGCGCGGCCGACGATGCCATGCGGGTAATCGAGACGTTGTCCGCGAAGTTGTCGCTTTCGTTGGTCAGGCGGATTCCGCCCTGAACCTTCACCATGCTGCGAGCCTGGTAGCTGAAATCGGTGCCAATGTGGATGGGCCCCCAGCCGCCGGAGGATTGATGAATCACGGCGCCGGGCATCGCCTCGCGGCTCCAGACCGCCCAGCGCTCGCACCACTCGCTCATGGCGCCGATGTACCAGCCGGAGAAATCGATCCTCTGCCGGTTGGTTAGCGCGGTCACCGGCATGAAGGTCTTGATCTCTTCGAACGAGCCGTGCTTCGATTCCCACGCGCGGTTCAGATCGCCGATGGTCGCGTACTTCTGTTGCAGCCATTTCCGGAAATGCGGGGACGCGCACTCGTCCGCCGCCCAATACCCGTGGTGCGTGTGCAGAGGTTGCCCCATATAGCCCAGGGCGCCGCGAGCCGGATACTGGGCTTCGCCATAATTCCCGCTCGGCCCCAACCGGACGCCCAATAGCGTTTTGCGCGGGCCGTAATGCTTGCCGAATTCTCGCAGGAATCGCTGGACATATTCGTCCTGGCGGCCGCAGAAAATGGACTGGATATCCGCGGAAATGCCGTGCTCCAGGCAGGCGAATCCGCGGCTGTCGGCCGAGTCGTGAAACCACTGTGGCAGCGAGTAGGCGGATCCGACAATCAGCAGAGGAAACCATTGCATCCCGTGCCGGTCGAGTTCGTCGCAAATCGCATCGTAAAAGCTGAAATCAAAAACGCCGCGTGACCGCTCGATGAAGTTCCACTTGACGTAGCTTTCGATGCCGTTGAATCCCAGCCCGCGCGCCAGGGGCAGCAGATTCTTCATCGTCGCCAGTGCTTCCGGGAGGCCGTCGAGAGAGTTGGCGTCGGCCCCGGAGCTGATAATGCGCTGGGGAAATGTCTGAAAACGGACGGCCGGTTCCACCTGAGGGAGAGGGTCGCGAGGCGGTTCGGATTCGGCCAGCGTGGCCGACTTGACCGCGGCCAGCCCACGCACCCGGATCGTCCTGGGCGCCTTCTCGAAGCCGAACCACGCGCGCCGCGTGCGGCCTGAATTGAGCCGGGCCACGCCCCACTGGCGGGTGTGCGACACACCTGGTTCGGTGAGGATCAGGCCATATCCCCGGTCCTCGTACTCGAGGACCAGCCAGACGGGTTTTTGCGGAAGAGGGTCAACCGTGAGAACGAGAGCCGAGCGATGGAAATAATCGTTCGCCGGCGCCGGCTCGGTGCGGACGCGAATCGCGGCCGCGAGCGGCAGAGTGACTACCAGCAGAAGAAACGGACAGAAGTAAGAATACATAGGAAGTAAGCGTCCATCCTACTCCTTCGAATCCGACGTTAGAAGGGCCGGCCCTTGCACCGGGTTTACTCACGCCCCAGCCGGCATCACAATGAGAGTCCGGCGTGGCAACCGGCAAAAGGAAAGTGCTATGGATTCACATGACCCGCTCCTTCGGCGAGGGTTTCTCGGCGGCTGGGCCCTCGCGGCCGCCGCTGCCGCTCCAACGCCAGGCGCCTCTTCACGGACGTTGTTCAACATCCGCGACTTTGGCGCGCGGGGCGACAAGACCACCAACGAGACTCCGAGTGTGCAGGCCGCCATCGACGCCTGCCACGCCGCAGGAGGAGGGGTCGTGTATGCGCCGCCGGGAGACTACCTGAGCGGCTCCCTGTTTCTGAAGAGCAGGGTGACCCTCTATCTGGAGGCGGGCGCCACCCTCTACGCCAGCACCAAGCAGCAGGACTACGCGCCGTCCGCTCATCAGTTGATCACCGCGCGGAACGCCGAGTTCATCTCCATCCTCGGACCCGGCGTCCTCCACGGCGGAGGGACCGCCGACCTCGGCCGCCGGCCCGGCTATGCTACCGAACCCCGCCCCGCGTTCCGCACACAGGTCCTCTATCTGGAGGAGTGCCGCCAGGTGTCCCTGCGGGATTTCACCATCCTCTACAGCGACTCCTGGGCTTGCCACCTGCGGCGGTGCGAGCGGGTCGTGATCGACGGCGTGACCATCTTCAACAACTACTTCCGCACCAATAGCGATGGGATCGACCCCGAGTCCTGCAAAGACGTCCGCATTGCCAACTGCCACATCACAGCCGGCGACGATTGCATCTGCCTCAAGACGCACGGCGGGATCCCCTGCGAGGACATCGCCGTGACCAATTGCACCACCGAGTCCATCGCCACGGCGATCAAGCTCGGCACGGGCTCGGAGGGCGACTTCCGGAACGTCACCATCTCCAACTGCACCGTGCGGAACTCAACCGTGGGCGTCGGCTTCTTCATCAAGGACGGCGGCACGATTCACGACGTTACGGTCTCCAATCTCACGATCGAGACCTTGCGCGACCCGATGCTGGTGAATCCAGAAAGGCTGCGCAACATGATCTATCCGGTCTTCCTCGACGTGGAAAAGCGCCATGACGCGTCTCCGGCCGGCGCCATGCGGGACATCATCTTCGACAACATCCTGATCCGCGCCGACAACGGCATCCTGGTGCAAGGCATGAGGGAAAGCGCGATCGAGAATCTCCTGCTGCGCAACATCGTTTTCCGCGCCACTCGCGCCTTCGACTACAGCCAGCGGCAAAAGCACGCCGGTGGCGCCAGCAACCCCAAGGACGATCGGATCACGCTCTACGCGCGCCAGCCGTCGTACTGCACGGTGGCCAACGTTCGCAACCTGAGCGTGGATCACCTTTCGGTTGTCGCCGAACCGGACGTTCTGGATGCGCATCCGCGAACGGCTTTATCGATCTTCAACGCGGAGGGCGCATCCCTTCGATCGATCCACCGCAGCGCTTCGGAACGGGCGGGACCCGTCGTCGAGTTGAACCACTGCCGGGAGGTTTTGATCACCGGGTGCCTGGCGCCTGCAAAGACAGGCGTCTTCGCGCGGGCACGCAACATGGGTAAGGGCGACTGCGCCCTCGCGGGAAACGACCTCAGCCGCGCCGGGAAGGATGTCGATTGGCAGTGACCTGAACGGCAGGGGAATAATGGCTTCCTGCCGGGTGCGCCGGACGAACGCCCCAACGGGCTTACACAAAATTTCCAGTACCGCCGCGGTTCGCCTCGTATTTTTTTCCTGTTGGGCCCTAGCCCTCGCAGCAAGGGCAAGTGTTTTCAATGAGTTTACACTCTGGTAATCAACTTGCACGGTCTGGGACATTGGGAGGTCGTCATGAGACAGGTCATCGTGGCTTCGGTGGCAATGGTCAGCCTGCTATCCCCCGCATGCAAGCAGATGCATTCGGCGGGTACGGAACCCACGGAGGAAAGCTCATCCGGACCGTCGGTGATTCGAGGGCTGTTTTCGCCCCAAAAACCAGAGCCGTTGGAACTGGTGGAAGGCACCGCCGTTCGGATCAGAACGACCACCGTGCTCTCCACCCGCAGCGCGGCGCCCGGAGAGACCTTCGAGGCCACATTGGCCGAGCCTCTGGTGGACGGCAACTCGGTGATCGCCCCGAAGGGCTCGCGCGTTCTCGGCCGCGTGGTTGACTCGAATCCCGGGGGGCGAATCAAAGGCCTGGCCCGTATCTCGATTCGGCTGACGGAACTGCAAATGAAGGATGGACGCTCCCTCGACCTCGAGACCAGCACGATCACCCGGGTAGCCCGAGCGACCCGCAAGCGCGATGGAATGAAGGTGGGAATCGGCAGCGGGATTGGCGCGGCCATCGGCGCGATCGCGGGTGGCGGAGCGGGAGCGGCCATCGGCGCGGCGGCGGGCGCGGGTGCGGGCGGCGGACTGGTGTTGTTCACCCGGGGGGCCCCGGCGGTAATTCCCAGCGAGTCCCTGTTGACGTTCACCCTGCGGCAACCGGTAGCGGTTGCACGCCTGTAGCGCGTATCGAATCAACGACTGCCCAGCAGCCAGCCGGCGATTGCGGACAAGGCCAGGATCCAGAGCGTATCCCGCCGGGTCAACACCACAAACAGCGCAGCCGCCAGGGCCACTCCGGCCAGCCCAGGTCCCGGAAGGGCATCCCGCGCCAGGGACACGCTGGCCGAAAGAATCAGGCCGGCGGCCGCGAAGATTACGCCTTCAATCGCGGCGCGCACCGGCGGCGCTTCGGCTCTCCTGCCCAGGTATCTGAGGAGCGGGATGATCAGAAAAGCGGGCGTGGTCATGGCCAGCCACCCGGCGAGGGCGCCGGGAATGCCTCGAGCGAAGTAGCCGGCGCTGACGATGTAAAGTCCGTTGGGGCCGGGGACAGCCCGGCCGGCGACGACCGCCGCGTTGAGTTGGCGGTCGGTCAGGACCTTGTGTTCCACCACCAGATCGCGCCGCACCATCGGGAGCGAGGCCAGACCGCTGAACGACGTCAACGAGGCCTTGAGCAGCAGCAGATACAACAGAAAGACGTTCATCGCGTTTGGGGTCCGCGCCAGAGCCAACCGGCCGCCGCGGCCGCGGCCAGGATCCAGATCGGCGACCAGTCAGAATAGAGCGAGAGAGCCAGCGCTCCCAAGGTGAGCACCGCCGTCCGGAGGGCGGCCGCGGCCGTGAGATATTTGCGGACCAGTTGAAAGGAGCCGCCCACCATCAGCCCCACGGCGGCGGCGAGCGTCCCACCGATCGCCGCCATGGCCCACTCGTAGCGATTCAGAACCTGGTAGAGGGCGGCAAACGAAACCACCGCCGCCGCGCACGGCAGGGAGGTCGCCACACTGACCGCCAGCGCTCCTTTCC
>CAZGUX010000031.1:0-100172 GCA_964529305.1 uncultured Solibacteraceae bacterium | reverse complement strand
ATAGACCTGCGGGTTGCCGCCCGCTGCCGAATCCTTCCGGGCAAAGCCGAGCAGCGTCCCTGTTGTCCCGCCCACCACGCTCACCCGCTCGTAGGCGGCTTCAGTGGGCCTCGGGCACGATGACAGAGAGCGGCACACGGTCCACTCAGTGGGAATGCCCAGGTTCTGGAAGAACCACTGGGCCTGTTCCAGCGCGTACTTCGTATCCTGCTTTTCGATCCCAACGGAGTCGAACAGGACCACCGCCAACCGTTGCTGGCCGCTCAGGCAGGTTGCCGAAGCCGCCATCCACATCGCCGTGACCATCCATCCGTGACGTTCCATTTCGCTGCTCCCGCCATGTCGCGGAAGCCGGCGAAAAAAAGGGCCACGGTTTTTGGGGCCGGACGTAGGATAGTCGAACTGGGCTGCGGGTTAACTACTTTCCGGCGCAAAAAATACCGGATTCGAACGGGAGACCGCGCGCTTACGGGTCTGTGAAAAAACCTCCGTAGCGGTCGGCCGTCGTGGTCGGGTGTGGTCGATCGGCCAGGAAGGACGTCTCAGGGATGAAAGAGGTGGCAGAACATTTTTGGCTCGAAATGTTTCGTTTCACCCTTTACTGATTTCGTGAAGTTACCCGCGGACACAGTTGTGTTGGGCAGCCCTGGACTTGGACCGTCTGATCGAGGTCTTCACTGCCTGGCGCGCGTGCTGCTGCGCCGCGGCGATTTGTATTTCACGGTGGATGCTCCTGAGAACCACATCGGGATCCCTTCGACGCCGATCATGCATTGTGGTGAACTGTTCGACATGGAACGTCGCGCGTTTCTCGGAATCACCGGGGCCCTGGCGCCCTCTGCTTTCTCGCAGCAGACGCCCGATTTCCCGAATGTGCCCGGCACGGTCATCGCCCACTCGCCCGCAAGCTCGGGGATCTATCTCTCGTCCCCCGGGATTCTGAAACTGCCCAACGGCTGGCTCCTCGCCAAGTGCGACCTCTTTGGTCCCAAGTCGACGGAGGAAACGGCCGCGGTCACAAGGCTGTTTCGGTCACGGGACTCGGGCCGGACATGGGAGCGGTTGGCCGAGGTACAGCCCTGCTTCTGGCCTACGGTCTTCCTCCATCGCGGCGTGCTCTACATGATCGGGACCGAAGGAGGCAGCAACCGCCGCCTCCTGATCTACCGCTCCGTCGATGGCGGCGTGCACTGGACGAAACCCGGGGACAACAGAACCGGGCACTTTCGGCACGATCTGCCCCTGGCCACCAACGCCGGATCGGTCGTCGAACACCAGGGAAGGATCTGGTTCGGGTCCGTGTTCGACCGCCTGGGACCCAAGGACCTCTGCTGGGCCTCCGACTTCCGTTTCCGGGTCATGTCCGTGCCTGCCGATGCGGACCTTCTGAGAGAAGACAACTGGGCGCTGTCAACTCCCTTGGAGTTCAATCCGGCATGGTTGAACGGCAAGTTCGCCGGAATCGTCGAAGGGACAATCACGGCCGGACCCGACGGACTTCCCACCCTCCTGATGCGCCTGGACTACCGCGGTGGACCCGAAGAGAAAGCGCTGCTGGCCCGATGCAGCTTGGATGGGCGGGTGCTCGGGCTCGATTCGCTCGAGGACATCATAACCTTCCCGGGGGGCTGCAAGAAGTTCATCGTGCGTTTCGATTCCGCCAGCGGCCGGTACTGGAGCCTGACCAACTGGGTTCCTCCGCGCCACAAGATCGTGAACGTGGAACGCGTGCGCAACACGCTGGCATTGATTCATTCGAAGGACCTGCGCCGCTGGCGCATTGCGACCGTGATCCTGCATCATCCGGACGCTTCATTCCACGGGTTTCATTACGTGGACTTCGACTTTGACGGCGAGGATCTCCTGGTCGCGTCCCGCACCGCCTTTGACGACGGCCTCGGCGGGGCTCATAGTCAGCACGATACCAACTTCCTGACCTTCCACCGGGTCCGGGCTTTCCGGCGCCTGGGTCCTGGTGACGCGCCCGATCAACTGGGCCCTGAAATCGAGGAATGGAATCGACGCTGGAGTTAGATCCTTCCCAAGTGAACAGTATTTGAGTTAGATCCAGCCGGCGCGCGGCGCGCCGCCCGATCATGCCGGGCCAGCCTCGCCACGGCGCGGGCCTGTCGCGTCCTTGTTACCGGAATATCGGCACCGGGGTGCCGGGCGGCTCCAGAAACTCGCGGTTCACCTGCGTGAACGTGACCGACTGGTAGCTGTCGCTGACCCCCCGTTCCCACAGGATTCCCACCGTCTTGTCTTTCAGCAGAGTCAGGTCGGAATAGGCGGCGTAGCCCCCATACAGCAAGTGCTCGTTGGTGAAGGTTTGGCCTTCATCGTAGCTCACCCGGATCACCAGCCCTTTGCGCCCCGGACCGGTGATGCCGGTCCACAAGAGGCGGTCCCGATCGTCACCCGCCGCCTTTGAGGTATAGCGTTCAATCGCGGTGGCGATGGGGGAAACCGCCTGGCCCACGCGGGGACGCGACCAGGTCTGCCCGCCGTTCTGGCTGGCGACGACCCAGCGGCGGTCGCCCGTATTCTGGCGGGCGTCCATCAGGATAGCGCCGTCGGCCAACTCCACCACCTGGCACTCGTTCGTGAACGCACCCAGGAGGCCGCCGCGCTGCCAGGTCGCGCCGTGGTCGTCGCTGTAGAGCGCGTACGAGCGCATGATCTCCATGGGCCCGCTGAACGCTCCAATCGACGTCCAGACGTGATACGTATCCGGACTCATGGCCGCGGGGACGATCAGGCGGCCGGTTCGGGTCTGGATTGCGCCTCCCGGACCCAGAAACATCGCGCTCCACTGCTCGTAATCCCGCGCGCTACGCGTGATGTCGCGGGCGGCGGACCACGTCCGGCCGTGATCGTCGCTTGTCCGCATCCACGTCTGGTTTTTCATCGTCCCCGCTTCCGCCTGCGGGGTGTCGATGCCGGGTTCCCAACGGTTGTACAGAATCAGGATGCGGCCGTTGGACCGGTCGAGAACCGGCGTGGGATTGGACGCGCCCCACTTGTCGCCGGGATCGTCAAGCAGTTGGAGCGCGGACCAGGTCCGGCCCTGATCGGTGCTGCGCTTGAACACCAGGTCGATATCGCCGTTCCCGGGGTCGTGGCTGTTATCCTTGCGGCCTTCCGCAAACGCGATCAAGGTCCCGTCGCCGGCGGTCAGGATGGTGGGAATCCGGAAGGTATGATAGCCTTCCTTCCCGGCGGTGAACACCTCGGTATGGGTGATCGCAGGCTGAGCCGCGCTGGCAACCGCGGCGAAAAGGGCCAGGCACAAACGTGAGGCGCTCACTGGTCGTTCTCCTTTGTTGGAGCCAGTGTACAACGTGGGCTTTCGTTCGCCTGCCGTCATGCGCCGCCGCTCACTCCGTCCGGGCGTGACAGGGACGGCCAGTCCGCGGTCTATGTCGGGTCCAGCATCGCCGGCTCCCTCCTGGGCAGGGCCAGGCGGTGACAAATCTCCCGGAAGATCTCCTCGATGGTGCGGCTCGCATCGATGGTGATCAGCATACACCTCTTCTCGTACAGTTCGAGCAACGGCCGCGTCTTGGCGTGATACTCCTCGAGTCGAACTTTCAATGCCTCGGGGTTATCGTCCGCTCGCTTGGTGAACCCGCTGCCTTCGCCCATCCGCGCGCGATGCATCACGCGATCGTGGACGAGTTCGTCTGAAATGTGCAGGTAGATGACCTTGTCCAGGTTCCAGTTTTCGGAAAGATACTCTGCCTGGGGCTTGGTCCGCGGGAAACCGTCGAGCACGAATCCGTAGTTCCAGTCGTGCTCCTCGAGTCGTTTGCGCACGACCTCTTCGACAATTTCATCAGGTACCAATTTCCCTTCCGCGGTGATCCGGCGAATTCGGGCGGCGAGCTTGGTGTGGTTTGTGATATTCCACCGGAAGATGTCGCCGATCGAGATATGGACAAAATCGTAGGTCTGGCAAAGCAACTGGCTTTGCGTCCCTTTCCCCGAACCCTGCGGACCAAACATCACGTATTTGTGCATGATCCTTAAGAACCAATACTATATCCGCATGCGAGCGCGTTGAATAGGGGTACTTGTCCTGGTACTCCCACGTCATCGCACTGAAACCGGCGATCCGCTAGTCTGAAGAGTACAATCATGAGAATCCGAATACTGACTGTCCTGGCAGGCGTCTGCCTGTTACTCGCCGCATGGCGGCAGGGCGCCGGCGTACGAGCGGTCTCCGGGCGGGCGTATCTGCCTTCGGCGCAGCCCGATCGTGTCATTCTCACCTGGACTGGCGATCCCGCCACATCCGCCAGTGTGACCTGGCGTACGGACACCACCGTCAACCGCGCAAAGGCGCAAGTCGCCGAAGCCGGTGACGGGCCGGAGTTCGCCAAGCGGTCGACCGACGTTCCGGCGCGAACCGACACGTTCACCAGCAACTCCGGAGAAGCCCTTATCCACTCCGCACAGCTCACCGGCCTACAGCCGAATACGCTATACGCCTACCGAGTCGGCGACGGACACAATTGGAGCGAGTGGCTGCAATTTCGCACCGCCAGTAACAAGCCGGATCCGGTGACGTTTCTCTATGTGGGAGACGCGCAGAACGACATTTTCTCGCTATGGTCCCGGGTGGTCAGGATGGGGTACGCGAAGGCCACCGACGCGCACTTCTTTGTCCATGCCGGGGACTTGGTCAACCGCGGCAGCGCCGATGCGGAATGGGGCGAGTGGTTTCAGGCCGGCGGGTGGATTCATTCGACCATGCCCAGCTTTCCCGTCCCCGGCAACCATGAATACGACCGCCGCGACGGCAACCGGCGCCTGATCACGGGACATTGGCGGGCGCAGTTCACGCTACCGGAAAACGGCGTCCCTGGGCTGGAGGAAACCTGTTACTTCGTGGACATCCAGGGGGTCCGGATGATCGCGCTGAACTCCAACGAGCGGCATCAGGAGCAAGCGGAGTGGCTGGACAAGACCCTGGCGAATAACCCGAACCTGTGGACCGTGATCAGCTTCCACCATCCGATCTTCTCCGCGGCCAGATCGCGCGACAACAAAGAACTGCGGGAGACCTGGCAGCCGGTCTTCGACAAACACAAAGTCGACCTGGTGCTGCAAGGGCACGACCACACCTATGCGCGAAGCAATCTGATCACCGGCACGAACACGCGCGGCGGCAAGAGCGGCACCGTGTATGTCGTCTCTGTGTCCGGCCCGAAAATGTACCAAAACCAGAAGCTGGACTGGATGGCGCGAAAGGCGGAAGACACGCAACTGTTCCAGATCGTCCGCATCGACGGCGGGCGGCTGCAATACGAGTCCCGCACCGCGCGCGGGCTGCTGTATGACGCCTTCGAGTTGCGAAAGCGGAAGAACGCGCCCAACCAGTTGATCAACCGGATTCCCGCCACACCGGAACGCGTGCGCGAACAGGCGCCGGCGACCGGCCAGTAGTCAACGCATGTTGGCTTTGAGAATCTTCTTGCGCAGCCGGATGGATTGAGGGGTCACTTCGACGAACTCGTCGTCGCGGATGAACTCGATCGCCTGTTCCAGATTCAACAGGCGGGGCGGCACCAGCCGGATCGCGTCATCGGCGGTGGAAGCGCGCATGTTGGTAAGCTTCTTCTCTTTGACGATGTTCACGTTGAGGTCGGCGTCGCGGGCGTTCTCGCCGACAATCATCCCTTCGTACACTTCCGTGCCCGGAGCCAGAAACATCTCGCCGCGCTCCTGAAGGTTGAAAAGAGCGTGACCGGTGGCCTTGCCGGGACGGTCGGCGACCAGCGCGCCGGTGGGCCGCATGGGAATTTCGCCCTGCCATTCGATGTAGCCGTGGAACAGGGAATTCATGATCGCGGTGCCCCGGGTATCGGTGAGAATCTCGCTGCGCAGGCCGATCAGGCCACGGGACGGGATGTGGAACTCCAGGCGAACGCGGCCCGATCCGTGGTTGACCATCTTCGCCATCTTGCCCTTGCGCGCGCCCAACTTCTCGATCACGACCCCCATGTACGCTTCGGGCACATCCATCACCAAGAGTTCCACCGGCTCGTGGACTTTGCCATCGATGGACCGGGTGAGGATCTCGGGCTTGCCGACCATCAGTTCGTAGCCTTCGCGCCGCATCATTTCGATGAGGATGGCGAGTTGGAGTTCGCCGCGGCCCATCACCTTGAACGACTCCGGTCCGCCGGCTTCCTCCACCCTGATGGACACGTTGGTCAGCAGTTCTTTCTCCAGCCGTTCGCGCAGATTGCGGCTGGTGACGAACTGGCCCTCGCGCCCGGCGAACGGCGAGTTGTTGATCGTGAAGACCATCGAAATGGTCGGCTCGTCGATCTGGATGACCGGCAGCGGTTCCGGAGTCTCGGCGCTGGTGACCGTCTCGCCGATGGTGATGCCCTCCACCCCGGCGATGGCGAGAATATCGCCCGGCCTCGCCAGCGTTTCGTCCACGCGCTTCAGCCCTTCGAAAGAATAGAGTTTGGTGATCCTGGTCTTCTGAATCGAGCCGTCGAGCTTGGCAATCGCGACTTCATCGCCGCGCCGCAGCGTTCCGTTGAAAACCCGGCCGATCGCCAGACGGCCGAGGTACTCGCTGTAGTCGAGATTCGCGACCTGGATCTGAAGGACCGACTCCTCCTCGCCGGCCGGCGCGGGGATGTGTTCCAGGATCTTCTCGAACAGCGGCTCGAGGTTCACCCCCGGAACGGCAAGATCGCCGGTGGCCGTGCCGGTTCGCGCGTTGGTGTAGAGAATCGGGAAGCCGAGTTGGTCATCGGTGGCGTCGAGATCGATGAACAGGTCGTAGATCTCGTTGAGCACTTCCGGGATTCGTGCGTCTTGCCGGTCGATCTTGTTGATGACCACAATCTGCGGCAGGCGGGCTTCCAGCGACTTCATCAAAACGTAACGAGTCTGCGGCAGCGGGCCCTCGCTCGCGTCCACCAGCAGCATGACGCCGTCCACGATCTTCAGGGCGCGCTCGACCTCGCCGCCGAAGTCGGCGTGGCCGGGTGTGTCGACGATGTTGATCTTATAGTCGTGATAGCGGACGCCGGTGGTCTTGGCGAGAATGGTGATACCGCGTTCACGTTCCAGGTCGTTCGAGTCCATAACGCGGTCGACGACTTCTTCGTTGGCGCGGAAGATTCCGCTTTGCCTCAACATGGCGTCGACGAGGGTGGTCTTGCCGTGGTCGACGTGCGCAATGATGGCGATATTCCGGGTTGCGTTGTTGCCTGTACTCATGAGCGGATAACTAGGTGGGAACTTCCATGATAGCGAATGATCCGCGGCGAATTGCGGGAATCTTTGCGCTGGCCGTCCTGGTTGCGCACCTCGCCACCGGCCATCGCTACGGGTACTTTCGCGACGAGTTGTACTTCCTGGCCTGTGGCGAACACCTGGATTGGGGGTATGTCGACCACGCACCGCTGGTGGCTGTCTATGCCTGGTTGGGGCGGAACCTGTTTGGCGAATCGGTGCTGGGCATCCGCGTCCTGCCGGCGATCGCGGCGGCGCTGAAGGTGCTGCTGACGGGCATGCTCGCGTTGCAGTTGGGCGGAGGAGCGTTCGCGGTGACGCTCGCTTGTCTGTGCGCCACGATGGGGCTGGGCTTCCTCGGCGTCGACAAACTGATGACCATGAACGCGTTCGAACCGCTGTTCTGGATGGGCGCCGTTTCGGCGGCGCTGGCCGCCATGCGGGGGAATCCCCGCTGGTGGCTGGCTGCCGGCGCGGCGCTGGGGTTGGGCCTTGAAAACAAGCACGCGACTGCGTTCTTTGGCATTGCGCTGCTTCTGGGCCTGCTACTCGGACGGCAGGCGGGAGTGTTGCGCGAACGGTGGCTGTGGGCCGGTGTTGCCGTCGCGGCGGCGCTGGCTCTGCCGAACGTGGTGTGGCAGATCCGGCACGGGTGGCCGACGCTCGAGATGCTCGCCAACGTCAAGAACTCGGGCAAGAACGTGGTTCTCAACCCGCTCGAATTTCTGGGGCAGCAGATCCTGCTTCTCTCGCCTTTGTCCGTTCTGGTGTGGGGAGGCGGCCTGTGGCATCTCCTGCGAGACCGTTCCTCGCAGTGGATGGCCTGGACCTATCTGTGCCTGCTGGCGATCATGATCGCGCTCGAAGGGAAGCACTATTACCTGCTGCCGGCCTACCCGATGCTGCTGGCGGCGGGAGGCGTGTTCTGCTCGCGATTCCCGTCGCTCCTGGTGCGGGCGGGGCTGCCGGCCTTGATCGTGATCACGACCCTGCCGTTGGTCCCGTTCGTGATTCCGGTGCTGCCCGTGGAAACGCTCCTCTGGTATCGGGACGCCATTCGATTTCGGCCGCCCAAGACCGAAGTGGCGCACACCGGACCGCTGCAGCAGGACTACGGTGACATGTTCGGATGGCCGGAAATGGTGGAAGCGGTGGCGAAGGTGTATCACGCCCTGCCGGAGGCAGAACGCCGGAAAGCGGCCATCTTCGCCGGAAACTACGGAGAAGCCGGGGCAATCGATTTTTTCGGCCCGAGGCTAGGGTTGCCGAAGGCGATCAGCGGGCACCAGAACTACTTTTTCTGGGGGCCGCGGGATTACTCGGGAGAAGTGCTGATCGTCCTGGGCAGGCGGAAACAGAGCGTGCAGCGCTTGTTCGAGAGCGTGGAAACTGGGCCGCGCGTGGGGCATCCGCTGGCGATGCCCTACGAGAACTTCGATATTCTGATTTGCCGGAACCTCAAGGTGACGGTGGCTGAGTTGTGGCCGAAGGTGAAGGTCTGGCGGTGATTGGAGGCGGAGAGAAAGCCTTCAGGAGGAGTGAAAATTGAATCAGGACCGCCCGAAAAGGGTTGGCTGTATCCTCGCAAGTCAAAGGAGGTGCGCGATTGGCCGACGATGTTGAGTGGGAACGACGGCAGCGTCGCGCTTCTTGCTCACGCGTCAAACCACCTCCGGCCTTTGAGATCTTCGAGGATTCGGAAGCTGTTCGGAGTTGGCGTGGGATGTGATGTTTTGCCCTGGCGGCTAAGTGATTTTGAACAACGAGCGCGGTATGTGACGGGCTCTCTGCCGGCGACGGCCGTCAGGGAGGGAAGAGTGCTCTATGACGCCGCCGCCCTTGTTGTTTGACGAAGTACGCGTTCAAAAGACCCATGCCCTAGGAGAACTGGGCCATCAGTGTCTGGAGTTTGAGCCTTCCCTGCAGCCGGTCGTACTGGACGGCGCAACTTTGTCCGAGTATGCCTCGCAATTTCGCTATCCGGGAGCGGCCCGAGAGATCGATCAGAAAGAGGCGGAGGATGCACTCGCTAAAGCCGCGCGCGTGTTCGACGAGATCCTGAAACTAGTTCCGCCCCAGGCACGACCTCTGTAGTCCTGTCCACGGTTACTCCATATGGACGACTTCGATCGGGTCGAGCCTCGCCGCGACGCGCGCCGGGTAGAGCGCCGCCAGGATGGTCGCGATCAGGATCGAGGCCGCTGCGCCGGCGAGCAATCCGAAGGGCGGGTGAAACTGGATCGTCCATCCGAAGCTTTGCTTATTGATGACATGAATCAGCAGCAGGGACAGCACGAACCCCAAGGCCATCCCAAGCAGGTTCGCCAGCAGCCCGACAAACCCCGCTTCGACGAGAATCATGCGGCGGATCTGGCCAGGGGCCGCGCCCAGGAACCGCAACATGCCGATCTCGCGCCGGCGGTCGAGTACCAGGGCCAGCAGCGAATTCGCGGCCCCGAGCATGGCCACCAGGATCGCCACAGCTTCCAGCGCGTACGTGATGGCGAAAGTTCGGTCAAAAATTAGCACCGCCCCTTCGCGCAACGTCCGATTGTCGGCCATGAACATTTTCCATTGCGCCGTGCGCCGCTGCACTTCGCGGCGGACGGCTTCCTTGTCCGCGGAAGGCTCCAGGTAAACGGCGAGGTTGGTTGCCGGACGGTCTGGCAGGTATCGATTCCACGTCGACCCGTCCATCAGGACGTAGCCGAACTCGCTCGAGTACTCGTAGTAAACGCCGGCGATCCGAAAGCGCGCACGGCGCTCGCCTACGGGCAGGTCGATGGAATCGCCGGTTCGAAGTCTGTGCTTGTTGGCAAACGGTTCGCTGATGATCACGCGGTCGTGGTTGGGAAGGGAGGAGAGGATCTCGTCGCGATCGCCGTCGAGGAAGCGGAAACGGCCGTGCCTGCGAACCACCGTCATGTCCTGCCCGGCCATGGTGGCGCGCACGCCTCCGTAGCGGAACTCCATCCCGCTGAACGTGTCGAGGGCGGCGATCCCGGGGACAGAACGGAGCGTGTCCCCGATTTCTGGCGGGAGCGGCGGATACTGGCCGGCGGCGGGACGTCCGGCGGCCCGAATGTACAGATCGGCCCGCAGTTGATAGTCGAGCCAGACGAGTACGGTCTCGCGGAAACTACCGACCATGATGCCGACCGAAGCCATCATGGCGATCGCGGTCGCGAGCGCTCCTACCACCACGGAGGTCCGCGGCAGCGAGGCGACTAACCCGCGAGCGGCGAGCAGTCCCTCGACTCCGAACGCGCGGCGGACCGCGTTGCGGCTGATGCGATGGATCGCGAGGACAACAGCGGGGGCGGCCAGCGCGGCACAAGCGATCGCCAGAAACGTCGCGACATATCCCCAGACCGGCTTGCCGTCGATCGCCTCGCCGCGAGCGGCCAGTAGCGAGAACAAAGCCAATCCGGCGGCGCCGGCCAAACGCCGCTTCCAGGCGAGGCGGCCCTCGACCTCGAATCCACCGCGAGCCATCGCCGCGGTGGGCGTGATGGACATGGCATCAAACGCGGGCGATAGGGCGGACAGCACCGAAACCGCCATGCCGGTGGATAAGGCGATGAGAGCGGATGGCCAGGTGAGTTCGATGGCGGCCGGCTTGCTGCTCGTATAGAGCGCGTTGACGGTTTGCCCGATCAGCCCGACGGCGCCTTCGGCCAGAAATCGGCCGAGGACAATCCCGGCCAGTGAGCCCGCCAGACCCAGCAGCACGGCCTCCGCCAGGAACAGTCCGAGCACCATGCCCCGCGAGGCCCCGACGGCCCGGAGGACCCCGATTTCCGCCCGCCGGCGCACCACCGAAATCGAGATGGTGTTGTAGATGAGAAACGCTCCCACCACGAGGGAGATATAGCTCAGCACGCGGAGATTCCAGCGAAACGCGCGGAGCATGCGCTGGTTCTCCTCGCTGCGCGCGCCCGGCCGGTCGAGGGCGTAGGTCTCCGGTAAGACCTGGCGCAGTTCCCGTTCCACCGCCTCGAAGGGTTCGCTCTTCGAGACGAACACGTCGATCCGGTCGAGCCTGCCGAAGCGTTGGAGCGCCTGCTGCAGGTCGGCCAGGTCGGCGACGGCGAACTCGGCGGATTTGCTCGACACCGGAATGACGGCGCCAATGTGGAATCGGGCCGGCGTGCCGTCGAACCGCAGCACGACCGTATCCTTCTGCTTCAGATGCAGACGGCTCGCAAGCGAGGAGGAGATCGCGAGAAAAGCCGGCCCGGCAGGCGCAATGTCGCGGCCCGGCCGGCCTTCGCTGACGGGGGCCGCGAAGGGATCGACGCCGTAGACGGTCACCGAGCCCAGCGCCGGAATCGTGGCCGTCGCTTCGATCACCGGAGAGAATCGGACGTTGCGCGGCAACGACACCAGGCGGCCGAGAACGGTTTCGTCGACGCCGCCCGGCGCGGTGATTTCCAGGTCGGTCTTGCCGACCAGCGTCTGGAGCGAGGATTGAAACGAGCCCGTCGCGGCGACGCCGGCCCGATCGATCGCGATCACGACCGCGACGCCCAGCGCCACTGAAATGACGGTTAACAAAGTCCGGATACGATCCTGACGCAGCGGGCGCAGGATGAACGACTTCAAGAGGCGGGCGGAAGCGTTCATAATGCGGCCCTGGGAAGCCTCGGCTCGAGATCGGGCCGATTCGAATCGACCGTGCGGCCGTCACGAAGGTGCACCTGGCGGCCGGCGATGGAGGCGGCTTCCAGGGAGTGGGTGGCCATCAGGACGGTGACGCCCAATTCGCGCGCGCTGCGTTCGATCAAGTCCAGCACGCCGGCGCCGAGGGCCGAGTCGAGATTGCCCGTTGGCTCGTCGGCGATCAGTAGGCGCGGTGAGTGCACCAGAGCGCGGGCAATGGCTACCCGCTGCATCTGGCCGCCGGAAAGCTGGTGAGGCAGAGCGCCGGCCTTGTCCTCGAGTCCGACCCACCGCAACCGTTCCAGAGCGGGCTCGCGCGAACGGCTCCGGCCGGCCAGCAGCAGGGGAAGTTCGACGTTCTCCAGAACGGTCATGGTCGGCAGTAACTGGAAAAACTGAAAAACGAACCCAATCCGGTTGCGGCGCAGGGCGGTCAGGTCGGTCTCCGACATTGCGGCCGTGGAAACACCGTCGATCCGGACCTCCCCCGAAGTCGGGAAATCCATGGCGCCGGCCAGATTCAGGAGGGTCGTCTTGCCGCAGCCACTCCGGCCGAGGAGCGCCGTGATGGTCCCGGGAGCGAGCGACAGGGACACGGAGTTCAAAGCTTCCACGTGCAAACCATTGCTTTGGTACGTCTTCGAGACGTCGATCAACTCGAGGGCTGGAGCGCTCATCGGGGCTTCTGTTTCTATGATGCTCCCGTCGCGAACGCCGCCGTCAAATGATAACGTCGAGAGATGCGTTCCGTGGTTTGCCTGTTGATGCTTGCCGGTATGCTGGCCGCCCAGAGTCCGGGGGTGATGAAGAGCTATCGGATCGAGACGGACTTTGCTCCGTCCGCAGACCCGGAGGCGTCCCAATGGAAGGTCCAGGGCGTCGTCGCGTCCAACGACCCGTGGGGGAAACCGCAACCGGAGGCTCGCACCGAGATCCGCAGCCGGTGGACCCGCGAGAACCTCTACTTCCTGTTTACCAGCCGGTACGAGACGCTCCACCTGACCCCCAGGCCGACGCCCGAGAAGGAGACCTGGGGCATCTGGGAGTTTGACGTCGTGGAGGTCTTCATCGGGCACGACCTCAAGAACATCAACCTGTACAAAGAGTTCGAAGTGACCCCCCAAGGCGAGTTTGTCGACCTGGATGTGGACAAGAACAAACCCGGGCTGACCATCGACTGGCTGTGGGATTCGCGGATGAAGTACAAGACCCGTATCGACCGGGAGCGAAGAATCTGGTATTGCGAGATGCAGATCCCGTGGAAGGGGATCGATCCGCGGACAGCGGAGGCCGGGAACGAACTACGGATGAATCTGTACCGGATCGAAGGCGCGCCGCCGAGCCGCAAGTACATTACCTGGCAGAAGATCGATGTGCCGTCGTATCACACGCCCGAGAAGTTCGGCCGGCTGCGTCTGGTGGACCGGTAGATCGCTTTGCGCCGCCTCAGCGGTGAGCGATGACATCGATCTCGACCAGACATCCGTCCAGCGGAATGCCAGCGACCGCGACCGTCGTCCGCACCGGGGGTTGCTCGCCGAAGCGTCCGAGGTAGGTCTCGTTCATCGCTTTGTAATCGTCCAGGGTCTTGAGATACACATTGCACTTGAGCACCTTGTCCATCGACGACCCGGTGGCCTGCAATGCCTTTTCGATCTCGTCGAGAACGGCCTTGGTCTGTCCCTGAACCCCCAAGACCTTGTTGACTCCGTGGCCCGAAATGAAGACGAGATCGCCGTACGAAATGGCTTCCGAGTATAGCGGCGTCTTTGCCGGCTTGGCGCCCCGATAGTGCACCTGCTTGACGCGCCGGCCGGATTGCGCCGCGGCCGGAGCTGCGAGGGCTCCGGCGGCAAGCGCGGAGGAGACGAGTTTTCGGCGTGTAGGTTTCATTTGTGTTCACGGGTCCGCAGCCTTCCGGCCGCGGATCAGAGGGATCGGTCAGGACTTCAGGATATCCCGAAGGCGGCGGCCAACGATCTCAGGCTCGCCGGGCTGCAACGTGTGCGAGGCGATCTCGATGCCCGCCGACGGCCCGGGCACCAACTCGATCGAAGGCTCGCCTTCCCGAAGCTTCTGCATCACCTCTTTGGGAGTGAAGCGGATCTTCGAATCCCACGTCACCCGGAGATGCGGCGTCTGATTCGCGATTTCCGGCATGAAGCGCTCCGCGCTGACGCCAGCAACGGAGGCCGCCTGCTTCTGAATGATCTCGATGCTCCGCTCCCAATCGCGATAGAGCGCCTTGTGATCCTCCTTGAGGAAGATCTCGACCGCCACCATCATGGCAACCATCTCTTCCTTGTTGACCTTGGAGGCGCGGCCGATGGTATCGCTGTTCGGCGGGCCGTTGAGGCGGGCTGCTTCGATCAGGTCTTTTCGGCCCAGCAGCAGCCCCGCGCTCTGCGGGCCGCGGATGCATTTCCCGCCGGAAATGCCAATCAGGTCAAACCCAGCCTTGATCGGCCGCGTGAGGTTTTCGAGCGGCGGCACGTCCGCCGCGGCATCGTTGAACGTAGGGACGCCGTGCTTCTTCCCGAGAGCGACGAACTCCTCCGCCGTGATGCGCCCTTGCGGTTCCGCCTTGTTGAGAAAGAGGAGGTGTGCCGTTCGGGGCGAGATGGCGCGCTCGAGCTCGTCGCGCGTTTCGACCTCGATCAGGTTGACGCCGCACGCGCGGACCAGGTGGTCATAGGGGAAGCGATGGCTCTTTTGCACGATCGCTTCATTCTTCATACCGGGAATGTGAGGAATCTTGGTGATCTTCTCGGGGTCCTTGCCGGTAATGCACGCGGCGGTGCCCGCCAGCAGGGCGCCCGCGCAGCCGGAGGGGACCATGGCGGCCTCGACCCCCAGAAGCGAGGCGATTCGCTTTCCCACGGCGTCATGTAGCTCGTCAAGGCGGACGAACCGCTTCGACATACTCTCATACGCGCGGACGGCTTCCGGCCGCAGCAGCGACCCGGTGAACATGGTGTACGAGCCGGCCGCGTTGATGATGGGACGCACGTTGAGTTCGCGGAGGAAGTCGCGGCCGGCGGGCGCTGTCACGCGAGTTCCGGCAAAGAGCGGACCTACCACCGGCAGCGCTGCGATGCGCTCGAGGAATCCTCGTCGATCGGTCATGGGTCCAGTTTATAATGCGCCCATGCTTGGCGCGATCCTCTTTTTTGCCGTCGCCTCGGCTCTACAAGGCCAGCCGGTGTACGACCTCCTGCTCAAGAACGGGCACGTCATCGACCCCAGGAACCGGATCAACGGGGTACGCGACGTCGCGATCCGGAACGGCGTCATCGCCGAAGTGGCGGCGCGCATCGACCCAGGCAAGGCGAAAAAGGTGGTCGACGTGGGCACGCTCTACGTCACGCCGGGCCTGGTGGACCTGCACACGCACATCTTCGGGGGCAGCGGGCTGCTGGGCTCGCTGCCTACGGACCAGAATGTCTTTCCCGACAGCCACATGCTCAGAAGCTGCGTCACCACAGCCGTCGACGCGGGCACGTCCGGGTGGCGCCGGTTTCCGGAGTTCAAGGAGAAGATCATCGACAAGTCGAACACGCGCGTCCTGGCCCTGCTGAATATTCTCGGCAACGGGCAGGCGGGCCCGCGGCTCGAACAGGACGTCCACGACATGGACCCGGACGCGGCCGCAAACATGGTGAAGAAGTACAAGGGAACGATCGTGGGCATCAAGACCGCCCACTACCGCGGGCCCGAATGGACAGCCGTGGAACGCGCCGTGCGGGCGGGCGAACTGGGCGGGGTCCCGATCATGGTCGACTTCGGGCTGTTTCATCCGGCTCGCCCCTTCGAGGAGTTGGTGGGGAAGAAACTTCGGCCGGGCGACATGTACACCCATACATTCGTGCCCGCGGCGCCGCTCCTCGACGCGGGCGGCAAACTGCGTCCGTACCTGTTCGAGGCGCGGAAGCGCGGGGTGAAGTTCGATGTCGGCCATGGCGGCGGGAGCTTTCTGTTCCGGCAGGCGGTTCCGGCGCTCCGCCAGGGCTTCCGGCCCGATTCGATTTCGACCGATCTGCACACGGGCAGCATGAACGGCGCGATGAACAACATGCTGAACGTGATGTCGAAGTTCGTCAACATGGGATTGGCGCTGGACGACGTCGTCTTGCGCGCCACCTGGAATCCGGCGCGCCAGATCCAGCGGCCGGACCTCGGCCACCTGAGCGTCGGCGCTCCCGCGGACATCGCCGTGATTCGGGTGGAGCACGGTCGCTTCGGGTTCGTCGACATCAACGGCGGGAAGCTGACCGGGACCGACCGGTTGAGCTGCGACATGACGCTGCGAGACGGCCAGGTGATGTACGACCTGAATGGGCTGACCCGGACGGAGTGGACAACCCTGCCGAAGGACTATCCCAAGCAGACGGGTGAGTGGGACGCCGTGATCCAGCCGCCGGCGCGGAAGGGCAAGTGAATCCACTTACACGTAAACGCGTGCTACACTAAAACACGTGGCCACGCGAAATGTGACGGTATCGTTACCTGAGGATCTCCTTCGTCAGATTCGGATTCTCGCCGCGCAGCGGGATACCTCGATCTCCGCGATGCTGGTTCAAGCCTTACAGGAGATCGCCGATAGCGAATCCGGTTACGACGAAGCGCGTCGTGGGATGCTGGCAGATCTTCGCAAAGGCTATCGCCTGGGAACTCAGGGTAGGATCACCTGGACTCGCGAATCGCTCTATGAACGGTAGGGAGTTCGTCGACACCAATATCCTGGTCTACGCATTCGACCGCGATGCTGGGGAGAAGAACCAGCGGGCTGTGGCCCTTTTGGAACGGCTCTGGAAAACGCGCAACGGGTGCCTCAGCCTCCAAGTACTCCAGGAGTTCTACGTCACCGTTACCCGGAAGCTGAACCTGCCTGCACCGGAGGCCATCAAGCAAGTGGAACGTTTTGGAAAGTGGGTGGTCCACCGGCCCAGTCTGGAAGACGTTTTGGCGGCGATGGAGTTAAGCCGGCGCAAACAGATCTCGTTCTGGGACGCTTTGATGCTTCGGAGTGCTCTTGCTTTGGAGTGTTCAGTGGTGTGGTCTGAAGATCTGGGACACGGCCAGACCTGGGGCTCGCTCACAGTTCGCAATCCGTTAGGCGAGGAGCCGAGTTAGTCGGGGCGACGCCTGTTGGGCTACACCCGCGTTTCCGGACCGCCCGCGGCGGGTCACCGAGGTCGCGTCAAGGAGGGGCCGCCGTTCTTCGACAGGCAGCCCGGAAACGCAAGCTTGTCAATACAGCGACGCGCGCAGCGAATAGCTGGATAGCATCTTCATGTAGTTGCCCCGCTCGAATGCCGAAGGATCCGAAACGGAGCGGTAACTCATACTGCCGGTCATCTGTTTGATGGACGAGTACTCGTGGTCCTCCATCCATTGCGCGACGTCGCCAAGGATCTGGGTGGCGTGGGCGGTTCCCCGCCTCAGGAGGGCCGAGGTGGTCATGGCCACCTTGGCACCGGCCATCATCGACTTCAGAACGTCGATTGCGGTATGGACGCCTCCCGTAACTGCAAGGTCGGCGTGGAGCCGCCCATAGAGGATGGCTACCCAATGTAATCGCAACAGCAGTTCGGAGGAACTGCTGAGCGCGAGGTTAGGCGACACTTCCAGAGTTTCGAGATCGAAATCCGGCTGATAGAAACGGTTGAACATGACGAGCCCCTTCGCCCCGGCCGAGACGAGTTTGCGCGCCACATTGGGAATGGAGCTGAAATAGGGTCCGATCTTCACCGCGATCGGAATTTGAACCCGCGCAGCAATGGCGCCGACAAGCTCCGTGAGTTGCTCCTCGACGCCAAAGCTGGTGATGTCCGGGTCGGTTGGCAGAACATACAGATTCAGCTCCAGGGCATCGGCCCCGGCCTGCTGCATCAACTCGGCATAGTGAACCCATCCGCCAAGGGTCGTGCCGTTCAGGCTCCCCACAATCGGGATGCTGACGCTCTCTTTGGCGCGGCGGATGTGTTCCAGATACTGGTCAGGGCCGAGATCGTACGAACCCAATTCCGGAAAATAGCTCAGCGACTCGGCGTGGGTCTCGGCATTGTGCGAGAGGAAGTAGTCGAGATGCTGGGCCTCCATCGTGATCTGCTCTTCGAACAGCGAGTGCAGGACCACGGCCGAGAGTCCGGCGTCTTCCATCCTCCGGATCTGGTCGATTTCCTTGCACAGCGGGCCCGCCGAAGCCACCAGCGGATTCTTGAGCGTAAGGCCAAGGTAGGTAGTGGAAAGGTCGGTCATGCCTGCTCTCCCTTGTCGGCGCCAGCCGCGACACCCGCCCTGGCCGCCAGATGCTCGTACAGCTTCCAATGCTCCAGCGCTTCCTGCTTGGCTTCGTCGAGCAGTTTCTTCGCCTGCGCCGGGTTTGAATGGACCAGCATGGTGTAGCGGGTCTCGTTGTACATGAACTTCTCGAGCGGCAGCGAAGGAGCGCGCGAATCCAGGAGGAACGGATTCTTGCCGGCGGCCGCCAAAGTCGGGTTGTAGCGAAACAGGTGCCAGTAACCCGTATTTACCGCGGCCTTCTGCTGGTCCAGCCCGTAGACCATGTCATAACCGTGAGCAATACAGTGGCTGTACGCAATGATCAACGACGGGCCGTCGTAGGCTTCGGCTTCGAGGAGCGCCTTGACCGTGTGCGAGTCGTTGGCGCCCATGGCCACCTTGGCGACGTACACGTTGCCGTACATCATCGCCATCATTGCGAGGTCCTTCTTTCCGGAGGGCTTGCCTCCCGCCGCGAACTTGGCCACGGCCCCTCGCTGGGTGGCCTTCGACATCTGGCCGCCGGTATTGGAGTACACTTCGGTGTCCAGAACGAGGATGTTGACGTTGCGGCCGCTGGCGATCACGTGGTCGAGACCGCCGTAGCCGATGTCATAGGCCCAGCCATCGCCCCCGACAATCCAAACGCTCTTCTTGACGAGCGCATCCGCCACGGTCAGGAGATCGCGTGCATCGGAGGACGTATCGAGGGCGGCCAGCTTCTGCTTGAGCTGGCGGACCCGCTCCCGCTGAGCGAGGATTCCCGCCTCGGTCGACTGATCGGCGTGGAGGAGCAAGCCGACGATCTCGTCACCAAGCTGCGGGCGCAAGCGATCCAGCAGCGACCGGGCATGAGCCGACTGCAGATCGAGGCTCAGTCTCATTCCGAGACCGAACTCTGCGTTGTCCTCGAACAGGGAGTTGGACCAGGCTGGACCTAAACCTTCTCTGTTGAACGTGTACGGGGTGGTGGGCAGGTTTCCGCCGTAGATCGACGAGCAGCCGGTCGCATTCGCAATCACGGTCCGGTCGCCGAACAACTGGGTGACCAGCTTGACGTACGGCGTCTCCCCGCAACCGGCGCAGGCGCCCGAGAACTCGAACAGCGGCTGCAGCAACTGGACGTCTTTCACCTGCGTGTGGCTGAGCTTGGTCCGATCCATCTCGGGGATGCCCAGGAAGAAGTCCCAGTTCACCCGCTCTTGTTCGCGAATCGGGCTCTGCGGCATCATGTCGATGGCGCGGTGCTTCACGTCGGACTTGCTCTTGGCCGGACAAGCCGCCACGCACAGGCCGCACCCGGTGCAATCCTCCACCGCGACCTGCAGAGCGTACTTCTGTTCCTTGAAATCTTTCCAGCGCGCGGCGGTCGCCTTGAACGCCGCGGGTGCGCCGTCCAGACGTTCCGGGTCGAACACTTTGGCTCGGATCGTCGCATGGGGGCAAACCAGTACGCATTTTCCGCACTGGATACACAGCTCCTCGTCCCACACGGGCACTTCGAGGGCGATGTTACGCTTCTCCCATTGCGCGGTCGCCGTCGGGAATGTCCCGTCCTTCGGCATCGCACTGACCGGGACCATGTCTCCTTTGCCTGCGACGATGGGACCGAGCACGTTGCGGACAAAATCCGGAGCGAGTACGGGCACCGGCGGCAGCATCTCGATCGCGCTGGTCACCGAAGCCGGCCCGTTCACCGGGTGCAGATTGGCAAGGGTCGTATCCACGGCGGCGAAGTTCTTCTTCACCACCGATTCGCCGCGCTTCCCGTAGGTCTTTTGAATCGACTTCTTGATCTGCTCGATGGCTTCCTCTCGCGGCAGGATGCCGCTGATCGCAAAGAAGCAGGTCTGCATGATGGTGTTGATGCGGCTTCCCATCTGCGCTTCCTTGGCCACCCTGTACGCGTCGATCACGTAGAACTTCAGGTTTTTGCCGATGATGTCCTGCTGGACGTTGCGCGGCAGGTGATCCCACACTTCCTCGGGACCATACGGACTGTTCAGCAGAAAGGTCGCGCCCCGGACGGCCGGGCCGAGCACGTCGAGCTTTTCCAGGAACACGAACTGGTGGCAGGCGACGAAGTTGGCCTTGTTGACGAGGTAGCTGGAGCGGATCGGCTTCGGCCCGAACCGGAGGTGCGAAATGGTGACAGACCCCGACTTCTTGGAGTCGTAGACAAAATAGCCCTGGGCGTAATTATCGGTTTCTTCCCCGATGATCTTGATCGAGTTTTTGTTTGCTCCAACGGTACCGTCGGCACCGAGGCCGTAAAAAATGCATCGAACTGTGGCCGGATCTTCCGTTGAAAAGTCCGGATCAAAGTCGAGGCTGGTATGAGTGACATCGTCCACGATGCCGACGGTGAAGTGGTTTTTAGGGCGATTGCTCGCCAAATTATGAAAGACCCCCTGAACCATCGCGGGGGTGAACTCCTTGGAGGAAAGGCCGTAGCGGCCGCCAAGAACGCGCGGCCTGGGTGTGCCGGCGGGGGCTTCCGCCAGCGCGGTGATCACATCCTGATACAGAGGCTCGCCGAGCGCGCCCGGTTCCTTGGTGCGGTCGAGCACGGCAATCGCTTCCACCGCCGGCGGCAGCGCCTGCAGAAACGCTTCAATCGCGAACGGGCGGAACAGGCGGATTTTGATCGCCCCGACTTTCTCGCCGCGGGCGGCCAGGTATTCCACCGTTTCGTCGACCGTCTCGGCGCCCGAGCCCATCAGCACGATCACGCGGGTCGCGTCGGGCGCCCCCACGTAGTCGAACAGATGATACGCCCGGCCCGTCAGCGCGGCGAACCTGTCCATCACGTTCTGAACAATCGAAGGGCACGCCAGATAGTACGGGTTGACGGTCTCGCGGCACTGGAAGTAAACGTCCGGATTCTGTGCGGTGCCTCGCAGCACCGGGTGATCGGGTGACAGCGCCCGCGCGCGGAACTCCGCAATAAACCGGCTGTCCATCATCGCCCGCAGGTCGCCGGGATCCAGTTGTTCGATCTTGGCCACTTCATGCGAGGTTCGAAAGCCGTCGAAGAAGTGCAGTAGCGGGATCCGGCTCTCCAGGCTCGCGGCGTGCGAGATCAGGGCGAAGTCCATGACCTCCTGCACCGAACCGGAACACAGCATTCCGAATCCGGTGGTGCGGCAAGCCATCACATCCTGGTGATCTCCAAAGATCGATAGCGCGTGAGCCGCGACGGCTCTGGCCGCCACGTGGATCACGGTCGGCGTCAGTTCGCCGGCGATCTTGAACATGTTGGGGACCATCAGGAGCAGTCCCTGCGAGGAAGTGAACGTGGTCCCGAGGGTTCCTGCCTGCAGAGCGCCGTGGAGCGCGCCCGCGGCGCCGCCCTCGGATTGCATCTCGACGACCGACGGGATGGTTCCCCACACGTTCGGCTTGCCTTCACTGGACCATTGGTCGGACCACTCGCCCATTGGCGAGGAGGGCGTAATTGGATAGATGGCAATAACTTCGTTGATTTTGTGGGCTACGTACGCAGCGGCTTCGTTCCCATCGATAGCTACCTTAGGCCGGTTCATTAACGCCTCGGTGTTTTCCGTTTTGCGATAAGAAAACAGGCATTTCGAGTGCCATGGCAGCCGCTCCCGGTTGTAGTTGATAAAGCAAGGTTTGCGGAGACTGCGGGGAGCGCTCATGGGGGAAAAATCAACAGTCGAGCGGGAAAGCGGTCCGGACGTCGGGGGAAATCACCCAACGCGGTTCGTGAGCCGGGCAACCGGCGGTGATCCGGCCGCCCTGCGCGCCATAATCTACCCATGGATCAACGCATCTGGATCTGCCGGACCTGCGGAGTGGAGTACCCTGAATCGGTCGAGGCGCCTCCTTCCTGTTGCATCTGCGACGACCCGCGCCAATGGGTTCCTCCCGACGGCCAAGCCTGGACCACGCGGGAGTGGCTGTCCGGCGCTCATCGCAACGCCTGGCGGCAAGAGGAGCCGGCGCTCTTTTCCCTGGTCACCCAGCCCGCCTTTGCGATTGGCCAACAGGCTTTCCTGGTTCAGACGGCGGAGGGTAATCTGCTGTGGGACTGCCTCTCGCTGATCGACGATGCCACGATCGCGATCGTGCGGGCCCTGGGCGGATTGCGCGCCATCGCGATCTCTCACCCCCACTACTATTCCGCGATGGGCGAGTGGAGCCGTGCCTTCGGCGGCGTGCCGATTTACCTCCACGCCGATGACCGCCAGTGGATTCCCGGAGGCGCCGGTAACACCGAGTTGTGGGACGGCGCGGCGCGTTCGCTCTTCGGCGGCCTCACGCTCGTCCATTGCGGCGGACACTTTGACGGCTATCAGGTCCTCCACCGCCCGGACGCTGGCGGCGCGATCTTGGCCTCCGATCAGCCCCAGGTCGCTCTCGATCGCCGCTGGGTCTCGTTCCTCTGGAGCTATCCCAACATGGTCCCGTTGAGCGCGCCTGCCGTATCGCGGGTGGTCGAGACCCTGGAGACGTATCCGTACGAGCGTCTCTACGGAGCCTTCGGACGGCATGTTCTCCGGGACGCAAAGGCGGTGGTTCGCCGCTCGGCCGGCCGGTACCTTGATTTCGTGCAAGGTGCTTGACAATGATTTAGTCTTCGCTAAAATAAAGTCTGCGCACGATGCTCGACATCATCGCTGAACCAAATCGCCAGCGGATCCTGCAGTTGGTGTGGGACCGGGAAGTCTCGGCCGGCGAGATCGCGTCCCATTTTCAAACTTCGTTCGGAGCCGTTTCGCAGCACCTGGCGATTTTGCGGGAAGCGGGCCTGGTGGTGGTGCGGCGCGACGGGCGGCGTCAGTATTACCGCGCGCGCAAAGAAAAACTCGGCCCGCTGGCGCGGTATCTGGAGACGCTGTGGGCCAGTAAGCTCGGCCGCCTGAAAACGCTGGCGGAGTTTGAAGATGCGCCCCCGAAGAGGAGCAGGAAGCAATGAAAGGTGAGACGCTGGAGTTGACGATCCGGATCGCCGCACGGCCCGAAACCGTGTACCGTTTCCTGGTTGACCCCGATCGCTTCAAGCTGTGGATGGGTGAAACCGCGCTCCTCGACCAGGGACGGCTCGAGATTCGCTACCCGAATGGAGACACGGCCCTCGGCGATATCCTGGAAACCGTGCCCGGAAAGCGTGTGGTGTACAGCTACGGGTATGCCGGCGGCGCCAACGGCATGCCGCCCGGGTCGACGCGCCTGACCATTGAGCTTTCACCTTACCCGGGTGGGACGCAACTTACCCTGCTTCATGAAGGAATCCCTGGCGTGGCGCAACGGGATGGCCACCGGATGGGCTGGAGACACTACACCGCGAAGCTGGCGGCGGCGGTTACGGCGCGCGAAGTCGCGCCCAAACTGCCAGACCTGCTGGACCGCTACCAATCCGCCTGGAATGAGACCGATGCCGCCCGGCGCAAAGGGCTGATCCAGTCCATGTGGGAAGAGAACGCGGTGTATCGCGATGCCATGAGTTACGCGTCGGGCCGGGACGACCTGGATGGGTTGATCGCCGCGGCGCAAGCCATGGCCCCCGGCCTGCGGATCCAGATTGACGCGGCTTCGGCTTCGGAGTGTCAGGGAACGATCCGTTTTCCCTGGGAGATCCGCCTGCCCTCGGGCCAGGTATTTGCGCGGGGAACATGTTTCGGAACGGTGACTGGAGAGGGGAGGCTCGGCGAAGTGACGGGGTTCTTCGATCAACCGTAGGGCAAAAAAAGAAATGGTTCCAAGTGACCCAATTCCGCAACGTCTACTCACCGCCGGCTAGCTCGGCCTGAGTACTGCGCCCCGGCGTGCTGGAAGTTATCCCGGTTGCTCCCCGCCACTCCTGATTACGGAGCGTCGGATTAACGCTTCCAGGCCCTTCTGCTCGCACTGCCGGACCGTGACCAACTTCTCAGAGCGGCCTTTCACTCGCCCGCACCGACTGCCGTTTTACCGGACGCCATCGCGGGGTCACTGATCCTGACCTGCCCCTTCGAAGTTCCACGAACGTCGTTGAAGCCCG
This sequence comes from uncultured Solibacteraceae bacterium, assembly GCA_964529305.1. GTDB lineage: Bacteria > Acidobacteriota > Terriglobia > Bryobacterales > Bryobacteraceae > CAZGUX01. Next base: position 75,955 of record CAZGUX010000031.1, on the reverse strand, counting down.
TTCGAAGCCCGCCACCGACACCCTGCAGAGCGCCAGTTCTTGACTTCCGTTGCTCCCCGGTTCGTCCGTGCACCGGATGTCCATCCCGGCTCTCGCTCCCCATCGGGGGTTTTTATGCCCCTTTGGTTCAACACTGCTGCCGATCTGTCCTCCGGAAGCCCGCCGTCCAGGATCGCCCGATTTCCGATCACTCCACTGCCCGGGCTCATTAGAATGTGCGCCGGACAGCTTCAACGCTTTCAGTTCGCTACGCTCCTTGCGGCCCGCTGCTTCCTCGAACCTCTTGGAACCATAGTCATCATGGCCCTTTGTCACAGTTTGGTCAAGAGAAAAATCAGGTGACAGGCCGCATTTTCCTCAGGAATTATTCCGCCCAAAATCAGCAAGATACGGAGGCGCGCACCTGAAGATCGTGTGGATAAAACAATCTGTCACAGATCTGTTTCAATGCTCGAGCGTCAGAATCATGCCCGTGTCCGTAGCCAGCCAGGCGGAGCCCTGCGAGGTGGCCAGGATCACCTTTCGCGCTACCGCGCGGTAGTCGACGGTCATTTCGGTCCAGCGGTCCCATTTTTCGCTCGCCAGCACACGGACCTTTCGAGGCACGGGAGCCTCCGCTAATCGCCCTCCGTGTTCAACCCCGGCCAGGAACGTATTCTTCGCGGCAAAGCCAAGGTCGGTGACCCGCATCCCCGAGTCCTTATAGAGCGGGCTGTTCTTGCCCGTTCGGAAATTGAGCGACACCACCTCGCTCGGAACCGGGAACACCCTGGAGTATTCCACCAGCCCGAGGCCGATGGCCCCGTCCCGGGTGCGAACGCGGGTGATCCTGCCAAACATCGAAACTGCCTGTGGCGACCAGGAGGCGCCTCCGTCTCGCGTTTCCAGCGTGAGGCCCAACGTCGGGAGCAACAGGTCGTCGAACACGAACGAGTCGCTTTCCTTTGGCACGTTCCAACCGGAGATGATCCCGGTGGCCGGAGTGACAAACGTGATCCAGCCGAAAACAACCCGCTCCGGATTTCCCTTCGCCTCCCTTGCGGCAGGAATCAGGGTCCAGGTTCTTCCACCATCGCTCGTCTCCCAGGCCTGCTTTCGCAGACCGGTCGCGAACCCACGGTTCTCTGTCAGGAAGTGCACTCGCAGCATCCCTTTGAAGCTCGAGGTCTTCTTCCAGGAAAGGCCGGCCTCCACCGTGCGGAACAGACCGTCGGTGGTCACCAGCCAGCCAATCTGGTCATTCAGGAAAAACACGGACTGGGGGACGCCTTTGATCTCGTGGGTGGCCCAATTCTCCCCACCATCCGCGCTGATCAGGCACACCGGCTTGGGATCGCCCTTGCGCGTGAGGACGCCGACGGCGATCCCACGCTCCTTGGAAGGGAAGGCGAGATCCGCCAGTTCAAGAGACGAATCGTCCTGGTCGAAGAAATACTGGAGGCGCCATCGTTCGGCTGCCTGGGCCGGAAGGGTGACCCCAATCGCGAGAAGCAACCACCACATAGGCAGAGGCTACCGCCTCAGGGGAGAGGCCAGCGCCAGTTCGGCATGCCGTGTGGAGGCGACCGTCTCGGAATCCATGCGCGCCAGCACCAGCGCGCAGCCAATCTGCTCGCCGAGAGTGGTCAGGGTTTCCATCTCCGCGCCATTGTGCTGATGGGGCGCGCGATGCTGGACGTTGATGACGCCGACGACCCGGTTGCGTGCGATGACGGGCGCCGATAGAAACGCTTCATAGGTATCTTCCGGCAGCAGGTCGCTGAACCCCTTGAACCGGGGATCGTGGTAGGCCTCGCGGGAGATGGAAAGCAGCCGCCGTTCTCGCGACACCCACCCGGTGAGTCCTTCATCCAGTCGCAGTCGCACGTTGCCGATCGCCTCGGGATTGGGATGGCTGGACGCGCACAAGACCAACTCGCTTTCATCCCTGAGGTAAATCAGGCACGAGTCGCATTGCATGAACTCGGCCACCAGCGTGACGATTCCTTGCAGCACCTCCGGCAGGCTAATGTCTCTGACGAGGAAACGGCTGACGCGCTGGAACAAGCGGAGTTGAAGCTCGGCGCGCTCCAGGCGGGTCTCGAAGTCTCTGAGCTTGGACACCAGCCTTCATTATAGGCTCAGCTGGGGAGGCCGGACGGCGGCGCAAGCGTTGCCGCCGCCACCGTCGCGGCGCAGGTTTCCGAACCGCGGGTGTCAACCCGCGGGTTGTCGGCCTCGCCTCTTCAAGGCGTCCACGGGTTTACACCCGCGGTTCGGAGCGCTCGTCCGCCGCCGCGGGAGCTTTCTGAGACAATATCCGTTTCCCCAAAGGAGGTCGATCGTGCGGACGTGGATCGTAGTGGCGGTGGCAGGGGTTTCCCTGATGGCGGAGAGTACGGTCTGGGTAACCCGAAAAGTCGAGTCAGAGCGGATTGACGTGGTCAATGGAGGCGGCTATTTTCCTGTGCTAATCCGGCTCGACAACGGCGAACTCGGCGCGGCGCTGCGCGGCGGCGCGACCCACGTCGGACCGAAAGGACGGCTCGACTGGGTGCGCTCGACCGACGGCGGGCGGACCTGGACTCGCAGCCTCCTTGTCGACGCGGACATGGACGACCGTAACCCCGCGGTGGGCCAACTCCGGGACGGGACCATTCTGGTCTCCTACACCATCGATCGCAGCTATGCGCCCGACGGCAAGCGGATTCGGCCTCTGCATCGCGACAGCCTCTGGACCGTGCGGTCCCCGGATCGCGGCCGTACCTGGCAGACTCCGCGGAAGTCACTGGTCGCGGTGGAGCACGGCGCGTCGCCCTACGGGAAGATGGTTCAACTTCCGGACGGCACCGTGCTGATGAACGTCTACTACGAGCGCGGGCCGAACCTGGAGCATGAAAGCTCTCTGGTCTTCCGCTCCCGCGACGGCGGCCAGACGTGGGGGGATCCCACCATGATCGCCGACCACTTCAACGAGACCAGCTTGACCCTGCTGCGGGACGGGCGGCTCCTGGCTGTGGCGCGCGCGCATCACGGCCAGTACCTGGCGACGAGTTTTTCCTCCGACAAAGGACGCACCTGGACTCCGGTCCGGCGGATCACCGGGGACCACGAACACCCGGCCGATATCACCGTCCTGAAGGACGGCAGGCTCCTGCTGGTGCACGGCGAACGAAACCGGCCCTTCGGCGTTCGTGCTCTCCTCAGCCGCAACCTCGGGCAGGACTGGGGACCGGAGGTCATTCAACTCGCCGCCGACGCCCACAACCGCGATTGCGGCTATCCGAGTTCGGTCGAAATCGAGCCCGGCAAGGTGGTCACGATGTACTATGGGGTCGACGACGACGTCAACAAACTGGACGGAGCCTACGCCCGGGCCGTGATTTGGAAAGTTCCCTGAACTGTCCCATGCTCCCGATCTCATCCCCGCTTCTGGCCGCCAGGCAAGGCAGCCTGCGAGCGGTTTTGCGCCGGGAACGTCCTGACCGGATCCCGTACGCGCCGAACTACTGGCAGTGGTTTGCCCACGCTCAGCGAAACGGCCTGCCGCCGGAGGTGCACCACTGCCCGACGCAACTGGACCTGCTCCGCCGGATGCGCCTCGACGTCTTCAGCCGGAACGTCTATTGCGACCAGGAGACCACCTGGTTCGGGGGGCTGACGGACGCGGTCTACGAGGGCGTCGAATGCGACGAGACGGAAACCCGCGTGGGGCCGGATCGCGTTTTCGAACGCCGTTACCGGACCCCCAAAGGCGACCTTTCCGAGCGGCTTCGTTACGTGACCGGGCAGTCGACCCTGGTGCAGGAAAAGTTCCTGGTGGAGGACGTGGAGCGCGAAATCGATGCGTTTGAAGAACTGGTGCACCGGCGCCGCTGGGCGTTTCGGGAAGAGCGCTTTCGTGCGATCGAGGAGCAGACGGGTGAGGACGGATTTGTCATTGCGGGCGAACTGTACAGTCCGCTCAAGCTGCTGCATTTCGCCATGAATCCGGCCCGCACGACTTATTTTCTGGCGGACAATCCCGAGCGGGCCGCCGCGGTAATGGCGGCGCACGAGATTGCCATGCTCGACCTCGCGCGCCAGATTGCCGCCGCGGGCGTTCCGGCCATGATGTCCATGGACAACCTCGACACCCTGTTCCACCCGCCGAGAGTCGTCGAGCGCTGTTCGGCCTCGTTCTACGAGAAGGCGGCGGCGATTGGTCACGAACGCGGGTGCTCATTCTTCATCCACGCCTGCGGCAAGCAGAAAGCCAACCTCAGACTCATCGGATCGTTAGGCGTCGACGGACTGGAGGGCGTGGCTTTTCCAACACTCGGTGATGTAGAACTCGACGAGGCAATGAGGCTTTCCGGCGACCGCCTGATTGTTACGGGCGGCGTCAGTGCGATGGAGTTCGACCGTTTCACCACCAGGAGTGAGGTCTTTGCCTACGTAGAGGACCTGTTTGAGCGGATGCGTCCCTACGCCCACCGGTTTATCTTCTCCTCCAGTTGCAACACGCCCCACACGGCTCCCTGGGAGACGATGGTCCACTTCCGCGATGCGTGGTTGGAATTCGGGGCCTGCTAGAGAGGGCCGGCGAACCAACGACCGGCAAGGGGCGCCGCCTGGCCGTAAAGCCCCTGCCCGATCCCGACGATCATAGTATTTCCGATGGCTGAGCCCGTGCTTGCGTACACGTACCGGTATCACGGCGAGTCCCAGGTGGACACCGCCGCCGGAGCGGTGCGCCTGCGGCTGGCGGCGCAAAGCTCGCCCAACTCCCCAAGCTAGTTCCCATCCTGAGTCGTCGGCGAGCAGAATCTGGGAATCGACGGTGCCCGGAACAAACCAGCGCCGGCCGGCGTCCTTGGGGTTAAGGTCAGCCGATGAGAGAAGCCTTCACTCGGCGTCTGTGGTGGTTCCCCGCGCCGGTCCTGGTGGGCGCTCTGGCAATTGGCTGTGCCCGCCCAACCAATCTGGTCGAGCACGAGCGCGCGATGAGCGAGCGAGCCCGCGAGGCGCCGATCGTCATCGTCGGCATGGCGGGTCCGGCCCGGAAGGTCGGGTCGACCGTTCTTTCAAGGAATACGCCCGGCTATCCGATGCAGCTTTATCGAGTCGCAGTCCGCCTTGAGAATATCCTCCAGGCTCCTGGCGAAGATCGTGTTTGGCGATTGATCGGTCCGCCACCCCCTGCACACACAGAGCCGCGACCGGAAGGGAGCGGACGCCCGGGCCTAGTCACACGCGCTTCCACTGGAACGCTCGCTGATCCCGTGATTCCCGTCTTTTACTTTGGACTCGCGGGCTGTTTCAATGGTCCCAGACCGCTTGGCTTCGACTCGAAACCCGACCGCCGGATCCTGTGGCTCCGTCGCGACGGCGACCTTCTGCGAATGGCCTGCGACGGCTGGGATTACTGTACCGAATTCGTAGACAGCGGCGCTCATCTGCGATACCGGGCCGCCCCCGGAAAGCCACTCGAATATGCGCTGGCCGATCTCCTACTGACGCGGGGCGATGGCGAGATCGACGACTTGGCGTTTGCCCGCCAGGTGGAGCAGGGCGTTCCGGACCGCGGAGCGGAAAGGTACGTGGTGGAGAGGCTGCAGTCTTTGGCGTCGACGGAAGTTTCGGCGGTGCGAGCCGCTGCCTGCCTCCAACTCTGGGTCTACGCCCAGCACCGAGAGACCCGGATCCAACTCGGGGCGCGGGAATCGATGAGGCTCGCAGGCTGCAGATGCCTCGAAGCCCCGATCCGCACTGTCTGTCAATGAACCCGCAGCGCGGGGTGGATCCCATCAGCGTCGTTGTTAAGGACGGCGACCGCCAGACCTGCCTTGGGTTGGTGCAGGCTTCGTTTCGATGCTCCTCCCAGGGCGGGGCGCCTATCTGCCCGGGGCAAAACAATAGAACAATCCGGCGCCCCCGGTTCCCACCAGGTTCGGCTGGCTGCAACCCCGCGACGGATGGGCGGAATTCCAGGAGATCCCGCCGCCATTGCGGTCGTGATGGCCGACCTGAGCCGAGCCCTCCCCGTTGCTCGTCCAGTTCTTGCAGGTGTGGTCCGATCCGTCGGAGTAGGCGGTTCCATCCGTTTGGCTGCCGGTGAGGATGTCGTGCATGTTGGGCTTGTCGCCAACGCCGTTCACCAACTCGCCTTTTTCGGTGATGCCGTTGTTCTTGGTGATTACATTGCCTGCGCGGGCCAGATCCAGCGTGTCACCGTGAAGGTGCCCCAGGTCGCGTGCAACCAGAGCGCCTCGCTGGTTGTGCCATGGGCCGCTGCCAATTCGGTCTCTGGCGTTCACGGCGGGTTTCCCGTCGCTCGCCGAGGCGCTCAAATAGGCACGCCAGGTCCGATCGCCCGCACCGGCGGCGGAGGCGAGTTTCTGGCAATGGGCATCGGCTCCCGCCAGACCGCCTAGGTTTGCGCCATCTCCAACGCCGGTACTGGTGAGGAAAAACGTCATGGGCGCCGGCGGCTGCTTGGGCGCTTGCGCAAACAGGGTAACGACACTGAAAGCGAACAATACCGTCTTCATAGCTTCTCCGCGAGGTGGAATTGTCAAACCAGAGAGTCGACTTCCATTGAGACTACTACGTTCTGCCGCCGCTGAGGGTGGGGGGACCGGTCAACCGGGTGAATATATTCTCCCGTCGTCTTCCGGCAACCGTCACAGGTACCCGGACCGTCGCGAAAGTGGGCGGTCCCCTGGCCGGCCCACCACCCCCGGCGAGGGTCAACCCGATGCCGCGAGTTCTCTCCATTCGGGGTACCGCTTACCGGCGGGGGCGAACGGAGTCGTGCGTGCTACGGGTTCAGGTGGTCGTTCGATTCATCTGGTGGTTGATCCTGGGCCAGTTCGCCCTCGCTGCGGCGGACTGGCCTCAATTTCGAGGGCCTGCCCGGGACGGCAAATCCAACGAAACCGGACTGTTGCGGCAGTGGCCGGCGACGGGGCCGAGGGTCCTTTGGACCGTTCCGGTTGGCCAGGGCTATGCCGGCCCGGCCATCGTGGCCGGCCGGGTGTATCACAACGACTACCTGGAAGCCACCTCGGAATGGGGCGTCGTCTGCCGGTCGCTGCTCACCGGCAAGGAGGTGTGGCGGTTCAAAGAGGTCCGCAAGATCCGCCCGAATCACAGCATCACCCGCACCGTGCCTGGCGCCGACGGACGGTTTGTCTTCTCGCTCGACCCCAAGTGCGGCCTTCACGCTCTGGACGCAAAGACTGGCAAACAAGTCTGGTACAAGGATTTGGCCGCCGCCTACAAGACCCGCATCCCACCCTGGTACAACGGCCAGAACCCGCTGGTGGAGGCGGACCGGATCGTCATCGCCACGGGCGGCGACGCGATTCTGGTCGCCCTCGACAAGGCCACTGGCAGGGAAATCTGGCGCACCCCCAACCCCAGCAACCTCCTGATGTCGCACGTTTCCGTGATGCCCGCGGCCCTGGACGGCGTCCGCCAGTACCTGTATTCGACGCTCGAGGGAGTTCTGGGAGTGGCGGCGAAGGACGGCAAATTGCTGTGGACGTTCCCGCGCAAGTTCAACGTTGCGGCGGTTCCCTCGCCGCTGGCGATCGACGGCCAGCGGGTCTTCGTGACAGGGCCATATGACGCAGGCAGCGTCATGATTCGCGTCCGGCAGGCCGGCGGCGCCTTCCGCGCCGAGACCGTGTTCGACCTGAAGGGCAGCGACTGGAACTCCGAAGTCCATACGCCCGTCGTGGTCAACGGGCACTTCTTCGCGGTGGGCAAGAAGCGCCGCGGGTTGTTCACCTGCCTGAACTTCGACGGGAAGCCGGTTTGGGACAGCGACGGTAAAGCCTCGTTCGAGCTGGGCAGTTTCCTGTTTGCCGACGGGATGTTCTTCGTCCTGGAAGGCAAGACAGGCATGCTCCGCCTGATCGAGGCCAACGCCGCCGGCTATAAGGAACTCGCCAAGGCCCAGGTACTCGGCGGAGAAGACGTCTGGGGGCCGATGGCGTTGTCCGACGGGAAACTGGTCCTGCGGGACATGACCAAAATGACGTGCATCGACGTGCGCGGCAGGTAGAAGGAGGGGGCCTATGGAATACCGCCAGGTCCAGAAGATCAGCGGCCATTTCGCCGGAACGCTACGAGCCCTCTGCGTGGACGGGAACGATCTCTTATACGCCGCCGGCGGCAGCCGCGTAAGCGTCTTCGACCGCGGCGGAGGGCTGCTCCGGAAGTGGAGCACGGCCAAGCCCGCCACTGCGGTAGCGGTGGCGGAGGATGGGTCCGTGTATATCGGCGAGGCTGGACAGATCGAGAAATTCGACAGCGGCGGCAGACTCGTGGATACGTGGCGCGATCCCGAACGCCTTGGGGAAGTCACGGCCGTCGGCTTCGTACGGGACTGTCTGTTGGCAGCCGATGCGAAAGATCGCTCCATCCGCCGCTTTGACCGGTTCGGCCGGTTCCTCAACACGATCGGCAAGGACAACCGGACCCATGGCTTCCTGATTCCGAACGGCGTGCTGGACTTCAGCGTGGACGGCGAGATCGTCTACGCTGCCAATCCGGGCAAACACCGCGTGGAGCGGTACAGCCCGGAAGGCCAACTGCTGGGGCACATCGGCCGGTTCGACTGGCTCGACCCCTCCGGATTCCCGGGCTGCTGTAATCCCACCAACGTCGAAGTCGCGGGAGGAGGCCAACTGTACGTCACGGAGAAGGCCGGGCCGCGCGCAAAGGTCCTGGGCGCCGATGGCAGGTTGATTGCTGTCATCGCCACGAACGTATTCGACCCGGCCTCCAAGAACATGGACTTGGCCGTGGACTCGCGCGGACGGGTCTATGTGGCCGATCCGGTGAAGCTGCACATCCTGGGCTTCGAACCGAAGCCTGAAGGCGCCCTATGAGCGACACCGTATCGCGGCGCGCGGCAGTGGACCGCTTGGTTCGCGGGGCGGCGGCCCTGGGAATGACCGGAGCCGCCGGCTACCTGATTCAGAAGGCCGAAGGACAGGTAGTCTGGCAGGTGGATTCCGCCCGGTGCGTCAACAGCCGCCTGGGCGAGCTGGGAGTCAAAGTCTGCGATCTCTGTCTGACCGAATGCGTAGTGTCTCAATCCGCCGTGCGGGCCGTCAACGATTTCTCCAAGTGCGGCCGGTGCTGCATCTGTCCGGCGTACTACAACGTGACGAGCGCGGTCGATTCGCAAGGGCTGCCGAGCGAGAAGTTGTGCCCGCGCGATGCCATCCTGCGGAAGCCGATCGGCGAGATCGACCCGGCCGACCCGGCGAACAACTTCTACGAGTACGTCATCGACGAGGACAAGTGCGACGGTTGCGGCAAGTGCGTGATGGCGTGCAAGGAGCCAGCCGGGTTAGGTTCGATCCGGCTCAAGGTCCGCCACAACCTGTGCGTCGGATGCAACCAGTGCGCGATTTCCACGGCGTGCCCCAAGGACGCTCTGTTCCGCACGAGTGTTGCGCAGGCGCTAAGCCCGGAGCCCACGGCGTGAGCCGTGGAGTTGCAGAGCCGTGAGTTTGCACTTTCTTCAGAGCCGCGACCGGAAGGGAGCGGGCAGTCCACTTTCCGTTCGGGTTCTGAACCGTGGAGTTGTTCCCGCCCTGCTCATGGCGTCTCTTCTCCTCCTGCCCGCCGCACACCCCCTCGCCGCGCAGGCGATCCCGTACGAGCGTCCCGTCGACACAGCCCCTCAGGAGAAAGACATCGGCGGCGGATACGTCACCCCCTCCGTCCAGCGTCCGCAACCGCGCAGCTACAGGATGGAAGTCCTCGACCTGGTGTTGCTGGCCGCGGCCCTGGGAGTCTCCGTCTGGCTGGTCCTGGCGCGGCGAAACCGGCGATGGGTAGTGGCGCTGACGCTGGCCTGCACCGCGTACTTCGGCTTCTACCGCGAGGGTTGCATCTGCCCGATCGGTTCCATCCAGAACGTGGCGGTCGCGTTCACCGACGCGCGCTACCGCATCCCCATCGTCGTGACGGCCACGTTCTTCCTGCCGCTGCTGGTCGCGCTCTTCTTTGGCCGGGCCTTCTGCGGAGGCGTGTGCCCGCTGGGCGCGGTTCAGGAACTGGTGGTTCTGAAACCGGTCCAAGTCCCGCGACGCCTGGATCGGGCGTTGGGCCTGCTGAAGTACGTGTACCTCGCCGCGGCGCTTTGGTCTGCAATCCAGCCCTCGCCCACGCGCGACTTCCTCATCTGCCGGTTCGACCCGTTTGTCGGGCTCTTCCGCCGCACGGGCTTCGCCCATATGCTCGCGATAGGCGGCGGTTTCCTGGTGCTGGGAATGTTCGTCGGCAGGCCCTACTGCCGGTATCTCTGCCCGTACGGCGGGCTGTTGTCGTGGTGCGCACGATTGGCGGGCCGGGGCGTGACCATCACCCCCGACAAGGAACTGGACTGCGGGTTGTGCACGGGCGCGTGCCCGTACGGAGCGATCGAGAACATGCGGGCGGTCCGGTCGAAGTGCCTCTACTGCGCGCGGTGCTACGCCGCGTGCCCGCGGGAGAGAGTCCAGTGAACTCAAGCGACAGCCCCGTGGGGCGGGCGCCCTCGCCCTCGCCCGCGGCCGGCCCCCCGGCCGGCCTCTGCCGCGGCCTTGCGCGAGCCTCGACTGCTTTGATCATCCTGTGCGTAGCGATCCTGACGGTGGACTACGCCGCCGAGCGCCGGCAGGCGCCGAAAGACGAAGCAGCGATCGCGGCCCTTCAGGTAAAGGTAAGATCGAATGCCTCCCTGGCCCCGAAACTGGAGGCGGAGCACCAGAGGATCACCGACCGCAAGAGGGCACGCAAAACCAGAATCGACGGGCTCTCTCTCCTGCTGATCGCCTCCCTGGCGCTGTTCCTCTGGACCGCCAAACAACTGCCGGCATTCCAATATCCCCGCCCGGTGGCCAGGGACCAATTGATCGTCCTAAAAGGTCATGCGGCCATCTCTCTCGCGAAGCCGGCCATCCGTCCCCCCGTGCCGGTCGCCGCACCGGTCATCGACCTCACACTGGTTGACGACATCGTCGCCAAAGAGGGACGCAGCCGCGAGGCGGCGATCCCGATCCTGCAGGCGATTCAGGCCCGGTTCCGCTATCTGCCGGATGAGGCAGTGCGGCGGGTGTGCGAACTCACGGAAATCACGCCCGCGCAGATCGCGGGTACGTCGTCGTTCTACGCGCAACTTCGGCGGACGCCGGCCGGCAAGCACCTGGTCCGGGTATGCCACGGCACGGCATGTCATGTCTCGGGAGCGAGCCAGATCGCCGAGGAACTGCGGCGCAGCCTGGGGATTCCGGAAGGCGGCGAGACGGACCGCGGCCTGCTGTTTACGATCGAGGAAGTCGCCTGCCTGGGCTGCTGCAGCCTGGCGCCAGTCCTGATGGTGGACGAGCGGACCGTCGGGAAGCTAACCCCCGCCAGTGCGTGCGAAGTACTCGACGCGGTCGAGCCAGCCACGTGGAGCCGGTCTCCGACCGGCGTTCCGGAGCCCGTGTGAGCACCAACGCCGTCGAGTTCCGGATCGGCCTCAGCTCCTGCGGCATTGCCAGCGGTGGCGAGGAGGTTCGGCGGGCGATGGAACGGGCGGCCCGCGAGGCCGGCGTCGAGAACGCTGTGAAGGCGGTCGGCTGTAACGGAATGTGTCATCGCGAGCCGATCGTCGAGGTGGTCGAGCCCGAAGGAACCAGCACGTTCTACGGAAACGTCACGGCCGGCCTGGGCCGGCAGATCGTGCTCCGGCACATTCGGCCGCTCGGCCTGCCGTCGAAAGCGCGCCGGGCCGCGCAGCGCGCAGCCGCGATCTTCGCGCGAGACGGAACGCGCGAACGGTTGGAGGAGGCCCGCTACGATCCCCGAACCGGCACGGCCGCCGTGTATCTGGCCAAGCAGAAGCGGATCGTGCTCGAAAACTGCGGCACGATCGATCCCGAGCGGATCGACGACTACCTGACCCGTGATGGCTACCGGGCTTTGCGAGAGTGTCTGGAAGGCGGAACCCCGCCAGAGCGTGTGATCGAGACGATCACGGAATCGGGCCTGCGCGGGCGCGGCGGCGCGGGCTTCCCGACGGGACGGAAATGGGCGCTCGCCCGGACTCAACCGGGAGACGTCAAATACGTCATCTGCAACGGGGACGAAGGCGATCCGGGTGCCTTCATGGACCGCCTGGTGCTGGAAGCGGACCCTCATCGCGTGCTGGAGGGCCTGGCCCTGGCCGCCTACGCCATCGGGTCCACGGAAGGGTTCCTCTACATCCGCGCGGAATACCCGCTGGCGGTCCGGCGCGTGCGTGAAGCCATCCGCGAAGCCGAGGCGCGCGGCTATCTCGGCGGCCGGCTCTTCGGTTCCGACTTCTCGCTGCGCCTGGAGGTGCGGGAGGGCGGCGGCGCGTTTGTGTGCGGGGAGGAGACGGCGCTCATCGAGTCGCTCGAAGGGCGGCGCGGCATGCCGAGACTCCGTCCTCCCTATCCCGTCGAGCGCGGATTTCGCGGGCAGCCGACCCTGATCAACAATGTGGAAACGCTCGCCTGCATCCCCTGGATCCTCCGTCACGGCGCGGACCGGTTTGCTGCCCTCGGAACCGCGGCCAGCAAGGGCACCAAGGTCTTCTCGCTCGCGGGAAAGATCGAGCGCGGCGGCTTGATCGAGGTTGCGATGGGGGTAACGATTCGCGAGATTGTCGAGGAGATCGGCGGCGGCATTCGGAACGGCCGCAAGTTCAAAGCGGTGCAGTTGGGCGGGCCGTCGGGAGGCTGCATTCCGGAGTGGCTCGCGGACACGCCGGTGGATTACGACGCGATTCCGGCAACCGGCGCCATCATGGGGTCGGGCGGCCTGGTGGTGCTCGATGACCGCGATTGCATGGTCGACATGGCCCGCTTCTTTCTACGGTTCACGCAGGCCGAATCCTGCGGGAAGTGCACGTTCTGCCGCATCGGCACGAAGCGCATGCTCGAGATCCTGGAGCGAATGTGCTCGGGCACGGGCCGGCCGGATGACCTTGAAAAGCTTGAAACCCTGGCGGACCACGTCAGCCGGGGCAGCCTGTGCGGCCTGGGCCAGACCGCGCCCAATCCGGTGGTGACGACGTTACGGTACTTCCGGCACGAGTACGAAGCGCACTTGTTCGAGAAGCGCTGCCCGGCGGGTCGCTGTCCCTCGCTGATCCGTTATCAGGTGAACGACAAATGCATCGGGTGCACGTTGTGCGCGCAGGCGTGCCCGGTGGGTGCGATCGCGTTCCAGCCGTACGAGCGGCACCACATCGACGAACAACTTTGCACGCGTTGCGATCTGTGCCGCCAGGCCTGCCAGGACGACGCTGTGGAGGTGGTGTAGCGGCAGATGGAAGGGCAACCCCAGCAGGTCCGGCTGACGATCGACCAGAAGCCGATCGAGGTGGACGCGGGAACCACCGTCCTGGAGGCGGCGCGGCGCCTCGGAATCCGGGTTCCGACGCTTTGCCACGTGCCGGGCCTGCCGCCGGCATCGTCCTGTTTCGTGTGCGCGGTCCAGGTGGAAGGCCGCCGGAATCTCTCGCCCGCGTGTGCCCTGCCGGTGTCCGAGGGGATGGCGGTGACGACCGATAGCGCGGAGGCACGGAGCGCGCGAAAGATGGCGCTGGAACTGCTGCTTTCGGACCATGCTGGAGAGTGCGCGGCCCCGTGCTCGGCGGCCTGTCCGGCGGGCCTGGATATCCCGAAGTTCGTTTACGAAATCGCCAACCGGGACATCCGCTCGGCCACGGAGACGATCGCGGAGCGGTTGGCGTTGCCTGGCGCGTTGGGGCGGATCTGTCCCCGGCTTTGCGAACAGGAATGCCATCGGCGCGACTACGACCACGGGATGGCGATCGGCGCTCTGCATCGATTCGCGGCCGACCACGACGCAGCCGGCGCGGCCCCGTTTGTTCCGCGCACGGCCGCGAGCAGCGGAAAGTCGGTCGCCATCGTGGGCGCAGGCCCCGCCGGCCTGGCCGCGGCCTACTATCTTCTGCGGAAGGGACACGCCTGCGTGCTGTTCGACGCGAAGCCCCTCGCCGGCGGCATGCTGCGCTACGGTGTCCCCGAGTTTCGGCTGCCGAAGGCGGCGCTCGATGCGGAGATCGACTCGATCCGGCGGCTGGGTGCGGGGTTTCAGATGGAGCGCCGCTGGGGTGCGGACTTCACCCTCGGCGAGTTGCGGAAGAAGAACGATGCGGTGTTTCTGGCGATCGGCGCGCAGCGGGCGCAGGAGCTTCGCTGCGAAGGCGAAGAACTCGCGCTGACCGGGGTCGAGTTTCTGGAACTGGTTGCGATGGGCAACCCGCCCTCGCTGGGCGATGACGTCATCGTCATCGGCGGCGGCAACACGGCGCTCGATTGCGCACGGTCCGCGCTACGGTTGAAGCCTCGCAGCGTGAAGATTCTCTACCGGCGGACGCAACAGGAAATGCCCTGCCTGATGGAGGAGGTGGAGGCCGCGCAGGCCGAAGGCGTGACGATCGAGTTCTTGGTGACCCCGACGCGCCTCCATCACAACGGGCACCAGCAGGTGCTGGTGAGCTGCGAACGGATGGAACTGGGCGAGCCGGATGCCTCGGGCCGGCGGCGGGCGGTGGCCGTTCGCGATTCGGAGTTCGTCTTGTCGTGCTCAACCGTGATCGTCGCCATCGGGCAGGCCGTGGAGCGTTCGCTCGCCGAACGCGAAGGGCTGCGGGTCACCAGCCGCGGAATCGCGGCCGATGAACGGACGCTGGCCACCAATCTGCGCGGCGTCTTTGCTGGAGGAGACGCGGTGCTGGGAGCGGATTGGGCCGTTCGCGCGGTGGCTGGCGGGCGGATTGCGGCCGCCTCCATCGATCAGTTCCTGCGAGGGGAAGCGGTCACTGGCGAACCGGAGGCCATGAACATCGCATTGCGTCCGGTGGATGACGACGAACGGGCGGAACTGTTTCGGGCCATTGAACGAGCGGCGCGAGTCCGTATGCCCGAGATCGATCGGAAGCGCCGGCTGGAGACTTTCGACGAAGTCGAGACCGGCCTGCCGGCCGCCGACGCCGAACGGGAGGCGCGCCGCTGCCTGACCTGCGGCTGCCGGAAAGCGGACTGCTGCCACGTGCGGACTCTAGCCACCGAATACCAGGCGGACCCTTACCGTTTCGCCGGGGAACGGCGGAGGTATTCACGGGACATCTCGCATCCGGAGATCGTGTACGAACCGGGCAAGTGCATCCTGTGTGACGCCTGCGTGCGGATCGCGGCGGGGGCGGGCGAGCCGTTGGGGCTCGCGCCGATTGGCCGCGGCTTCCAGGTCACGGTAGCGGTTCCGTTCGGCAGGCCGCTCGCCGAGGGGTTGCGGCACGTGGCACAATGCTGCGCGGAGGTGTGCCCGACGGGAGCGCTGGCGATCCGAGGCGCGCGATCGTGCGACTTGGGCTGTGGCCGGCCGTCGCTGGTGAACCCTACGCCGTATCATGCCCTCTGAGTCGTTCGTGAGGGTCACTCGAAGTAGCCGCTCACGTCGACGATGAGGTCGGTCGGATCGGTGACGTGGAAATTCACGGCGCCTCCCGCGATGGCGCAACCGCGTGGTTCCGAGTCCCCTCAATGGGGATACCCGAACAGCGGCCGGTCAAAGGCCACATTCTCCCCCGGCCTTCTTCCGGCGGCCAGCCGTAGTTGGCCCCTGCTCGGCCCACATCAATCTCTTCCCTCGTGTCCTGGCCACCGTCGTTGATGAAAAAACCTTCCCGTCCTCGGATTCAGGGCGAACGTAAACGGATTTCGCAGTCCGTAGGCCCAGATCAAACGGCGGTTGCTTGTCAAGTCGGCGAAGGCAACAAACGGGTTGTCGTCGGGAACCCTTCCATCGGGGTTCATCCGCAGAATATCTCCGAGCAGGTTGGTGAGGTTCTGCGCGTTTGGCCGACCGCGACATCGATTTTGCCGTCGAGGCCAAAGTGCAGCGCCTCCCTTGTGAGCGAAGGAGGCGCCGAAATAGGAGTTTAATCCGGTTTACGTACGACAGTTGCGCCAGGCTTGCCAGTGTTGTCTGGCCGTGTGTGACTCAGCAGGTCAGACCTCCACAATCCGATCCATTTCCAGGAACTCCTCGATGTGCGGGTGATCGGATTTTTCGAGATCACGGACGGGACCGAAGTAAATCACCCGGCCTTCGTGCAAAAACACGACCTTATCGGCCACTTTTCGCATCAGGCCAAGATCGTGGGTGACCACCACCGAGGTCAGGTTCAGTTGCTGCTTGAGCTTGACCATCAGGCCGGCCAGATGGGATGACATGAGAGGGTCCACCATGGTCGTCGGCTCGTCGTACAGGACACATTGGGGCTGAGCGGCCAGGGCGCGCGCGATGGCGACCGCCCGTTTGTAACCGGTGGAGAGGTCGGTAGGATAGGCGTCGGCGGCTTCGGAGATATCCACGATCTGGAGAAGACCGTTGACCACATCTTCCTTGTTTTTCTCGTCGTAGTCTTCGCGAAGTTCGAGCGAGAACAGGATATTCTCGGCGACGGTGAGGGAGTCGAACAGCGCTCCGGACTGAAAGACCATCGTCACCTTCCTGCGGATCCGGCGCAATTCGGCTTCGTCGAAGTTGGTGACGTCCTCGTGCGAGACAATTACGCGGCCGGAGTCCGGTTTGAGGAACCCCATGATGTGACCGAGAGTCACCGACTTGCCGACGCCGCTGCGGCCGATGATGGCGACGGTCTCGCCCGGGTCGACCCAAAACGAGCAGTCGACCAAAACCGGCTTGTCAAACGTCTTATACACATGCCGAAACTCGATATAGTGGGGGAATTGCTCGGTCATGGCCGGTAAGGCTCCCAATCTAAAGGAGTATTGACATTCACGAAGAGACGAACGTCTTCCACTTCATGACGGACGACGCGCAATCCGTCCAACGCGGATGTCACTTTCCGCACGCCGGATTCGAACAGAGAGCGAAGGTGGGGAAGAGCGCGGGAATGATAGACCGCGCACAACGGCTCGGGCTGGCCGCCAGGCCCGCATGGCAGCAGACAGTCGCAGTCCGCCTCCTCCGCGGCGCACAGCAACTCCTCCAGACGGGGCGCCGAAATTCCCGGCATGTCACAGGCGACGATCAGGTTCCCGTCCGCGGTTCCGGATTCAAGCGCGGCGAGGATTCCGGAGAGGGGCCCGCATCCGGACTGCCGGTCGGGGATCGCCGGGAACCCCAGATGGGCATATCGCTCAACCGGACCGAGCAACGTGACCGAGCCGGCGGCGGCTCGAACCTGGTTGGCCACCTCCTCGAGCAAGGTGCGGCCGTGAAAGGGAAGGAGTGCTTTGTCGGCGCCCATGCGCGAGCTGAAGCCGCCACACATCACGAATCCCGCCCGGGTCATGCCCGTAGAATAGCAGGGAGGCCGGGAGGGGTTCGCTATAATGGATCAGTTTAAGTCAGGTAACAGAAACAAAAGAATGCATTCCTGTTTTACCTATGCAATTATAATTCTGGTGTCCCTTGGGGTGATTCCGGTCTGCGCACAACCCATCCGAATCGCGTCCAGCGTCCGTGCCGACAACCGGAGCGGGCGATTGATCCGTATGGAAGTGGTCACTCCCAAGATAATCGAATCGAGGCCGGCGGCCGGGCCGGATGCGGCGCGAGCGCCCGTGAGGCCGGCCAGCGGAGGGTTGCGCGACCTCGTGGATAGCGTGGCCCGCAAACACGAGGTTGAACCTGCCCTGGTGCACTCGGTAATCCGGGTGGAGAGCAACTACAATCCCGCGGCGGTGTCGCACAAAGGGGCACTGGGCTTGATGCAGTTGATTCCATCGACGGCCCGGCGATTCGGGGTACGGGATTCCTTCAACGCCTCGGAGAACCTGGAAGGCGGGGTGCAGTATTTGAAGCACCTCCTGGAGTTGTATGGAGGCGATGAGCGGTTGGCTTTGGCGGCGTACAACGCGGGGGAGGGGGCGGTCGCGCGGTGGGGAGGCATTCCGCCGTATCCGGAAACGCGCAATTATGTGTATGAGGTAGGCCGGCGGCTGGGCGAGGTCCGGCGCACGGCGCGAGTCCAACCGGCGGGCGGCGTCCCGCCGAAGCGAGAATACCCTCCGATCCAGATGAAGGTCGATGCGGACGGCCGGGAATACTACACGGCTCATTAAGCGAATGAGACGAATGGCGCAGACGTGGCTGGGATTGGTGGCGGCGGCGGCGAGTGTCGCGGCGCCGGCCTCCTTGCGCCTGAAGAGCGTCAAGCACACATCCTACCCTGAAGTTACCCGCGTCATCGTCGAGACGACCGGTGAGCCCAAGTACCGGTCGGAGTCTCTGGCCGATCCGGACCGGCTCTTGTTCGACTTTCTAAACACGACTCCAGACGACGGCAAGCCCGGTATCCGCACGGTTCCGGTGCGCGACACGCGACTGCGGCAAATCCGGATCGCCGAGACGAAACCGGGAGTGACGCGGATCGTTCTGGACCTGAAGGAACCGTTGAACTACCGCATTGCGCGGGACAGCCGTCCTGGCAAGCTGATCATCGAGTTGCGGCCGCGCGGCGCCGAACCTGCTCCCGAACCGCCCCCAGTGGTCACCATCGCCGGGTTGAAGAAGCCGGCCGAGGCGATCGAGAGACCCCTGCAGGCGCCCGAGCCTCCGAAGCCGGCGGCGGGACCCGATGGCGCGGGACGCGATCGGGCCGAGCGGGAAAAGACGGCAGCGCAAAAAATCGCCGAGGAAGAACGGCGGGCTGAGGAGAAAGAGCCGAAGCCCGCGCCGCCGGAGTCTCGCGCCGATCGGGAAAAGACAGCAGCCCAAAAAATCGCGGAGGAAGAACCGAGGGCTGAAAAAAAAGGGCCGAAGCCCGCGGCGCAACCGGAGTCTCGCGCCGATCGGGAGAAAGCGGTTGCGCAAAAGATCGTAGAGGAAGAAGAGAAGACGCCGAGGCCTCGCGGCGCGCGTGAATCGCGGCCACCCGCCACGGCGCTGCCGGCCCGCAGCGGCGGTTCGATGATCCGAGCGCTAGGACTCAAAATGGGCCGGGTCGTGATTGATCCCGGCCACGGCGGCCACGATCAGGGCACCAGCAGCAAGGGCGGGCTTCTGGAAAAGGAACTGGTGCTGGATATCTCGAAACGCCTGGGAGCTCTGCTCGAGGAGCGGCTGGGAGTGGAGGTAATCTACACCAGAACGGACGACACCTTTGTGCCGCTCGAGACGCGCACGGAACTCGCCAATGAGAGGCGTGCCGACCTGTTTCTGTCGATTCACGCGAATTCTTCTCCCTACCGGGGCGCCGCCGGGGTCGAGACCTACTACCTGAATCTGACGTCGTCCAAGCAGGCTCTGGAAATCGCCGCCCGGGAGAATGCCGCCTCCAGCCGATCAGTCCACGAATTGACGGGTATCATTCAGGAGATCGCGACCAACGATAAGATTCTCGAATCGCGCGATTTCGCCCAGAAGGTACAAACGGCTCTGTTTCCGGTATCTGCCCGGTACAACGCCGGCGCTCACAATCGCGGCGCCAAGAAGGCCCCCTTCGTGGTTCTGCTGGGCGCGGCCATGCCGTCGATTCTCACGGAGATCGGATTCCTGAGCAATCCTCGCGAAGAAGCGCTGTTAAAGAAACCCGAGCACCGCCAACGCATTGCCGAGGCCCTGTTTGCCGGTGTCAAGCGGTACGCCGAGACGTTGTCCCATTTCCAGATCGCGACCAAAGACTGATGCCGCGGGTCCTGGTCTTCCGTCACGTTCCTCACGAGCACCTGGGCTACATCGCAACGTCGCTGGAACTCCACGGCATCGACTACTCCTATGTCGATCTTGTTCTCGATCCGGAACAGGAGTTGCCGTACCCGGTTCATGAGAGCGACGGCATTATCTCGATGGGCGGGCCGATGTCGGCCAACGATCCCGATGCATGGGTCCAGCAGGAAATGCGGTACCTGGCGCAGGCCATGACCCGTTCAAAGCCGATTCTGGGCGTCTGTCTCGGTTCGCAAATCGTCGCGCGGACCGCCGGCGCCCGCGTCTTCCGCAACCGCGAAAAAGAGATCGGGTGGTTTCCTGTGTACCCGCGTCCGGAAGGGGCCCAGGACGCTCTGTTGGGTGGCTTCGGCCAGCGCGAGGAGGTGTTTCACTGGCACGGCGAGACCTTTGATCTGCCGGCCGGCGCCGTGTGGCTGGCATCGAGCGACCGCTGCGCCCACCAGGCCTACCGGATCGGCACTACCGTCTACGGCCTCCAATTCCACCTCGAGGTGAGTCCGGAAATGATCCAAGACTGGCTGAGGGAGGATTCGAACGAGGGCGGCTTGCGGGAGGTCTCCGAACCCATCAATCCCAGGCTCCACGCGGCAAGATTAAAAGAGCTTTCGAGTGGTGTCTTTGACGCCTGGTGCAGGCTGGCCGCCCGTGGCTCCAGGGGCTGAGCCGGCCCTAGTACATTTTGTGAAGTGATTTCGAGCTTTCCCCCTTGCGGGCCGAGTCCTGTGACACGCATAATACATAGCCATGCTCTATTCGCGCTCGGCTGAGTACGCCATCCGCGCTTTGGTGTATATGGCCCGCGTCCCCGAGGGCAAGTACGCCATGACGCGGGTGATCGCCGAGGAAGAGCAAATCCCCGTACACTTTCTGGCGAAGATCCTGCAGGAACTGGCGCGCAAAGGCCTGCTGAAGTCGAACAAAGGGCCGTCCGGAGGCTTCACGCTGCGCATCCCCGCCGACGAAATCTGCCTGCTCCAGATCGTGGAGGCAATGGACGGGCCGAGCCTGTCCCAGGCCTCGGAGCAGGTTCCGTGGATCCTCGATTCCTGGAGGGCTCTGCACTCGCGTATCATGGAGTCATTGGGGCAAAGCACCGTGGCCGCAGTGGCCCAGGCTGTCGCTGAGTCGCGCGATTCGAAAAAGACGAAGCGAAGCCGCCGCTCCCCCAGGAAGTAATCGCCGCTCAAAAAAGGAAAAGGATCGAATGGAGCCATCTTCCGTTCTCGTGCCGATGGTGGTCGAGCAGACGTCGCGTGGAGAGCGCGCCTTTGACATCTACTCTCGCCTGTTGAAGGAAAACATCATCTTTCTGGGCACGCCGATCGACGACAATGTCGCCAACCTGGTCATCGCGCAACTTCTCTTTCTGGAAGCCGAGGATCCGGAGAAGGACATTTCCATCTACATCAACTCGCCTGGCGGTTCCATCACGGCAGGCTTGGCCATTCTGGATACGATGCGGTTCGTCAAACCCGATATCGTCACCATCTGCGTGGGGCAGGCTGCCTCCATGGCCGCGGTGCTGCTGGCTGCGGGGATGAAGAACAAGCGATTCACCCTGCCCAACTCGCGGATCATGATCCACCAGCCCTCGATGCACGGTCTGGCGGGGCAGGCCGCCGATATCGACATCTATGCGCGGGAGATCCTGCGCATGCGCGAGACGTTGAACCAGATCCTCGCGGAGTCGACCGGACAGACGGTGGACCGCGTGGCGCGCGACGTGGATCGCGACTACATCATGAATCCCGAACAGGCGGTGGAGTACGGCATGGTCGACCGCGTGATCGCCAGCCGCGAACAATCCACCTCGTCGTAGGCCCACTCGCCAGATGCGACTTCGGGAAAAGGTCTCGATCGTCACAGGTGCGGGTGCGGGTATCGGCGAGGCGATTGCTGTGCGCTTTGCCTCGGAGGGCGCCCGCCTTGTCTTGAACGACATCCAGGACGCCAATGGACGAGCCACTCTGGCCAAAGTGAGTCAACTGGGGGGACACGCGATCTTCGTCCAGGGAGACATCTCGAACGAAGACGACGCGCGCCGCATCTCCGAATGTGCCGTCGAATCCTTCGGCAGGATCGACATCCTGGTGAACAACGCCGCCGATTTCACCCAGATGAGCGTGGAGGCGGCGGAACTTGCCGACTGGCAGCGCGTGTTCGGAGTTAACGTGTTCGGAACCGCGCTTGTTACCAAGTTTGCCATCCCTCACTTGAAAGATAGCCGGGGTGCGATCGTCAATGTGGCGTCGATGAGCGGCGTGATCGCTCAGGCCGGCTTCGCCACATACAACTCGAGCAAGGGCGCCGGACTGCTGATGTCCCGCTGCCTGGCCGTGGATCTGGCTCCCTTCGGAGTTCGGGTGAACAGCGTCTGTCCCGGTTGTGTGCTGACGAGTGCTTCGCTACGGGAGATCGCGCGGCTGGGTTTGACGTTCGAAGAATGGCGCGATCGGGTCGCGCCTCTGCACTTGCTGAATCGCCTCGGCGAACCCCGCGAGGTGGCCAACGCTGTGTTGTTCCTGGCATCGGACGAAGCCAGCTTCATTACGGGGACGGATCTGATGGTGGATGGCGGATACACGGCCCGATAGGACCGGCTAACCTGAAACTCTAGTACCAAGCCACCCTCCTGGGATTTGTTGTCAGAGGTCCTCCTGTGTTCAAATAAGTCATCCCGCCGAGAACGGGGGCGGGGATGGGAGGAGGCTTCGGTGGTGTCCCGGTGGGCGGTGTTCGCGCTGTCGGCCCTGGTATCCTCGATCTTCTTCATCGATTTCTGCAACCTCGTGTTTCGCTGCGGGTGCAGATCGCTTTGGGCGGGCGCCGATGCACATTGCAACATCCATCGGAAGGACAGTAAACACTGCCCGTGGTGTGAGTCCAACCCCACACCCGCATACATCGCGATTGTGGGGGCCCAGGCATGTGCCAGCTTCGTGCGAATTCGCCGGGGTTCTGAAACGGTCAGGCATCTGGGGATGAGGCTGGGGTTGGCGGTCTCGGCGTTTCCGGTGGTTGGAGGCGCTTGTGCCCTTTGGTACGGATGGCGGTCAGGGTATTGGAACTAACATGTCGGACGCGAGCTTCGTTTTGTTCATGGCGTTGGTGGTAATGGTTGCCGTTCTCCTCGACGGCGATTCGGGCGGCGGCCGGCGCTCTCGCGTACCCACGTCCGGGTAAACGCTCTCGCGCCGCCGGTAAGCCCTGATGCCACAGGTTCTCATCCTGGGTGGCGGCCTGGCCGGACTTTCGACCGCGGCCGCGCTCGGCGCCCAGGGGTTCCAGGTCCGCGTCTTTGAGTCGCGAGGGTTCCTGGGCGGGCGCGCGGCATCTTACCCCCTCAATCCCGCCGGCCCCGAGCCGGAAGTCATCGACAACTGCCAGCACGTTCTGCTGCGGTGCTGCGTCAATCTCCTCGACTTCTATGGCCGGCTGAACGTCGCGTCCAAGGTTCGCTTTCACCAGAAGTTCTTCTTTGTGGAACCCGGCGGCCGTGTCTCCGAGTTGGCCGCGGGCTGGCTGCCGGCTCCTCTGCACTTGAGCGGGCCGTTCCTCCGTATGGCGTGTTTCGGACTCGCCGACAAACGCGCCATCGCGCGCGCCTTGATGGCGATTCGATCCGAGGGGGGCAGGCGGCAGGACCTCGAGCGGATCAGCATGCTGGACTGGTTGGCGGAGAAACGGCAGACGCCGGCCGCCATCGAACGATTCTGGCGGCCCGTGCTGGTGAGCGCCATCAATGAAGAACTCGATCGCATGGCCGCCTGCCACGGATTCCAGGTGTTTCGCCTGGGATTTCTCGCGGGGCGCGACTCCTACCACATGGGCGTGCCGTCGGTTCCGCTGGGAGAACTTTATTCGGCCGCCGCCTGGCGCCAATGGCCAAACGTCGAGATCAAACTCCGCAGCCCCGTTGAAGAAATCGAGTTTAATTCGGTGTCGGTGACGGGAATCCGTTGCGCGGGGGAGCTCGAAACGGGCGATTTTTACGTAAGCGCCTTGCCGCTCGACCGCCTGGCCGTCATCGCCCCAGGACTCGCGCCGGATTCGTCCTGGCTCGAGCATTCGCCGATTACCGGAATTCACCTGTGGTTCGACCGCCAGGTGACCGATCTCCCGCACGCGACGCTGCTGGACCGCACGATTCAGTGGATGTTCAACAAAGACGGAGGCCGCTATCTTCAATTGGTCGTCAGTGCCTCGCGGAGCCTGCTCCCCGTGGGCCGAGCCGGCATCCTCGATCTCGCGATGAAAGAACTCGCGGAGTTCTTTCCCGCGGTGCGCGACTCACGATTGGTGAAGGGGCACGTGGTGAAGGAAGTCCGCGCCACGTTTTCCGCCAAGCCTGGCATCGAGGCCTCTCGGCCCGAGCCCGGCACAAAACTGAAGGATTTCTTTCTCGCCGGTGATTGGACCCGGTCCGGTTGGCCCGCAACGATGGAAGGCGCCGTGCGCAGCGGATACCGCGCCGCGGAAGCCATCTGCCGTGCTGCCGGAGCCTCCGCGACCTTCCTTCTAGAACCTCGCTCCTAGTAGTACCCCCAACTTAAGTTCTGAACAGCTTAGGTTCCTCCTGTTCTGTGTTTAGAAATTCTAAGGTATTTGACCGAATTTCATCCCTCTTTAGGGCACACTTGGCACTGGAGGTTGTACCCATCATGAAACGCTTCTTCTTTGCTCTTTGCCTGGCCCTGGCACTGCTGTCGCCGGTTCCCCGGACGGATGACCCTGAACCCGGCTGCGAGACCAATCCCGATAACTGCAAAGTATTGTGATATGCTTCCCTCAGAGTGACAACGACTCTCTGGGCGCTGTCCGTAATCACACAGGCGGGCTTGGTTGCCCGCCTGTGGAATCTTGGTCTGATCCGCCGGTACCCCTGGTTTTTCCTCTTCCTCTGCGCATCGGTCTTGCGTTCCGTTTGCCTCGCGCCCCTCGACCCGATGAAGGGGCAGTATTTGCGCTTTTATACCAGCACTGAGCCAATATTGGTCTTCGCACTGATCGCTTTCAGCATCGAAGCCTACTGGAAATCGATGGAGGCGTATCCGCGCCTTGGCTCATTTGGCGCGTGGTTTCTGCTGGTGATCATCGGCTTCGCTGTGGTTCTGAATCTCCAGCTAGACGGGGATATCGAGTTGACCGCCTGGAAATGGCCCAAGCTTTATCTGCTCAACATTACGCGCCGGTGGACGTTGTTGATTGTGAGTACGGCTCTGTGGCTGACGTTAGTCTTCCTGAGGTGGCTGCCAACTCCCGCGCGGCGCAATGTAGTCACCCACCATTACACGTCAACGGCGTACCTGACCATCAAGGCGCTCGTGCTGATAATGCTGAATTTTACCGATTGGAGGTGGGCGCCGGTGAATCTGTTGGGACTGGGCGGCTCGAGTGTGTGTTATGCGACATGGATGCTGTTACTTGCGCGCGAAGGTGAGGTCCAGCCGAGAATCGAACAGTTGACACCCGCCCAAGCAGGTGAACTGGCTCAGATCGAGGGAGCGCTCAAGCGGTTGTCGGAATCTCGATGAGGTTCGGCGGCTGCAGGAAAGCGGCCAGTTGATTGAGGGCGCGAGTCGCCTGCCGGGCGCTGCCGGGCAACTCGAGAACAAAGCCCGCGGCTACAAACCGAAGCCGTAACCCGAGACCGACCAGTTGGAGCTTCCCACGGGTGACATCCCACACCGGCTCGGTGGCCAGTTTCCGCGCCTGAAGCTCGAAGGCCCGCTTTTCCATCTGGCGGACATACCGGAGGAAAAGATTCGCCCGCTGAAGACGGAAACTCCTGACGCCTAACCCGTTTCGAGAGAGAAACTCACAGTCTGCCTCCGACAGGAGGCGAAACGCAGGTCCGTACCAGCACGAGGAAGGCGCTGGCACCGCCGGCGCATACTGGCTGGGCCACGACAGGACGGACCGACTACCTTTTACCTGTTCCATAACGGCTAAAAAGAGATTAGCAGATGTTAGGTCTAACTTAAATGGCCATTTTGGGGGTATGGCTGCTAGGGTCGTCTAGTACCACGGAGGGGGAAGAAAAAACAAAGGCCCGAACCGGGTTCGGGCCTTGTTGTTCACGCACCTGAACGATTACGCAACCTGCTGCCTGCGGTAGCGGCTCAGGATTGCCTCCATCTGGTCTTTACAGTGCAGTTTCAACTTCTTCAACCGGTGCTCCTCGATTTCGTCGTCGGGCGTCACATGAGCATGGGATTCGATCTCGTCGATCTTACGGGCGTACTCCGCATGCTGGGTCGCCAGGCGCCGGAACTCCTCATCACTCGTGATCAGGTGCGTTCTCAGTTCTTCCGTGTTGGTCCATTCCATATTGGGCAGTTCCTCCTTCAGTGAGGTTGCCGCGCCGAGCTCTCGCAAGCAGGCTGGACTCGGTGGGTAATCCCACTTCATTTGAAGTGGCGGAAACAGCCTCTGCCAGGCCTTCCGTCTGCCCACACGTTATCACGATTGCAGAGTCATGACAACAGCGGCTTCGAGAGGTTCGCTATAGTACCCCGGCCGCTCGCCGGTGATCCGAAACCCGAACAGCTCATACAGACGCTGGGCCGCGCGATTGGAGCGTCTCACTTCGAGGTGGACCCGGCCCGGGAAGTCGGGCAGCGAGGCGTGAAGCAGACCGCGAGCCAGCCCTCTGTGCCGGTAAGGTGGTTCGACAGCCAGGGTGAGAATCTCGGCCTCACCCGGACCCAAGCGGCGGAGAACCACAAAGCCGGCCACCCGGCCTTCCCATTCCGTCACACGGCAATCGTAACGAAGGTAGTCGACCGGAGGCCACTGGGCGGCCTCCGGGGAAGCGGATTGAATCCGCCCGATCGCTTCGAGGTCTTCCACGGCCGCTGGACGAACCATGAGCCAACGTTTCGACCGCGCCGGGACCCCTACCGGATCGCGACAGTGGTCACCAGGAGACTCGACGCGGTCCCGACCCGGATGGTGATGGGCACCGCGCTCCCGGGATTGACATTCTGGGGAACCTGAACGTTCACTTGCATGACGCCGGCAACGAACGTGGGCGCCGCACCGGCATACCGGATTGGGGCTTCAACGCCACCGATGAAGGCGCGGACCTCTTGAATCGGAGCGGGGAAGGGCGCACGGCTATTGACTCCGCCGTCCACGCCGGCCGGACTGGTTTGGCCTTCGCCGGTGCAATACAGCGCGATGATCGTCCCGCGGTCCGCCGGATTCGCCGCCGAGTTCACCGAATTGTTTTGGTTCAGAATGGCGCCTTGCCCGGACCCGGTCTGCGTCACCGTAAAAATGCCGGGTGAGGCGGGAGCGATCCGAACGTCGACGGTCGCCGAGCGAACGCTGAAATACTCCACCCGAAGCCGCGCGCCGAACCGGTTGGCGACCCCATACGGCACGATGGCGTTGATCTGATCGGCTTGCGCGTAGAGGATGGGCGAAGGCGTGTCGTCGAAGAACACCCTGACGTTGGCCAGTGTCGTGGGCACTCTGCCATCTGTCCCCAGCGCAAACACCTCTCCACGCAGGGGGCCCAGGCCGGCGCCTTTGATGGTGAAAATCAGGCCCGCCGACAGGTCGGCGGCCTGGAGCGACGCGCCGTTCAGCACCTCCCGGATCACCGGAGCGGCCGACGGCGCGGTGACGTTCAGGGTGACCTGCACCCGGCGCGGTGAATTGGCCGCGGCTTGGGCCGTTACGGTGATGGTGGCGGTGTAGACTCCCGGCTGCAATCCCGCGGGATTCGCCGTCACCGTCAGGACTCCGGGGGTCACTCCGCCGGTAGGCGTCACCTGCAACCACGTCCCTCCGCCGGAAATACTGGTCGTCACGGCATAGTTGAGCGAGCCGGAACTGGAGGAGAGGTTGAGTTGCTGGGCCGGTGGGGCCGTACTTCCGGCCGCGTAGGTGAAGGCCAGGGCCTCGGGTGTCAGCGTGAGCACCGTGCCCGTTACCGTAAGGGTGACCGTGGCGGTCTGGGGCGAGTTGGTCGCACCCTCGGAAGTCACGATGATGGACCCGCGATAGGTTCCGGGCTGCAGGGTCGTCGGGTTCACCGTCACGTTCAGCGTGCCGGGAGTGGCCCCGGACGAGGGCGCCACCCCCAGCCAGTTTTCGCCCGACTCCAGGGTGACGCGTACCGTGAAGTTTACCGGTCCTCCGGTCGACGTCGCAGAGATCGTCTGCGGACCCGGGACGGCTCCACCCAGAGCGTGAGTGAAGCTCAGCGCATTCGGCGTCAATGCGAGCGTCCTCTGGCTGGTGACGACCAGCGAAACCGGAATATTCAGCGGGCTGTTCGCCGCGCCGGTCGAAGTGACCACGATCGTTCCGCTATAGGTCCCTGGCGACAGCGTGGATCCGTTGGCGGTCACGCGAATGGTTCCAGGAGTGTTGCCCGCGGTCGGCGTAACCGAGAGCCAGGACCCTCCCGTGATGGTTGCCGCCGAAACCAGATAAGACAGGTTGCCGCCCGAGGAAGCCGCGATCTGGATCGTCTGCTCAGCGGGCGCGGTCCCGCCTACCACCTGGGTGAAGCTCAGCGAGGCGGGCGTCGCTGTCAGGTTGTCGGTCGGCTGGATCACCATCACGACGTTCACCCGCTGCGGGCTGTTGGCTACGTTGGGTGAGGCGATCTCGACGGTTCCGGCATAGCGCCCGGCGCCGAAGCCGGCCGGATTAACGGTGACTCCGACGTTACGCGGCGTGGCGCCACCCTGGAGGGTATCCGTCAATAGCCAGGTCAGTCCGTTGGCGGTGGTCGCAGTGACCGTGAAGTTCAATGCGCTTCCATCGGTACTGGCCACGCCGATCTGTTGCAGGGGTTGAATGGACCCGCCCAGCGGCGCCCGGAACTCCAGCGAGCCGGGACTCACCGAGAGGAGCACGTTGTTGCTGACCACCAGCCGTACCGGCACCGTGATCGGTGCGTTCTGCGTGCTCGGGGCCGTCACGGTCAGCGTGCCTTCGTAGTTGCCGGGCTCCAATCCGGTGGTGTTGACGCCGACGAAGAAACTCCCCGGCGTCGTCCCCGAAGGCTGCGTCAGCACCAGCCAATTCGAGTTCTCGCTCTTGGTCACCTGGAAGGCCAACGGCGTTCCTGAACTGGTGACCACGATCGGGACGGTTGCCGGCACCCCCTTACCGGTTTGGAACGCGAAGTTGATCGCCGTCTGATTCAAAATCAGGGTGGGATCGTTGGAGATCGTCAGAGTCACCGCGATCGACGGCGGCGTTCCCACGCCGCCCGTCGCGATCAACGTGATGTTTCCGCGATACGTGCCCGGCGCGAGCCCGGCGGGATCCACGCCGACGACCAGGGGTTGCGCGGTGGTCGGCGACTGAGTCCGCACCAGGAGCCAGTTGCCGCCGTTTTGCGTGGTGACCTGGGCCGTGAAGGACTGCGCCGCGCCGGTGCTGGTGACCGTGACGTTCTGGTCACCGGGCAGGGCCGCGTTCAACTGGTAGCGGAAGGTGAGGGAATTGGGGGACACGTTGAGGAACGGAGTGGTTCCCACGTTCACCGTGACCGGAATCTGTTGCGGGTTTCCGCTGCCGAGCGGTGTGATGGTGATGGTGCCGTTGTAGACTCCCGCGACGGGCAGTAGTCCCACCTGAACGCTCACCGTCAGGGACGCAGGAGTGGTAGCCGCGGCGGGGGTAACGACCAGCCAATTGGTATTGGACGCGGCGGTGAAGCCGATGATGGGGCCATTCGACGCCAGTTCCACCGTTTGCGATGGGGGCGCGGTCCCGCCCAGTTGGTGGTTGAAGACCAGCGAGGACGGATTGATCGTCAACTGGGGCGTGGCCGTCACCGTCAACGTCACCGTCACCTGGAATGGAGTATTGCCCTGCCCTTGTGGAGTGAGCGTAATCGTTCCCTGATAGGTTCCGGCCACCAGATTGGCCGGATCGATTCCCACACTGACCGCTCCGGGAGTGGAACCCGCCGTTGGGCTCGCCAGCAACCAGGCGACGTTGTTCTGCGTCGTGACCGTCACACTATAAGTAAGCGGGGAGGAACTCGTGATGTTGAGATTCTGGCTGGCCGGCAGCGTCGATCCGATCTGATGGCTGAACGACAACGTTGCCGGGCTCACGGTCAACGGCGAGGGACTCGTGACCGTGAGGGAGACCGGCACCTGCACGACGTTCGGCGCGGATATGAAGACAACCGCGGAATAGCTGCCCGGTTGAAGCTGAGCCGGGTTCACCGTGACCGAGATCGTCCCTGGGGTGGCAGTGCCGTTCTGCTGGAGCGACAGCCACTGAACCGTGGCGCCCGACGGGTAGACAGGCGTTGCCAGAAAGGCGATACCGGCCTGCGATCCGGTAACGGAAAGGATCTGCGCCGCCGGAGGGGCTCCGCCGGCCTGGGCAGTGAAGGACAGTTGGGTCGGACTGACCGAGATGGTATTTTGGGCCCGGGCCGTGTCCAAGTAACCCAGAGACACAGCCATCAAAAGCCCGGCAACCGAAGTAAACTCTTTGATTCTTCTCACGTTCCAGTTCTCCCGTGCGCTCGCGGAACGCCGCGCTCGGCTGAATGATTGCAAGGGGAATGCCAACAGAGGGCGTTACTTGGCCGGCGGGACCGCCGGCTTCGACAGCAGCGCCTTCACGTCGGAAGGAAGGTCGAATCGCGATTCCGGTATCGCTGCATTCAGTGTGACACTCTCGATCCGGCTCATCAAGGTCTGGTTGAACAGCGACTGGTTGAAGGTCTGCGGCCAACTGATGCCGTCGATCAGCCGATAGTTGGCGTAGCGGCCTTCCGACGGGAACTCGCCCATTTGTGTCGTGACAATGCGCGTCACCCTCAGCAGAATGCCGGAGAGTTGATCGTAATACCGCGTCTCCGGTTTACCGACGTTCGGCGTCATCACGACCCGGAAACAATTGATGCTGTCCACCGCCTCGACGCCCGTGCACTCCGCCGAACGATAGTACTTCCGCCAGTTCAGGCGCGCCTGCGGATCGGCCTCGCGAAGTGCGGCGGCCAGTTCCTCGCCGGTCTTCAACCGAAGGCCGCGGCGCTGCGTTCGCTCCCAGGCAATGCCGTCCCTGGTCCCTGTCTCCACCTTGTCGACGCCAGGCAGAACCATGATGGAGTAGCTTTTGTCGGGCGCGGCCTGAAAGACGTGAAACGTACCGCGGTTCGGCCGGCCCGCGTACTCGACCACGGCTGCCGCGGTGTACGTCTTGATGCGGGCATAGGCGTGCCGTCCGCCCGTCGCTTCCAGGTAGCGGTCTACCACATCCGCGCCGCTAGGTAAATCCTGGGCGAAGGCTGCGACCGCCAGCAATCCGATGGTGATGAGGTTCAAGCGCACTCGTGAGACAGTGTACCGCGCCCCTGCACATGGTTGGGAATAGAGGGAAGACCCGATGGCTGTTTAGTCCGCCCAGTGGAGAACGACTTTCCCCGCCTGGCCGGCCGCCATCACTTCGAGGCCGCGCTCGAATTCGTGATAAGGCATCTCGTGAGTGATGACGGGACGAATGTCCAGCCCGGACTCGATCATCACGGTCATCTGATACCACGTCTCGTACATCTCGCGGCCGTAGATGCCGCGGATCGTCAGCATGTTAAAGATGACCGTGTTCCAGTCGATCGACATCTCTTTGGGGGGAATGCCCAACATGGCGATGCGACCCCCGTGGCACATGTTGGCCAGCATTTCCCGGAACGCCGCCTGATTGCCCGACATTTCGAGGCCGATATCGAAGCCTTCTTTCATGCCCAGCTTCTTTTGAACTTCTTTGAGCGGCGTCTCCGACGTATTGACCGCGAGCGTAACCCCGACCTTGCGGGCGAGTTCGAGCCGGTAGGGGTTCACGTCCGTGATCACGACATGCCGCGCGGCGGCATGGCGGACCACCGCCGCCGCCATGATGCCAATAGGACCGGCGCCCGTAATCAGGATGTCTTCACCCAGAACGTCAAACGCGAGGGCGGTGTGCACGGCATTGCCAAAAGGGTCGAAGATGGCGGCTACGCTGCGGTCGATGCCGGGATCGTGCCGCCAGATATTCGTCATGGGGAGGCAGATGTACTCGGCAAAGGCGCCAGCGCGGTTCACGCCGACGCCCGAGGTGAAGGCGCAGAGGTGACGGCGTCCGGCCATGCAGTTGCGGCAGCGCCCGCAGACGACGTGACCCTCGCCGCTGACGAGGTCCCCGGGTTTGAAGTCCGCGACGTTGGAGCCCACGGCCGCGACTTCACCGACAAACTCGTGTCCGATGACGAGGGGAACGGGAATCGTTTTTTGCGCCCATTCGTCCCAGTTGTAGATGTGGAGGTCCGTACCGCAAATTCCAGTGCGCAGGACCCGGATCAGGACGTCGTTGATGCCGGCGGAGGGTTCGGGAACGTCCTGCAGCCACAACCCGGGACGCGATTCGCTTTTAACGAGGGCTTTCATGGGTATCCTCAACCAGTATTTCAGAGACAACAGCCGGTGTCGCGCGGGAGCCAGGGTTGGCCGCCGGCAAGGCATACGGGATGGGGCCAACAATGCCCACCGTCAGCGGCACGGCAGGGGAACCTGCTGGCGGATCTTCAATCGCAAGCGGCAAGGGGCAAGGGGCAGGGTCGAAAGGCCGCCCAGGGGCTTGGATCTGGGCGCTGATCAGGCCCGGTACGCCGTGCTGAAATCGTTGCTCAACAACGTGCTCAACGCGACGATCGACGAGGGGACCGCCGCACGTCGAGGAGGGAGCGGGTGCGCCCGGCCTTGGGGAAGCTTCCGCCAAAGGATCCGTTTCAGCCGGCGAGGCGGCTTGGCCAAACTCAGACTTGCCAGCGTCCGGCGTCCCTTTCGGTCCACAATGGTCATGTACGCTCCCTCTCCGCACCCGGCGCCGGCAATCTTTCCGCGTTGGGAAGAAGGGGTCTTCTTCGCCTTATCGCGCTGCCGAGACATAAACTGTTACCGTCACTTTCTCCACACGTAGCGCCTCGGCCGCCGAGACCCGTAACGCCGCCCGGTGAACTCCTGGAGGCAGGGCCGAGGGATCCACCTCGACATGCACGGCATCTCCGTCCAACGGAGAACCGTCCGGCGGCACCTGGCCGGACCGAGGCGATATCCGCAGCCAGGCCGGCGACCGCGGTTCCACATCAATGCGGTACAACAACTCCGGCCATGTCGACCGCACCGCGAAACTCTGATGCTGCGGAAGCGTCCCCTGCCTCACTCGAAAGACGAGATCGCTCGGCCTGAGGTCGAACACCGCCGCCGGAAAAACACGGATGGTGAATTCCTCCCGGGCGGCGCCACAACTGTTCGAAGCGCGAACGGCGATGGGGAACCGGCCCGTCCGCCGGGCCACGCCTTGAATTTCGCCGACCGGCGACAACCGCAGGCCCTCCGGCAGGCCCTCGGCAGTGAACTGGATGTCCGAGTTCGGACAGGTTGAAGTCGAGACTGCTTCCAAACGGGTCTGGTAGCCTCGCTGAACGACCGCCCTTGGCAGGGCCCGCGTAACAATCCGGATCGCTGACTCCAGCGGGATCGCGCCCAGCATCGCCACCATCAACAACAGCGCCACATTCAACACCAACCGCACTTCACCGTGCTTTCCGTTGGAATGATCGTCTGTCCTGGCTCGGACTTTAGGGCAGGTTAGATATGGAATTCAAGGATATCGCCGTCGTCGACCACATGGCCGCGCTCCACCATCAGGCCGTCAACGCCATTGGCGGCGTGGAACAGGCGGGCATATTTCAGGTGTTCCGCAAAGTCTTTGTGGACATGCCGCGCGGCGTCGAGTATCGTGGCGCCGCGCCGCAGTACGTAGGGCAATCCCAGCTCCGCCTTCCTGCCGGGGGTTTTCGTGTAGACGCGGACGACGTCGAGACACGCGAAGACCGCACGGGCGAAGGCCGGAAGGTTCTCGCCGGTCGCGGTGGAAATCGCGAGACAGGGAGCGCGGCCGCCATAGAGGTCGCGCAGGACGTCCAGATTGCTGGCCGCGGCCGGAAGGTCGGCCTTGGTGGCGGCGATGATGGCGGGGAAGGGAAGCCGCCACTCCTCCATTTGTCCCGCAATCCAGTCGACCTCTTCCAGGAGTTCACTGCTGGACAGGTCGATCACCAGGATGCTCCGGTTGGCGTTCCGGATCACTTGCGGGAGCCAGGGTTCCATGAATTCCCGGCTGAGCGGAGGCAGGTCGACCAACTGGATCTGAATATCCTCGAACGGCATCATCCCGGGCGTCGGGAATCGGGTGGTGAACGGGTATCCGGCCACCTCGGGCCGCGCGTGGGTGAGCGTGCACAGGATCTGCGATTTGCCGGAATTGGGCGGGCCTACCAGGGCCACCTGCCCGGCGCCCTCGCGGTGGACCAGATAGATCGGAGCGGCGTGGGACGCACCTTTCTTGGCGCCCTCCTTGCGGGCCTGCGACAGCCTTCGGCGAATGTCCGCCTGGAGTTTCTCGGTTCCCTTGTGTTTGGGAAGGGTGGCCAGCATCCGTTCGAGCGCCACCACTTTGTCAGCGGGCGTTTGCGCCTCGCGGAACTCGCGCTCCGCCTCCAGGTAGTCGGGAGTCAGATTCGCGGGCATGCTCGATCCGGAGCCAGGATACCACCCGGCGTCCTGCGGAGAAATGGCAGGAGTTCAGCGGATTGGCGGAGGGAGGGCGCGAAAATCAGGGTAATGTTGCCGGGCGCACCGTAGACGAAGCGGTGGACGGCGAGGGCAGCCACGGTGGTGGACTTGCCCCATTGGCGGCAACAGTTGAGAAGACGGCGCGGGCGGCCG
Organism: uncultured Solibacteraceae bacterium; assembly: GCA_964529305.1. Lineage (GTDB taxonomy): Bacteria > Acidobacteriota > Terriglobia > Bryobacterales > Bryobacteraceae > CAZGUX01. Next base: position 41,486 of record CAZGUX010000031.1, on the reverse strand, counting down.
AGGCGAGGAAGCGCGCCTGGACGGGTCGGGCGAGAAGTCAAGCCGAAGCCGGGCGAAGCGAACCGGGCCGGCGGCGCAAAGGAGGTCGGAGATCATGTTTTCTCGATCTCAGGGTGGCACGGAGGGAAGCGGAAAAATGGCTAAAATGGAGGGAAGTGATTGAGCGTTCACAACAGAAAAAAATAAAAGTGCTGTGAACGCAACAGGCTTACAAATCTGTTGCGTATGTGTTGCGGATAAGCGGATAGCTGTTGCGGATACGAGCGGATTTGTTGCGCCTGTGTGGTAAATGTGGGATAGGGGGTGTTGCAAACAAAGGAGATGGAAGTGGGTTCGGGCTTATGCGCAACAAAGCGCAACAGAAATGGCGGATAAGGGGGAAAACGGCATCTCCCTTAATTATCGCACGGGGTGGAAGGGATTTTGAGGGAAGAGACATGTAAGTGGTTGAGTTAGAAGGGGCGATTGTTGGAATCGGGGTGTGAACGTTGGGCGGAGCCGCGAGGGGCTATTAAGAATAAGGTAAAGGCGGTTGAACGGCCGGGAAGCGGACCCTTGGGCGTGTGAATTGTAGGGGTCGCATGTATGCGACTGAATGCGACCCCTACAGTATCGGGGTGCGCCGATGGGAGCGCCGGATCGGAACCGTTAGCGCTACGGCATGCGGGTTCGTGAAGCTGTCCAGGTACCGAACAAAACCACCCGACTCCGGAACGTAGATCTTCCTCTCCTGATAGACGCCAGTCGGAAAGATCAAAGGAAAGGCGCGAGCCAGTTGCCTTCCGCTTGCTTCTTTGATGGCGACTCCCAGGCATCCGGTGAACGTCAACGCCCGGTTGACCTCGGGCCAGGCACTGCTCAATGCCGGACTCGACAGTCTGCCGTCGCTCGTCCCCGCCGGGCTCATTCCCAGGCAATCATTCGTTCCGTACCGGAACCCGTTCGTTCCCGCGAGTGGATAGATCACTCCCCCCTGGAGGTCCGCTGCGCTGCCGAATCGGACGTTGATCGTCGCGGTCCCTCCCCCCGCCAGCGAGCCTTCCGCCGCGGCTTCCCCAGCCCCTTGCGCCGTACGCGCCGTCACCAGCACTTTGCCGGGGTAAGCGCCGCACCAGGTGAACACACCGCTACCGTTCGCGGTCACCGTGTGTACTGCCTCGAATCCCTTGCCGTACACTTCGATGTCCACCTGCGTATTCGGAGCCACCATCACTCCATCGGCCAGATAGACCGTCCCCGTGACGGTTCCGGTTTCCTCGAGCGTCACATCGGTCGAGTAGGTTTGACCGGCCTGTCCCGCAACCCCCGCCGCGGAGCCATAGCGCAGGTACGATCCCCCGCCGCCGTTGATCGTGTCTCCGTACAAGACGTAGGGCCCCACGGGAACACCCAGGACCCGGAACGCGCCCTGTGCATCCGTCTCCGGAGGCTGCGCCGCGAAGGGCAGCGAAGGCGCCGTCAACCGAAGGGTTCCACCCACAAACGCCGACCCGTCCGGCCGGCGCAGGATGCCGCTCACCGTCGCAGACGCCGGCATTGTCGCGTTCAACACTACTGGAGCGTTCACATCCGTCACCGTTCCGCTGGCGGTGACGGTCGCCCCCTCCTCGGACTGTGCCGTCAGGGTGAACGGCCCCACGGAAAGCCCCGTGATCACATAGCTCCCATCTGCGTCCGTGTCGCTGCCGTTCGGATCGTCGCTGAACCGCCCCGCAAAGAACGTCCGGATCTGGCCGCCGGCGTCGGTCTGAGTGATAAACACGTCGGGATACGGTACCGGGTTGGTGGCGTCCCAACGGATCACTCCTCGTACCGTACCCGGCAGCGATCCGGTAAGATTCACCGTCACGCCCACGGTTCCATTTTCCGCCACCGCCGACGATACCGATCCCGACAAGCCCGTCGCCGGATGCGCTGCCGTCACCGTGAAGTTGCCCGCCGCCACCGTGAATTGCGCCGTCCCGCTGACCGACTTGTCCCGAAGGCGGTAGGCATACGGCGAGGCCGCGAACGCGGTGACATCCGCGCCGTTCACCAAGGCCTCTGCCGCGTCCCTCACCGTCACGTTCACCACGCCGTTTCCCGGATGGTTCAAATTCACCGTCCGCGCCTCGCCGAAGCCCACCGTGTACGTCTGCGCCGAAGTCAAACTCACACTGCCGGGCGCCTCCATCCGCACCTGGAAACTCGCCGGGCGTACCGCCATCGAATAGCTGCCGTTGGCGCCCGTGATCGCGTTGCCCAGCCATTGGATTCCATCTACCAGCGTCACCGCCACACCCTGGTAAGGCGTGGTTCCGTTCGACCGGTACACCGTTCCCTGCACCGAGCCCATCGGCCCGATCCGTACATCGACCCTCGCCACCTCCGGCAGGTTGCCTGTTCCGCTTCCCCTGAACCCCGTGGCGGCGTGGAACGCGTTCACCGTGCACACCCCGTTCGGAACGTTCGTGACCGTGTACCGTCCCAGCGCATCCGCGGTCCCCGTCAGGTTCACCGCTCCACAAGCTACCGTAATCTGTGTACCCCCCGCGCCGTTGCCGAGCGGATCGCTGATCACGCCGCTCAGCACTCCGCTGACCGGCGCAATCACGATCGATCCCGCGTCCACCGTCCCGCCCGCCGCCGGCGCGATTCCGGCCGAATAACCGACCCACTGCTGCCCGGACACCGCCGCGAACGCCGTCAACGTCACGCTCCCCAGCGTCGCCGGAACCGCAGCCAACTGGAACGTCCCCGACGCGTTGGTCACCGCCTGGATCATCCCCAGCGCCACCACCGTTGCGCCCGCCACGTTCGCACCGCCCCCGTTCACCACCCGCCCGGAGACCGCCATCCTCGGCGTCGCCACCCTCGGGTCCAGCCCCAGGCGCACTTCGATAAAGTCCGGAATCAGATCATCGTCGCTATCCGTGTCGTTCAACGAGGTCCCCAGGCGGTACTCCTCCACGTTGGTGAGCCCGTCCTGGTCCTGGTCTTGGAGCGCATCCACCGGGTCGTTGGGATTCAGCCCGTACTGCAGTTCGATCGAGTCCGGGATGCCGTCGTTGTCCGTGTCAGCTCCGATCGACACCGTGATCTGGATCATTCCGGTCGAGCCTTCATTGTTCGCTTGAATCACCACCGTGCCGCTTGACAGCGCCTGCACCAACCCGTCCGCCGACACGGTTGCGATGGCCGCGTTGCTCACGGTGTATCGCGTCCCCGTGCTCGCCGCCGTCACGTTTCCCGGCGGCCCCGTGGGGTAGTTCGCCGTCACCGTGAGCTGCGTCGTGGCGTTCGGCGCGTTGAGCGTGGTCAACGGCGCCGTCAGGCTCAACGTGTTGGCGATCGGGGTAGTGGTACCCAGCGTGATGCTTGCGTCGAACGCGTTGCCCTGGTCCGGGACGATACTGACCAGGCCGGTCTCGCCGGTCCGGGTCACGCCGCCATCGATGCAGGTGGCGCGGGCGCGGACGGTCGCGCCGGCGGGAACACCCTCCACCCGCCACTTCCCGTCCGCCTGCACCCGCGCGTTGCGGTTGAGGATACTCACCGTGCAGTTCTGGTTCAGTTGGGCGAGGACGTGAATTGCCAAGATGAGCGTGGCGACAGCCACGTATCCGACGCGTTTGAACACTCGTAAGCCTTTGAGCAACCTTCCCATAGATGGCTCGACTTGTTTTACCTTTTGCTATGCCTCGTTGCCTTGCATGGCAACGCTCTCCTCAAAAACACCATGTCCGCGCGATGACTCGGCTTCCCTTGTCGCTTAACTCTCAGTTTCACCATCACTTGCGCTATTTTTCTACCCGGAGGAGAAACAACATTCCCGTCGCTCCCTAGTCAGCCCAGCCCGCACATCTGAATACCTGTTCGAGGACAGGTTGAAGGGCCATGCCATCAGCGCCCGCTTCCCCCATCAACGACTGGAACCGTCTGCGTTGGGAGCGTTCGCAGAGATCGGGACCGGTAAGCAGTCGTTCCGCACCGGCGACCGAGATCTCGCGCTTAGCGGTCAGTTGACCGCGCCGTCCTCAGAACGTCCCATCCAAGCGGATCCCACGACCTCTCTTCCACTTGTTTGCCCTCCGCCCGTCCACGACACAAATCAACCATCATTGTCCTTCATAGTTCAATTCTTTATCGGCTCGCCAATACTTTGACCTTGATAGCGCCCGTCTTCATCCGCCCATGAAATCGATCCGGTGCTCCCAGAATAAATGCCACTCGGGCCGCCAACTCCCAAATGCCCGGTATCATGCGATCGCCATTGGGAATCTGGTCAGGATCCACAGCCATCGGAGCCACGATGATGGCGACGTCTCCCTTTCTAAGCACTCTCACAGATTCGGGCAGGAGACTGTTCCCATAAAGCGTCGCGTACGTCAAGACATCAAAGCGTCCAGATGGATGCACAACAGAGATACTCATGTCTAAGCACAATCGTACGCCGGCTGTCAGTTTGAGCAGTTCGGAATCTCGGGTCCAAGGTATACGGACCGGGCGCTCGTTGACATTCCTTATACGAACTGAGTAGGCGTAGCTTCGATGCGGTTGGACTTCGGCCGTCTCGGCTTCAAGGGACACCGCGAGGATCTTTGTTGGTTCTGCGTCATCGGCGGCTGGCCCCGGCGGCGCCGTTGGGTCGCCGGGCTGTAGTCCACGACTTGGGCTGTCGAACACTGGTATTTGTGAAATATCTAGGCGAAATTCCTCTGCGAACATCGCCGTCGATATCAGTAAAGCCGAAGTTAAGAACTTTCGGTGCATCTGACCTTCACCTTTCCAGAAACGATTTCAGGGGCAAGGAACCACCATGAAGTTGATGACGCCCCAGAACACACCGCCCGCATCATAGCTGGCATTGTTGATTGGTACGTTCGGCCGTGATGCATTGGGAAAAGGTGTGAACAACAGCGGGAAAGGGGGCCCGGTCGGCCCATCCGCATGCCAAAGCTGAGCCTCCTGAATCCCGTCGCGAAGTTCATCGAGCCTTAGCCGGATTTGGGTAGCGAAGTCTTGGAGGGCCAGGCTCGTGGAACTCTTTCGAAAATACCGGTCTGCCACAATGCCGAGATTCTTCTCCTCCTTGTCTAGTTCGTGAGCAACCGCAGCGTGGTGACTTCTTATTCCCGAAAGCGCCTCATGTTGACTGACTAAGTCGAATAGCTTTTCACGGTGGATAAAGCCGTTGGGATTATTCAGGGGATGAAAGCTGCCGCAATTGCCCGTCTTAAACAACCCGGCTGGACTTGAGTCGATGACGGTGGGACCGTCCACATAGCCGTGCACGGTATAGTATGCTCCGGTTGTCTTAACAAGTGGCTGTTGCGATGTGTTAAAATGGGTAGCATCGGCGAAAGCCGTGACGTAGATCACATCTTTGTTCGGCCCGCTAAGAATCAAATCCGGTTTCAGTGAGTACGTTGCGTCCCAGTAGTATAGCCCGATGGCACTCAACTGTGTCGGTGTGGCTGGCATCGACAGAGAAACGCCGCTAATTGGCGCAATGAAACCGGGCGCTACCTTTTGGGGGCTGCGCATGGCCATCTTAAGCTCTGGGCGATCGACAACCGTAATCTCCGCCGAGATTGTCTCGGGTTGGCCCTTTGGTACCTGGACCGTTGCCTCAGCTATACCCGAAGACACCATAACTCCTTTCCATTCCCAATCGTTGGAATTGCCTCGGGACACCTCGAACCCAGGTGATTCAGTGGACGCCGCGGCAATAAACCTCCAGTTCGAGACTTGGCTTCCTCTTGCGGCTTCAACTCTAAATGTCGCGATCTGCCCCCGTTTGAGTTGAGGCTTATCTATCGTCAGTTTAGGGCGAGGTCGAACAGTCAGACTGGTCGTTGCTTGGACCTGAGAAAGAATCGCCGTATTTTGGAATCGCACAGACGCCAAGAGGAGACCGGGGCTATTCAGGGAAACGGTCGCCGTACAGCTTGGAGAATTCGGGCAACTTGATTGTGACAATAACTGGCCGACGCTGGAAACGGACCACTGATCATAGAGAGTGTTGGTCGGTGGCGACCCGAAAGCTTGAAGCGCGATGTTAGTGCCGATGGTCCCTTCTTCGTTGGGTGCCAGATCGGTTGTGAGGTAAGCTTGCAGGCATTCTGCGCTGCCCGTCCGCACCGGGATCCCCGCGCAACTCCACCCCGCCTTCACCACTCCCACTCCCGGATCGCTCCGCACCAGCAGCCCATCGTCGGTCACCGTCGCCGTTCCGATCGCCACGAACGCATTCAAGTCGTGGTCGAACGAGTACATCTCCGTCACCTCCCGCGGCTTCAGCCCGTCCACATTCGGCATCGTCATCTTCGCCGGTGGGTTAAACACCGCCCCCGCCGGCTGGACCGTCACCACAAACCGCGGTTGCTGCCCGAATCCCGGCACCATCGGCACTTTGTCCGGATGCACGCTCGTCACGCTCACGCACCCCGTCTGGCTCCCTCCGGGAAATGTCACCGACCCAGGCGCGATCTCCAGCGCGAACCCTGGCGCTTCCGGCATCGTCACCGTCCCGCCCGTCGTCGCCGTCACGCACGCCTGATTCGCGCTCAGGGGCAACAGGTAGACCGGCGAGTTGTCGCGTCCCGCCACCGCGACGCTTGGAGATTGGCCAGTTGCTCGGGTGGCGGAAGCTTCAGCTTGCAGGGAAACTTCAGTTTCCCAACCACGGCGAAGCCGTGGCGCGCCGGCCTTCGACCAGCCAGCGTCGGCACTCGTCCCGACGCCAGGCGGCGGCCCATCGAAACGAGGCTCGACACGAGTCTCGAGCCGGCAGATACGAATGCCCGCGCCGCGAGGCGGAACCAAACAGCGGCAAAGCCGTTTCATAACGGAGCCTTCGCCACTGTGAAGCCGGCACGGTCGCGATCGCAGCATGACTCACCGTGTACCGGGTCCCCGCTCGGCGGCCCGGAGGGGTAGTTTGCCGTCACGGTGAGCTGCGTCGTGGCGTTCGGCGCGTTGAGCGTGGTCAACGGCGCCGTCAGGCTCAACGTGTTGGCAATCGGGGTTGTGGTTCCCAGCGTGATGCTTGCGTCGAACGCGTTGCCTTGGTCCGGGACGGTACTGACCAGGCCGGTCTCGCCGGTCCGCGTCACGCCGCCATCGATGCAGGTGGCGCGGGCGCGGACGGTCGCGCCGGCGGGCACACCGTCCACCCGCCACTTCCCGTCCGCCTGCACCCGCGCGTTGCGGTTGAGAATGCTCACCGTGCAGTTCTGGTTCAGTTGGGCCCGGAGGGGGCTTCCCAAAACAGACAAGATCAAAAACAGTGCAGCTTTGGCGAGCCCACACTCAATTCGCCAGGATATCTTCATGTCTCCTCCGTCGCCCTCTAACCCGGCTGACTTCTGTTTCGACTACTTCGCATCTCGTGATTCCACCGCCCGGTGCCGTCACTCAGCGACCACGAGTATTACCGTGTCACCCGGACCGTGATCGGGTCTGACTGGACTGGCAAATGGTTGTGCAACGGACCGTGACTGAACCGAAGTTGTACCGCGACCTGAATTTCTACTTCAGCCGCATCCACGAAAGCCTCATTGGGCGCTACCACTGCCAGCCTCATACGCAGCCGAACCGATTCATTCGGACGAATCTCGACAACAGACTTCCCGCCTCCGGCTATGCCGTAAACCCCTTGGACGTGCTCAATAATGTCCCTAATGGGGGGGACATTTCTGATGCGAAAGGCTGCACTAAGGGTCCTGTCGTATGGTCCGTCCAGCGTATAGTCATCGGTCCAAGGAAACAGAACTACATCGGTGCCTACATTGTGAACGCGGACGACGAGCAGAAGATGTTCCCGGAAACCCGGGGCAGTAACCGCTTTGCAGATTTGTCGAGAGGACTCCGCCTTCCCCCCAGCCACCACTCCAAGGATGCCACGCCGAGGGCGCCTGGATTGAAACGCTGGCACGTCAGCCGAAGAGATGCGAGGCGCGTGGATGTGAAACCACTGGAATCATGGAGGCGCTACCTCAAGACTGGCGCGGATCAGGCCGGACTGTTTTCCTGAATTCGGGCGGCCAAAGAAGGTGAAAGAGAGTGCGTCACGTTGGTGCAGACGCGGGTTCTTTCCGCTGCCCCCTGCCACGCCGCCGGCCTCGTTCCGTCGAACGCGACCCGCTCTCGACGCTCACCAGAAGTCACCCACTGAGCAGGAGCCCTTGGGAAGTCCACCAACGCGTTTCCCGGTTCCGGCGAGACATGTGCCTTTACGCGATTTGCCGAGCTGCAACCGAGAGGCGCGAGCCTCGCTGATCGTCAGGTGTGGATCGACAGAATGGACGCGGCGCCATCCGCTAAAAGCCGCTCGCCGAGTTCGCGACCGACTTCGCCAGCCCGCTCGACGGCGCCGGCATGCGATGCTTTCACCACCTTCGATGCGTCCGGCGCGATCACCAAGGCCCGCACGTGCAGCAGCCCATCGTCGGCGACCGCATGAGCGCCAATCGGAACCTGGCAGCCTCCGCCGAGCGCGGCCAGCACCGCCCGCTCGGCCGTGACCGAAGCGTGACTCACGGAGTGGTCGAGTGCCTGGCACCCTTCGTACCCGCGGCCTTCCGAGCGCGTCTCGATCGCCAGGGCGCCCTGTCCGACCGCCGGACACATCGTCTCCGGCTCGAGGATCTCGGCAATCCGATCCTGCCAGCCCAAGCGATGCAGCCCCGCGGAGGCTAGTAGAATCGACTGGAACTGGCCCTCGTCCAGTTTCCGCAAACGCGTGTCGACGTTCCCGCGGACCGAGTCGATGACCAGGTCCGGCCGCAGATGGCGGAGTTGCGCGGCACGCCTCAGGGAACTGGTGCCCACGCGCGCTCCTGGCGGCAGATCCGCGAGTGTGCGCCCGACCACGGCGTCGCGAGGGTCGGCTCGCTCCGGAACCGCCGCCAGCACCAGACCGGCCGGTAACTCGGTCGGCAGATCCTTGAGGCTGTGAACGGCGAGATCCACCGAGCCGTCGAGCAGGGCTTCTTCAATTTCCTTCGTGAACAGGCCTTTCGACCCGACTTGGGCCAGCGGCACTTGCGTGATCCGGTCGCCGGTCGTCTTGATGATCTGAATCCGGACGTCGAATCCGAGTTCCTCCAGCCGGGATTTGACCCAGTTGGCCTGCCACAGGGCGAGTTGTGAGCCGCGCGAGCCGATGACAAGCATGCGTTACTTCAAGTGAAACACACGGCGGATGGCATCGACGACATGCACGCCTTCCGGATCTCCCGCGCGGCGCCGCAGCTCCGAGATCGGCCCGTGGGCGATCTTGTTGATGATGCCGCGAGTGAGGGACTCGATCGCGTCCTCCTGCTGGGGCGTCAGCGCGCCCAGTTTGCCGCGAACCCGCGCGATCTCCGCGGTCCGGATCTCGTCCAATTGTTCCTGCAGGCTGACGATGGTCGGCGTCACGGACTGGGCGTTCAGCCGCTGCATCATGCGCTCCACTTCCTGGCCGACCACCTCTTCGGCCCGGTGCGCTTCCTTCTGGCGCTCGCGCAGATTCGAGTTCACCACTTCCTGCAGGTCGTCGATGTCGTAGAGGTACACGTTGTCGAGTTTGTTGACCTCGGGGTCGATGTTGCGCGGGACCGCGATATCGATCAGGAAGACAGGCCGGTTCCGGCGCGCCGCCACCACCTGCTGCATGTGATGCCGGTTCAAGACGTACTCCGGCGCTCCCGTCGAGGTGATGACGATGTCCATCCTGGGGAGATACTCGAGCAGGTGCTCGTACTCGAAGGCGAGCCCTTGAAACGCCTTGGCCAGTTCCTCGGCCCGCTCGTACGTACGGTTGGTGACAAAGATCTGGGCCGCGCCCGACCGTCGAAGGTGGCGGGCCGCCAACTCGGACATCTTCCCCGCGCCGACTGTCAGGACTGTGCGTCCCTGGAGCGAACCGAAGATTTTGCGCGCCAGTTCGACGGCGGCGAAACTCACGGACACCGCCATCTGGCCGATGCCGGTTTCCGTCCGCACCCGCTTGGCCACGTTAAATGCGCGGGTCAGGACCTGGTCGAGCGTTCCGGAAACGCTGCCGTGGGACTTCGCAATGGCATACGCGGTCTTGAGCTGTCCGAGGATTTGCGGTTCGCCCACCACCATCGAGTCGAGGCTCGAGGCCACCCGAAACAGATGATGAACCGCTTCACGGCCTTCGTGACGATAGAGGTACGGCTCGACCTCCAGAGGATCCGCCTGGCGCACCTCGCGTAGAAACTCGTCGACGGCGTCCTTCGGATCGGGCCCGCCTTCGGATGCGACGACGAGTTCCACGCGGTTGCACGTGGACAGAATCAGAGCTTCACTGACGCCGGGGCGGGAGCGAAGCAGTTCCAGGGCGCCCGGCAACGCCTGCTCGGTAACGGCCAATCGTTCCCGTACCTCGACAGGCGCGGTCTTGTGGCTCAGTCCGGTGACGTACAATCTCATCGCAGCCACACCGAGCGTAGACCGGCGTGGGCGATCCAGGTGACGGCGGAGCAACCGAGGGCGGTCAACGCCATCACGGCCGCTTTCCGCCCACGCCATCCGGCCGAGACCCGCAGGTAGATCATCGCCAGGTACAACAGCCAGGTGCCCAGCGAGATGACGATCTTGGGATCGGCGATCCAGCTCGTACCGACTTCAATAAACGCCCACGTGGCAGCCACCACCACCGCAATCGTGATCAGGACGAATCCCACGGCCATCGATCGGGAGATCACCTCGTCCAGCGTGCCCAACGGCGGCAGCCGGTAGTAGAACGCCTGAGGCCTCTTCCGTTTGAGTTCCCGCTCTTGCAGGAGATAGGCCATGGCGCCAGCCGCCGTCAGCAGGAATGCCGCGTAGCCGAGCAGGACCAGGACGACATGCAGGGTCAGCCAGGCGCTTCGAACGACCGGACTCGACCACGCCGCTACCGGCCTGCCCAGCGCGGCGATCAGCGTCATCATGAACACCAGCGGGTAGACCACGACGCTCAGCGTCTCCAGGCGGTACCGCCAGTGAGCCACCAGAAACAGCACCGCCATGAGGAACGCCCATAGCGAAATCGACTCGTAGACCGTGTTGGTGGGAAAGTGGCGGGTCAGCAACCCTTCCTCCATCACGGCTACGAAATGAAACACCGCGCCGATCCGCAGGGAGGCCAGCGCCCAGCGAAACAGGTTGTCCCGCCGCTGGATCACGGTCAGGAACGCGTGAATCAAGCCCAGCGAATAGAAAACGGCTGCCACGCGCAGCCAGATGGCGCTGAGTTCGGTCATGCGTTCGGTGCCTGGTTCGCTTCGGTTCGCCGATCTATTTGGCCGGCAGCTTCCGGTACATCAACTCTTTGTATTGGACCACGCTGCCCGGGTCGTGCTGTTGGAGGGCCAGATACCCCTTGGTGAAGCGGTTCTCCTTGTCGATGTAGTCCACGGCGGTCTTGCCGTTCACTTTAATGATGATGTGATTGCCCTGCGCGATGATGTGCTGCTCCCACCATGTGTCGTCCGGAACCAGTTGTTCCTTCACATCTTCAATCGCGTACAGGCTTCCGGTGCGCCGCCAGTCCTTGTGGCTGTTGTTGACCTGTGCCTCGTAGCCTTTGGGCCAGCCTTCGATGAACTGCGCCCGGAAATACATTCCGGAGTTACCGCTGTGGTTCAGCTTCACCTTGGCTTTGAACTCGCAGTTTTCGCACTCTTCTTTCATCCAGAACAGGTGGCTGCGGACGCCGCGGCCGACGATCGCGCCGTCTTCCACCGTCCAGTTCTCCGCCTTTTCGTTGGCCTTCCAGCCGTCCAGCGATTTCCCATCAAACATTTTCACCCACTTGCCGGCGGCGCTTGCGGGCGCGGAACTCAGGGCAGCGATGAAAATCAGGGCTGCTATCAATGATGACTTCATGTCCCTTATTGTAGCTTTCAGCGGGTCAGCGGTCAGCGGTCAGCTTACAGCGATCAGCTTACAGCTCTCAGCAAGAAGAGACCAGAACGGCCTGTGCCCGCGGCCATGTCGGGACAAGCAGCTTGGAGGCGAGAGTCAGGCGACACGAAGCTCAAGCTTCTGCTGAAAGCTGACCGCTGAAAGCTGACCGCTGACCGCTTAGGCTACAATCGCCGCTTATGGTGTTATCCGATGTCGACATCAAACGCTATCTCGCCGCGGGCAAGATTCGGATCACGCCCGAGCTGACCGCGGATCAGTTCGGTTCCTGTTCGGTCGACTTCCGCCTGGGGAGCGAGTTCAGCGTCTTCGAGTACAGCCGCCACCCGTACATCGATCTGAGAGACGTCGGCAGCGTCCAGGACATGATGCGGACCGTCATCGTGGGGCCCGAAGAACCGTTTGTGCTGCAGCCGCGCGACTTCGTTCTTGCGATTACACAGGAAACTCTGGAACTCGACCGCGACGTCCTGGGACGTCTGGAGGGCCGTTCGAGCCTGGGCCGTATCGGGATCATTGTCCATGGCACCGCCGGGCTATTCGATCCCGGTTGGACGGGAAAGGCGACGCTCGAACTCAGCAACCTCGGGCGCATGCCGGTGGCGTTGTATCCGGGCATGCGAATCTGTTCGTTCACCTTCGAACAACTGACGACGCCGGTCGAAGTGTCCTACCGGGAGAAGCGCCACAACAAGTACGCTGGCCAGACCAGTCCTCTGGCCAGCAAGTTAGTGAGTGAAGTTCGGGGATCGGAATAGCCAGCGGCCGTCAGGCAGCTCTCAGCGGTCAGCGATCAGCGCTCAGCTTACAGCTCCCAGTTGTGAGAATTCAGCGACGGCTGCCGGCCGCTGCCGAGGGCTGACCGCTGACCCCTGATAGCTGACAAGCTACCGCTTCCCCGACGAGCCGAATCCGCCCTCGCCTCTCCGCGATTCGTTGAGATCTCCCTCCTGCCACTCGATCGACTCGTAACGCGCCACCACCATCTGGGCGATGCGATCGCCGGGCGCCACATGGAATGCCTCCCGGCCAAGGTTCAGCAGGATCACCTTGATCTCGCCCCGATAGCCCGGATCGATCGTTCCCGGACTGTTCGGAACCGTGATCGCATGCTTGGCCGCCAGCCCGCTCCGGGGCCGGATCTGCGCCTCGAACCCCGGTGGAAGTTCGATGGCCAGCCCGGTCGCCACCGCCCGAGGCACGTTCGGCTCCAGCGTCACGGACTCGATCGACCTCAGGTCCATCCCCGCGTCCTCGCCGGGCCCGTGAGCGTAGTGAGGCAGTTGTGCGTCCTCAGAGAGACGCCGAATGCGGATGTGCATAGAGAACGCTATGATAGCGGGTTCATGCCCCCTGACGGAAAGCGGCGGGTCTTCACCGTCGCCCCGATGCCCCCGGAAAAATGCGCTTACGCTCTGGCCCGCTACAGCCGCTCTCCGGATTCGTTCCGCGAGTCGATCGACTGGGTCCGGAGCCACGACGAAAAGTCGTTTCTCGAGAGCTTCTACTTCCAGTACGGCCACGCCTCGATTGCCGACCTCGGCCACCTCGTGATCTGTCTCGAAGGGATTTCCGAACTGGCGGCGACCGAAGTGGAGGACGAGACGCTCTGGGACGGGCAGGCCAAGTCTTCCCGTTACCAGGATTTTTCGAAGGCCGGCGTCGTGACGCCGCCCGAACTGTCCGGGGACGCGGCCGCCTCGTATCAGGAGTCCGCCCGGGCCCTTCTCGACGCCTACCGGCGCGTGCACGAACTGGCGGCGGCCTGTCTTCGGGAAAAGCTCCCGAAACCCGAGGAGATGAAACCGGAAGCCTACCGGCGCAACCTGGCGGCCCGCGCGTTTGACGTCGCCCGCTACCTCCTGTGCTGGGGCATTCCCACCAACATTGGACAGGTCACCAGCATCCGCACGCTGGAACGGCAGATCCGGCGCCTGAAGGCATCGCCCTACGAGGAACTTCGAGGCCTCGGCCACGAGATCGCCGAAGCGTGCGCGGCCCCACCCGATTGTGTCTGGTCCGCGGATGCCGGTTCCGAGCCGATGGCCCCGACCCTGGCAAAATTCGTCGACGTCGACCAGCACCGGGTCGACGCGCGGCGGGACTTGGCTCAGTGGGCCTGCGAAAACCTGCCGGCGCCCGGGGAGGAGCGCCTCCCGGACGTCGACCTTCTTCGCCCCGCGGACCCGAGCGCCGACATCACGGCCACCTTGCTGTACGAAGTCACCGACCGGCCGTACCGGGAACTGTACGAAATGGCTGCCGCCTGGAGCGCCGCTCGCCGGGCGGAAGTCGTGGACGTGGCCCTCCGCTCGCGCACCCGCCGCGACGAACTCCTTCCCCATTTCCGCGGGGGTCCGTATGTCTTCGATCTCGTGATGGACATTGGCGCCTACCGGGACCTGCATCGCCACCGCCGTTGCCACCAGTTCCGCCAAGCCTATTCCGACCGCCTGGGGTTTGCCGAACCGGACCTGGTTGCCGAAGCCGGAGCCGCTGAGATCTATCGCAACGCTCTGGACGACGCCTATCGAGCCTACCGCCGATTGCCCCCACCGGCCAACCGCTACCTTCTCCCGTTCGCCACCCGGGCCCGGTTTCTGTTCAAGATGGACTTCGCCGAGGCCGAGTACATTTGCCGGTTGAGGAGTGGCGTCAAAGGTCATTTCAGCTACCGCCGCGTTGCCTGGGAAATGAAGGAAGCCATGGAACGGCTGGAGCCGGAATTGGGCCGCCTGATCCAGGCAACCCCTCCGTGGATTGAAGATCCGCTACGGAGATGAGATCCTCGTACTCCCTACGTACAAGGGTTTGCGGACAGAAATAGGCCTACTATGCCCCCTTATTAAGGGGTGTATCCCACCTAGGGAAGACTAAAGTTTTCCATGCCAGCACCGATAGTTTCGGTACGTACTAGAACGACTGACGTACAGTGGTGGTCGTTTTGGATATGCCACATGCAGTACCGAGTTCTATGAGTGAAGCTGGGACAGCCGTGATGCCGGAGGCCGGAACGCGAAACCGCTGGGCACAAGTGTGGGTGCCTTCGTTGACGGACTTCCTGTTCGTCTCGTTCCTGTTGTGGATCTTCGCCACCGGAGCGGGGTGGATGACGCTCCTTGCGGACGGGGACACGGGTTTTCACATTCGCACTGGCGACTACATTCGGCAAACCGGCACGGTACCGAAGACCGATATCTTCTCCTTCTCCAAGGCCGGCGAGCCCTGGTTTGCGTGGGAATGGCTGTCCGCCGTAGTCTTTTCGAAACTACACTCGGCCGCCGGACTGAAAGGGCTAGTGTTCTTTTGCGGCGTCCTGATCACGGCGTCCGTGATCCTGCTGTTTCGCCTGATGCTGTGGCGCGGAAGCCAGATCTTTCCCGCGCTGTTTCTCACCCTGCTGGCGAGCGGCGCGGCCTGGATTCACTTTCTGGCCCGGCCTCACCTGTTTACACTGCTTCTGCTGCCCGTGACCCTGTGGTGGCTGGAACGGGACCGGCGGGAGTGTTCCGCGGCCCTTTGGGGGCTGATCCCGATCTTCATCGTGTGGGTCAACCTGCACGGAGGTTTCCTGGTAGCCATCGCCTGTACAGGGATCTATGCCGCCGGCAGTCTGATCGAGGGCCTGTGGGCCAATGGATTTGCCCTGGCTCCAGTCTGGAGGGAGGACGGGCCAAATCGCCGGTTCCTCCAAGCCCGCCGATTTTTCGGATTATCCCTGGCCCTGACCGCCGCCGCGATGGTGAACCCGTATGGCTGGCGCCTCTACGTTCACCTGGCCGGCTTCTTCGCGACCGGTGAGTGGTGGCAGAAGGTGATTCAGGAGTTTGAACCTACAAAAGTAGGTGATCCCCAGATGAGACAATTCGAGATTCTTCTGCTACTGGGTGTGGGGTGGTTGGCCTCGCTCCTCAAGAGGAGACGCGTGGTGGAAGCTCTGCTGATTGCGTTCTTCGCCCAGCAGGCCCTCGGCTCAGTCAGGCATGTCAGTCTCTACGCCTGGGTGGTGGCGCCGATCCTGGCTGTGGAAATCTCGGGGCTGTGGGAAGCCTGGACCTCGGAAAAGTCGAGGAAATCCGTCCTCGGCATCCTGCGGGACCTGAATCGCGAATTTACTTTCAAGCCGTTTGCGCCCACCTTCTGGTCGGTGGCGGTTTTGGTGCTGGTCTGGGTTTCGCCCGGTCAGAGTTGGCCCACGGATTTCCCGGACATCAAGTACCCGCTGGCGATGATCAAGAAGCATGAGGCCCGGTTCGTCGGACCCGGGGATGCCCAGGTCCGGCTCCTGACGTCCGATGAGTACGGCGACTATTTCATTTATCGGTTCTACCCGCGTATGAAGGTGTTCCTCGACGGGCGGGGGGATTTTTACGGGCCGGCGTTCCAACGCGACGCCGCCCGCTTGTTGGCGGGGAAGCATCCCTGGAGAGAACTCCTACGAAAGTACGAGTTCAATTTGGCGCTGATTCCTTTCGATTGGACTCTGGCCGAGACCCTGAAACTGGATCCAGAGTGGCGAGTGGTCGATGACGATGGCAAGGCTGTCCTGTTTGAGAAGCGAGGACCCTAATGAAACGCAGGCGTTCCGTCGAATAATAGGTTTGCCTGACTATGGGGTACTCGGGTACTGTCAGGATGGGCTGACGAAGGTATAGAGATGGATGCTCGCGCATACATGGTCGTCCTCGTGGGTTTAGCCGCGGTCGTTGAAGACCTGCGGTCCCGGAGGATTCCGAACTGGGTTTCTGTAGGGGCGCTAGGGTCCGGCCTGGTCATTCAAGGCTGGATGCGAGGGTGGAGCGGCCTCGGTCAGTCGCTCGCGGGCGCGGCCATCGGATTCTGTGTGTTTCTGATCTTCTACGTGCTCGGCGGGATGGGCGGAGGAGACATCAAGCTGATGGCCGGGTTCGGCGCTTTGCTCGGATCGGGCCTGATTTTGAAGGCCGCCCTGATGGCGGCCATCGTGGGAGCGTTGTTTGCCCTGTTGTATCTGTCGGTCCGGGGTGTAATCCGGAAGGTGCGCGGCGAGGCAGGGCAGAGCCAGGCGGGGAAGGAACGGGAATCCATGCCCTATGCACCGGCGATTACCGTGGGGGCATGGCTGGCGATGGCGTCCGATTTGTAGGCCAACAAAGGATCGAGTTATGGACCGCAGATTTTTGACGGTATTGGGAATGAGCGTGGTTCTGGCGCTGGTAGTCGCCGGACTTTTCTATCAGATCACGAAAAAGGCGCAGGCCAAGCCACCGGCAGTCATGCGGGACATGGTCGTCGCAGCCGAACCGCTGCAGTTGGGCGTCCAGATCAAGCCGCCCCAAGTCAAGGTCGTCAAGGTCCCGGACAACATGTTCCCGAAGACGGGCTTTTCGAACCCGAACGACGTGCTCGACCGTCCGGTGGTGAGTGCGATCCTGCCCGACGAGGCGATCGTTGAACAGCGGCTTGCACCGAGAGGCAGCGGAATGGGCCTGGCGACGATCATCCCGCCGGGGATGCGCGCCGTGGCCGTCCGGGTCAACGAAGTCGTCGGTGTGGCGGGGTTTGTTCTCCCCGGGATGCGGGTCGACGTGCTCGTGACCGGTCGCCCGCCCAATGCCGATACCGACACCGTCACGACCACCGTACTCCAGAACATCACGGTCCTCTCGGCCAATCAGCAGACTCAGCCGGACTCACGCGGCAACGCGATCAACGCGACTGTGGTCAGCCTGTTGGTCACGCCCGAGCAAGCCGAGATTTTGACGCTGGCCGGCAACGAGGGAAAGATTCAACTGGTCCTGCGGAACGCCATTGATCAGGAGATTCAGACGCCCCCCGGCAAACAGGTCGCTGAGTTGTACGGGATGAGAAAGCGCGCGATCGTGTCATCCGGAGGCGCCCCGGCGCCCCGGCGTCCGAAGGTCGAGGAACTTCCGCCCCCGCCCCCGCCGCCTGCCCCGGTGGTGGTGCCCGACGAGATCATCATGATCCGCGGCAACCAGAAGTCGGTGGAAGTGGTAGGAACGAGACAGTCGCAATAGGGCCCGGGCGGCCGGTTGCCCGGCCGCCGGACCGGAGACGTAAGAGTGCATCCGATGATCCCAGTGATGGAAAGGCACACGGTAATGAGTAAGCTTCTTTCGCCGATCGAGCGGTCCCCGCGCCGCATCTCCCCCTGGGTGACCGTCCTTGCCCTGGCGTGCGCACCAGCGGTTCTGGCCCAATCCGGAACCCAGGAGCTACGCCTGACGGTTGGCAAGAGTGTGGTCATCGATTATCCCGCGGACATCGGGCGAATCTCGACCAGCAATCCCGATGTGGTTGACGCGGTCCCGATCACCGCCAGGGAGATTCTGCTCAACGCCAAAGCCTATGGGAACTCGACGATCGTGGTTTGGTCGAAGAGTGGCGAGAGGAGCTTTTTTGCCATCACGGTCGAGACCAATCCGGAACCGATCGAGCGGATGTTGCGCGAAACCTTCCCGGGCGAAAAGATCACCGTTAAGGTCACCAAGGACGCCGCCTCGCTGACCGGACAAGTAGCCAGCCTCGCCGTCTCCGAACGGGCGGCGGCCCTGGTGGCCCCGCTCGTCAAGACCGTCGCCAACAACATCAAGGTCGTGACGACGACCGCCGAAAAGCAAGTCCTGCTGCGGGTCCGGTTTGCCGAACTGAACCGCACACGGTCCGATCAACTCGGAGTCAACCTGTTTTCGACCGGCGCCACCAACACGATCGGCACCACCTCCACCAATCAGTTCCGCAGCACCCGCTTTGACCAGTTGCGGGGTGTGATCGGCGGCAAGAACCAGGGAACCACCTCCGAAGTGACGTTGAGCGATGCGCTGAACCTCTTTGCCTGGCGGCCAGACCTGAATATTGGCGTACTGATCCAGGCGTTGCGGTCGGAGAATGTCCTTCAGATCCTTGCCGAGCCGAATCTGGTGACCACCGCGGGCAAAGAAGCTTCGTTCCTGGCTGGCGGCGAGTTCCCGGTGCCGGTACTACAGGGCGGCGCCAATGCCGGCGCCATCACGATTCAGTTCCGCGAGTATGGCATCCGGCTTCTGTTTACCCCCAACACCACCGACCACGGCACGATCAAGATGCACGTGAAGAGCGAACTGTCGACGATCGACCTTTCCAACGCGGTCACTCTTCAGGGCTTCACCATTCCCGCGTTGGCCACCCGCCGCGCCGAGACCGATGTTGAGTTGGGAGCCGGCCAGAGCTTTGTCATCGGTGGATTGCTGGATGACCGGGCGAGGAACTCGCTCTTCAAGATTCCCGGCCTCGCGGACATCCCGGTGCTGGGCCAGTTGTTCAAAAGTCACGTGAAAGACCGGACCAAGACCGAATTGGTCGTTCTGGTGACGCCCGAGATCGTCAACCCTCTGCAACTGGCTGACCCGAAGCCTAGCCAAACGGGACTGCCGAACTCCGGAATTCCTGCCGTGATGCAGGGTGTTGTGGCCGGGCAGAAAGAGCATGAAGACGCAGTCCGAGGCCAGCCCGAAAAGAAGAAGTAACGTGTATCGGCCCAGGGGAAACCAGTGACGGAACTCCGCAAAAACCGGCAGCCTGAACTGACCGCGATCATGATCGCGCCCGACCGCGATCTCGCCGGGCAGTTTCTGGCGACCCAGACCATGGCCAGGACCTTTCACCTCCTTGCCGAACTGAAGGCCTACCCGCCAGTCCAGGCGCTCGACATCCGGTTACGGCAACTGAGGCCGGACATGGTGTTGGTGGACTTGGCCAGCGACTTGGCAAAGGCCTCGGAGTTGATCGAGTTCGTAGCCGCGTTCCGTCCGCCGATCTTTGTGGTGGGACTGCATCGGGAAAACAATACAGACGCCATTTTGACCTCCTTGCGAGCCGGGGCAACCGAGTTTCTCCATGCTCCTTTCGACATGGAGATTCAGCGCGAAGCGATCGGCAGGATCTCGAAAAAGCGGGCGCCGCAAGCTCGTCCGGAACAGGATCGGGGACGAGTGATCGCCTTCTCCAGCACCAAGCCGGGTTCGGGTGCGTCCACGCTGGCGGCCCAAGCGGCATTTGCCCTGCAGAAGTCCTCGGGAAAGCGGGTCCTGCTGGCGGATTTCGACTTGTGGAGCGGAACTGTCGGTTTTTGCTTCAAGCTCAGCCATTGGTACTCGCTGCCCGATGCGCTCCAGCAGATGGAGCAGGGCGACGAGCCGGACTGGGCGTCTCTGGTCGTGAACGCGGACGGGGTCGACGTCCTTCCCGCTCCCGATGTCCCGAAGGCGATCTCGGTCGAACCCGAGAGGCTCCACGGGCTGCTCGAGTACACGCGGACCCTGTACGAATATGTGGTCGTCGACCTCCCCAGTGTTTTCGAGCGGTTGAGCCTGATCACGCTCTCCGCCTCGGAATCCGCGTTTCTGGTGTGCACCGCTGAATTGTCGAGCCTGCACCTGACCCGGAAGGCCATCCTCTACTTGCTCCGGCTGGGATTCGGCCAGGAGCGGTACAAAGTGCTGGTCAACCGTCTGGGCCGGCAGGACGCGATCTCGACCGACGACATGGCAAAGATCTTCGGGGCGCAGGTTCATCGGACGTTTCCAAACGACTACCTGTCGCTGCATAAGGGCTTGACCGTGGGTCAGCCCCTGGGAGTCAAGTCGCCACTTGGGCGAACGATCGAGGAGTTTGTGGCGCAGTTGGCCGGCCGCGACGCGGCGGGCAAGACCGGGAGCACCGTCATGTAGCGGTCTCCCCAAACCGGAAGACGTTTGGGCATAGGGCAGGAGAGCAGAGGAAACGATGATCAACACCGAACCACGCCAGGAAATGACTTGGGATCAGCGGCTATTGCGGAACGCCGGCCGGCAGAAAGCCGCCCTGAAACCCGAGTATCAGGAGCTGAAGTTCACGCTGCACCGGAAGCTTCTCGACAAGATCAACCTCGAGGCGCTTGCGACCATCGACAACCAGCGTGTGCGAAGCGAGGTACGCCAGGCGGTCATCTCTCTCATCGACCAGGAGCCGACCCTGCTCAGCTCCATCGAAAAACAGCAGATCAGCGAAGAGGTTCTGGATGAGGTGTTCGGCCTGGGTCCGTTGGAGCCGCTTCTGCAGGACCCGGGGATTTCCGACATCCTGGTCAACACCCACAAGCAGGTATACATCGAGCGAAAGGGCCTGCTCGAACTGACGTCGGTGCGCTTCCGGGACGACCAGCACCTGCTGCGCATCATCGACAAAATCGTCTCGCAGGTAGGGCGCCGCGTCGACGAATCGACGCCGATGGTGGACGCCCGGCTCGCCGACGGAAGCCGCGTCAACGCCGTCATCCCTCCCCTGGCCGTCGATGGTCCGCTGCTCTCGATCCGCCGTTTCGGCACCGACAAACTCGGCCCGCAGGATCTGGTGGACAAGAAGGCCATGACGGGTGGAATGATGGAGCTGCTGGAATCCTGCGTCAAGGCCAAGCTCAACATCGTGATCGTGGGTGGAACCGGCTCCGGTAAGACCACGCTGCTCAACGCACTGTCCAATTACATTTCGCCCAAGGAACGGATTGTCACCATTGAAGACGCGGCCGAACTTCAGTTGAAACAGCCGCACCTGGCGCGGCTGGAGACCCGGCCGGCCAATCTCGAAGGGCACGGAGCGGTCAAACAGAGGCAATTGCTGGTCAACTCCCTCCGTATGCGTCCCGACCGCATCGTCGTAGGCGAGGTCCGCGGCGAGGAAGCGCTCGACATGCTTCAGGCAATGAACACCGGTCACGACGGCTCGTTGACGACGGTCCACGCCAACTCGCCTCGCGACGCCATCTCGCGTCTTGAAGTCATGGTTTCCCTTGCCAACGCCAATATGCAGTTGGTGTCGATCCGGCAACAGATCTCGAGCGCGGTCCAGTTGCTGGTGCAGGCCGCCCGTCTCTCCGACGGTACCCGCCGCGTGATCAGCATCACGGAAGTCACCGGCATGGAAGGCGAGATTGTGACCTTGCAGGACATCTTCGTCTTCGAGAAGCGCGGGGTTTCGCAGGAAGGGCGCGTTTTGGGGAGGTTTGCCGCCACCGGTATCCGGCCCAAATTTTATGAGCGGCTGCTGGCTGCCGGCATCCGCCTGCCTTCGGATCTGTTCGACCAGGTCATGGAGATCTGACGGGAGCGTAGCCAATGCTTTTTTCGATCATTCTGTTCTTCATCATCGTCTTCGGCTCGATCGGGATCTACCAGTTCTTCGGGAAAACCGGGGGCGGCGCCGAGGCCGAGCGCGTCCGCGACCGGCTGATGGGAAGATCGAAAGCCGATAAGAAGAAATCCAAGAAGAACGAAGACGGTGGTGAAGCGCCGGCACTGATCAAAAATGATGAGCCGCAGGCCAACTTTGCCGAGCGGGTGCTGACCAAGTTCGAACTGGCCGAGCGGATTCAGTCGTTGATCGATCGCGCAGGCCTGCGCTGGACCGCCACGAGCGTGGTCCAATCGGCCCTGGCGGTGGCTTTGGTGGCATTCAACATCGTGTACTTCATGATGCCGCCGCCGCTCGACAGTTTTGCGCTGCTGGCCGCGCTGGCGGCCTTCGCTCTGCCGTTCCTCTACGTGGCCCGCTTGGCACGGCGCCGGATGTCCCACTTCGAAGAGCAGTTTCCCGACAGCCTGGAATTCATCGCCCGGTCGATGCGTGCCGGCCACGCCTTCTCGGTCTCGCTCGAGATGATCCATCGCGAGTTCTCCGAGCCGCTGGCGGGAGAGTTCCGCCGGGCATTCGACGAACAAAACCTCGGTCTCCCCTTGGACCTGGCGTTGACCAATCTGTCCAAGCGCGTGCCCTTGCTCGAGGTGCAGTTCTTCGTTTCGGCGGTCCTGCTCCAGAAGCGAACCGGCGGCAACCTGGCGGAACTGCTCGATAAGCTGGCCTACCTGATTCGCGAGCGGTTCAAGCTCCGAGGCCGCATCCGGGCGTTGAGCGCACACGGAAAGCTGACAGCGACGGCGTTGTCGTGCATTCCGCTGGCCGTGGCCGCCATGATGTTCCTGACGAATCCGGAGTACATCCTGTTCTTCGTCCACGACGAGATCGGCCATCTCATGGCCGGGATCTGTATCGCGCTCCAGATTGTCGGCTACTTGATCATGAAGAAGATCGTGACGATCGAGGTGTAATTCTATGGCGCTGTTGATTTCGATTCTCGTGTTCCTGGTGATGACGGGCCTGTTCGCGCTGTTGGGGCTCAACGTGTGGGCCCGGCCCAAAGCAGCCATCGACCGCGTGACCGGCGCAATCGTCGAACAGCACACGCCCATGGCGCACCCGAGCCTCGCGTTCCGGGAGTTGCTGCAGAAACTGGGTAACTTCGTGCCGGCGTCGCCCAAGGATTCCAGCATCATGCAGCGCCGCCTGATCCGGGCAGGCCTGCGGGGAGCAAACGCAGTCAAGATTTTGTACGGCGCCAAGTTTGCCGGGGCCGTGGTGGTGCCCCTGGTGATGTTCGGTCTGATTGTCGGCTCGGACATGGATCCGGCCAACAAGATTCTCGCCATGACGGCATCGGTTGCCATCGGGTTCTTCGGTCCCAACGAGTACATCCGTCTGGCGGCCTCGCGGCGGCAGAAGCAGGTGAAGCGGGGTCTGCCCAACGCACTGGACCTGATGGTCGTTTCGGTGGAGTCGGGCCTGGGTCTGGACCAAGCCATCGTTCAGGTCTCCAAGGAATTGCAGTTCGCCCACGCCGAGATCAGCGAGGAGTTCGGGTTGATGAACCTGGAGCTCAAGGCCGGAAAGCGCCGCATCGAGGCGTTGCGCAACCTGGCCGAACGCACCGCGGTGGATGACCTCAAGAAATTGGTGGCGGTTTTGATTCAGGCGGACCGCTTCGGAACCAGTATTGCCGCGACGTTGCGCTCTCACGCCGACTTCATGCGGGTACAGGCCCGCCAGATCGCCGAGGAAAAGGCGGCGAAGCTCGGCGTGAAGCTCGTGTTTCCGATCTTTTTCTGCATCCTGCCGACCCTGTTTGTGGTTACGGTCGGGCCAATGGCCGTGAAGGCCATGCGCGAGTTGCTCCCGATGATGCAGAGTTTTTAGTTCAAGTGTTTCAGCGGTTGCCGGGAGGGGTTTGGACCGCTAGAAAGGAGAGGCTGCATGGAAACGTCGACCATTCGTATCGTTTGTGCCGTCATCGCTTTGGCGCTGCTCGGCCTGATCGTAATGCGGCGCCGGGGCAGGGCGGAGTGAACGCGCTGTCCACTAGCTGAGGATTTATCCATTGGTAATGGGCGCGCCCGCCCGGCCGGTCTGGGCCGCGGGCGCGCCCGGAATAAAGAGGTTCTCTCGCTCGGAAGGGAACGAAGGGTCTGAAGTGTATGAAGCCATTTTCGGATTTTCGCAGTGGATTATCGAAGATTCTCCGCGCCGCGTTGGCGGGCTTGGCGGTTGTGTCGCTCGTCCTGGTGTGCGCGCCGGCTTCGCGAGCCGCGACCTTCGGGAAGGTGGTTCCGATCGGGGGACACGCCTCCGACATTGCACTCGACGAGGCCCGCGGTGTTCTCTACATAGCCAACTTCACGGCCAACCGCGTTGAGGTGATGAACCTGGCGGATCAGGCGATCACCCGTTCGTTTAACGTGCCGGCCCAACCGGGTTCGCTCGCTCTGTCGCCGGACGGCGCGTTTCTGGTCGTCACTCATTACGGCCCGGTGGACACGTCGTCCTCCGCGACTCCATCGAATGGCTTGACCGTCATCAACCTGACCAATAACCAGCAGCAACGCTACACCTTCGGGTTCCCGCCGCTGGGAGTCGCCTTTGGCAACGATGGCCAGGCCCTCATCGCCACCACTGTGGAGCTCATCATCTTCAATCCGCTGTCTGGCGTCTCCCGGACGCTGCAGACGATTACCGAAATCGCGGCCCGCGCGTTGCCGGTGGACCAGGACGGCAAGAGTTTTCCTCCTCAGATCGTGGCTTCGTCAATGGTCGCAACGCCCGACGGCCGGTACATCGTGGGGACTCTGGGCGCTGGACCTGATGTCGAGGCGCGGCTGGACTTTGTCTACACGACGTCGACCAAAGTAATTTCCGCCTCTCCGGGCGGCTCGACCCCGCCCATGGGTCCGCGCGTGGTCAGCGTTGCGCGCGATGCAAGTTATTTCATGACCGGCTGGACGCTCCGCTCTTCGTCGGATTATTCGCTGATCTCCCAGATTCCCAACATCACCGGCGCGTTCAATTTCGGCAGCCACGTGATTGATAGTGATCGGGGCGTGATTTACGGCCAGTTCCCGGAAGCCATCACGGATCCGAACGCGACGGGGGGAACCGGATCGGGCAGTACCGGCAGCGGCGCCGGCACGTCGTCGACCCCCGAGGTGCCCCTTCTCTTTATTCTGGATGCGGACAATCTGGCGGTACTCGAGAAGTTGCGCCTGACGGAGAACCTCGCCGGCAAATCGCTGCTCGACCGTGCTTCCACGACCTTGTACGCCATTTCCGACAGCGGTGTCCTGATCGGGCAGGTGGCCGATTTCCGCGGCGTCCGCCGCCTACGAGCTTCCAAATCGGACCTGGTCTTCCGCGGCAACTTCTGCGACCGCAAAGCGATTGTCCAGGAGTTCGCCCTGACCGAGGCGAACGGCGGCGCGGTGGATTTCTCGTTGTCTTCCGACGTGTCCGGAATTACCATCACGCCGACCTCCGGCGTCACGCCCGCCATTGTGCGAGTCCAGGTTCAGCCTACCTTGTTTGCCAATCGCCAGGGCACGGTGAGCGGGTTGATCCGCTACCAGTCGACGGGCGCGGTGAACCTGCAGGGCTCGGTCCGGGTGCTCATCAATACCCGCGAGCCGGATCAGCGCGGCGCGTTCGTCAGCGTCGCCGGCCGTCTGGTGGACGTGCTTGCCGATCCCACCCGGAATCGGGTATACGTCCTGCGTCAGGATACCAACCAGGTTCTGATGTTTGACGGCTCCAACTATACCCAGCTTGCCGCGTTCGAAACCTTCAATACGCCGACCCAGATGGCCATTACGCTGGATGGACGGTACCTCCTGGTGGGTCACGACAATGCGGCCCGGGTCGCGGTCATCGATCTGGAAGCGTTGCGCGCAACGCCTCCCGTCGTCTTTCCGCGGGGGCACTATCCCCGGTCCGTAGCGGTTTCCGGCAGGGCGATTCTGGCGGCCATCCGCGTTGCCGGCGACACGCACGTGATCGACCGCATCGACCTCGCCTCGCGGCGTGCCACCGCCCTTCCCCAGTTGGGCGTGTTCAAGAACGATATCCACATCAACACGACGCTGGTCGCCTCCGCCAACGGGGCCACCATCGCCGGATTCATGGCCGATGGGCGCGTCCTGCTCTACGAAGCGAATTCGGACACGTTCACCATCGCCCGCAAGGACTTCACGGCCTTGGCCGGAAGCTATGCGGCTTCCAACAACGGACAGTTTGTCGTGGGCAACCGGCTCCTCAACGCCTCGCTGGTGCAGGAGCGCCTGCTCGAGCCCACCGCGGGCATCGCGTTTGTCGACGATACCGCCGTGCGGACCTATGGCGCGGCGCCGGGCGAGCCGGGCACGATCAGCAGAGTCAATTTGACCACGGGGCAGAGTTTGCGGCCGACCCGAACCGTCGAGGCTCCGATTACCGAGGCGTCCACACCGGGCTTCGCCTTCATCCGCACGCTGGTTCCCATGTCCAGCCGTCAGTCGCTCGTCTCGCTGACCCAGAGCGGCTTCACGGTCATTCCCTGGAGTTACGACGCCGCCACGCCGATCCCGAACCTGGAGCGCATCGTGAACGCGGCGGATCAGACGGCCCCGGTCGCTCCCGGCGGGCTCATCAGCATCTTCGGTGGGGATCTCAGCCCCGTGAACATCGCCACCCGCGAGATTCCCCTTCCGACGGCTTTAGGGGATTCCTGCCTCACGGTCAATGGAACGGTGATCCCACTGGTGTTTGTGTCGTCCAACCAGATCAACGCGCAGTTGCCGATCAATGTGGATGGCCGGGCTCAACTGGTGTTGCGGTCGCCTGCCGGCGTCAGCAACAACCTCAACTTCACCATTCGCCCCACCGCTCCCAGCGTCTTCCGCAGCGCGAGCGAGGGCTCGACCCGACCGGTGGTTGTCAAGGACGGAGCTTTCGTCGACGAGAGCAACCCGGTTCACACCGGCGACCAACTCACGATTTATGCCACTGGAATGGGGTTGACCAGTCCTCAGGTGGAAGCGGGATTGCCCGGTCCGGATAGTCCCCTCGCCGAAACCGTGGTCCGGCCGGAGGTCACGCTCGACGACCAGCCTCTCGAGATTCTCTACTCGGGCCTCGCCCCCGGCCAGGTCGGCGTCTACCAGTTGAACGTTCGGGTATCGAACGCGGTCCGCGGAAGCGGCGAAGTTTCGTTGAAGATCCGCCAGGGAGAATCGACGACCGAGTTGCCGATACAGGTTGAAGAGTAACAGGTCCCGACAAGGGGAATCGGAATGAGAACCATTGTTCGCAGTTTGGTTTGGAGAGCGGCCCCCCGAGCCGGTCTCATCGCCGCCATGGCGACCGCCACGGCCTTTGCCGGTACTTTCGGCGCCGTTGTTCCCATCGGCGGTCAGGCGGCCGACATTGCGCTCGACGAAGCTCGCGGCGTTCTCTATATCGCCAACTTCACCGCCAACCGCATCGAGGTGATGAACCTGGCGGATCGCAGCATTCCGCGCTCGATCAATGTCGGGCCCTTTCCGGCTTCTCTCGCGCTCTCTCCGGATGGACAGTACCTGGTCGTGGCCCATTACGGCAACTTCGCCGCGCCGGCCAGTCCCAACAACACCGTCACCATCGTCAACCTGAACAACAATCAGCGGACGACTCTGGTCGCCAGTTCCACGCCCTTGGGCGTGGCGTTCGGCAAGGACGGCAAGTGCCTGCTGGCGACGAAAGTGGATGTGTCGCTGCTCGACCCGGCCACCGGCGTGTTCGAAGTCCTGGATACGATCTCCAGCCTCGCGTCGAAGACGCTTCCCCAACCGGGGCCGGCGCCCCCGGTGCAGATCACCGAGACCACCCTCGGTGTATCCGCCGATGGAACCCGGATCTACGGGTCGACCGAAGCCTTTGGCCTGATCTACGACGTAGCCTCGAAGCAACTGTCGACCTTCCCGACGAAAGGCGCTGTTCCCGCCCTTGCGCCCAGGGCCGTCAGCGTTGCCAAGGACGGTTCCTACTTCGCCTTTGGCTGGGCGGTCTGGGATTCGAACGGCCGCTTCCGCAACGATTTCACGAATGTCACGGGCCAGTTGGCCGTGGGCAGCTTTGCCGTCGATTCGGATGCCGGGGTGATTTACGCCCAGGTTCCGGAACAGGTCCAGTTCGGCCCGCCCGGCCCGGTCCTGCGAGTGCTCGATGCCGAGAACCTCGCCGTGCGCCAGTGGTTGTTCCTGGCGGAAAATCTCGCGGGTAAGTCGCTGCTCACGACCGATCGCGCTACCGTGTACGCGGTGTCCGATAGCGGCGTCACCATCCTGCCCGTCGGCCGCCTCGACCGCGAGGCGCGTGTCTTCGCTTCGCGTCCCTCGGTCTCGTTTCGAACGACCTTCTGCGACCGGCGCACCACGACCCAGGACGTGTTGATCACCGATCCCAGCGGAAACCCGACGGACTTCACGCTGAAATCGTCGATCCCGGGAGTGACCCTTTCTCCCACCACCGGGATCACCCCCGCGACGGTCAGGGTCAGCGTGGATCCCGCGGCCTTCGAATCGGTGCGGGGCACCGTGACGGCGACGATCACCATTTCTTCCAGCGCGGCCGTCAACGCGCCCGACCCGATCCAGGTCTACATCAACAACCGCGAACCCGACCAGCGGGGCAGTATCGTGACGGTGGCCGGAACCCTGGTTGACCTGCTGGCCGATCCCGTTCGGGACCGCTTCTATGTCTTGCGGCAGGACACCAACGAGGTCCTGGTATTCCACGGTTCCAATTTCAACCAACTGGCGGCCCTCCGCACCAACTCGACTCCCACGCAGATGGCGATCAGCCGTGACGGCAAGTACCTGCTGGTCGGACACGAACACGCATGGAACGCCAACGTGTACGATCTCGACACCCTGCAAGCCGCGGCGCCCATCCGGTTTCCGTATGCGCACTACCCGCTGTCGCTGGCCGTGTCGGGCCGGGCCGTGTTGGCCCTCACCGATAACCGCGAGGTGGGAAGGGGCTATAACACCATCGACCGGGTGGATTTCGAAAACCGCAGCGCGGCCGAGTTGCCCACGCTGGGAGCCTTCGAGAACAAGTTCGATACCTTCGTGACGTTGACCGGCAGCGCGAACGGAGCGTCGATCTTCGGAGCCGCTTCCAACGGCAGCACGCTTTTGTACGACGCGAGCGCCGACACCTTTACCGTCTTCCGGAAGGACTTCCCCTCGCTCGCGGGCGCTTTCGCCGCTTCCAATCAGGATCAGTACTTCGTCGGATCCAGCCTGCTGAACTCCTCGCTGGTTGCCACTCGCCGCCTGTCGACCGATTCCGGCGTGACCGCCGGGTTCTACTTCTTTGAGGATGTGGCCCTTCGAGTCAGCGCTCAGAACGCCACCTCGCCGGGGGTAATCGAGCAGGTCAACCTTCGCGATGGCTCCGTCACCCGGTCGATCCGGATCATTGAGGCGCCTCGGCTTCCCGGCCCCGGCCAGTCGACCGTCGGCCGGATCAACAATCCGTTCACGCGCAGTCTGGCTCCCCTGTCCAACCGTTCCAGCATCGTGATGCTCAGCCAGTCCGGTTTGGTTGTTCTACCGTTCCTCTACGACGCGAATCAGCCGCAGGCCCCGCGGATCTCGCTGGTGGTGAATGCGGCCGACAACGAACCGCGCATTGCCACCGGCGGTCTCATCAGCATCTACGGAACCGGTCTCCACCCGGTAGCCCTCGCGACCAACGAAGTGCCTCTTCCGTTCGCGCTCGGCGAGGCCTGCGTGACCATCGGCAACCGCGTGATCCCGCTGCGCTATGTCGCTCCCGGGCAAATCAACGCTCAGGTGCCTTTTGAAACCCTCGGTACCGCTCCCGTGGTCGTGCGAAACTCCGGCGGCGTCAGCGCGCCCTTCAACATCACCGCGCTGCTGGCCGCGCCGGCCATCTTCCGCACCGGGACCGCCGGACCGAACACGAACTTGCCGCTCATTATCCGCAAGGCCAACAACCAGCTGGTGACGCTGTCGAACCCCGTCCGGCGGGGCGACGAACTCTCCATTTTCCTGACGGGGCTCGGCGCCACGCTGCCTGCCATCGCCACGGGATTCCCGGGATCGGCCGATCCGAAGGCGATTCCGTTGATCGAGCCGGCTGTCTTCCTGGACGAAGTCGAACTGGGCCTGGTCGCCGCTGAAATGCAGCCCGGCGAGGTAGGCGTGTACCGCATCGATGTGCAGGTTCCGGCCGGCGTGCGCCAGGGCCTTCAGATCCCCTTGAAGGTGGCGCAGGGATTGTCGGAAACCGTAGTTGCCGTGCGCGTGATTGAAGGAAACAACTGAGGACGCCACGAGCCGGCAGTCCTCGCGAAGAAAGAACGGAAACTCATATGACGCTAGCTCGAATTGTCCTCCCAGTCGTGTTGTTTGCGGCCGCCTCCGCCGCGCTCGCCCAGAGTTGGGAGGTGGGCGCCGCCGGCGGATACGGCTTCTACACTAAAAAATCGGTGACGGCCGGTTCCGCCACGGGTGAAGTCGGCTTTGAAAATGGGTTTGCCGCCAGCGGCTGGCTGGGGAACGACATGCACCGCTATATTGGCGGCGAGTTTCGCTATACCTATCGCAAGGGCGACCTCTTTGTTTCGAGCGGCGGCACCAAAGCCACGTTCGCCGGCGAGGCGCACGCCATTCATTACGACTTCCTGATTCACGCCGCGCCGCGCGGAGCCAGGGTGCGGCCCTTTGCCGCCATCGGCGCCGGTATCAAGGTGTACCGCGGTACCGGAAAGACCGAGGTCTTTCAACCGCTCAGCAACCTGGCTCTATTGAGCCCGGTGACGGAAACCAAAGGCATGGCCAGCGTGGGCGGAGGCGTCAAGTTCCACCTCACCGACAGCATCGTGTTCCGGGTTGAAGTGCGGGACTACATCACGCCGATTCCAAAACAGGTCATCGCGCCGTCGGTCGGAGCTAAATTCAGTGGGATTATTCACGATATTGTTCCCACCTTCGGTATTGCGGCCGTATTTTAGACATTGAATCATCGACCAACGGGAAAGAAGGGGACTGCCGATGCGCTGGCTTTACAGAGAGTTTGGGGCGATTCTTCTGGCGGCGGGGGCGGTCAGTTGGGCGCAGGCCCAGCCGGTTCCCCGGAAGGAAGCGCTGTTCCCGCCGGAAGCCGGCAGGATCGAGTCGCGGGCGATGCCTTTCGGACGCTCGCACCGGGTTCACGCCGCCGAAACCCGTCTGGAGCGCCTCTCCCAACAGGAATCCGGGCAGGTCAATCTTCGGGCCACGCCTCCGCGCATCGGCGTTCATCGCGATCTTCAGCCCGTGTTGCTCGAGTCCGGGCGCTGGGAAGACCTCGACGGCGGCCGGCGCGTCTGGCGTCTGGCGGTCCGGTCTCCCGGTTCGGCCGCCCTCCGCTTGAACTTCGAGGACTTCTCCGCCGGATCGGGCAAAGTCTGGATCTACCCGTCGGATCGGGACGACCCCTCCGATGGTCCCTATTCCGGCACGGGCGTGTACGACAACGGCATCTTCTGGACCGCGACGATCGCGGGCGAGTCGGCCGTAGTGGAGTACGAGCCCGGCGACGGCCAGGCAGCCGATGGCTTGCCTCCGTTCCGCATCACCCGGCTGGCCCATCGGGTCTACGAACCCGCCGCGGGCCTCCCGGTCGCCCGGATCCAATCCTATGGTCCCCGGACGCTGGAGACAACCGTTGGGCCTCTTGCCTCCGACCTCCCCCAGCAGGATCCCGCGGCCGCCTGCAATCTCGACGTCTCCTGTTATCCGGAGTGGGCGGACGCCGCCCGCATGGTGGGCAATATTGTTTTCGAGGTGGAAGGGGGCGAAGCCACCTGCTCCGGCACGCTCGTAGGGACCCGCAACAATAGCCTCAAACCGTACTTCCTCACGGCCAACCATTGCATCGGCTCCGAAGACGTCGCCCGCACCGTCGAGACGTTCTGGCAGTTTCAAACCAGCCAATGCCGCGGGGCGCGTCCCACCACGCGAGGTACCGCGCGTTCGCAGGTGGGCGCCAATCTCCTCGGCTCCGCCGACCTCTCCGGAGGTGATTTCGCTCTGATTCGGCTGCGCGATGTGCCGCCCGGCGTCGCGTACTCCGGGTGGGACGTCGGCGAGCCTGGGCTGGGCTCTCGCTTTGTCGCCGTTCATCATCCCATGGGCTCGCACAAGCGCATTTCTTTCGGGAGGCGTGTCACCGACGCGGGAGCCAACGTGGAAGGACTCAGCGCCCCGGCCGACCTGTATTACCAGACGGAGTTCTATGAAGGGATTACCGAGCCGGGCTCTTCCGGTTCGCCCATCTTCACGTCGCCCGGAGTGCTCGTCGGCGTGCTCAGCTACGGGTTGGTGGCCGAAGACATTTGCTCTTTGCGGCAGCCGCGCGACGGGTACGGACGTTTCTCGGCCGTCTATCCGGCGCTGCGCGACTATCTGGAGGACCTTCCGTTCACGGAGGTCACCCCGTCGCCCACGTCGCTGAGCTTCCAGGTTCGCAATGGCTCGATCGCCGGAGCCTCCTCTCAAACCGCCGCCGTCAATACGCAGTCTGCCACGGCGGTCAGGTTCTCCTGGCGTCCCGATGCGCCGTGGCTCCGGGTGACGGCCTCGGCCGAAACCACCTCGTCTGGAACTCCCGGCCGTCTCAACGTCTCGATTGATCCTGCCGCGTTCAAGACGGCCGGTTCGTACAACTCGGTCATCTCGGTATCGAACAGCGCTTCGGCGCCAAAGTTCATCAATGTCCGGGTCGACGTCGCGCTCGACCGGTCTCGTGTGGACGCCTCCGTCACCCCGAACCCGGTCTTCGAGCAGGAACCGGATAGCACGGGCGCGCGCTGGTTCTTCCAGATCCGGCTGCGGGAAGAGGCGGGAGTCGCCACGCGAGTCGACACGTTCAAAGTGAACGGGGCCGACTATTCCGCGCAGATCGAAACGCTCTTCGGTTCCTCGCGAATTGCCGCGTCCGGCTCGATCCAGGCGAACCTGCGGGCGGCCAACCTCCCGGCGCCGAGCGAGCAATACTTCGAAGTCGGCGGCGTGGACGAGGGTACCGGCCAGCGCTGGTACCGGACCATCAGCGCCTCGTTCCTGGGCAGATAGCCGCCGCGCTGCGCTACTCAGGGACTCCGCATCCCATGGCCAATGGCCTCTGCTCCTATGGCGGAGGTTTGTACGCGTGGCTCCTCGATCGCTGTAGTTCCCAACAAGCAATCACCGGCCGCAGTAGAACAAAGCGGGCGAGGGCGCCCGCCTTGCTCTTTTCGCGAGCACTGTGCGGGGATAGTGGCTTCCTTCCATCCACCGATCGCGCTGAAATGGGCTTCTGGGCAACTATCTTTGTCCCCAAGGGCAGAAAGAGCAGAACATTCAATGAAGAAGTGTATCCACGGCCGCTACGCTCGCCTCTCTTCGCTCATACCGCTGGTTCTGGCAGCACATCTTTCCTTTGCCGCGGAGTTTCACGTCGCCGTCACCGGAGCCGACAACAACGATGGTTCGGCGGCACGGCCCTTCCGAACCATCTCCGCGGCCGCGCGGGTGGCTCAACCGGGTGATGTCGTCACCGTACATCAAGGCACGTATCGGGAACGGGTGACGCCGCCGCGCGGCGGCGCTTCCGGCTCGGCCCGGATCGTCTATCAGGCGGCCGCGGGCGAGAAAGCCGTCATCAAGGGTTCGGAGGTCATTCGCGACTGGAAGCCGTTCCTGCCCGGTGTGTGGAAGGCGACGATTCACAACTCTTTCTTCGGCGCCTACAATCCCTACAAAGACCTGATCACCGGCGACTGGTTCACGGACAAGGGACGGCCTCACCACACGGGCGAGGTCTATCTGAATGGCAAGTCGCTATGGGAGACGCACCTGCTGGAGCGAGTCCTCCATCCACAGCCGCAACCCGGCGTTCGGGATCGCGAAGGGTCGGCCTGGACCTGGTTTGCCGAGAGTGACGACCGGAATACCTATCTCTACGCCAACTTCCACGACAAGGATCCAAACAAGGAACTCGTGGAAATCAATGTTCGCGACAGTTGCTTCTATCCCGACCAACCGGGCCGCGATTACATCACCGTTCGCGGTTTTCACATGAGCCACGCCGCCACCCAGTGGGCGGCGCCGACGGCCGAACAGATAGGGCTCATCGGGACTCACTGGAGCAAGGGCTGGATCATCGAGAACAACGTGATCAGCGACTCGAAGTGCGTGGGCATAAGCCTGGGCAAAGATCGCAAGACCGGCCACAACGTCTGGATCAACGACCCAAGAAAGGATGGCGCCACACATTACAACGAGGTGATCGTGCGCGCGCTCGAAGCCGGCTGGTCGCGAGAGACGATCGGATCCCACCTGGTGCGCAACAACGTCATCTTCAACTGCGAGCAGGCCGGGATTGTCGGCAGCCTGGGCGCCGTGTTCAGCCGCATCGCGAACAACCACATCTACGGCATCTGGGCCAAGCGGCAGTTCACCGGCGCGGAAATGGCCGGCATCAAACTGCACGGTGCGATCGACGTCGTGATCGAGAGGAACCGCATCCACGACGCCGGCCGGGGCTTGTGGATGGACTGGATGGCCCAGGGCACTCGAATCAGCGGCAATCTCCTCTACGGCAACAGCACCGAAGATCTCTTCGTCGAGGTCAACCACGGGCCGTTTCTCGTCGACAACAATCTGCTGCTTTCCCCGCTGAGCCTGCATGACATGTCCGAAGGGGGCGCCTACGTCCATAACCTGATGACCGGCCGCATCGTCAGCCGTCCCGAGACCCGGCGCTCGACTCCCTATCACAAGGCCCATTCGACCTCGCTCGCCGGTTTGGACAGCACAACCGGGGGCGACAATCGGTTCTACAACAACCTCTTTGCAGGAGCCGAGGGCGGAGAGGCCGATGCCCACCCGCTACGCTTCGGCGGCTTCGGGCTTTGGGTCTACAACCACCGCGACTATCCGCTCCAGACGGGAGGCAACGTGTAT
Source organism: uncultured Solibacteraceae bacterium (assembly GCA_964529305.1). GTDB lineage: Bacteria > Acidobacteriota > Terriglobia > Bryobacterales > Bryobacteraceae > CAZGUX01. Next base: position 6,432 of record CAZGUX010000031.1, on the reverse strand, counting down.
CTCGGGGGGGCACGGCCCTACGTCAAGGAGGAAGGAGCGCTGAAGCTGCCGGGATCCAAAGCGGAGGTCCGCCTCACCGAGGAAGGGGAGCACGTGTACCTCCAGGTCGATCTGGATGCGGACATACGGCCGGCCGCGACCCAGCTCGTGAACACCGGCCTGCTCGGGAAGGCAAAGGTCTCCCAGCTTGGGTACGAAAACGCCGACGGCTCGCCGGTGGTGATCGACCGCGATTATCTGGGCAGCCAGCGTCATGCGCCGGCGCCCACTCCCGGACCTTTCGAGGAATGCGGGCAGAGAGGGCTGAAGCGGAAGGTTTGGTGATGGGGCGTGCGCACGAATCGAGCCAGCGCCGGCCGGCAAACAACGTCGCCCGGCGCCACCATGGGCTCGAGACTATTTCGAGGCTGGCGTAGGACCGGCGTCGGCGGCTACCACGTGATGAAACACGTAGGAGCTTTGCAGAGGGATTCCCTGCTTGAACGACACCTTGATGACCGCCTGAAAGTAGCGCGGAATCCGGCCGGAGGCGTCTCGCAGGCGGGCCACCAACAGCTTGGCCCGCGCCGGTTGGGTCAGCCACTCGGCCGCCGCAAACGTGTCGGACGACGCATTGCCTCCGATGACCAACAGGTCGCCGACCCCGGTGAGTCCCGGCGTCCGGCTGATCAGGGCGTGCGTCTCGCCTTCCTGCGTCCTGCCGGGCGCCAGATGGTCCTCCAGGAATACGGGCTCTCCGGGGCGCGGGCGGAGGTTCCGGATGCCATCGGCCTCGATCACGATGTCTTGGGCCATGGCCGCACTGGCCAGTTGCAGATTGAATTTGGGAGGACCGAGGAAGACCACATCGTGATCGGATACCTGCTGCCAGGACAGAATACTGCTCCGGGTCAGGAGGACGTCCGGTTTGCGGGTGGCCAGCAGTTTGGCCAGGAGAAACCCTCCGCTGGCCTCACCAGCGCCCGTGAACGCGTACGAAGGGAGCAGATCCCGGGCGCCCAGATTCTTTTTCAGGGCCGCCACTCGATCCGACTTTTCGATGTTCTGCCACTCGTTCGAGCGGGGGTCGCGGAAGAACCCGTACTCGGGCACGCGAACGAAAAGCGGCGTTCCCAGGCAGACCAGAAGGGATCGGTGGCTTTCCAGAAAGGGCGCCCACAGCGCTTCCAACTCGGGTGTCCACATCCGGGAGGCCGGCTCCGCCTCCCGCCGCGCCGAAACATAGCCGGCCGTCGCCAGCGTTGCCCAGATCACGGCCAGGGCCAACGCCGACCAGGGGATCCAGCCCGCATTCAGCCAGGAGGGTTCGGACGACCCTCCGTTCCTGTGATTCGACTCTTCGAAGCTGAGCTTGAAGGCGCCTTTCGGCAGGCCAACCCGGATCTGGGAGTCGGGCGCTTCGGTCTGATAGTACGTCTGCAGTTTCTGACGAAGCCGGCTGACCTGAAGCCGAACGATCGAATCGTGGCGGGGATCGTAGGTATGCGGTTTGCCGAACGCTTCGATCCCGACCGTATACTCTTTCAGGCGATCGGCCTCGCCGGAAAGCGCTTTGGTGGCCAGGTAATCGAGCAGGCGGCGATGGGCTTCGGAGGTTTCAAAGGTTCGGCTGCGGAGAATCCGATCGACCTCGGACCGCACGTCTTCGACTTCAAAGCCCACGGCATCAATAGCCTATCACGGACACTCACCGGGTTACTAACCACGTTTGGTCGCCTAAGTTATCCCTTTGCCGCTTGTCTCGGGCGCGCCATGGCTTATCATTAGGCCGCAAGGGTATCAGGGAATCTGGTAATCCGGCACCAGGGGTGTCCGACCAGGAAGCCGGGGCACGTCGGCGGGACTGCCGACCCATTGTGCCTCGGCTTGCAGGTGTGCCAGGACGGGGCCATGCGGTCCGATGGCCTTGGGCTTGGCTGGGGTCCAAGCAGCAAGGAGGTTCCAATGTCTCGCGCAACGAAATTTCAACTGGCAAGGTTGATCGCCACCCTGTTGATGAGCGTGGTGGTTGGTCTGGGGCAGGAGTACCGGGGCCGGGTTCAGGGAGTGGTTTCCGATATCTCGGGAGGCGTCATGCCCGGTGTCGCGCTCGTGCTGACGAACGTCGGCACGGGCGTTGAAGTAAGCCGCACGGCAAACGAGCAGGGCCGATACCTGTTCGACTACGTCGACCCGGGAACGTACAGTCTCAGCGCCGAACTGCGCGGATTCAAGAAATGGGTCCAACAGAACATCGTGGTCCAGCAGCGGGCCGATGTAACGGTGGACGTAAAGATGGACACGGGCGCGGTGACGGAGTCGATTACCGTGACCGACGCGCCGGTGGCGATTCAGTTCAACACGGCCAGCCGCGACCTGACGATCGAGACGAAGATGGTCCGGGAGTTGCCGTCGGCGACGAGGAACCCGTTCCAGTTCGCCGCGCTCGATCCGACGATCCTCAATCGGGGAAGCGCGGTCGAGACGCAACCCTACCACCACCGCACCTCAAACGAGATGGACTTGGGCGGGGGCACCAAGTATCGCAACGACATTCTGCTCGACGGGACGCCACTGACGGCAGGCAACAAACTGGGGTACACGCCGCCCATGGACGCGGTCACCGAATACACCGTGCAGCAAAACTCGGTGGACGCGGAGTTCGGGCACAGCGCCGGCGGCATTGCCGTGGTCACGATGAAGTCTGGCACGAACGACGTGCACGGCACCGCCTACTACTACGGGCGGAATGCGGCTCTCAACGCGGTCACCGACCGCGTCAGCCGAAGACATGCCGAAACGCCTTATTGGAACGCGGGCGGCACGCTGGGAATGCCGATCAGGAAGAACAAACTCTTTGTCTTCGGCGTTTTTGAGAAGATCGAGAACACCCAGGCGTCGCCCGGAACGTACACGATGCCGACTGCCCGGGAACGGCAGGGCGACTTCTCGCAATCGCTCACCACCGCCGGGGCTCTCCGCGCGATCTACGACCCCAAGTCGACCATTTTGCAGGGAACCACCTACGTGCGAACCCCGTTTGCGAACAACACAATCCCTTCCGACCGCATCGATCCGGTGGCGAGGCAGATGCTGGCCAGCCTGTGGAACCCCCTCGACGCCGGAGACAACCGGACCGGCCTGAACAACTTCAAATACCTCAACGAACTCAACTTCCATTACTACAACTATTCGGTTCGCGCCGATTACTACATCAACGACAAGTGGAAGGCGTTTGCCCGCGTCAGCCGGATGCACACGGATCAGGACCAGATCGACTTCACCAGCGGCCAGGATCCGCTGAAGATGCGAAATGTCACCGGTAGCCGGCGCAACGGCTGGAACATGGCCGGCGACGTGGTGTACACCATCAATCCGTCGACCGCTTTGAATATCCGCGGATCCTATTACCAGGCGGAGGATAAGCGGGAATACCCAGAAATGGCCATCACCGAGGCGGACTACAAGAAACTATGGCCGAATGCGTGGTGGAGGAGCGGGCAGACAGATTACATGGCAGACCGTCCCCTGCTGTATTTTCCTCACGTTCAGGTCGATGCCGCCACCTACGGCCGGTTCGGCGTGCAGAACTTTTGGTATCAGCAACCCGAGGGATATAGCCTGCATGCCCGGCTGAGCAAATACCTGAACCGGCACACGCTAAAGGCCGGGTCGGAGATCCGATGGAAGAGGGGGAACGCCGCGCGGTTCTACTTCGCGGATTTCCGCTTTACCTCGCTCGAGTCGGGCAGGCAGTACAACGTGACCGAGGCCAACACCGGTCATCCGTGGGCCAGTCTTGCTTTGGGCGCGATCAATCCTTCGGGCGCCAACGTCCGCTACAACACTCTTCAGTACGCCAATACGGAGATGTACGGCTTCTACGTCCAGGACGACTTCAAAGTCACCCAGAAGCTGACCCTCAACCTGGGGCTGCGCTACGAGTATGAAGGGGGGCTGTGGGATCCGTTGAACCGGTTGCCGCAGCAATTGGACCTGAACAATCCGATTCCCGGCATGCGCGAGGCCGTCGATCCGCAGATGCCGGCCATCGTCAAGGCGTATATGTCGGAGTCCGCCGGGCAAAAGACCTTTCTCTATAACGGAGCGTTCTCGTTCACCGAGGACGGCAACAAGCGCAAGACGGCGATGGACAAGTACGGCTTCATGCCTCGTGTGGGTGTCGCCTGGCGTCTGGGCGACCGCTCGGTAATCCGTGCCGGCTATGGACGATTTGTCGTCCCCGCTTCGCTGGCGAACTCCGAACGGGACACTCTGGGCGAAATCGACCTGGGAGGATTCACCCCCACGACGGCGATCCCGGTGGTGCAGGCGGGCATTCCGCAAGCCTATCTTTCCAACCCTCTGCCCCTGGGCCTGGATCCCATCACCGGGAAGAAGTATGGGCGCTACACCAACCTGGGCAGCGCGGTGAATATCGACGAATACCAGCAGCGGCCTCCCATCAGCGACCGGCTGAATCTTTCGTTCCAGAGGCAGTTGCCCGGCAACTTCATTGCCGATGTCACGTATTTCGTGAATTTCGTCAGCCGCGACCAGTTCAGCGTGACGCCGAACATGATGGATCCCCGGCTCAGCTTCAACAACAAGGCGGCGTTGACTCAGACGGTGGCCAATCCGTTCTACAACTGGGGGACGCCGGAGACGTTTCCCGGCACCCTTCGCAATGCCAGGACCGTCAGCATCGCCTCGTTGCTGGTGCCTTACCCGCAATACGGTGTCATTACTCAGACCGGTACGGATCTGCGGAAGGCGCGGTATCAATCCCTTCAGTTACGCGCTCAACGCGCGTTCCAGAGCGGTTTCTCCTTCCTGGCGACCTATGCCTACGTCTCTTCGAGGGCGCAATGGTTCTTCGACAATCAGGACCAATACGACAATAAGCTCTCCTGGTACAACTTCACGGTGACGCAGAGCGGCGGGTCCGGCAATCCGACGGTAACGTCGGACCCCAAGCACCGGTTCGTGAGCGCGTGGACGTGGGAGATGCCGATCGGCCGCGGACGCAGGTTCGCAAGTCAGATCGCGCCGGCGTTGGACTACCTGGTCGGAGGGTGGCAGGTCTCCGGGATCTACACCTACACCTCGGGTGCTCCGCTGGTGTTTACGGCCGCCTCCCTGGCTCCTTCGTCGGTCAAGCAAATCGGGGAGATCGGAGCGGGCAGCTACTGGTTCGACCCGGCCGGCTTTGCCGCGCTGCCGGCCTACACGCGCCGCGCGAATCCCTGGTATTACGACGGCCTCGTAGGCCCGGGCTTCAAGAACCTGGACTTCTCGCTCGCCAAGCGATTCATCCTGACGGAGCGGTTCAAGGTGCAGATCCGCCTGGAGACCTACAATACGCTGAACGGCATGAACTGGGCATCCCCGCAGATGACCGTGACCGCGTCCGATTTCGGAAGGACGAACGCACAGCTCACCGGCTACTTCGGGCGGCAGGTGCAATACTCGGCCCGCCTCGAGTTCTAAGGCGGGCATGGGTATGGTCGGGCCGGCCCCCTGGCCGTCGCCTAAATCGGGCGCCGGTTTTCGTCCAGGTGAATCAAGTGCGGCACACCGTCAGCGGTCGTCAATCGTGATGCGGTCGGCCGTGTCCGCCGTCGCGCTCAGCGCCGATCCGGTGGAAGAATCCGCACCGCCTCGCCGTCCAGTCAACTTCCTGCATCGGGTGCGTCATTCGATCCGCGAGCTAAACAGACGGACGAACTGCCGCTCTTGGCGGGCCGTACCATCCACGACAGCGCTCCAGGTGAGTTGAACTCGTTCCCGCGCGTCCACAATCAGACCGAAATCCGAGATGGGACCGCTCAACTTGAAAAGACGTGTGTAGCCTCGCATGTCCCCGTCGACCGGCCGTCCTGGGACGGGCGGCGAGTGAATACCTCGATCGAAATCGGCGGATACACACAGAAACTGCTGGTCCCCGTCCCTGCCTTGAATCAGATATGCGAAAACGCGGCGAGGTGAAATGATTTCAGGTCCCCCACCCCGTCCTGGCAGTCGCTCAGATGACAGCCTGATTGAGCGGTATGAGACCAGAATCGCCGGCACCACCTCGAAATCGAAGTGTTTTTCTAAGGTCGTAGCTAAAGACGGCTCGATAGCTTCCCGGCCTTGAGGGAACGGTCCAATTGTTGGAACGAATTCCCCCGGAATCCTCCTCCAGGGCAGATAGCGAAGATAGTGTGTTGGTGAGAATCTCACCAGGCGCAATCACAATTGGAGGATGAAAAGGATTAGTAGGCGCCGAGTGCGGATGGGGAGAAACATACCAGTAGTCCGTACCGAACTCCTTGGCCGCCGGTGTACCCCTTTCCATCAAATCGATCCCCATGAAGGAGTCAAACGGAGGCTGAACCCTCAACGGAACCGGACCTGGATTCCGCACCGTGATCGTGAAAGTGCAGACCTTCCCCGGGAAGTACTGCTTTC
>CAZGUX010000030.1:0-8780 GCA_964529305.1 uncultured Solibacteraceae bacterium | reverse complement strand
GCCGCGGGCGCGCAGCTTGAGGCAGAGGTCGACGTCGTTGAACGCGACGTGGAGCCGTTCGTCGAACCCGCCCACCTCCGCGAGCACCGCGGGGCGCGCCATGAGACACGCGCCGGTGACCGCCGAGAAGTTCGCGACCCGACTCCCCAGCGTCGTGATGAAGTGCCGGTCCGATCCCGCGAAGTACGCGTCGACGAAGTCCGCGTTCACCAGGCGCGACGCCGGCGACGATTCCGGACGCACCAGCGAGAGCAGATGTCCGCGCAGATCGTATCCCTTGCGCCGCCGAAATTCTTCAAACAGCCGTGGGCTCCAAGGCAGGCCGGCGACGGACGGCTCGTCGCCCATGAAGCCCATGATGGTCTTCCCGAACTCGTCACCGACCGCCTGTTTGTACCGTTCGTGGACTTCCTTCAGGAATACCCGTGTGCCCCCGGGATCGAGCGGATCGTAGAGCGACTGGCTGCCGTCCTTGCGGAACCCCGGCGTGTGAATGTACCGCGTGGCCGAGGTGCGGTAGGTGTGGCGCACTTCGAGCACGTCCCACTCTCCCGCGTGCGGCTTCCATCGGATGCGGCCCTCCTTCGGCGCCAACGCCTGATTCGAGCCCTCTCTCCCGACCGCGTAGTGGGCGATCGCCGAAGGTGAGGCTTCGCCCGAGAATGTCTCACCTCCATTCGCCTTTCCCAGCGAAACGGTCTCGATGACTTGCATGCGTAGCGACGGGTAGTCGCGGGTGATCCTGCCCCCGACGAACCCGCTCGGGTAGCTTCCTTCGTCCGCCAGCCAGACCCGCATGTTCCGCTTCTTCGCCTCGTCTACTGCGTAGCGGACCCGGGCGAACCACGTCGGCGAAAGGTACTCGATGCCGATGCCGTTGTAGGCCCACAGCATAAACGACCGGACGCCCTGGGCGGACATCTCGTCGAGGTTGCGGCGGATATCGGCCTCGGTCATCGGCCCGTTCCAGAACCACCACAACACCATCGCGTATTCGGGCGGAGGGTTCCGAAACGAGCGGGCGGTTTCCGCTACCGTAGGCGAGACCACCGTTTGCCAGAGGCGTTCGGCGGCAAACGCCGCCGAACAGCCGAGCGAGAACAGAGCGGGAAGGAGTGCGGCGCGCATTGTGGATCCCGGCTGGGCCCTTCATTATCCGGCATTCGCGCCACCAGGAGAACCGTACCGAAGGGACGCCTGTCACCGCCGCAGGAGTTGGATCGCAGGCATCCTCTCGCCAAGGGTGAATAAGGCGGCCTCGTTCGGTCCCGTCAACTCCATCCGGTACTTCGCATTGGAGCCGCGTTCGAGGCCGCCGGCCTTTTTCGCCCGCGATACTTCGAACCTCAGCGTCTTTCCGCTCACCCGAGGTGCGAGCATGGTGACCTCATTCTGGCCCGCAACCCGCCACTTCCCCTCTTCGCGCTGCTGAAAGTAAAACACGACCTTTCCCTGCAGAGCCCCGCTGCTGTCATAAAGCTCCAGGTCTACTCCGGGCAAATCATTCAACCGGCCTGCCCATTTCCCGGCAAACAGGTCCCCTCTCCCCGTAGCCCACAGCGCCAACGGACTGGCCAACAACGTCATCGAGATGCACCGCCGCGACTGGCGGGCGCTGGAACATAGTGTGCCCTTCGCTTTCATCGTGCCTTCCTCCTCGTTGTGTCAAATGAAGAACACGGCCACGGCCGCCTTCTCACCTGCTGGTCACTACTTCGCTCCGCTCCCGGCGAGCGCCGCGACTCCGGCCATCCCGCCAAGACCCATCGTCTCTACCGCCGACGATGGAACAATCACCATCGAGCCCTTCTCCTTGATGGCGTCGTACAGCATGTTCATGCCGCGCAGATGAAGCGCCACGGGATTGTCCTGATAGGTCTGCGCCGCCTGAGAGAATTTCTCCGCGACTTCGCTCTCGGCCTGGCCGAGAATGATTCTCGCCTGACGTTCCCGCTCCGCCTGCGCCTGCCGCGACATCGCTTTCTCCAGCGCCTCCGGGATCCGTACGTCGCGAATCTCCACCGATTGCACCGTGATGCCCCAAGGGTTCGTCTTCTCGTCCAGAATCCGTTGCAACTCGCGTCCCAGCGGTTCGCGTTCCGTGATCATCTGGGCCAGTTCATGACGTCCAATCGATTCCCGCAGCGCCGTCTGCGCCCCCATGCTGATCGCTGACTCGTAGTCCTGGACTTCGAGAATCGATTTCTCGGCATTCCACACCAGCCAGAAGAGAATGGCATCCACGTTCACGGGAACCGTGTCCCGCGTCAGCGTCGTCTCGGCCATGACGCTCGAAACGCGCACACGCTGGTCGACGTACCGGCTCAGGCGGTCAACGATGGGAATCATGTGAAACAGTCCTGGGCCTCGCAGGCCCACGAACCGGCCCAGGCGTAGCAGGCCAACTTTTTCCCACTGGTCAGCGACCTTGATGGAAAACAGCAAATAGACCCCCACCAGCATTCCCACGTGCAAGGGCCATTGCGTGCCGCTGAGGGCCGCGGTCCCGAATCCGAGCGCCACCGATAGCAGGCACAGGGAAACGGCGACACCGTTGATTCTTGCGCTGTCCAATTTCATCTCTCTCTCCCCTTCTTGTCCGATTCCACCCGCAGGTCCGCCAATTGTTCCAACAACTCTCGCACGCTGAAGCCAGCCGCGCCCGCGCGCGCGACGAACTCCGAGATAAGCTGATTGAGCGCGCGCTGCCGTTCAACCTCATCCCGCTTGACCGTTTGCCGGCTGACGAACGTCCCGGTCCCTTGCTGCGTCTCCAGAACGCCGCGAATCTCCAGTTCACGATACGCGCGAACCACCGTATTGGGGTTGATCGTCAAATCGACGGCCACCTGCCTCACGGTGGGGAGTTGGTTGCCGGCGCTCAAAGTCCCGGCCGCGATTCCGCCCATGACCTGGTCGATGAGCTGCCGATAAACCGGTACGCCGCTTTGGAGGTCGAGGCGGAAGCTGAACCGGTTGCGGCCCTGGTTGATGGTGTTACTCATCGAGTCTTATAGTGTACTAGTGTACTAATACTGTCAAGCGAAAAGTGAGGCGCTCGTGAGGCCGGCCTCGGGGTGGGTCGGCGGTTGGATCGATGAGTGGTGAGATGCCGCCGGAGCTAGGCGAGCATCTTGCGAATGACATTCCCGTGCACGTCGGTCAGCCGGAAGTCGCGCCCCTGGTGCCGGTAGGTCAGCCGCGTATGGTCGAACCCCAGACAGTGCAGAATCGTGGCGTGCAGGTCGTTCACGTGCACTTTGTCTTCGGCAACGCGGAAGCAAAGCTCGTCGGTCTGGCCGACCACGTGTCCTGCCTTTACTCCCCCGCCGGCCAGCCACATCGTAAACGCGTTCGGATGATGGTCGCGGCCTTCGTTGCCTTCTTCCTTGGTGTTCCGGATCTCGACCATCGGGGTGCGCCCGAACTCGCCGCCCCAGATCACCAGCGTCGAATCGAGCAATCCTCGCTGCTTCAGATCCTTGATTAACGCCGCAACCGGCTGGTCGGTGACGTCGCAGTTCTTCTTCAGATTTTTGTTGAGCTGCGTGTGATCGTCCCAACTGGCGTGCATCAGTTGGACGAACCGGACCCCCCGCTCCACCATACGCCGCGCCAGCAGACAGTTGGTGGCGAAGGCGCGCTTCTTCTCGTCCGCGACGCCGTACGATTCCAGCGTTTGCGGGCTTTCCTTCGAGAAGTCGAGCAGTTCCGGAGCGGCCGTCTGCATCCGGAACGCCAGCTCATACGATGCGATTCGCGAAGCGATCTCGTAATCGCCCGTCCGCAGACGATGTTCTTCGTTGAGATCCCTGAGCGCGTCCAGCGTATTGCGCTGGGTTTCGGCGCCGATGCCCGCCGGGCTGGAGAGGTACAGCACCGGTTCTCCCGACGAGCGAAACGGGACGCCCTGGTACGACGACGGCAGGAAGCCGCTGGTGTAGTTGGTGGCGCCTCCGCTGGTGCCGCGTCCGGAGCTGAGCACGACAAAGCCGGGCAGATTGCCCGACTCGCTGCCCAGCCCGTAGGTTGCCCAGGCCCCCATGCTCGGCCGGCCGAACTGCATCGTGCCGCTCATCAGCATCAACTGCCCCGGATGGTGGTTGAACGCGTCGGTGACCAGCGACCGCACCAGGCAGAGATCGTCGGCGACCGTGGCCAGGTGCGGGAGGTAGTCCGACAGTTCCATCCCGCATAAGCCGTGCCGGGTGAACACTCGCGGGCTGGCCAGGATCTTCGCGCTCGGCTTGATGAACGCCAGCTTCAGGTCTTTCGTCATCGATTCCGGCAGGGGAGTGCCGTGCCATTTGGCCAAGGCCGGCTTCGGGTCGAAGAGGTCGATCTGGCTGGGCGCGCCCTCCATGAAGAGGAAGATGACGTTTTTGGCCTTGGCCGGAAACTGCGGCGGTTTGGGCGCCATCGGATCGGAGCGCCCTTCCGCCGTGCGGCCTTCGCCGGCCAGCACGTGAGCCAGCGCGATGGTTCCCAGGCCGCCGGCGCACTCCCGGAAAAAGGAGCGCCGTGTCTGAATTTGGTGGAAATCGCTGAAGTCCATGGCGGCTACTCCCTCGTGATGAATTCGTCCAGGTTCAGAAGGGTTCGCGACACCACGACCCACGCCGCGGCCTCGGTTTGGCCGCTGCCTGCCAACGGGTAGACCAGGGCCATCGATTTCGGGTCCCGCTGAAACAAAGCCTGCTGCTTCTCGAACAGCGCGGCCAGGCGTTCCTGCTCGCGCACGGTGGCGTGGCGGCCGAGGCAGATCTCGACGCCGTAGTCGATGCGCTCGCGGGGTGTCCCCGATTTTTCCCGCAGCAGGCGGTTCGCGAGACCCTGTGCCGCTTCGAAAAATACTGGATCATTCAACAGGTTGAGCGCCTGCAACGGCGTGTTGGATCGCTGGCGGCGGGTACAGGCGACATTCGAGTCGGGAGCATCGAAGTTCACCAGCATGGGATAGGGCGTGGTGCGGAGGAACTGAACGTAGAGGCCGCGCCGGTAGCGGTCGGGACCCTTGCTTTCCACCCACTTGCCCTGTTCCGCGTAGCCGAGCGCGGCGATGCCCGCGGGCTGTTGCGGCCGGACGCTCTTGCCGCCGATAGCGGGATTGAGAAGACCACCAGCCAGCAATGCGGCGTCGCGAACGCCCTCCGCGGTCAGCCGCAGCCGGGACTGCCGCGCGAACAGAAGGTTGGACGGGTCCTTTGCCTGCACCTCGGGACGAACCGCCGACGATTGGCGGTAGGCCGCCGACGTCACCATCAACCGGTGCGTGGCCTTCATACTCCAGCCCCGATCCATGAATTCGAGTGCCAGCCAGTCGAGCAATTGCGGGTGCGAGGGCCGCTCTCCCTGGCGGCCGAAGTCTTCGGTGGTCCGGACGATGCCGCGGCCGAAGAATTCGTTCCAGAAGCGATTGACAGTGACCCGAGCGGTCAGAGGATTGTCCCGCGAGATCAACCAGCGCGCCAGCGTGAGGCGATTGGACGGACCCGCCGGCGCCGCGTGCAGAAACGCGGGCGTGGCCGGCTGCACTTCGATGCCGCGATCCCGCCAGTCGCCCCGGATGGCAATCTGCGTCTGCCGTGCCTCCGGGCTGGTCATCAGGACGGGCGCGTGGCTCAACGAAGGCAGTTCTTCGTCCAACTTCTTGAGCTTTTCTTTCAGTTCGTCCCAGCGCAGTTCCTTCAGCCGCTCTTTGCTGACGATGGCGCCGCCGTAGTACTGAACAAAGTGGCGGGTCATCGCGTCGTTCTCCCGGGCGGTTCGCTTTTCCGGGCCGGCCAGCAATCGGCGGTCGGCGTAGTCGCCCATCACGCGCGCGACATTCAGCGCGAATTCCCACTCGTGGGACTTCCCGGGATTCGCGATCGTTTCCCGCAGCTTCGCCTCCCACTCGGCCTGCAGTGCGTGCACCTTGTACTCCGCGTAGAGCGCGTTCCGCTTCTTCAGGTACTCGGGCAGCGCCTGGAAATACGAGCCGGCCTCGCCGGGCAGGGGAGCCTCGATCAGCGTCTCATCGGCCGTGTTGAAGAAGGCGAACAACTGATACATCTCCTTCTGGCTGATGGGATCGAACTTGTGATCGTGGCATTGGGCGCATCCCACCGTCAGCCCCAACCAGACCGTGCCGAGCGTGCTGGTGCGGTCGAGCGTCTGCTCGAAGCGGAATTGCTCCGGATTCGTGCCTCCCTCGCGGTTCGTCAGGGTGTTGCGATGGAAACCCGTCGCGGTCTGCTGGTCGACGGTGGGGGAGGGAAGCAGGTCGCCGGCCACGGTCTCCACGGTGAACTGGTCGAACGGCATGTCGCGATTGAGCGCTTCGATCAGCCAGTGCCGGTAACGCCAGGCATGCGGCCGGAACAGGTCTTTTTCGTAGCCGTCGCTGTCGGCATACCGCCCCAGGTCCAGCCAGTGGCGCGCCCACCGCTCCCCGTAATGAGGGGATCGGAGCAGGCGCTCGACCACCTGTTCGTAGGCATTGGGACGGTTGTCGGAGAGGAAAGCGGCCACCTCTTCCGGGGTGGGAGGCAGGCCGGTCAAATCCAGCGTCACCCGGCGAATGAGCGTTGGCCGGTCCGCCTCCGGCGACGGGGTCAGGCCTTCGGCGTCCAGGCGGTCGAGGATGAACGCGTCGATCGGATTGCGCACCCACGCGCGATTCCGGGGCTGCGGGATGTCTGCCGGCTGCGGCCGAACGAACGACCAATGCGCCGGCCGCGCGGGCGCCGCGGAACTTGGGGCGGCTGCCGTCTCGGCCCACTTCGCCCCCTGGTCGATCCAGGCGCGGAGCAAGCCGACCTCCGCCGCGGTTAACTTGGGACCTGCCGGCGGCATCACGCGGCCTTTGGTTGTCTCCGCCACCAGGTGAATCAGTTTGCTGCCGGCACTGGCTCCGGCTTGGACGGCGGGACCCGCGTACCCTCCCTTCCGCAAACCCTCGGCAGTGTCCAGGCGAAGCCCGCTCAACTGTTGACGGTCGCCGTGGCATCCGTGGCAGCGGCCGAGCAGGGGAGCGATGTCCCGCGTGAAGTCAACCGGCCGCTTCGCTGCGGGAGGCAGTGGGCCTACCGCCGCCAGTGACAGGTTTGCCAGCAATCCGAGATGCAGCCATCGCAACATAGGCGTCGACGTATTTCTACTACTACAACATGTTTGACGCCAGGGAGGAGGGTCTTCGATCCGCCAGCCGGCCTTCGCTGCGTGGCTAGCGCCAGCCGTCATGCGGTTGATAGGGGTAGCGGTCGAGGGCTTCTTCGTTCAACTCCACTCCATACCCGGGCGCGCATGGGACCGGTAGAGACCCTTCAGCGAGGCGCGGATAGCTCGACAGCAGTTCGTCCCACAACTGCCAATCCGCGTCCGAGCCGATGGTTTCGAGCAGCGTGAAGTTCGGGATCGACGCGGCAAAGTGCAGGTTCATCATCGTCGCGATGGGGCCGTTGGGATTGTGCGGGGCCATCCCGATGTAGTGCGCCTCGGCCAGGGCGGCGATCTTCTTCATCCCGGTCATCCCGCCGCAGTTGACCAGATCGCACTGCAGCAGGTCGACCGCATGTCGCTCCAGGAATGGCCGAACACCGTGGATGGTGGCCCATCGCTCGCCGGCCGCGATCGGAATGGGACTCGTGCGCTGGAGTTCCGCGAGCACCTCGACATTCTCGGGTGGAACCGGTTCCTCCACAAAAAGCAGGTCAAGGTCTTCCAGTTCGCGGCAAAGACGCTGGGCCCCCTTGAGATTCAGCCGGCCGTGACAGTCGACCGCGAGGCCGAACTCGGGGCCGGCGGCCTCTCGAGCGGCGGCAAAGTACTCGCGAATCCGGCGGAACACCGACGGATTGAGCAACTCGGTCTCTTTCGAGTGCCGATCGATTTGGCCCGTCGTGCCGGAATAGGCGGTGTCGCCCCCACCCGCGGCGCCGTAGAATACGGGCAGCGTCGTCTTGATGGCGTGATAGCCCCGATCGCGGCAGGCGAGCACGTTGCGGGCGAACTCCTCGGGGTTCGCGCCGCTCTTCGAATGGCAATAAACCGGGACTTTCCGCCGCGTCGGCCCGCCCATCAGCTTGTACACCGGGACGCCGCAGGCCTTGGCCAGAATGTCCCACAGCGCGCAGTCGATGGCGCTGATCGAGGTCGCGTGCATCGGCCCGCCCACCCAGAACGAGTCGCGGTACATCTTTTCCCAGTGATCTTCGATCTCCGTGGGGTCTTTTCCCACCAGGAACGCCGAACACTGCAGGATCGACTGCTCGATGGTCAACGTCCGCCGCTTCATCACGGTCTCGGAAATCCCCGTGATGCCCTCGTCGGTGTCGATCCAGACGAAGATGGCATTGCGAAAATCGAGGTGGACGATCTTGGTCCGGATGCCGGTGACCTTCATGTGGGTCCGTGAACGGGCAGAGTAACAACCCCAAAGGTGTGGGGTCAAATTGAATCGGGGTATCCGATCGATCTATTCATGATATGAGTAAGGGTTCCGCTTATGGATTTTCGTCAACTGGAAATGTTCGCTGCGGTGGCCGACAACCTGAGCTTCACGCACGCCGGCGAGCAGTTGAGCGTGGCCCAATCCGCCATCAGCCGGAAGATCAAGTTGCTGGAAGACGAATTGGGCGAGAAGCTGTTCAAACGCGTGAGCCGCAGAATCTACCTGACCCCCGCCGGCGAGATCATGCTCCGGTATACTCGACGGATCTTTCAGGACCTTCGCAATGCCCAACTCGAGGTCTCCGAATTGTCGCAGGCCAGCCGAGGCTCGCTGCGAATCGGCAGCG
>CAZGUX010000029.1:0-36838 GCA_964529305.1 uncultured Solibacteraceae bacterium | reverse complement strand
GATGCGCTCTCCCGGCAGCTCTCCCGGCAGGAGCCACGAGCCACCGCTTCTTTCTGTTACCCTCGGTACGATGGCTCCAAAGCCTCAAGCCGGCTCGACGCCGCGCCTGTGGACCCGGCGGAACCTGCTGTGCCGCGCCGGATCCGGCATCGGCTATCTGGCGCTGGCCGATTTGATGGCCCGCGACGGTCTGTTGGGCGCGCCGAACGCCACGCTGGAGGTCAGGCAACCGCATTTTCCTCCCCAGGCCAAGGCGGTGATCTCGATCTTCTGCTACGGCGGCGTGAGCCACGTGGACACCTTTGACCCGAAACCGGAGTTGGTCCGGCGTCAGGGCCAGGCACTCTCGGGCAAGGGGGAAGTGATCGTGGCGCAGGGCAACCCCGGGGCGCTGATGGCGTCGCCCTGGAAGTTTTCCCGCCACGGCCAGTGCGGGATGGATGTCTCGGAGTTGTTTCCAAACGTGGCCCGCCGCGTGGACGACATCGCCTTCATCCGTTCGATGTACGCCATCAGCAACGATCACGCCCCGGCCCTGTTCCAGATGAACACCGGCTTTGTTCTGCCTGGTTATCCCAGCCTCGGATCATGGGTCACGTATGGGTTGGGCACCGAGAACCAGAACCTGCCGGCGTTTGTGGTCTTCTCCGATTGGCGCGGCGGCCCCATCGGAGGCGCTCCGAACTGGGGCAACGGTTTCATGCCGGCGGCCTTTCAGGGGACGCCGTTCCGGTCGCAGGGAGATCCGATTGTCGATCTCCGGCCGGGAAAGGAGATGACGCCCCAGCGCCAGCGCTCCTGGTTGGATCTGCTGGCCAAGCTGAACCACGAGCATCTGACGAGGAACCCGGAGGACTCCGAACTGTCGGCGCGCATCGCTTCCTATGAACTGGCGTTTCGCATGCAGTCTCACGCTCCCGAAGCCGTCGACGTCACCGGTGAACCTGAATACCTTCGGCGGTCCTATGGGCTGGATGAGACCGCTACGGCGTATTTCGGACGGCAATGTCTGATGGCCCGCCGCCTGGTGGAACGCGGCGTGCGGTTTGTGCAGATCTACTCTGGCGGCGGCAATTTCACCGAAAGCTGGGACGCCCACTTCGACCTCAAGCTGAACCACGAGATGCACGCCGGCGAAACCGATCGGCCCATCGCCGCCCTGCTGGCCGACTTGAAGCAGCGTGGGATGCTGGAGTCGACTCTGGTCATCTGGCACGGGGAGTTCGGCCGCATGCCGATCTCGCAACAACTGGACGGGCGCGATCACAATCCTTTCGGCTTCACGGTGTGGTTGGCCGGGGGCGGGGTAAAGGGCGGCACGATCGTGGGCGCCACGGATGAGTTTGGTTATCGAGCCGAAGAGGACCGGGCGTCGGTGAATGATCTCCACGCGACAGTCCTGGCGCTGCTGGGCTTAAAACACGAAAAGCTCCCGTTTGAACACAACGGCCGGCAAATGCGCCTCACCGACGTGGCAGGCACACCCATTCGGAAGATTCTGACTTGAACTCCAATTACCGGGAAGCGCGGATTGTCGAAGAGAATCTGCGGAAGTGCTTTCGCGTGATGGCGTCCACTCGGAAGCAAGCGGATATCCGGGACATCCACGCCGTTTCCATCGCTTCGGCCGGAGTTGCCTTCCAGATGTTCAACGCGGCGTTCTGGGCCCCGCCCATGGTGGTTGACCCGCAGGACGTGGAGCGGCGCCTTGCGGTCGCCGAGGTTCATTTCGAGTCTCGCCAATTGGGATGGTCGTTCTGGAGTTGTGAGTCGATGGTGGAGCCCGCCCTTCGGAGCCGCCTGCGCCGCCTGCTGGAGCGCCGCCGGCTGGATTGGACCGTCGACCTGCCGGGTATGATCGCCGAACGCATTCTGCCGGCGCGCCGCGAACTGCCCCGCCTGGAGATCCGGCGGGTTGACGGCCCGCGAGAGCGCCTTGCGTTCTGCGATATCGGGTCGGTCTGCTTTCGCGTTCCGATTCAGTGGTTCCGGGAGATCTTCCAGTGGGATCCGGTCTGGAACGACTTTCATGCCTGGGTCGGCTACGTGGACGGGGAACCCATCGTCACGGCCGGCGCCGTGGTCTCCGAGGAAGCGATCGGTATTTACAACGTGGCAACCCTTCCACTCCACCGCCGTCACGGATATGCCGAGGCTCTTCTCAGAAGCGCGATCGATACCCTGCAGCGGGAAACGCGCCTTGATCGAACGGTGCTTCAGTCGACCGAAGACGGGCTGCGGCTCTACGAAGCCATGGGATTCCGAACGGTCACTAAAGTCGCGGTGTTCGCGTCCCCGTCCTGGTGACTATTGGACCGGTAGCAACACCGTGTTGCTGGTGCGGCCGCCGCATCGCACCCGGATCTGCGCGTTGCCCGTGGGTGTGGTGTCGGCCACGCGGAACCGGACGGCGGTGATGCCCGGCCGGCCTTCGGCCGCGCCGGCATAGATCGGAGCGACCACGTCGCTACCGACCAGGACATCCGTCGGATCGGCAGTCCGGTAGTTCGGTCCCTCCGCCGGAACGCCAAAGCCCTCGAGCGGAGTCGTCAGGAACGGCCCCAGACCGGAAGCCAGAATCGTCACGGTCTCGCCTTTCCGGACGGGGGTCGTGGGAGTCACCGGGACGCCGTTCGAGTTGAGGATCAAGCCGTAATTCTGCCCGTCGATCAAGTTTTGAAAGATCCCAGGGGCGTTGCGAACCACGGTGAAATCGGCAGTGGTATCGGGCTTGCCCTCCCAACGGACAATCAGAGACTGGTTGCCCTCGGGAAGATCGGGAGGCAGTTGCGCATTGATCTGCCCTGACGAAACAAAGTAGAGCGGCAGGATGCGGCTGCCGACCAGCACGGTCACGTCGCCCAGCGTCTGAGCCAGTGGATTCGACGGGCCCGTAATGTCACTGCCCGCCAGGCTTGCGCCGAAGATGGAGATGGCCGATCCAGCGGCGACTCCCCCTTCCAGCGTGCCGTCCGCCGCGTTTCGGACACCGCCTTTGGAAATGGTCGGGACTTTCGCCAGCACGGCCCGAACCGTGCGCGGACCAAACATATCGACGTCAACGGTCCGGCTGGAGCCGCTGGCATCTCCGTCCCAAAACTGGAAGCGGAATCCCGTGTTAGCTTCTGCCGTTACTTTCACGGGCGTTTCGGCATTGTAGAATCCCTGGTCCGGCTGAGGCGACAGGGTGATTCGCGATCCATCGGCGGGATCGCTAAACGCGGTGAGCCGATGCTGCAGGCGATAGGTAGCGGTTACCAGGATGGGTTCCTGGCCGATCGTCACGGTTCGTTGGGTCGCCGCGATCGCACCCGGGTCCCACCCGCTGAAGTAATACCGGGAGCCGTCGGAGACCGGCAGGGTCTGGGGGACCGTCATGGACAGGGTCTGCCCAACCTCCGGTTCGAGCTTGCAGGGAGTCGCGCATTCGGTCCCATCGACGTTGACGCGCAGTTCCGGGATGTTGCTCTGAATGGTCAACGGGCCCTTAGAGTCGTAGAGCGCGACGTATCGGCTGCCAAGCCCGCCCGTATCGGCGATCGTGACGGTCTGGGAGGCGTCACCCCCGTGAGCCCAGCCCTTGAAGGTGAGCACGCGGCCTTTCGAATCCACCTGGCGAAGGGGCGCCGCGATCGCATGCTGTGACCCAACCGCCCACCGGAACGTCCATTCCGGAAGGTTCGAGCGGCCATCGATCACGAGCGGAAGGCCCGCCGGTTCGGTGAGGACCGTCACGCGCTCTCCACGAATGAACTTGGCGCTGAACGCCAAGGGGGACCCGCCTTCGGGCACCGTGTAGCTGTGCTGGCGCGGCGCTCCGGAACTCCACGAATCGAAGATCCAGATGCCTCCGTGCAGGTCGTCCTGGGCTTCGGGTGCGTCCAGCGTGTGGAGGGAACCGCGTCCCCACTCGATCGTGAACGGCGTGTTCACCGGGGAGCGGTCCGCATAGATCTGCAGGCCCGGGGGGGTGGATTCCACCCGTATCTGGCGTGCCAGCGCAAACTTGGCATAGATCCCCATGGGGCCCGTCACGTTGATCGAACCGATAAACGGCGCGCTCTGGTTGGGAGACGCAAAAAAGCCCACGAAAACCCAACCCGGATTGGCCCTGGCGGTGACATTGTACGTGCCCGCGCTCAAATAAGTCTTTCCGCTGAAATTGAACGTCGCTCCCGCCGTCACCACTCCGGGAGTTCCCGGACAAGGCTGGTCCTGCGGAGTGCCCGGAGGACAATCGTAAAACGAGACGAAGACTTCGAACTGCTCTGAGAAGGTGGCGGTGAGTTCGGTGAGCTTGGGGTCCACCGTGATCTGTACATTGCCGGAGCCGTCGGTCAGCACCGACCCCAGGTTGGAAGACCACCCTCCAAAGGACCAGCGGACGCTATCGCGAATGTCGAGTTGAACCGGATCGGTCGACAGAGTGTGCTTGCTGCCGGCCGGCCACAGGAACACTCGCGGAGTGTTGTAGAACTGCCCGTCTACGTAGTAAGTTCGTCCCGCGGGGGTGGTGGTTACCCGGACGCTCGAGATGGTCGGAGCTTGGGCGAACAGTGGCCCGGCGAGCGCGGCCAGCCACACTGCGGCGCTCCATCGGAAAGCCAAGGAACCCATCCGACTCCAGACAAAGCCCTTCATCGTCTACCTCACCTCCTAGCAGGGTCACCCGTCGCGGTATGGAAGATCAATGCTGATAAGTCCCTAGACCGCACTTTAGAACACCTAACCCAGATCCTTAGAACCGCTGACCGCCGGGTACTCTGCCTCCCGCCTGCTCGGTCTTACGACCCGAAGGCCGTCAAATACGCATAATCGGCACAAGCGGACGGTTTCATTAGGGTGTCCCTTTAGTACGCGGGGTACACAGTCCCATTCGGACATCTGCCCTTTCCCCTCAACGGGTTGCGCGGCACGTCAAGGAATCCGTCAGTCCTGGTTGTCCTTCCATTCCTCGTACCAGGCCATCTGGATGGCCTCCAGCTTACCCTCGCTGGAAGCGGCCGGATCGTCGCCGAAATTCGGAAGTTCCACGATCCATTTGTGAAGATCGGTGAAGCGAACGGTGAGCGGATCCAGCTCGGGAAACTTGTCGTACAACGACAGAGCGATGTCTTCGGTTTGATCCCAGCTTAAGCCTGCCATGGGGTGGTTTCTCCAGTCAGCGTAGTTTTCGCAGCCACAAGCTGCTTCCGTTGTTCTTCAAAGCGAGCGGCAGCCGTGGCTCGACGAGTTCGGGGCGGCGCCGGTAAAGATAGTCGTTGAAGGCGAGGATCTCGAAATCGCGGTTCCCCTCCAGAAAGGCGCGGAGCAGATACAGCTCGTTCCACGACCGCCGGTCGTCCAGAACCCATTCCTGAGGATACTCGAAAGGGTAGAAGACATCGTGAATGTGGATCACGACGCCAGGGGCCAGTAGCGGCAGAACCCGAAAATAGAAGTCGTGAGCGTCGCTGCCCGTCTTGACGACGTGGGAGCCATCGTAGAAGCAGAGGTCTCCCGGTTCGAGTGAGCGAAACCACTCGTCCACGGCATCCTGGAGGGGGATGGCCGCGATGGCCGAGCGGTAGGGGTCGCCCGGTGCAAGGCGGGCCAGCAGCGCCTCGGGATAGGGCTCGATGAACCTCAGCGCGGCCCGGCCGCCGAAACAGCGATCGTTCAGGTCCATGGCGAGGCACGACGAGAACCCGCAGCCGATCTCGACGACGCGCGCAGGTCGCGACTCCAGCAGCAGGCCGGCGTAGGCCAACCCGTCGCCGTAGGCGAAGAGCTCGTTGGCGAGATGATACCGCGAGCCGGGCCGCGGGCTCTCAGGCAGGTTCAAGTTCGCGGCCTGAGCCGCCCACCGCTCGAAGAAAGCGACTACGCGGGCTTCGTTCCACGACGGCATCCGAGCCAAAGGATCGGCGTTGAGAGAAAAATCGAAAGCGCGCCGGACGTAGGGACTTCGCGGGTCCACAATCGGCGAATAGAAACTGCCGGGAGCGAACGGCCCGCACCGTTCGAGTTGTCCGCGCGCGTCGTCCAATGCGGCCTGGAGCGCCTCGGCATGACCTTTGAGTTCGTCGCGTTCCCTGCTTATGGCCGCGAGGCGCTCTTCGGCGTCAGTGCATTGCCCCTGGAGGCGGTTGGCATGGTCGAGCGTTTCCTGGCGGTCGAGGTCGATCGCTTCAGCGCGTTGATGCTCGGCAGCCAACCCGCCATTGAGCCGTTCCAGGTGCTCGATCAGGCCGTCGCGTTCGTGAACTAGGGCGTCCCGCTGCTCACATGCCTGGAGTTTCTCGACGGACAGTTCGGACCCCTGGCGACGCGCGATCTCGAGTTCGCGGTCGAGGCGCTCGAGGTGGCCTTTGAGCGAATCGCGCTCGGCGGCCAGCGAGTCACGCTGGGCCTGGAGTTTGGCCAAGTCCTGCTCCAAAGCCCGAAGCGCCTCAGGGGGGCCAGTGAGTGTTCGGGCGATTCGCGCCAGCATGGTCAAGATCTCAGAATAGCGAACGGGCGTTGGCCTTCACGGCTGAGGAACTCGGATTTTGACGCGATCGACCCCGTCGGCCACGATTGGTGGAAGAGGCAAGCACGAGGTGTTTTCAGAACCGCAGCCCCAGATCCCTGAACAGGACTTGGGCGCAGTTGTAGCCCGGCAGCCCGGTGATATTGCCTCCGGGATGGCTGGACGAGCCGCACAAATAGAGGTTGGGAAAATAACCTCGATAGTTGCCAGCGCCTGGGAAAGGCCGGTGGTCGCCGGTCTGGCCGTGGGACAACGCGCCCACCAGCAGATCTCCCTCGCGCATGTTGGGAAAGGTACGCTCGGTGTCGAGCGGCGTGCGGGCCGAATAGTCGAGCAGCGCCCCGGGAAGATTCGGGGCGTACTCCGCCCAGACCTTCAGCATCCGCCGGGCGTGGACATCGCACTCCCGGTCCCAGTTGGCGGCATCGCCGCGCAAGCGGTAGGGAAGTTTCTCCCACAGGAACGCCGTGTGAAACCCCGGCGGCGCCTGCGTAGGATCGAAAATCGTCGGACACGACCCCCACATCACGGCCGGCGGGATCGCGCCTTGTTCATGGCATCGCACGATCTGGTGAAACTGCGACCCGCGCTCGAGGCCGAGGATCACCATGAAGGCTTGGCGGAGCGCCGGGTTCTTTTCCGCCGCCACGTATCGTGGGGGCTCGGTCAGGTTCACGTTCAGGGCAAACAGGGGCGCGAGCAGATTGAACCGGTACCCGGCCGCCTTCTCCCGCCATTCGGGCGGAAGGCATGCCGGGTCGAGCAGATCGACAAAAGTCTGGACCGGATTCAGGCCGGACGCCACAAACTGCCGCGCCTGGAAGTACGCGCCGTCCTCCGTCTCCACCCCCACCGCGCGGCCGTTCTCGACCTGGATCCTTTTGGGAGTGGTATTGAGGCGGATCTGGCCGCCGCCCTGCTCGACCGCGGCCACCAGCGCGCGAGCCAGTGCCGCCGATCCGCCCACGCACATCTGGGCCTTGTGGCGGCTCGCCAGCAGGGCGGGAATGTGGTGTCCGAAGCCGGGCGCGCGCAGATCCACTTCCCGCAGCCCGTTGAAGAAGAGCAGACCGGCGCGGATCACCGGACTTTCGAACTCGCGCTCGACAAACTCCAGCGGCGAAAGGCGGCTGACGTCCAACAACCGCCGGCCCTCGGCGGTCTGCTCCAGTCTCTGATACCGCTCAGCGATCGGCGCCGGCGGGGCTTGGCTTTCCTTCGACAGGATTCGCTCGACAATCGGTGTAAATTCGTCGCGCCAGCGGCGGAGGGTTGTGGCGTCGCGGGTGCTGAATCGCGCGAACGACTCCACCGTGCGCTCGAAATCCGTCCACCACTCCAATGCCTCGCCGTTCGGAAGCAACAGGGCGACGTTCAGCTCCGGTTCCAGGTACCGCGCGCCAAGCCGCTCCAAGTCCAGGTCGCGGTACCAGGGCATCCGGTTGATGGCCCGATGGTAGAAGGAATGCGTGTTATGCAGAAAGCCGGGATGGCGGGCATCCTCGACCGTGGCCAGTCCGCCTCCGGCCGTCGAGCGCCGTTCCAGACAAAGGGTCCTGACCCCCGCCCGTCCCAGGTACGCCTGCAGGATGAGGGTGTTGTGCCCGGCGCCCAGCAGCACCCCATCGTAGTCGCCGGATGCGGTCATCGTTCGTTTTTCTGAAGAGCCGGCAGACGCTAGCTTCCGGAGCGCCCGGTCCAGATGCTGCCGGTAATCTCGCCGAGGCTGATCAGCAGCCGGTTCCGCGACACAAACAGATCCAGGCCGTTGAACCCGGTCAGGGAAGGTGAGCGCCGGGCCGAATGAAAGTGATAGACCACGAACGGGACCCCCTCCGGTTTGAAGTTCGCGTCCAACTTCTGTGCCCAGACACACCGGTTGGTGTCGCGGTTCGACATGTAATAGATGAGCGAGCCCCCAGGCGACCACTGCGGCGACGTGTCCCAGGAATTCCCGTCGGTCACCGCCACCCATTCGGACCTCGGAACCAGGGTTTCGCGCAGTGGTGCAAGATGAATCTGCGACCGGCCCGACGGCATCCGCATCACGAAGACGACCTTCTTGCCGTCGGGCGAGACCCGGGGCTGCGTCGTCGGATTTTGCGGATCGAGCAACAGCGGCTGCTTGGCTCCGTTTACCGGATTTACGACCGCGACTCCGCGAAACTGCGCCGAAGCCGGATGGAAATCGATCAAAAGCTTCGCGCTGTCGCGGGTCCAGTCGTACACCAGCGCTCCACCGCAGTCCTGGCAGGCGAGTTGTACCGGCCCTTCGCCCAAGGGCGCGACAAACTGTTCGTAGCGGCCGATCTTCTGCTCGGAGAATGCGACCTTGGACGCATCCGGGCTGATGCGAGGCCACGACTGCTCCTGCCGGCCCTCCGTCACCGGGACATCCTTGAGGGTATCCAGGTCGCGGATCCAGGGAAGGATCTTTCCGCTGCGGTTCGAGAGGAAGACCAGCTTCTTGTCGTTCTCCGAAAGGGTCGGATAGGTGTTGTGCCCCGTCCCTTGCACCATCGGCTGCAACTCCCCGATGGTCCGGCCTTCGTCCGCTTTCAGCGCGATGGAGAAGATCCCCACGCCCAGCGATTCGGAAGTAAACGCAAACAGCCCGTCAGGGGCCAGCGAAGGTTGGATGTGGAGCCTGTCTCCATCCGTCAGGCGCTGAGGGCGAGCACCGATTCGCGGCTGCGCGACCGTGAAGCGCGCCTGGTACAGGTGCGCCCCGGTACCCTCGGGAATCGAGAAGATCACACGGTCCCCTTTCCAATCACCGGGAATGGCGCATTGTGCCGGCGGGAGCAAGGCGAACGTGCGCATCGCCTGGCAGGCTTCAGTCCGCGTGGGCCCGCTTCCGTCGATGGGCGCCATCCACCAGTCCGACAGGCCGGAATCGACCGAGGGAGTCATTTTGCCGAGGACGAGGAGATGCCTCCCGTCGGGCGCCCAGACTGGGAACCGGGCCGCCGCGAACTCCGGCAGCAGCCTCCGGGGCTGGCCTCCCTGCGCGTTGACGATATATACCTGGTAGTCGCCCACGATGTCCGGAGAAAGGCCCGCCGGCCCTTTCCAAAAGGCGATCAGGCTGCCGTCGGGGGAAAATCGGGGACGGCGTCCGCCTGCCGCGATCAGGCGTTCCTGACCCCCTTCCGCGGGAATCAGATAAATGCCGCCCTCATCCCGTTCGGAGCGGAACGCAATCCACTTACCGTCTGGAGAAAACGCCGGTTCCCGGTCGTCGGCCGTGTTCCGGGTGAGCCGTTTGGTCTGCTTCCGGTCGACGGGCTGGCTGTAGAGATCCAGATGTCCCTCGCCCGAGCGGTCCGACGAGAACGCGACTGTATCACCCCGGGGAGAAATTGCGGGATCGACGTCCAGTCCGCCTTCGGTGGTTACCATCCGCAAGCCCGACGAAACGGTCGTGTCTTTCGGCCGGTTGATCCACCAGATCAAAGCCCCGCCCACCACGATCAGGCCGATGAGCGCGACCAGCGCGGTGCGCAGCAGCTTCTCCCAGCTCTCGACCTTGAACGTCCTCTTAGCTGTGCTGGTGGAGACATAGTCGATGCGCAGTTTGTCCACCAGGAGCCGCAGATCGCCGAACCCCTGGGCGCGCTTTTCCCGGTCTCGCTGCAGGCAGCGCGCCACCACCTTGTCGCTGCCCTTGGGGGTATGGGCGGAGACCGTCTCGGGCGGGCGCGGATCTTCCTTGAGAATGGCATCCAGCACGGCCACCACCCAGTCCCCTTTGAACGGGCTGCGGCCGCTGGCCATGTGATAGAAGATCGCGCCGAACGAGAAGATGTCCGAAACGGTATCGGGGCTATGGCCCTCGATCACTTCCGGCGCCAGGTAGGCGGTGGTTTCCGGAGTGGCGCCCGGAGGCTGCGACGTCGCCGAGTAGACGAAGCCTTCCACCAGGCGCGCAAAGCCCGTGTCGGCGACGCGCAAGTGGCCGTCGGTGGCGATCACGACGGTTGACGGCCGAAGGTCGCCGTGCGCCATGCCCGCCGCTTCCAGTGCCTCCATGGCGCTCAGCATCTGCTGCGAATAGCTGATGGTCTCCTTGCGCCGAAGCCTCTTGCGCTTCAGCGCCCCGGCCAGCGTTTCTCCGGCCACGAATGGCGCCACCAGGTACGGACGTCCGTCGTGCTCGGCAAACTCGATCACCGGCATCAGGTTGGGATGATTCAGCGACGACGCCCGAAGAGCGTCCTCTTTCAGCCGCTCGAATCGCGCCGCGTCGGCCTGGGCCGCGGGCTTGAACAGCTTGATGACCACCTTGTCATCGCTGTCCGGCACGCGAGCTTTGTAGGTCGCGGCGTAGTGGCCGTCCTCCAGCAATTCGATGATCGGGTAGCGGCCAATGATCTGCTCTGCCATGCTCTACCTCCGCGCCAGGGCGCTGCCGGCCGCGAAGCAGTACAGAGCGGACTTGGTGCGGATGTAGAGCTTGCCGTCCACAATGGCCGGCGTCGCGTGGCATTCCTCCTCGAGATCGTTTACGGCCAGAATGTTCCATTCAGGCTCGGCGCTGATCACTGCGGCCTTGCCCTGCTGGCTGACGGTGAAGATCTTGCCGTCGGCCGCCACCGGGGAGGCAAAATAGGGATCGAGCGCACCCGCGATCCGGCCCTGCTTCAGCAGTTTTCCGCTTGCGGCTTCGAACGCCGTCAGGATGCCGCCTTCCTTCAACATGAACAGGAGCCCTTTGTAGTACAGGGGCGACGGCACATTGGGCAGCGACTTGGTGTACCGCCATACGAGGTTCGAGTCTGTCAGATCGCCCTTGCCTCCTGGGCGGATCGCGATCAGACCGTTCTGCGCCTTACGCCTTGACTGGTAGAGGCGCCAGTCCCGTGTATCCAGGGAGCCATCGTCGTCCAGGTCGACGCTGCGCCATTCCTTGGTGATTTTCTCATCCGTGATTTCGGCTTTCTCGAGCTTGCCGTCCTTGTTTTTGTCCATGATCTTGAGAATCTCTTCGAAATTCGGGACGTCTTCCTGCTGCCCGGTGTCGGAACCGCCGGCCCATCCTTGAACAAAAACCAGACCATCGCCCACCACCGGTGTAGGTTTCAACTGCCACGTCAAGCCGCGCAGCCACCAGACGGGCTTGCCGGTCTTGACGTCGTAGGAGACGAGTTGATAAGACCCGGCGACCATGGCCTGGAGCGGACCGTCCTTGGGTTGATAGAGGACCGGCGTAGAAAAGCCTCGCGTGAAATCGGCGCGATCGACTCTCCATCGTTGTTTGCCCGTGTTTTTGTCGAGGCCGAGCATATACGAGCCGGCCTCCTGGTCACACACCAGCAGAAGCATGTCGCCCGCCAGAACCGGCGACGCGCCCATACCCATCGGGTTGTTGAACGGGCCCATCGCCTGTGTCCACCGCTCATTGCCGTCCGGCCCGTAGGAAACCAGACCGTAGTCTCCGTAAAAGGCGTAGATGTTCTTTCCGTCGGTAACGGCGCTCGGCGACACGGGACCGTTGGCTTTGTGCAACTCCTGTTTGCGCGGGCGGGGGACTTCACGGCGCCACTGGATGCGTCCGGTCTTGCGGTCGAGGGCAATGGCGAAGAGTTTCTCGTTGTCGACCGCCGTTACGAAGATGCTGTCCTTGCTGAAAATGGGTGAAGAATGCCCCGCCGGGAGTTCCGTTTTCCAGTGGACATTTTTCTTTGGTCCGAATTCCACGGGCAGACCGGTCGACGGGGAGACCCCGGACGAGTTGGGTCCGCGAAACTGCGGCCACGGCTCCTGCGCTCCGGCGATGGCGGCGCAGATGGACACGAACGCGAAAATGGAGAATCGTGCTGGCATGGAGTCGTCTCGATTCACGAATATACCCCGAGGGGACGCCGCTCTGCACGCCGGTTCGGGGCGATCCGTCGAGTCGCCGTTTTTTTCGGGAAGGTCGCATGCGCGGCGACGAGTGCCGCCCGCCCTACCGATCGTGAACCTATGCGGCCCTATGGCCTCAAACGGTCCAAGGCGTTCGCATCGGCCGGACGGACATGCGCGCGGCAGCGTCGTCGCCCTGGATTCTCTCCCTGGCCGCGTCCCAACGGATCTTGCGGCCGGTCCGGATGGCGATGTCGGAAAGGTGACTGATCAGATCCGAACGCACGGCGGACTCGATCGTGGATGCCGGATCGCGCCGGTTCTTGACCGCCTGGAGGAAGTCCTCGCAATGAGCCTTGGTCTGCGAAAAACCCTGGATCGGTCCGGTGTACGAACTGATGAGCGACTTCGGCTCCGAGGCAAGGCCGGTGCGGCTGATGGACACCCATCCTTCGCTGCCGATGACGCGCGTGTAGTCGGTGCCGTGGGTGAAGTGAAGGGTGACCCCGTCGGCGAACCGCGCGCGGACAAACCAGTGAGTCACCGTGTCGAACAAGCCGTCGGTGGGAATCGTGCCCAGCGCATCAAACTCGACCGGGACGGAAGGCGACGGCAAAGCCCAGTCGAGCACATCGAGCGGGTGAGCGCCCCAGCCGCCGAGGTACCCGATGGAATAGTCGTAAATGAAGTAGCGTCCAACACCGAGACACCGGTCGGCATTGTAGGGCTTTACCGGCGCAGGGCCCAGCCACAAGTCGTAGTCGAAGCCATCCGGCACGGGCATCCCGGCGGTGGCGCCTCCGGCCGAACCCGCGGGGGCCCAGACCTCGACGGAGCGGATCTTGCCCAGCCTCCCGGAGCGAATCAGCTCGCAGCCGAACCTCACGTGGGGCGCGCCACGCTGCTGGGTTCCATACTGAAAGATCCGTTTGTGCTCGCGAATCGCGCGGCGAGCCGCCAGGTTTTGTGAAATCGACAGGCCGAGCGGTTTTTCGACGTACAGATCCTTGCCTGCGCGCGCCGCGGCGGTCGCGATGGGCACATGCCAGTGGTCCGGGGTCGCGATGACGACCGCATCGAGGTCGCGGCGCTCCAGCAACTCGCGGAAGTCGTTGTACGAGGCACAACCCTTGAACAGGCCGCTGCGCTTTCGTTCTCCGTACGTCTCCTCCACTGTCTGGGTCCACTTGTCACGCCGGTCGCGCATCGGGTCGCACACCGCGAGACAATCGCATTCGCCGAGCTTCAGAAATGTCTTGAGTAAGCCGTCGGCGCCTCGAGTGCCTACGCCGATGAACCCGAGTGCAACACGCTCGCTGGGTGGCTTGGCTTTCGCGGCGCCGAGCGCGGTGGAAGCGCCCAGGGCGGCGCCGCCCAAAAACTCACGCCGATTCCACATGATGGCAGTTCTCCTTCGGGCAGCGTCCATCGCCCGGAGGTACCGCGTCCCGGGATGCCGCCCGACCCGAACGTAGCATTGGTGGGAGAACGAGTCCAGCCCTGGCTGAGGACGTCAACATTTTCGGGCCGGAACTGTGACTCCGGTCGCAGACTGATCCGGGCCCCGGGGATACCGTGATGAGTAGGAGCCCGGGCAATCGGACGGGCTGACCAACCCATGAGCGAACTCATCGACAACCGGGCTCATCGCGTCCGGAACTTGAAGCAGATCATCCAGAAATTGCACGGCGGCGCTTCGCCCGATACCGTCAGGGGGCAACTGCGAGAGATCGTCCGCGAGACGAACTACTCGGAAATCGTGGCCATGGAGCAGGAATTGATGGCTGGCGGCATGCCAGTCGACGAAATCCGCTCGATGTGCGACCTGCACTCGCAGGTGACGCGCGAGGTGCTGGTGCCGCTGCCTCCGCGATACGTGCCGCCGGGGCATCCGGTGGACACCTTCCGGCGGGAGAACGAGGCGCTGGCCGGGGTCGTGGTGCGCATGCGCAAGATCCTCGGCGAGGTGTCCGCCCTGCCCGACGACGCCTCGCTGAACGGCCTCCTGCTGGGATGGCGCCAGACGTTCAACGACCTGATGGACATTGAAAAACACTATCAACGCAAGGAGCATGCGTTGTTTTCGCGCCTGGAAGCTCATGGCGTCGTCGGACCCTCCAAGGTGATGTGGTCGAAGGACGACGAAGTGCGCGACCTGCTCAAGTCGCTGGGAGCGGTGCTCAGGGAGAAGGACGCATCGGCCGCCGAGTGGAAACTGGTCGCCGCCACCGTGGCGGAGACGGCGCTGGCGGCCGTTGAGGAGATGATCTACAAGGAAGATCACATTCTGCTGCCGCTGTCGCTCGACACCCTGACCGGCGAAGATTGGGCGGAGATCTGGCTGGCGTCGCCCCGCTACGGCTGGTGCCTGGTGGAGCCTCGCGACGAATACCGGCCGGCGGAGACCGTAGTGCGCGAGGGGTTGAAGTTGTCTCCCGCCGAGGGGATCCACTTGCCGACCGGGAACCTGACGCTGGAACAACTGGTGGCGATCTTCCGGACGCTGCCGGTCGACCTGACCTACGTGGATGCCGACGACCGGGTGGCCTTCTTTTCCGAAGGACCGGACCGGATCTTCGCCCGCAGCAAAGCGATCATCGGACGCAAAGTACAACACTGCCATCCGCCGCGCAGCGTGGACGTCGTCGATCG
The DNA here is from genome assembly GCA_964529305.1 of uncultured Solibacteraceae bacterium. Classification (GTDB taxonomy): domain Bacteria; phylum Acidobacteriota; class Terriglobia; order Bryobacterales; family Bryobacteraceae; genus CAZGUX01. The sequence goes on along the minus strand of CAZGUX010000029.1, from coordinate 21,828 downwards.
GATCCTGAGCGACTTCCGGGAAGGACGGCAGAGTGTCGCCGAATTCTGGATCACCTTCCATGGGCGTTTCGTCCACATCCGATACTTCGCTGTTCGGGACGGCGACCGGTACCTTGGGACACTGGAGGTGACTCAGGATCTCACGCGCCCGCGGGCACTCGAAGGCGAGCGGCGGCTGCTCGCGTATGACGACGAGCCGGCGGGAGGTGCCGAATGAGCCTGCCCATCAACCCGGAAACCAAGGTCGGGGCGCTGCTGGAAGCCTATCCCGGCATCGATGAAGTCTTGATCGGCTGGGTTCCCGCTTTCGCCAAGCTGCGCAACCCGATTCTGCGAAAGACCGTCGCCAAGGTGGCCACCTTGGAGCAGGCGGCTAAGGTGGGTGGCGTGAGCGTTCGGGACCTGGTGAGGAAACTACGCAAGGCCACAGGCCAGGCGGCGTTGGATCTGCCGGCAGACGCGCCGCGGCCCGAACCCGGCGAGCCGCCGGCGTGGTTGGACCGAGGGCGCGTGGAGGCGACGCTCGACGCCGATGCCATGTTGAAGACAGGAGAGCACCCGATCGGCAAGGTGCGTCACGCGGCGGGGGCGTTGACGGCGGGAGGAATCGTGCGGCTGAAGAGTTCGTTCCGTCCCGAGCCGCTGATTCAGTCGATGATCCACGCGGGATACGAGGTTTATTCGGTGGAAGAGTCGGAGGGCGAGCACGCCACGTATATTGCGCGGCGATCCTCTCCCGCGTGAACGAAATCACGTCCGGAGGCCAACCCAAAATTTCTTCGACGAAAGCAGGTCAGCATTGAGTTGAGTTATGCTGAGCTTGGCTAGTCGAAGTTACACAAGCGAGGAATAGGGGGATGCGAGGACCAGAAAAGCTAGACTTCGGTACAGGCGATTTTGAGAAGGGAACTTCCGGAAGACACGCCACATAGGTTGGCGAGGAGTTCATGACTGAACTTCGGGATTGGGCTGCCAAGTGGGGCGACATGGCCAGCGTTGCGGGCCTGTTGTTGACCTTCGTGGGATTCGCGATTACGATTATCGGCGTCTGGCGATCGAAGGGCGCGGCTGAGCAGGCCCGGCAAGCTGCAGTTGCTACACGGGAGTATATTGCCCACTATGACGCGATTGCGGATCTTTCGTCGGCAACAGCCACCATGGAAGAGATCAAGCGACTACAGCGTTATGGAGTCTGGGCGGTGCTTCCGGATCGCTACTCAGAGTTGAGGCGTCGATTGGTGGCAATAAGGGACTCCCACGCTAACCTTGGCGAGGACCAACGGCAGGCTTTGCAAGGGGCCATGGGGACGTTCGCCGATTTGGAACGAAAGATCGAGAAAGCGACGGCTGGTGGTTCCGCTCCTCCGAATCCGGCAAAGTTAAACGACATAGTCTCCGGCCAGATCGATCGAGTACACGCCGTTCTTCTGTCTGTTCAGCGGGCATTGAGGCAGGATCATGAATGAAAGCACGGTATTGGAGCGACAACTAGAACTGGTTCACGAACTTCACCGTCGCACCCGCGAGGGGAGGATCGACTGGGAGCCGACGCAACAGGAAGGCGCGTTCATGTGGTCTAAATCAATCACGTTCGCAATTCGCATTCGGAAAACATTCGACCCCGATTATCCGGATCAACCCGACTACTTCCTGGATGTGATTGATTGGCCGTCGGAACGAACGATTGAGACAATCTCCAACATAACCCTCAGACCAGTAGCAAACCGCATCACGGAGGATGGCCTTACCCCCTATCAAGTTCTCGGAGAGATGTATGACCTAGCGAGACGCAAAGCACTAAGGGTTGATGATGCTCTAGAAGCCATTCTCAACTCGCTTAGGGGGCAGGAGTGAAGCCACGGTGGACAGGCCCTAATGAGTGGGATCTGTGCGTCCGTTTTTGACAATAGGCACACGAATCACAGTGGGAGTGAAAAGCTCCTTCAGATTTGAGAATCAGCGTTCATTCGTCTTCGCCGCCCTCGGGAATCCCAGTACGGTCGTACAAACCCGATTCAAAGGCTTCCTTCGCGATACGGTTGAGCGCCGCCTTGCGTTCTGCGTCACGATGCTGTTGATACGTGACGAGATCCTGGAGGAACACACGCCGATGGCTACCAGTTTTGTGGTACGGCAGCTCACCGCCTTCCAGCAGCTTGATGAAATGAGGGCGAGAAACACCTAAAAGGTCGGCGGCCCTCTGGGTGGTCAACTCCTGATTCTCGGGAACGAGGACAATCGCCCTGCCCAACTGCATGTTGCGAACGATTTCCTTGAGCAGCCGCAGAACCTCGTTAGGGAGTTCCAGGCGCTCACCGCCGGCACCCACGAAACAGAGCGCGCCCAGTTGCAGCATCCGATTTAGCTCGCGGATCCGAGCTTCTTCCGACTCAGGCAATGCGACTGGTTCTTGTAGCATGCTCGCCGACCTTAATCTTGTGGCACATAATCGAAATATCCGAAACGCAAGCGAAGCATCCAAAACAAAGGGCATGGGGCGATCTGCCAAAAACAACCAAGCTGCCCCGTCAAACAAAAGGAAGTCCGTGGAGTACCGCTTGGAGGATTCGCTTACATCGACCCTCCTCCGGCAGTTTCTCTCCGGTCCTTGAATCATAGATGGCTGCGCAAGCTTGGACGACGAGACAAAAGACTAGAAAGATTGCTCCGATCACCGCCCAAGTCACATGGCCATTGTCCCGCGGCCCGCGGCGTCGCGCCAGCGAGCGCCGGAGCATATACTCGTCGGACAGGTGTCCACCAAACGCATGCTCGCGCTGTTCATCGCCGGAATGGCGGCCGCCCCTCTCGTCGCCCAGGCCCGCGAAGAGGTCCTACAAACTCTCCGCAAGGCGGTCGAGTTCTACCGGACCAAGGTCTCCACCGAGGGTGGCTACCACTACTCCTACGCCGACGATTTGAGCTATGGCCGCAGCGAGTCGGCTGAAGGACCGACCCAAATCGAAGTGCAGCGCGAGGCCACGCCCGGCGTGGGCATGGCGCTGCTCGAGGCCTGGTACGCAACGCAGGATCGTTTCTATCTCCAGGCGGTTCGCGATGCGGCCCATGCGCTGGTCAAAGGCCAGTTGTGTTCGGGCGGCTGGGACTACCTGATCGAATTCGACCCGGCCAAACGTGGAGGCTACCGGTATCGCGTCGATGGGCAGTGCGGTGTGGGCACGGGTAAAAACGTCACCACGCTCGACGACAACACCACGCAGGGCGCCCTGCGGCTGCTGATGCGGGCCGACCGCGAACTGGATTTCAAAGATTCGAAAATTCATGAAGCGGCGTTGTACGCGCTGGACCGCCTGCTGGAAGCGCAGTATCCGAACGGCGCCTGGCCGCAACGGTTCGACCGGCCCCCGGATCCGGAGCAGCATCCGGTGAAGCGGGCGAGTTACCCGGCCGCGTGGTCCCGAAAATGGCCGGGGCCCGGCTATCCGGGCCACTACACGTTGAACGACTACTCGATCCTCGACATGATCGACGCCATGCTGGAGGCGGCGCGCATCTACCGCGACCCCCGCTATCGCGCGTCGGCGGAAAAGGGCGGCGGCTTCATCCTGCTGGCACAGATGCCGGAGCCGCAACCGGCATGGGCGCAGCAGTACGACCGGGACATGCACCCGGCGTGGGCCCGGATCTTCGAGCCGCCCGCAGTCACCGGCGGTGAGTCGATGGGGGTGCTAAGGACGCTGATGACCCTCTACCGCGAGACCGCAGATCGCAAGTACCTGGAGCCGATCGCTCGCGCTCTCCGGTACCTGCGGCGATCGCTCCTGCCAGTGCCGGCGAACCCGTCGGAGGCCTGGCGCCGCGCCAGCCGGAAGGGCAATCTGGTGCTGGCGCGATTCTACGAACTCGAAACCAACCGCCCGCTGTACATCACCAAAGGAACGCGCGTGACCGTGCGGGGCGGACCGGCCACTCTGGTGGACGGCTATCAACTCAGCTATACGGACGAATCCGTGATCACGCACTACGGGGTGCTGGGAAGCGGGGAGGAGTTGCCTGGGATTGAACAGGAGTACGAACGCATCGCAGGCGCCGATGCGGCGTCCCTGGCGAGGCCCGATCGACTGCATGGGCTGTCGCCCTGGAGCGAGACCGGCTCCGCCGAGCGGCCGTCACCCGCGAAGATCGCGTCGATCCTTGCGGCGCTGGATGCGCGCGGCGCCTGGACCGAGGAAGGTTCCATCGGCAAGTCCGATCGCATTGTTCACGTATTTGCGGCCAAGGAGATGGTGCTCAAGGCTGGAGGGAGGGTGATTCCAATCAAGGAGAACGACACGGTGGAATTGTTCCAGGGCAAACAACCGCCGCTCGAGAGGATTATCCAGTCGGCGACGTTTTCGAAGAATGTGAAGGCGTTGAGCGCCTACTTGCCGGCCCGGTGAAACGGCGGCCGGGAAGCGCGGGCGATGGCGTCCGACTGCCTTCGGGAATGTGTGACCAGTCCGAGCTGTCGTCTGTCCCTTTTACCCCTCTTGTCCGGCGGAGCGTGAAAAACTTACATTCCCGTCGGAAGATTGGTTGTTAGTTCGGTACCATTTTCAAACTAACTGAATGAAACGATGTGACTTGGCTGTTTGGTTGGCGGATTGCCCGAGACTCGTCCAGGGTCGGGGATTGCCCCTGCCCTTCCGGAGAGGACTCACATGGTCAAGCGAGGAATTCACAGAGCGATCGTCCTGATACTGAGCGCAGCCGTCCCGCTGGCGTCGACCCTGGCGGCGGAGGATCATGTCGTGCCGGCTGCAGAGCTGCACCAGCAGCTTCTGTCGGGAGCCCAAGCCCGAAAAACGAACCTCGCCAAGAGTCAGTCGTTCTTCTCGCTGGCGCCCGTCCAGGGGGCTCTCCAAGCGGGCAAGCTGGACGGGGGGCAGGTAAAGAAAGCAGTCGCCCTGCTGAGCGACGAGGAGTTAGCACGATTGGCGTCTTACACCGATGAGCTTCAGACGGATGTGCAGGGAGGTGCGCTCTCGAATCAGGAGCTCACGTACATTGTCATCGCTCTGGGCACCGCGGTGTTGATTCTCGTGATTGTCGCGGCCCGATGAACGAAGCGGAGGAACCGAAGTGAAGCCGTACTCCCGACAGACTTGGGCGGTGTTGACGGCCCTCGCGACAACATTGACGTTCCTGAATCCGCGGGTCTCTTCCGCCCAGGAGCATGTACTCCCGCTGACCGAGTTGCACCGGCAACTTCAGTCAGCCGCCGGGCAAAGAGCCAGGAACCTCGCCGATCTCCAGCGCGTGCTGTCGTTACCGCCAGCTCGAGACGCCCTGAAGAAAGCGAAGGTGAATCCGGGCCAGATGCACAAGGCGATCGCGCGATTGAACGACGAGGAGGTAGCGCGGCTCGCCGATCGGGCGCGCGCGGCCGAAAAAGACGTCGAGGGCGGCTTCATTGTGGGACTGCTGGCGCTGATCGGCCTGGTGGTCGTGATCCTCGTCGTGTTGGCCGTGGTCGATTGATCAGAAGCCGCGCTTCATCTCGATATCGTCGTGTAGAAGGCGCCCCTACCGTCGCGTAGATTGCGCCCGTACACGAACGTCCAGGTGAGGTTGCCGAGAATCCTGACCTTCGCCTGAAGGCCCGTATCTTGGATCCATCCCCGCGATCCAAAACGGCCGGAAGGATCGCCGGCGCGTCCCAGGTCGAAGAACGGTCCCATCTGTATCCGGACAAAGGAGAACCGGAAGATCGTGCGGTCGAGGCTGGTTTGGAAGATCGAATACCAGGTCCCGAGGGGCGCGGTTCCTTTGCGGCCGTCCCTGGCTCCCAGGTGTCCCCGCATCCACAAGTCGGTGTCACGCTCCATGCCCAGCATGAACCACTCGTCGAACGGAACGGCTCCGAAGGTCTTCGCGGCGCCGGCCCGCAGGTTGACGGCCAGATCGTCACCTTTGGGTTGTGGCAACCAGACGGCATTCAGGTTTCCTTCCACCCCAATCACCCGGGACGAAGATCCCGTCAACACGCGTCCGGTTCGCAACAGTGCCGCCCCTTCGACCCGCAAACGACGCTCCGGAACAGACCACAGACGGTAGTTCAGCCCGTTCCGTAGCTGAAAGGACCAGCTCTTGGAGAAGAAGCTGGCCTGATCCGCGTTCTGAAAGTCGCGCCACGCCACCCACAGGCCCGAAGTCCATTGGAGCTTGCCCGTCAGGCCAAATTCGAGGTCGCCTCCAGCCTCGACCTTGCGAAGGCCCAGGTCGGGCAGGCCGTCGGGACTGCCGAAGTAGGTGCTCCGCAAGTCCCATCGCTCATCCCGCGCATCGACGCCGAACCGGAACTTCCAGCGGGGATCGAGGCGCACCGGCCCCCCGAGGCTGACCTGGATCCGGCGCTTATCCGCGTCCCACCGGCCCAAAGCACTGAGACTGATGGCCCGCTCCCGGAGATTGTCACGGTCAAGGAACACGGCCTGATACGGCAGGCCGCGTATCCACGGCAACACTTTGCCGACCCAGCCGCTCGCCAGCCTGCCCCGTTCGAGGGAGCGAAAGGTCAGATCGAAGCGCTGATCCGGCCTGGGAGTCAGATCGAAGCGATATGACGCCAACGCCGTGATGCGATCCAGATTGGCTTCGGTGGTGCGCAGGCGGTCTACCGTAAACACCTGGCCTCCGGAGATGGTAAACAGCCGTTCGCGAAGCAAGGGCCGCAGCGGCGGTAAAGGGTCGAAGTGCAGGTTCTGGATCAAAGGCTTGTCGACCCGGTTCCAATACTTCAACGCCGCGGGCAGATTCCCCTCGATGAGGAACAAGGTGGCGAGAAAATCGTTGCCGTACCGATTCGCCTTATCCAGCCGCAGCGCCCGCTGCAGCAGCTTCTTTGCGCGTCCGGCATTGTGCTGGCGATACGCAACACCGGCCAGTTCCAGCGCGAACCGGGGATCGGCGGGATAGGCCCGTTGCCCGCGCTGGAAGACTTGGCCGGCAGCGTCGATCTTGCCCAACCGCGCGAGGGAAAGTCCGAGGTACAGGTCGAGGTCGGCCGACCGGGAGTTCGCTTCGGCGGCAAGTTGCGCGGCCTCCGTCCAGGCGCCGCGCTCGTAGAGGGCTCGGACTGTTTTGTCTGTCTCTGAAGGGGACTGCGCCTGAGCGCCGGCCAAGGCTAGGAGAACGGCGAAGACCAATCGGCCGGGAAGGAGCGTCACGGGCGGGGGACCGCGAGCATCGTCCAGTTGCCGGTCGCCTTCCAGTCACGCTGGAAGCGCCGGAGGTCTTCGCGGATCAGCTTTCCGCGCGCGGGGTCATGAAGCAGGATGGCGGATTCTTGCGCGCCGACGACGACAACGTAGTGCAGGGGTGAGTTCGGGCCGCGCGGCGCGAGACACACGACGAGTGGCCGTCCTTTTTCCAGGTGGTGACGCAGGTCGTGCAACTCGCCGTCGAACACAAACGCGCGAAAGCCTTTCTCTTCGAGATACCGCTTGAGGGCCTGCCCCGGGATGCCCTTTCCCGGGGACGGAGCGAGTAATTCGTAGATGCGGTCAGCGTTGGCGGAGGACATCTCGATGCGCCGATCGTGCCGGATCCAATACTGCATGATCATCGCAATGGAGGCTGCGCCGCAACCCGCCTCCTGCTGGCGGACAAAAGGAACCTCCAGCCATTCCAGCGAAGCGCAGCGAGCGGGCGACAACCAAACCGCGAGAACGACGGCGACTCCCGCCGCCCGAATCAACTCTGCCACATCCCTCAGTGTACTTTGGCCCGTCGCATCGCGCCTTGCGGCGCTCGGACCTGCTAAAGATCCAGTTGTGTGCCGAGTTCAACGACCTGCCTCGGTGGCAGTCCGAAGAAACGGTCCGCGGCTACGGAGTTCTTTTGCAGAAATGCAAAGAGGGATTCGGTCACCGCGCCCATATGCCCCCTTGCCGATGCCAGAAAGTTCTCACGTCCCAGGTAATACGTGACTTCACCGGCCGGGAACGGGATGTGTGCGTCCTTCACGACCTTGTTGAGCACGGGGATGACATCGGGTTCCTCCATGAAGCCAAACTGCATCACCACCCGGTAAAAGCCATTCTCCAGCCGCCCGGCCTGATAGCGCTTGTCCTCGGGCACGGTGGGCCGTCCCGCGGTTTGAATGGTGAGAAGAACTACCGTTTCGTGTAGCGAACGACTCCTTTCCACGTGGCGTATCAGCGAATTCGGGAGCATACTTGCGTTCGAACTGAGGAACACGGCGGTGCCCGGAACGCGGGCCGCCAGTTTCGCCTCTACCTGCGCCAGCGCTGCCTCCCACGACGGGAAGCGTACGCGGGAGCGATGGGCGAGCAGGGTCCGGCCGCGATTCCACACAACCATCACCAGCAGTACCGTCCCGCCCAAGAAGATCGGAACGTATCCCCCGTCGGCAAACTTACCCAGGTTTGCCGCAAGGAAGGGGATATCGAATGCGAGGAAGAGTAGCGCGACCGCCTTTCCCACCGGCCACGACTAGGTCTTGCGGATCACGAGGAAATACACTACCGACGTGATCGCCATCGTTCCCGCCACCGCGATGCCGAAGGCTGCTGCCAGACGCGACGACTCGCGGAACACCAACACCAGCAACACGGCGCCCAAGCCTGTAAAGAAGTTGATCTCCGGAACGTAGATCTGCCCCTCCATGTGATGTGCCGTATGCAGCACGCGCACCCTCGGGAAGAACCCAAGCTGCATCGCCTGGCGTGTCAGCGAAAACGCGCCGGAGATCAACGCCTGCGAAGCAATCACCGCGGCCACGCTGGAGAGAACCACCAGCGCGATGGTCGCGCCACCCGCGGGTACCAGCGAGAAGAACGGATTCACCATCGAACTGGGGACCCTCAACGCATGCGCGCCCTGGCCGAAGTAGCCAAGGATCAGAGAGGGAAACACCAGACCCAACCAGGCCCGGCGGATCGGCTTGACGCCGAAATGCCCCATGTCGGCGTAGAGTGCTTCGCCTCCGGTGACCGCCAGCACCACGGAAGCCAGGATGTGCATGCCGGACCACCCGTGACGGGCGAAGTACAGCCAGGCATGGTGCGGCGACATCGCCAGCAGGATCTCCGGGTTGAAGGTGATGTGATAGAGGCCCAACCCGCCCAGCGTCACGAACCAGACCACCATGATGGGACCGAAGAGGTTACCCACGGCCCCGGTGCCGCGGCTCTGCATCGCGAACCGAACGACCAGAATCACGCAGCTCAACGGAACGACGCTTCGTGCCCAATCCGGATTGGCGACACCCAGCCCCTCCACCGCGCTCAATACGGAGATCGCGGGGGTGATGACCCCGTCGCCGTACAGCAACGCGGCGCCCATCACGGCGAAGAGCGCCACCAGAGAAATCCTTCCTGGCTTCGCCGTTCGGAGTTCCTCCGGAACCAGGGCCAACAGGGCGAAGATGCCGCCTTCACCGCGGTTGTCGGCCTTCATGATGAAGGTCAGATACTTGACGGTGACCACCATCATCAAAGCCCAGAAAATGAGCGAAAGGACGCCGTACAAATCGGCCTCGGTGGGGCGACGCCCGCCCGTCGAGTGGAGGCATTCCTTCAGCGTGTAGAGCGGGCTGGTTCCGATGTCGCCAAACACAACCCCGAGCGCGCCGACGGTGAGCGCGCCGAGGCTGGTCTTGTGCGCGTGATCTTCGGACATTACCGTAGAGTATAGGTCATCGCTGCCGGCGGCCCGCGTTTCAAGAGAGGATGTAGGCATGCGCGTGCGCAGGCCGGCCGTTGGGGAAGATGGCCCGTCTCGGCCTTCTCCAGATCGGTGCGTGGAGGAAGTCGGGAAGATTCACCCGCGATACTGATTTCGGGGCGGCCCGAAGAGGCCGGTGCGAAACAGCCACGGAGACCGGCGGGCTCTTTGCAGACCAGGGTTTCGATTGAAGTCGAGAAGGAAATCACGCAGATCAAACTGGCACATTTTTCTCATTTTTCTCAGCGAAAGGTCACCTGATCGCGCCGGATTCGCACGACCGCGCCTTTCGCGTGGCTCGCCGCGCGCATCCGGGCGCTGCCGTAGCCGCCTCGCCGTCAAGCCGCGATGCGGAATCCGAAAATGCCTGATCGCTTCAACTCGAACCGAAGATAGACGGACTTCCCCTTCAGCCTTCCGATGTCGGGGTTGCCCTTCCACCGGACGGCATAGCCCAGATCGTCGCGCACGATGCGGTCGCAGTCGTCCAGCGTGAATCCCGGGATGGCCTTTTCATACGTTGTCTCGCGGCTCGCAAAATCGGGCCGCTCGAAAATCGCGACGCGGATTCCGTCCGTCGCCTGCCAGTACGGACGCGGCACCGAACTGCAGTTGATTTCCAGCTTTGTACCTTCTACCAGGAACTCGCGAGTGACCAGGTAGCCGGTCTTCTCCTCCGCCCACTGCCCGACGAAGCGGTCGCGCCGGACGCGGCACAAGCCCACGGCGGTCTCGGCGAACCACTCGCTCTGCCCCGCAGGAGACGCGTAGTAGTACATCAGCAGGTCCTGGCCGACCTCAATCGGGGGAGCGGTCCCCGGTTCGACCTGTCCTCCGTCGAAGCTGCCCGCGGGCCCGCGCGGGATGAACGGCTGCCGGTCCCAGGTGCGCTCCCAGTGAAGGCCGTCGCGGCTGGTCGCGAGATACACCTGGTTCTCGCTCTTTCCGGTCTCCTGCATCATCTGCGAGTGGAGGGCGAAAAACATGCCGTGCCGGCGGAACACGTGGATGCAGTCGTAATCTGGTTCGTCGCGCTCGTCCGGATACAAGATGGTGCGTGGATTCGACCAGTTCTCGAAATCCGGGCTCATCGACACCGCCAGCCGGCGTCCGGTGTGGCGCAGTCCCTCCGGCAGCGGTCCGGTGCCGCCCTGCACGCGCACGGCAGGGCGAAGGTACAGGTACCAGAGCTTGCGCTCAGGGACCCAGACCAGGTGGTTGGCGCAATCGGTGTGGAAGGAGAACAGCGGCTTCTCCTGAATTTCCCACTTCAAACCGTCGGGCGAATACGCCAGGTCGAGTTTCCCCCACCCGATGTTGATCATCACGTAGCGGCGCCTGGGGTTCGACTGGTCGGGATTGATGAACACGTGCGGCGCGCTGGCGCGGCGGCCGTCCCGTCCCGTGGTGACGATGTTGGTCCGGTCGTAGCCGCCGAAGGGGAAGCCTTCGAGCGCGGGCTTAACCCAGTTGTAGGCGTTGTCGCTCTCGGCGTACCCGATGTAGTATGCCGGCCCGCGCTCGCGGGCGAAGTAGTTGGTCAGACTGGCGCACTGATACCACATACGGTACTTGCGGACTTTGTCGTCGTAAAGCACCGACGGGTATGCGCCGATCGCTTCCTCCCAGGGTTGGTCCTGCACCACCACTGGGTTCCGCAGGTGTTTGAAGACCCGGCCGATCTTGCGCGTCAGTTTCCAGCGGTCCTCGACCACGTAATCGTCGAGCAGGAATTGAAACTGGTTGCCGATGCGCATCGGCTCGTTGCGGAAATATGATGCCGGGACCGAGCCGGTGATGTGTTGCGCCGGCGCGGCGCACGGCGCTCCCGCGGCGGCGCCGATCAGGAACTGCCTGCGGTTCAGAAACGAGGCTCGTCTCATGTGTTATCCTGTCTCACCACTGAAGACGAACTCCAATGTAACCCTGGCGGTAGGGGAAGTCTTCGAGCGCTCCGGCGAAAGCCGTGACCTGCGCCACCTGCCCCGGCGCCGTAATGACCGAGGCCGGATTGTTGTAGAACGTCGGCGTATTGAGCACGTTGCGGAAGTTGGCGTTGATCCGGAGCGTCAGCCGTTCGGTCAGCGCGAAGTTTTTGAACAGGGCCGCGCCGAGCGAGCCTACGCCCGGCCCTTCGAGGATGCCGACGCCCGCGTTTCCGAATCCGGAATTCGGAGCCGGTACCGTGAACGCTGAAGCGTCGAACCACCGTGTGATGGTGCGCTGGCCCCCCGGCAGGTTCCCGTCGGCGATGCGATTCGGACGCCCTCCCACGACTCCGGTGTTCGACGGGTCCGAACCGGCGAAGGATGGGGTGAACCAGAATCCGGTACGCGCGAAGAAGATGCCGCTGACTGTCCAGCCCCCGACCACCGCGTTCCACCAGCCGGGCCCCCCGCCGGCTAGCGGTTTTCCCTTTCCGAACGGCAACTCGTACACGAAATTCACAACCGCGCGCTGGCGGGGCGTGTAAGTTTCGTTGCCGCGGTCGCTCCGCCGGTTATACGCGTTTTCGATGACGCTGCCCAGAGGATTGGTGTCGAGAGAGTCGGTCAGATTCTTGGCCAGAGTATAGTGCGCGTTGAACAGCAGTCCACCGGAGAAACGACGGTTCGCCTCCACCTGGAACGCATGGTACGCCTGGGTGGCTCCGTGGTCCGCCCAGGTGATGGTGTTGAACTGCGGATAAGGCCGGCGGTTGGCGTTGAACGGGATGTTACTCGAAGGCGGTTGGTTGCGATTGGCGCGGTACGGAAGCTGTCGTGCGAGCGCGCCGACCACCGAAACCCGGAGTCCCGTCTGCCACCACAATTCCCGGTCAATCGAGAGGTTCCACTGCTGTGTGTAGCTGTCGCGCAGATTCGGGTTCGCTCCGCTGATGTTCTGCACGCCGAGCGGCCGGGCCGCCGCCGCTGGGAAGGCCCTGGGCCATTCATACAACGGCCGGCCGTTAACGATCATGTTGTCGTAGGTCTCGCTTCCGACGAACGGGCCGCTCACCATCGAACTGTAGACCTTCCGGTTTTCGTTGTTGTAATAGACGCCGAAAGCGCCGCGCAATGCGGTTCGTTTCGCCCCCGGCAGCCGGTACGCCAAGCCGAAGCGGGGAGAGACCGAATTCGCGTCCGCGTTCATCAGTGCGGGGGCAGGGAAGCCCGCCTGATCCGCTGTGGCGATCTGGATGTTCGAAGGGTAAAGGGGAGAGATATGGACGCGCGTGCTCTCGCCAGGGATGACCAGTGCTCCAGTCGCGGGATCGAAGTTGGCGAGCCGGTTGTCGCGCTCGCGAATCGGCATGTGGTACTCGTACCGGATCCCGTAATTCAAGGTCAGGTTCGGAGTGACCTTCCAATCGTCCTGCGCAAACCAAGCGAACTCGTAGTTGCGGCTGTTAGTGGGAGGAATGGCGTCGGACCGGCCAGAGGTGCGGGCCAGCCCGAGCAGGAAGTCCGCATAGGCGTAGTTGGAAGCGAAGCCGGTGAACGAAAAGTTGCCGAAAACGCCGCTGGGCGATGCGGGATAGTTGTTCTGGCGCGAGTGCGACCCGTTGAAGCCGAACTTCGCGGTGTGCCGCCCGCGGACCAAGCTGATGTTGTCGTGTAGGTCCAGGTTCAGCATCCGCTCTCCCGCCGTGTTCTGGGTCGAAATGCCGGTGAACCCGGTGATGGCGACGGCCGGAACGCCGCCGAGATCCCCCGGGAGCGGACCCGGATAGCCGGTAAGCCCCACCTGGTCGACTACCGCCTTGCCGCGCAACTCGGATTCCGTCGGCGTAAACCAGCTCATCCCACCCAAACGGAACTCGTTTACCAGCGTGGGCGTAACGGTGTGGGTGTCCGCGAACGTCCACGATTTATTGAAGCGCTTGTTGTGAAAGCCCGCGATCTCGGGAAGATCGCTGGCATTCCGCTTGATTTCGACACGGTTGTGGAAGTAGCGGAAGAACGCGCGATTGTTCGCGGTGATCTGGTGGTCCAGTCGGACGTTGAAGCTGCTCTCCTTGCCGTCGTTGATCGGGTAGGCCGTGCGGAAGTTGCCCGAGAGATCGTCGGGACCGCCGAAATTCGGAACTGGATAAAACAGCCGCTGAAACGCCTGCGCCGTTGCGTTCAGACGCGCCGCCGGAATGACGTTCCCGGCGAAAGGCTGCGAGTTGAGCGGGTCGCGTACCGGAGTGAGTACACCGCGCGCGTCGAAGAGGCGGGAGAAGTCTCCCTGCCTGAAACGGACGGTCGGAACGTTCGGCACGAGAATCCGTGCGCCGGGCGTCGTGTACCCGTCATAGGAGAATAGGAAAAACGTCCGGTTTCGTCCGTTGTAAATCTTCGGCAGGAGCAAGGGCCCCGCGATATGGGAGGCGTAGTAATGAGCGCGCCCGGGAGGTTTGGTGGCCGCGAAGGGATTGCGCGCGCTGAATCCGCTGTTGGAGTGCTGGAAATCGGCGGCACCGTGCAGTTCGTTCGTGCCCGGCTTGGTGGTGATGGTGAAGGTACCGGAGTGTCCGAACTCCGCGTTGTTTCCGACCGAATCGGTGCGGGTCTCCTGGACGACATCGAAATGTGGCCGCTGCGCACTCGTCTGCGCCCCGTTCATGGGGCTCGCGGTGTTGGTTCCGTCGATCGTGTAGCCATTGCTCCAGCCGCGGCTGCCGTTGATCGTGAAGGTCGAGCCGTTGCCGAGTTGCGCGCCCGGCGTCAGGATGAAGTGGTTGAAGACAATCCGGTTCGCCGGCCCCGGTAGGTGCTGATACTGGATCTGGCCTTGAATGGTGGAGATGCGTCCGGTCTCAGTCTCCACCGGCGCGACCCCGGCGGTAACGGTGATTTCGGAAGTCGTTTCGCCGATCGCGAGGTTCACGTCCACGCGCAGCCGCGCCGCAGTCTCCACCACGATCTCGCGGCGGATGAATCGCTGGAAACCTGTGCGTTCGGCAGTGATTTCAAACCGTCCGGGGTTGAGGTTGGTGACCTCCCAGTACCCGTTCTGGTCGGTGGCGGTTTCGCGCGTTGCGTTGCTTGAGGTTTCGACGACCCTGACGCGGACTCCGGGGACCGGAGCGGAGGAAGGATCCCTCACCGTTCCGAGCAGCGTGCTGAAGGTCGACTGAGCGTCGGAGGCTGGGATCAGCAACCCAACCATCGCAACGATTCGGATCAAACTGCGAAGCATGACTGAGCCCCTCCTGAGTTTCGGCGGTCGTCGCCTGGGGGCGAGTGTATCACAGCGTTAATCGAGTATCAATAATAGATTGATTAGCCGGAATCCTTTGAGCCCGCCTCGGCACCCAGCTGAGATCCCCGCTGGACGGCGCTCATGGTGTCCTGCTGCATTTGGCGCATCACCTCGCGAAAAGCCACGCGGGTCGCCTCAGCCGTCGGCCCCTGGCGAATCGCGTTCACCAGGAGGCGGTGGTCTTCCGTGTCGGCCGGGGTGATCTTCCGGCCGAGACCGTAGAAGAGGATGCCGGCGAACGCGAACAGCGGCACCGTGATCGATTCGAGAGCCTTGACGATGTACTCGTTGCCGCCCGCCCGCCAAATGGTCCGGTGAAACTCCATGTCGGCGTCACGGAAGTCTACGAAACTGTTGTTCTTTCCAGCGCCTTCCATTGCCGCGAGACAGGTTTCGAGAGCTGCGGCGACCGCCGGCACGGCGGATTTGGGAATCAGGCTTGCCGCCAGCGATTCCAGTTCGATCCGCACCTGGTAGATCTTCGCGGCATCCTGCTCGTTCAGATTCGTCACCCGGCACCCTTTATTGGATGCGCGGATGACGAGCCCTTCATGTTCGAGCACCTGCAGCGCTTCGCGGATGGTGGGTTGCCCGACGCCAAGCTCCCGGGCCAGCGCGCTCTCGACGATTCGATCGCCGGGTCGCCGCCGGAGCGCAAAGATCTCCGCTCGGAGGTAATCCGCGAGACGATGACGAAGATGTTCCGCCCGCTTAAAGCTGCTGTCCATCTCTCCTAATAATAGATGATCTCTCTGACCTGGTATACCAGCGCGCATGGAAGATGCGCCCCTTCCGCCGGTGCGATGGTCGACTTTCGCGTCCGGACGGATTCGGGAAAATCGGCAAATATGGTCATCCCTGTGCGAACGGGTTGCCTGGTTGTGTCGAGGGCATTCCGTCAAGGATTGCTGGCCTTTACCGAGAGCTTGTACTCGGCGTACGCGCTTCCCGTCTTGCTTCCCCGCGTGCCGTTGAACTCGCGGTCGATCGTCAGCGCCCTCTTTTCCCGGTTCACCACGACGTCCAACTCGAAGACGTCCTGCGGCGTGCGGGAGGAGACGGCCGCGCTCAGGATCTGATGCGCGCCCTGGAAGGCCAACTCGTAGTTGTTCTTGTAGACGCCGAGCGTGTCGATGCCGCCGACGAAGCAGATGATCCTGGCGGTCACTTTGTCGATGTCCTTCGCCGCCGGCAGAATGCGCAGCCGCAGCGTTTCACCCACAAGTTCGCCTTCTACCGGGATGCGGAAGCCGCCCGGCCCCAGCGCCGTCGCCGTCTGGCCGTTGCTGTCCAGGAGTTCGCTGGCCGCCGCTTCGAGCGTGGGCAGCACCGTTCGCCGGAAAATGAGGGCCCGGTTCCGGAGATTCTTGAACAATACCGGGATGGCGTCGTCCCAACTGTTAAACACCACCGCCCGTCCGACGAACTCGCCGGTAACGGGAATCGGGCCACGCTGGTGCTGCTCCTGCGCCGCGTAGCGTACGGTCAGCTTGCCCGTGATCTTCTGGTTGAACTTTCGCCAGGCCGTGCCGTTGTGAAGATACTCTGCGTGCACTGTGGCCACGACGGGCCCCTCGAACTTCTCGCAGTAGCGGCCGAAGTACTGTTGAGCGAGGAACGATCCGTAGTCGACGCTGGCGTCGAGGCCGATCTTGAAGACGCCCATCGGGCCGCCGAGAAGGTCGGTCACGGACTTGAAGATGGTCTGGGTGGCCAAGGCCCGCTTCGGATCCTTCTCGAAAGAGGAATACTTCTTCGACAAGTAGTCTTTGGAGAAATCCGCCATGATGGCCATAGGCTCCCCGGCGAGGTTCAGGGCCATCGAGAGCATCTGGAGCACCTCATTCAATTGATGGAGCGCGTCGCAACGGGCGTTGGCCCGGGTCTTGGCGGCCAATTCCCGGTCCAGGCGGCGCTGATGCTCGTTGGCCCGGGCGTGCCATTCGCTGAGCGGATTGAACACGGATTGATACACGACCGGTCCCAGCCCCGGGCTGGTGCGAACCACGTTCTGGAACTCCGCCATGGCCTTCTTGATGGCCCCGGCCTCTGCAGGCAGCTTCGCCACTTTTTCCTGAAGCGGTTTCAACCTCGCGAGAGCCTCCTGTTTCGCCGGCGAGACGGGCAGGCTCCGCAAATAGGTCTCGAGGGTCTGGACCGCGGTCTGAGCGGTGCGGATGATCTCGGTGAACTTCGTGGCGATCTCCTCTTCCTGATCGTTCTGGCCGACAACCGTAAACCGGGTTTCCGCCCGATCCTGCCTGCCGGGGGTCCAGGCTTCGACGACGTGATCGCCGTCGGTGGTGGTCGCGTACTCGATGGAATAGTCGCCGTTCTCCGCCGCCTTGACGCTCAACTCGCTGCTGCTGCCGTCCTGCGCCTTGACGGTGAGACGCACCAGGCGGGAAGGATGGTCGATGCCGGAGCGCCCGCGCAGGGTCGTTTTGCCGCCCAGTCGAACGAGCCGGGGACTCGCCTCCACGTCGATGGAGGCGGCAGGAGAGCTCGCATTTTGCGCCGTCAGCGAGATCGCACCGGCAGCGGCGAGCAGGAAGCGGATCCACGGTGCCGTATTCATGGGAGGACTCCGTTAGAGGCGGTTCGAAGCGGCCTTGGCGAGATCCGCCAGGGCCGCCAGCGCTACGACGCGATCCTGGCTCGCCAGGCGATTGGACGCGAGAATGATGACGCGCTTACCGACCTGCACCCCTGCAAACGAGGCGTTGGTCAACATACCCCTGTGCGCGTCGGCTTTCTCCACCACCGCTAGGGCACGGCCCTTGACCCCCTTGAGCGGCTCATAGCGGACCGGCGATTTCTGCCTGGCATCCACGAATCCCTCGGCGAACCCCTGCATCTCTTCTTCGAGCGTGCCGGCGTCCCGGCTGACCATCACGTAGAACGTGTGACCGGGGGCCTCCCACCGGCAATAGAGAATTCCGTGTTTTTCGTTCCGGCGATCAACTTTTCCCGCGCCGGCGGCAGGCACGGCTTTCCGAACCTCGGCATCGGTGAGCAGGCCGCATGGATTCTCCGCGGCGGAAGTCTGAGCCAGGAGGGCGGTGGGCACAATCAAAGCGGTCAAAGCGAACAGGCAGTTCATCGTTCCTCCAAGAAACCGCGCCGTCAGAACCGGCACGTCTCATTAGCGTAAGCCCGAGCCGGGATGGTTCATTTTTTCTTCCGGTACCCCTTCCGGAGAACTTCCCGCCGGCGGCGCGTCACTAACCATGCATGGTTCGGACCCTGATCGTGCTGGCGGCCACCCTTTCAAGCGGCGTGGCCCAACCGTTGACCTTTACGCTCACCGAGCCCACTGGCGCGCCGCCGTCGGCGCGGTTCGATGGCGCCATCGCGTACGATTCCGTGGGACGGCGCGTCTATCTGTTTGGCGGCGACGACAACTCGGCCCGCGATGACTTGTGGTTTTATTCCGTCGGCGAGAATCGTTGGACCGAAGTCCTTGCGTCCGGCCCCAAACCGCCCGGGCGTTCCGGTCAC
The DNA here is from genome assembly GCA_964529305.1 of uncultured Solibacteraceae bacterium. Classification (GTDB taxonomy): domain Bacteria; phylum Acidobacteriota; class Terriglobia; order Bryobacterales; family Bryobacteraceae; genus CAZGUX01. The sequence continues at coordinate 3,405 of CAZGUX010000029.1, read as the reverse complement.
ACGTTGACCTACGACCCGGTACGCAGGCGCCTGATCCTGTTCGGCGGGCAGGCAAGAGGGTTCTTCAGCGACGTGTGGGCGTTCGACATCGACGGAGGAACATGGCGGGCACTGACCGCCGACGAGGCTGGGCCGAGCCGCCGCTATGGGCACTCCGCGGTTTATGACTCCGGGGGAGACCGGCTGGTGATCTCGCACGGCTTCACGAACAGTGGGCGGTTCGACGATACGTGGGCTTTCGACCTTGGCCAAAATGCGTGGAGCAACCTCAGTCCACCCTCTGGACGTCCACTGCGCCGGTGCCTGCACGACGCCGTGTTCGATCCGGCGACGCGGCAGATGTTTCTATTCGGCGGTTGCGCCAGCGGTTTCGGGCCCTGTCCGCTCGATGACTTGTGGTCCTTTGACTTCGCCACCAACCGCTGGACGGAGCGGACTGGCCAGCCCCGGCCCGCGCCTCGCGAGCACTACGGCATGGTCTTCGACACGCAACGCTCGCAACTGGTTCTGTTCGGCGGTGGCGGACGGGATCCGTTGAACGACTTGTGGGAATACTCTCCGCGGACCGCTGCCTGGCAGGAAGTACGCCCGGAGGGCGCCAAACCGGTTCCGAGGCTCAGACACGAAGCCGCCTATGCTTCGGACACCGGAACCGTTTTCTACTTTGGCGGAATCACGAGTGCCGGTGTGACCAATGAGCTATGGCGGCTGGATCTGGCCCGGACCGGCCCGCGCCTTTCGGCGGGCGGGGTTCTCGACGCATTCACCGGCTTGCCCGGCGCGGTCGCTCCGGGACAACTGGTGTCGCTTTACGGACAAGAGCTTGGGCCGCCCGAGGGCGGCGTATCTTCCGCCGACTCCGCCGGGCTCCTCCCCACCACACTCGGCGGTGTCCGCGTGACGTGGAATGGCGTGAGCGCCCCTCTGCTGTTCGTCCGCAACGACCAGATCAACGCCCAGGTTCCCTACGAACTGCAGGGGTCGCGGGAGACGACGGTCGTGGTCACGGTCGATGGCGCTTCGGGTACGGCGGTCACGCTGCCGGCCGTTGCTCTTCGTCCCGGCCTCTTTCCGAGGGTTTTTCATCCCGACGGATCGGTGAATTCACCGGCCACCCCCGCTGCCCGCGGCAGCGTCGTGGTCCTCTACGCAAATGGGCTCGGAGTCACTTCGCCGCCGAGCCGCACCGGGGCCATCGCCCGCGACAACTTCCCGCCTCCCGCCGAGACGCCCTCCTTACAGATAGGCGGGCGTAACGCCGAGATCCTATTTGTCGGCCGGGCGCCCGGAACCATCGGCGTCACTCAGATCAACGCGCGCCTTCCCGGTGATCTGGACGCTGGCGACGCCTTCCCGGTGATCCTTAGCATCGGCGGCGCTACCAGTCAGGCTGGAATTGTAGTGAGTATCAGGTAGATGAAACGTCTCACCGCGACCGCACGCGTTCATCGAGCACGGCTTGCAGCTTGGCTTCCATCTGCTCCAGCCGCCGCGCCAGGTCTTCCAGGGCCTGGCCTTCCGGATCCGGCAGCTTTCCGTGCTCCAGAACGCCGTGTTCGCCTCTTGCCTTTACCACTCGTCCGGGAATGCCGACCACCGTACAATCGTCCGGCACCGGGTGAACGACGACTGAGCCCGCTCCGACCCGGACGTTGTTCCCGATCTGGATATTCCCGAGAATCTTGGCCCCGGTTCCGACGACGACGTGATCGCCCAGCGTGGGATGCCGTTTCCCCTTTTCCTTTCCGGTACCGCCGAGTGTCACACCCTGGTAAAGCAGGCACTTGTCACCGATTTCCGTCGTTTCGCCGATCACCACGCCCATTCCGTGATCAATGAAGAAGTTACGTCCGATTTTGGCTCCCGGGTGGATCTCGATCCCCGTCAGGAACCGGCTGATCTGCGACAGGACGCGGGGCAACAACGGGACCCCGGCTCGATACAGGCGATGAGCTAATCGATGCAGCAGAATGGCATGGAATCCGGGATAACACAGAAGGATTTCCAGGATGCTCTTGGCAGCCGGATCTTCCTGAAAGATCGTCTCGATCTGTTCCCGAATCGTGCGAAACATAGACCTGCTTCCATTGGATGTGCGAGTCGCCGATTCGTCGCACCGCCTGTCTTCGAGAAAAAGCCTGACCTGCTAGACTTCATGTTCTCCGGCCACGATGACAAAGTCAAACCTATGGCAATGAACGGGATTCTCGGGACGGAACTGCGGCGGGCGATCCTCGAACCAGCAAGGGATATCAAGTCCGGAGCCCGCGGGATTGCCGCGGTCGTTTTGGTGGGCGCCGGCATCCCATGGCTGATCGGCCTGAGCTTCCTCGACCCTCTCGTTTTGATTCCGTTGGCTTGCCTGTCCGTGTTCCTGACGGCGCGAGCTGTTGCCCCGTCGTTCGCCGGGCAGGAGGCGCGCCGGCGAATCGCCGGCCGGCCCCTGCCACAGTTCGTCCCGGCGATGGCAATGGCGGCTGTCCTGACTGGTTGTCTCGGGTCGTGGGCCGTGCTGGCCTGCGCGCTCCTTTGGCTCAACTACTGGAACTGGCACGGAGCGTGGCTGCTCCCCTCAGGGGTCACCTTGGCCTCCGCGGCTTTCGCGAGCGTGGCCGTCTCTTCGGTGGTGTCCGCGTGGAGCATCCTCGTGGCCGTGGATGCGTCGGATGCCGATTCCGCCCGGCGAGCCATCCGCGGCAGGCTGATCGCTATCGCGGTCGTGTGTCTGCTCGGGCCCCAATACATCCCGGCCGCTTGGACCACCTGGCTCGCCGGCGATCTCACGACGGAAGGCGTCGCCCGAAAGACCGCCGCCGTGTCCCTGTTGCTGTTGGTCTGCGCGTGGTGGCTGATGAGGATTGCGATCCGGCGCGTCGCTCAGTGGTCGGCCACGCCTCCGTCGCTGAACACATATTCGGGACGGGAGACCGGTTTGTAAGGGTGCCTGGCGGCCACCGCCTCGTCCAGGTCGACCCCCAACCCCGCACGGTCGGGGAGTTCCGCGTACCCCTCCTTCACCTTCACCGCCCCGCCGTAGAACAGATCCTGGATCCATGGTTGCCGGTTCGGGTTGTACTCCTGGATCGTACAGGCGGGCGTGGTTGCGTCCACATGCAGGGACGCCAGCGTGCTCACTTCGCTCTGCGGGTTGTGCGGCGCCATCTGGACACGATAGGTCTCGGCCAGCGTGCCGATCTTCTTCATCTCCAGGATGCCCCCCGTATGACAGACGTCGGGTTGGACGTAATCGACCAGGTGCCGCGAGCAAAACTCCGCAAAGCCCCACTTGGTGAACGATCGTTCGCCGGTGGCCAACGGGACCTTCGTCTTCCGCCGCAGGTGCTCCAACTCACCCAGGTCTTCAAGCTGAGTGGCTTCCTCGACGAACAGCGGCCGTAGCTCTTC
>CAZGUX010000028.1:0-24929 GCA_964529305.1 uncultured Solibacteraceae bacterium | reverse complement strand
TCTGCGACCGGCACCAGAAGATCTGCTTCGCCCTCTCGCTCTGGAACCGCCGCGATCCTTTTCTCAAAGAGCGCTTCTTCGGTCTTACCGGGAATCAGGGCAACCACGGCGAGGACGTCAAAGACTACTACTTTTATCTCGATTCCACGCCCACGCACTCCTACATGAAGTGCCTGTACAAATACCCGCAGGCCGAGTTTCCTTATCAGGAACTGATCGAGAGGAACCGCCGTGGCCGGAGCGAGCCCGAATTCGAATTGCTCCATACGGGGGTGTTCGATCAGGACCGGTATTTCGACGTCTTCGTCGAGTACGCCAAGGCCGGCGTGGAAGATCTGTGTATTCGGATCACCGCCGTCAATCGCGGCCCCGACGAAGCGGAGTTGGACCTGCTGCCCACCATCTGGTTTCGCAACGTCTGGTCCTGGAGCCCAGGGGCCGCACGGCCGGAATTGCGCCGCGTCGACGGCAGGCTGATCGAAATCCGGGAACCTCAATATGGCCTCCGCTGGCTCGAGTGCGAAAACGCCAACCAACTCCTGTTCACGGAAAACGACACCAACTTCCAGCGCCTGTTCGGCGTCGGCAACTCGGCGCCTTACGTGAAGGACGGGATCAACGACTACATCGTGGAGGGACGCAGGGACGCGGTGAATCCCGGCGGGGAAGGCACCAAGGCATCCGCCCACTACCCACTGCGGATTGCACCGGGCGGCCAGGCCACGATCCGTCTCCGCTTTGCTCCCGAGGTTCAAGGGTTTGCGGAGTTCGACGAAGTCTTCCACCGCAGGAAATCGGAGGCCGACGAGTTTTATCGCAAGATCTCGATGGCGGCGACCTCCGAGGACGCGCGGTTAGTGCAGCGCCAGGCCTTTGCCGGCCTGTTCTGGTCCAAGCAGTTCTACTACTACGACGTGAAGCGGTGGCTGAACGGCGATGCCGGCCAGCCTGCCCCGCCGTCCGAACGGCAATCCGGCCGGAACAGTTCGTGGACTCATCTCTACAACGCCGACGTCATCTCGATGCCCGACAAATGGGAGTATCCCTGGTATGCGGCGTGGGACCTGGCGTTCCATTGCGTTCCGATCGCACTGGCCGACCCGCAGTTTGCCAAGGAGCAGCTCATCCTGATGCTGCGCGAGTGGTACATGCATCCCAACGGGCAGATTCCCGCCTACGAGTGGGCGTTGGGCGACGTCAACCCGCCGGTCCACGGATGGGCCGCGTTGCGCGTCTACAAGATCGATCAGAAGCGGTCCGGCACACCCGACGTGGCGTTCCTCGAGAAGGTTTTCCACAAGCTGTTGTTGAACTTCACCTGGTGGGTGAACCGGAAAGATATCGAGGACAACAATCTGTTCCAGGGCGGATTCCTCGGGCTCGACAACATCGGCGTCTTTGACCGCTCGGCCCCTCTTCCGACCGGCGGCTATCTGGAACAATCCGACGGCACCAGTTGGATGGCCTTCTACACGCTCGTGATGCTCAACATCGCCATCGAGCTGTCGTTCCACAACAACTCGTACGAGGATGTGGCGAGCAAGTTCTTCGAGCACTTCGTCCACATCAATCACGCGATGAACCACATCGGGCCTCGCGGCGTCGGGTTGTGGGACCAGGAGGACGGATTCTATTACGACGTTCTGCACCTGCCCAACGGCGAATACCGCAGGATGAAGGTGCGCTCAATGGTGGGCTTGATTCCGTTAATCGCCGTCGGCACGCTGGAGCCTCGCTACCTCGATCGCATCCCCGGATTCCGCAGGCGGATGGAGTGGTTCCTTCAGAACAGCGAGGATATCCAGGAGCACATCGCCGAGCAGAGCCTGGACGACGGCAGGGTCCGCAGGCTCCTCTCCGTGGTCAACCTGACGCGCCTGCCGCGCGTGCTGCACTACCTGTTCGATGAAAACGAGTTCCTGTCGCCGCACGGGATCCGGGCGCTCTCGCGCTACCACCTGACCAACCCGTACCGGTTCTTCGTCAATGGCCAGGAGCATCGCGTGGATTATGAGCCAGCCGAATCCTCGACGGGCCTGTTCGGAGGGAATTCCAACTGGCGTGGCCCGGTCTGGTTTCCGGTGAACATCCTGATCATCGAGGCGCTGCAACGCTTCCACTTCTATCTCGGGGACAACTACCGGATCGAATACCCGACCGGCTCCGGCAACCGCCTCACGCTCTGGGAAATTGCCGCGGACCTGTCCCGCCGGTTGAATCGTATCTTCCTGCGCGACGAAGACGGACGGCGGCCGGTGTTTGGCGGATCCGAGAAGTTCCAGACAGATCCGCACTGGCGCGATCTGATCCTGTTCCACGAGTACTTTCACGGGGACAACGGAGCGGGCATCGGCGCCAACCACCAAACGGGATGGACCGGCCTGGTGGCCAAGCTCTTGCAGCAAAGCGGAGCGTGAGGCGCGCGCTTCCCTGCGCTCAGAACCCCAACAAGGTGTGCCACACGAACGTGTATGCCAGGCCGTCGACATCCTCCCAGATGCGGCGGGCCAATACCGGATCTCCTGAAATCGGGGGCAGCCCCTGCAACTTCTCCTCCCAGGGATAGCAGACGCCGGGCCGGACCTTCGGCTCGGCCACCGCGGCAGGCGTCACGGGCTTGCCCGCGGCTGGCGTCGATGACGAGGCCGAACGGTACACGCCGTACTCCCGCGTGAACTCGGTCATCGCACGGACGTTCTCCACGGTGGCGTCGTTCTGCATGATCGCGCTCGCGTCCATGATGTAGCCCCCGTCCGCCGCCGCCGTGTCGATCAACGCGCGGCACGCGCGACGCACGTCGTCAGGAGTGCCATAGGCCAGGACGTCGTTCGGCATCCCGCCGCTCAGGCAGAAGCGGCCGCCCAGCGCGCCGTGCACCACGTCCATGGTCCCTTTATCGACGTGATAGATGACGCTGCCCTCCGGCAACTCGGCGATGCGGTCCAGATGCGGTTCCCACGATCCTTCGGCATACAACAGCACCTGGTTGCCCCGGGCCCAGATGGCGTCGAAGATCGGCCGGATCGTAGGCCAGTAGATCGTGTCGAACAGTTCATACGAGATGAACGGCACGCAGCCTCGATGCATCCAGATGGGAATCGGAATGTTGTGTTCCGGGTCGAGGCCGGAGATGGCGACATACTCCAGGTGCGGCCGCAACGCTTCGCACGCGGCGAGCACTTTCTCGGGAATCTCCTTGAGGTCGAAGGCCAGGCCGACATAGCCGCGCAGTTTGTCGGCCAGGATGTCGAGCGGAGCCTTCAGCATTCCCGCGATCGCCGATACGGTTCCGTATTCGTTCTTCAGACGGCCCACGGCCTCGCCGAATGCACCGAAGTAGCTCAGCAGCGCCATGCCGCCCTTCACCAGCGCGAGCTTGCTTCGGTAGGAGTCTTCGAACTCGGTGGAGACGCGAGGCAGCCAGACATCCAGGAGGAACCGGGTCGGGTCTTCGATCAACCGGTCGTATTCCTCGCGATGCATGAAGGCGCGTTCGAGCGACGGCTCGCAATACTGGAAGCCGACATTGGGAGGAACATCGATGCCCGGAATGGCGTAGTAGCGAAGGCCCATCGCCTGGGTCAGGCCCGTCCAGACATAGACCATGTTGGGCACTACGGCGTCCCAATCGTAGTCCTGTGCACAGCAGTAGACGGCATCGAACGCCTTGCGGTAGTCGTGCGTGACCTCCTGGCAAGTGAGACCCGCGTGACGCGCGGCGAACTCGGCGGCAAAAGGACGAATGGGGACGCGGTCGGGCACGCCCCGCCGCATCGCCGTGACATAGCGGGTCAGGCGTTCGGCGTACAGTTGTTGAGGATCCCTGCTCATGACGGCGCGGAACACACTCCACGCCGATTCTCACGCAATCGAACGGCGGAAGCCAGGGTGGCAAGCGCCGGCAGAGAAGCCGCCCCTCGCGGTCGGGCCCGGAAGGAAGCGGCGGTTAGCGCCCTTTGCCGGCGAGCTTTTGGACGTCGGCCATCAGCCTCTTCGGCGAATAGGGAATGCCGTCTTTGATCGTCCAGCGAATGCCCCCGGCCCCGTTCGCGCCCCACGGATAGAGCACCTTGAGGTTCTCGAGCGGATTGCCGTCGACCACGATCAGGTCGGCTTTCCATCCCGCCCGCACGCGGCCCAAGGTCGCTTCCTTGCCCAGGATGAGCGCATTGTTGAAGGTCGCGTGCTGAATCACTTTCAGCGGGTGGAAGCCGGCTTCCTGGTGCAACTCGAGTTCGCGCAGGAGAGCAAAGCCGTACAACTGCCAGATGTAGCCGGCGTCTTCGCCAGTTCCGATGACGCCGCCGGCCCGTTCGAAGTCGCGCAGGGCGGCCATCCAGATGCGGTAGTTCTCCTTCCAGTAAGATTCATCGGTCGAGGTCCAGTTGGCAAAGTACGACCCGTGATGGGCGGGATTCGGCTGAAAGAAGCGCCCCACCGCGGGATGCAGGTATTCGCGAAACCACGGCTGCGTCATGGCCCGCTGCAAGTCGCGGCTGGCCTCGTAGATTACCAGGGTGGGATCCCACGCGACCTTCGCCTTCGCCATCGCCTCCAGAACCTGGCGCAACCGGACGGGGTCGGCCTCCCGCCACAACCGGCCGGCGTAGCGAAACCGGTCGACTTCGTTGTTGTAGTTGTAGCCGGGCGGAAAATTCTGAACGCCATCGGGCAGAGCGGCGTCGGGGATGCCGTACCAGTGCTCGATGGACGTTGTGCCGAGACGGATGTTGTCCCAGGCATTGGTCTCCTCCACGCCCACGTGATGCGCGACCCGCAACCCGGCGGCCCGGGCCTCTTCCATCGCGGCTTCCATCGTGTCGCGCCAGATACCGATGATCTTCAGGCCGTCGGCGCCGGCCTGTTTGAGATCCCGCACGCGGGCTCGGGCCGCCGCCACATTCTGGGGTCGCCCGAAGAACGGATACAGGAAGATCCGGGGCGCCGCGACCGTTCCCGCCTCCGACGCCGCGCGAATGGCCTTCGTCTTCTCGAAGTTGCTGCCGACATCGCGTACCGTGGTGATGCCGCAGGCGAGCCAGAGCTTCAAGACATACTCCGTAGGCAACGCAGCGCCGCCGCGCTCGTCGTGGATGTGCCCGTGCGCGTTGATCAGGCCGGGTAGCACGTACCCGCCCTCCGCGTCGATTTCCACTTCGGCCTCGATTCGGCCTTCGGAAAAGACCGGATCGACGGCGGCGATCCGTGAAATTCGGTCGTTTTCGATGAGGATGTCTTTGGGGCCGGCCGCTGGAGTGCCATTCCCTTCAACGACGATGGCGTTCCGGATCGCCATTCGCGCCGGGCGTCGCCCATGCTCGGGGGGCGCGGCGACAGCGGCGGCAGCGAGCAGCGCGAACGCCAGAACGCGAATCATCCGGACAGTCTAGCGCAGAGAGCCGTAGGTTCCTCCGGAACCGCAGCCATCATTAGAACGAAAGGCTCGAGGCGGCCAACCAGTCGTTCGCCAGAAGTCGGGGATTCTGCCGTCCCGTCCCTTAACCAACGGGGAGCACCTCCCTCGCCACGACTCAGGCTGCCATCCGAAAGCGGCGCGCGAGCCGGAGCAGACGCGTCATCCAACGCGCGAATTGAGCCACACCCAGACGCCCGGACGGAGCCAGCGGGAGAAATCGCTGGACCGCCACCGTTTGCGTTGCCGTGAACTTTAGCAGGCCCTCAGCGCCGTGGCGTGGGCGCAGGCCGGACTCCTTCATGCCCCCGATCGGCGAATCCACCGACGCCCACGCGGCCGCGTACGCTTCATTCACGTTGACACTGCCGGATCGGATCCGGGCCGCTACCTGGACCCCTCGTGTCACGTCGCGCGTCCACAGGCTCGCGCTCAAACCATAGCGGCTGCGGTTCGCTTTCTCGACGGCCTCTTCCTCCGTGGCGAAGGGATAGACCGACACAACCGGTCCGAACGTCTCCTCCGCGAACAGGGTCATGTTCTCACGGACGTCTGCCAGAATCGTCGGTTCGTAGAACAGAGGGCCGAGATCCGGCCGCCGGCGGCCGCCGGTAACCAGCGTGGCTCCTTTGTCCAATGCGTCGCGCACGTGTTCCTCGACCTTGCGAAGTTGGCGTTGCGTAGTGAGCGAGCCCATCTCCACCGAAAGGTCCGCGGCCGCGCCCATCCGCAGGCCGCGCGCCCGCTCGGCAAAGCTCGCCAGAAACCGTTCCAACAGGGACTGGTGTACGTAGATCCGCTCGATGGAGACGCACACCTGCCCCGCGCCCACGAAACTACCGCGGATCGCCCCGTCCACGGCGGCCTCCAGGTCCGCATCGGCGAGCACGATCATCGGGTTCTTTCCACCCAGCTCCAGCGAACAGCCGATCAGTCGCTCCGCCGCCTGGCGGGCGACGAGTTTTCCCGTCCGGGTGCTGCCCGTAAACATCAGGTAGTCGGCGCGCTCGCCTAGCGCCGGTCCGAGCACTGCCCCTTCTCCCGTAATCACCGGAAGGACGTCGGGCGGCAGGCCTGCCTCGATCAGCAGATCGGCTGCCCAGAGAGCGGTCAGGCTGGTCTGGGGATCGGGTTTCAGGACCACGGTGTTTCCGGCTAGCAGGGCTGGTGCGGCATCCGTCACGGCCAGGCTGAGCGGATAGTTCCAAGGTACGATCAATCCCACGACGCCGAGCGGCGACCGTAGTTCCCAGGTCCGGGTCAACCCCGGAATCGCTCCCCTTCGCTTCCGCGCCCGCAGCAGCCCCTCCGCCCGGAGTGCGTAGTACCGGCACACCACGGCCGTGTCGAAAACCTCTTCCAGGGCGTGCCGGCGGGCTTTGCCGTTTTCGATCTGGATCAGATCCAACGCCTCTTCCCGGCGGTCCAACCGCAGATCGTGAAAGCGCAGAAACACGCGCGCCCGATCTGCGGTCGAAAGCTGAGCCCACGCCGCCTGGGCTGACCGCGCACGTTGCACCGCCAGTTCGGCGTCAGCTTCGCTTCCGGCGGGAAGGCTTGCCACCACCTGGCCGGTATACGGAGCCCGCGCGACGATCTCCTCGTGGGGTCCGGGAGCACAAGTGATCCGCGCCAGGAGCCTGGCAACTTGCGCTGACCCAACGGGGATCGCCGGAATTGGCTGGCTCAAACGACCATCTTACCCTCGATGAGCCAGCCAGACGGCTGTCTCGCGCGGTTCGCCACCAAGCCGTTCGCTACCGGATACAATAGCCCCTGTGCATCGGCGTACGTTTCTTTCCGCCACCTCCGGAGCAGTCATGGCGACCGCGGCTCCCGTGCCCTATCCCATCATCGACACCCATATCCACCTTTTTGATCCGACTCGTCCCGAGGGCGTCCCGTGGCCCCCAAAGGACAACCAGGTCCTGTATCAACCGGCCCTGCCGGAACGCTACCGCAAGATCGCCGTCCCGCTCGGCGTTCGCGGGGCCATCAAGGTGGAGGCCAGCCCCTGGGTTCAGGACAACCAGTGGGTGCTCGACGTGGTGGAAAAGGTCCCCCTGATGCTCGGCGTGATCGGCAACCTGGAGCCAGGCAAGCCCGATTTCCGCAAGCACTTCGATCACCTTCGCCGCAATCCCCTATTCCTCGGCATTCGCTATGGCAATCTTTGGGACCGCAATCTCGGCGACGAACTGAAGAAGCCCGGGTTTGTCGCGGATGCCAAAGTGTTTGCCCAGGCGAATCTCACCTGGGACATCGCCAATCCGAATGCCGCCCTGCTCGTGGACGTTTTGCGCCTGACCGATCTGGCGCCGAACTTGCGCGTGGTGGTGGATCACCTGCCCCAGGCCAAGCCGCCCGACGACGCGGCGGGACGCCGCGGATGGGACTCGAGCCTTCGCGAGCTTGCCAACCGCAAGCAGATCTATTTCAAGGTCTCCGAGGTGTTTCGCAAAGTGGATGGGAAGATTCCGACTGATCTTGCCTTCTACCGTCCCAAGCTTGACGAAATGTGGGGACTCTTCGGTGAAGACCGCCTGCTCTACGGCAGCGACTGGCCGAACAGCGACAACTGGAAGCCGTATCCCGAGGTTCTGCGCGTGGTGAGGGAATACTTCACCACCAAGGGCCAAGCGGCGGCTGAAAAGTACTTCTGGCGGAACTCCGTCAAGGCCTATCGTTGGAAGCGGCGCGAGCCGAGTCAGCCGGACCCGTCGACGGCCTGATCAGCGAGGGCCCCAACTCAGCCACGCGACTCCCACCGCCAATGTCAAGACGGTGAGAGGGGCGCCTACTTTGAAGTAGTCCCAGAAGCGGATCTCGACATCCGCCCGCGCGCGCTCGACCACGATCAGGTTCGCCACGGAGGCCATGATGGTGAAGTTGCCGGCCAGGGTTGAAGACATCGCCAGCGTCAGCCATCCGGTCGCCGGATCCGGAAGCCGGGGGATGATCGGACGGAACACCAGCACGGCCGGCACATTGCTTACGAGGTTCGACAAAAGCGCCGAGAATCCGCTCAGGACCGCAATGCGGCTGAGTTGGAATCGCTCGGCGGCGGCAATCAGTTCGTGCTCCAGGCTTGTCTTCTCGACGCCGGCTACCACGATAAACAGACCTGCAAAAAGAGCCAGAAGCGCCCAGTCGATCTGGTGATAGACCTTCTGGGGTTTCACGCGGCGTGTCATCAGCAGAAGCGCTCCGGCGACCACGGCGACTTTGGCAACCGGCCAGCCGAGAGAGAAGAACACAATCATCGCCGCGGAAGCGCCGACCGACTTCCACAACAGAACGCGGTTCACCCGAGCCCGCAGGGTCTCGACCTCGACGCGCGCCACGCGAGTGAACTCCGTGCGGTATACGATCCGAATGACAGCATAGGTAGCGGCCAGTCCCAGCAGGGCGACGGGCGCCAGGGCCAGCGTAAACGTCCGGTACGGGATCGCGGACAGGCTTCCGATCATCATGTTCTGCGGGTTGCCGGTGATGGTCGCCACGCTGCCCACATTGGAGGCCGTAGCCACCGCGAGCAGATAGGGCATGGGACTACGCCGCAGAGATCGAGCCACCTCCAGCACCAGCGGCGTCAGCACCAGGCACATCGTGTCGTTTACGAAGAAAGCCGAAAACACTCCCGACACTCCGATGATGGCGAGGAGCAGCGTGTTGGGCCGGTGCGCGTGCCGCACCACCCACGCGCTCACGAGCCGGAAAAACCCGGATAGCCTCAGGTTGGCCACCACGATCATCATGCCGAACAACAGAACCAGCGTAGAGTGGTCGACCGCGCGGACGGCTTCGTCAAAAGACAGGACATCGAACCCGACCATCAGGCTCGCGCCGATGACCGCCGCGCCGGTACGATCGACGCGCAGGCCCGGGAATCGCCCCAGGGCCAGCACCAGGTAGGTGCCGGCGAAGATCAGCAATGCCGCCATCCGTGTGAGTCTAGCGGACCGGGATGCGGTCGCCGTGCCACGGGAAAGCGTAGCTCGGCTGGTTGGCGAAACGCCGCATTCCCGCTTCGAGGGTCAACCCCATGCCCGCCGGTAGCCGCACCTGGAAGAACTTCCGATTCACCACGGCGGATTGATCGGCGAGCGTGGCCGGCGGCCGGTTGAAGAAGTCCGGTTGGATCGGATCGCGATCGGTCCGCGTCTTGTAGTTGACGGTGGTGAACTCGTGCTCGCCAAAGGTTCCTGCCTGCACGATGACATCCCGGCTGTCGAACGGGCTCAGGTTCACCAACTCCACCACCACGCGGTCGCCGGAGATCTTCCGCACCAGCGCGCCCACGTCTCTGGGCAGGCCGGGCCGCTGGTTCTGAGGATCGAAGTAGCGAAGCGTTGCGTGCAGCAGGCCGCCGTTGTAAATGATCTGGGGAGCGCCCAGCATCAACTGCACCAGCGCCTCCGTGGTCACCGGGTTCGTCGTCAGCCAGTGGTGCTCGTGGACTTTGGTAATATCGACGTCCTCGGGGTTCAAGTTGGTGGTGCCCCTCGGATCGTACTCGAGCAGCAGGACGTTGTCGCGCACCTGTTTCTGTTTGTACGCAACGGTACCGAAGGCGGTCGACATAATTCTTTCCGGATAGTCCGGAAACGCGCCCGCGAGAAAACGCAGCCACGGACCTTCGTGCCCGTTATCCTCCTTGCTCCGCAGATCGGCAATCACCTTCCAGTCGGCCAGGCCTTCGCTGTCGCAGTTAAAGCAATCCTGCATCTCGTCCGGTTCCTTGGCATAGCCTTCGTTCGGATAGGCGCCTCCGGTTGCCTTGTGCCAGTCGACCTGGCTCGCCTGGCGCAGTTTCTCCACGCGCTGCCAGTCCCCTGGGTCCTGGGAAATAAACCACAAGGATCCGGGCACCCATCGCCACAACGGCCGCCAGGCAAACCATCCGGAGTGGTTGTGCTTGGTCGGGACCAGAAATGCGCCTTTGTGTGATTTGCCTTGCGCCATTACCTGGTCGAGCGTGCCACGGGGCAGTTGCAGGTATCGAGCGTCGCCTTTTGACACAAGGGTTGCGCTGGCCGCGGCTACCTGCAGTCCCATCGACACGTTGTAGTACCCGTGCGGCCACTGCCAGCCGTACAAGCCGCCCCACCATTCGCCTCCGTGATACTCGCCGACCTTTCCGGAAAGCCCGACGTTGTCCGGTGCGATACCGCCGTTCGACCGCGCCCGCTCCATCCACGCACCGGTGTACTCCCTGATCCAGTTCGCGTACTTCTCGTCGCCGGTCAGCAGATAGGCGTTCGCCACCAGGGCGGTGGAGAGCAGATTGGTGGCGACGTCGCCGCGATAGATCCGCTTCTGCATCGCCGCGCCCATCTGCCGCGCCTTTGACGCGTCTTTCAAATCGTCGTAGTGGCCGATTCCGGGAATGCCGGTAAGGGGCAATCCGTAGCTGCGCATCCCCTTCGACCAGCGGTACGGGGCGGCGCCTTCCTCTTTGCCGAAGACAGGCCCGGTGCTGCCGCTGTGCGGAGACCGGATCAGCTTCAAGGTGGCGTCGTAGTTCGGGGCCTCCGGATCTTCGTTCAGGTAGAAACCGGCGTACCGTTTCGCCCGGGCGACCGTTTCGTGATCCGTCGGATCTACGAGCGACAGAAAGTAAAAATAGATCCAACCCTCGCCAATGTGGAACCAGTCGCCATGTTTCGGGAATTCCTTGTGCATCACGGGGAAATCGTACGTAAGCTGTCGCAGGGTCGCGTTCCATTCCTGGAACGACAGCGCCTTCAGCCTTTCGTCGCCTCCGAGAGCATACAGCAATGGGAAACTGTAGAAGCTCTCGGGAAGGTCGTCGAGCGAGGCGCCACCGCTGGTCCGCCAAGTGAGGGTGCCGCCGCTGCGGGTGTGCTTTTTTGCGAAGCGAACCGCCGCCTCGCTCATCACGTTGAGAAGCCTGCGCTCCATCACCGCCCATGCCGGCGCGGACACGGGTACGTTCGATTCAATCGTGACCAGATTGGAGATGGGCTTGGACTCCGCGAACACCAAGCCGCCGAACGCCGCACAAAAGGCCAGTCCGCAGCCAACGACCAGAAATCGGAAGTTCATTGCGTTCGAATTAGATCAGAACGATCGTTGGAAGGCAACAGCCTCGCCCGGCGTTCCTGCTATTGATACAACCAATCCAGATCAAAGTACGTCATGACTGACCGGCTCAGGTGCGGCAGACCCGAGCCGCCGGCGTTATAGCCCAGCACCACGCGGTCACCCACAAACTCGACTGCCGTGTAGCAGTACCAACCCGCGGGATCGTCGGCGAGATTCTTCGCCTTCTCCCACGTCTTGCCTTCGTCGCGCGAGAAGGCAACCGTGAGCGGCGTGCGCTTGCGATTCTTGATGTCGGCGCTGACCTTGGAATGATCGTTCCAGACGACGAGCAAGTCTCCGGTCTTCGGGATCCGCTCGATTGTGGCAGGCGAAACCGGCGATTGCAGAGTGGAAGCCTCCACCGGAGACCACGTCTCGCCACCGTCACTCGAATACGAAAAATACTGGCTGCCCATGCCGGTGCGCATGTACATCAGGATGCGGCCGTCCTTCAGTTCGACGACGCCGGGTTCCTGCAGCCCGGCGCGATCCGGCGATGGGTTTTCGAGGACGGTCTTGCTGCGGCGCCAGGTCTTGCCCTTGTTATCGGAGAGGTAAGCCATGGCGACGCCCCTGCTATTGAACTTGGTCGGATCGTTGGTCTCGTTCCGGTGAAGGGCCACCGGCAGCACGATTCGACCCGACTCGAGCTGATAGGCGCGGTCGTTGTTGAGAACGTAGTACCCGACCTCCGGAATGGCGAGGCGGGGTTTGCTCCACGTTTTGCCGTCGTTCTTCGAAATCCGCATGTAGGGGCGGCAATCGAGCATGGAGTTCTTCCGCGCGTAAAACAAGGCAATCTCGCCCGTGGCGAGGCGGAGGAAGTTCACCGACATGACGTTCATCGTGCCTTCGTTCGAGATGAACCTGGCGTCTTCCTTCGTCCAGGTGAGGCCGCCGTCGCTCGAATAGCGGGCGGCGAGATCGGCGGTGGAGTGATCTTCACCTCCGCCCGTGAAGCGTGAGTAGACGAAGAGAAGGCGCCCGTCCTTCAACGGGATGAAGTCGCCTTCGGTATTGCGAGGATTGCCGGGACCGGGAGGGAGCAGATTGATCGTGACCGGTCCGGCGGCAAACAGACACGTAGAGAAGAGAACCAAACCCAGGAGTGGAAGCATCATGGGTATTGATAGCAGAAAACCAGCCACGAGGCTAGACGCGGAAGTGCGGCCGCAGAATCTCCATCAACTCGTCGAGTTCGCGCAGGTCGGCGGCATCCATGCTGAACTTCCGTGTGTTCCGCATGACGACCGTACGGAAAATGCCGCGCCGCCGTAAGACTTCCTTCTGGATCACATAACCGGTCTGGCGCTCGAGTACGGCGGTCATCAGGAACTTGGCGAAGAGATCGCGGGCCTGCTTCAGCTTGCCCGCATGATAGAGGTCCCAGATCTCCGTTTGAATGTCGGCAAAGCCCGCGCCTGCCATGGTTCCGCCCGACCCTCGCGCCATTTCCTGGTACAGGTTCATGGCGCCTCCGCCGGTGGAGGGAATCAAGCGATCCTTGGCCTGCTTGACGAACCTGGTGACATCGTGAGTGACGCGCGAGCCTTCGAGCTTGGCGATCTTGAACGTCGGCACCTTCTCGGCAAGCCGGAGCAGGAACTCGGCGCTCATTCCGGCATTCGACACCTGAATCGAGAGAGGCAGCTTGGACACCGAGGCGATGGACATGAAGTAGTCCGTCAGGATGTCCGGGTCGGAAGCATCGTCGCTCGGCCCGAGGGCATGGAGTCCGTCGGCCCCGATTTTCTCGGCATGGCGCGTGTATTCCATGGCCTCGAACTTGTTGGCGCCATGAACGCCGATCAGCACGGTGGAGCGTCCGCGCGCTTCCTTGACCACCGCCTCTGAAAACCTGATCCGCTCGCTGTGAGAGAGGGATTTGGTTTCGCCTGCGCCGGCGGGCCAGACCATGCCATGAATCCGCCCGCGGGCCAGGAAGTCGGTTTCCCGGCGCAGGGACTCTTCGTCGACCTCGAGGTTGTCGAGGAAGGGCGTCTGCATGATCACGAAGATCCCTTCCCATGTTTTGGCGTTCCCCCGTGCGGGCGAGGCGGCTAACGAAGCGGCGGCGGAGGCGCCGAGAAACGCTCGGCGGCTGGTAGCGGCTGACAGCATGCTTCTTTCGTACCAGAATCTGCTCAAAACCGGAAGGGGTCAGTAGCGGCAGGAGGCCGGATCGTCCCTTACAAAATAGGTCTTGTAATTAGCCGCCTTCGGGTCGCGGCACCCCTTGAGATTGAGCAGGTCGACCTTGCGGAACTCGATCGGGTGGCTTTCACTCTGCAGCGAAATGTAGCCTTCGCTCAGCAGTTCACCGTCCCGACTGGGGCCGGGAGGAACGCCCTTCATGCCACTGCCGCCGATCTGCGGTTTTTCGTACTCCAGCACCGTCTGCCCATCGATGAGATGGCGGATTCGGCCGCCGCCCAAAACCTCTACCTCAACCGCGACCCATTGGTCGCCGTGATAGGTGCGCGAAGAGGAGTTGTTGCAGTGTTTGGTGACTAAAGCGCCGTTCATGACGATGTGGGTTCCGGGCGAGCAGACGTTGGCCGTCGTCCGGTCGGCGGTGTCGTTGCCGCCCAGCAGTTGCACTTCAATGGAGATGGGAAACTCCTGGTCCTTGCCCATGGTTGCCGGATCCTGACAATGAAGCATCAGGCCGCTGTTCCGGATCGCCCATGAAGGCCCGCCCGTGGCCTGCTGGCCGGTGAACCGGTATTCCGCGCGAAGGCGATAGTCAGAGAATTTCTGGCGATAGAAGATGTGGCCAAAGCGCCCCTTGAACTCGTCGTAGCCGTCGTAGGCGACCTTGAGAACACCCTTGTCGACGCGGAAGGTGTTGGCAAAGTTGTCGTTCAAATCGTAGCCGGTGATCTTGACCGACCAGCCGGTGAGATCCCGGCCATTGAAAAGTGGCAGCCATTCTTCCGCGGTGGGGGATCGCGGGGCCGCGGGCGCGGACGCGCAGAACAGGAGGGCGGCCAGGAAAATCGAGGACACTTTCATCGCTCGTAGGGTAGCGCTGTTGTGCCGCGAGGTACAGGGTACGTCAAAGCACGGGCGCGGGCGGTTTGTAGGAAAGGGACGCTGGATCGGGGCGCGGGTGAATCAGGCGCCAACTGGTATAGCCGACGATGGGCAGAAACGCGGAGATGCCAAAGGCGGCCCAATACAGGTTGTCGTCGAAAAACCTCCCAAACAAAGGCATGAAGAGGGCGACCGAAGCTCCGAAGGACCCTGCGCCAATGCCGGCGATCAGGCCGGAATTCGCCGTGGTGAAGGTATGGACCGCATAATTCACCGAGGGGAGGACAAAGCCCACCGTGACAAACATGGCGAAGAACAATTCCAGCATGATGAGCCACAGCGGATCGAGGAAAGGTACGACCGCCAGCGGAAAACTGAGAAAGACACAGAGGAACATGACCCGGCGGGCGGCATAGTACGGGCCGACTCCCTGGCGCGCGAGGCGGTCGAGCCACCAGCCCCACACGAAATAGCCCACCTCCCAACCAAAGGGAGGAATCCACAACAGCTTGCCCAGATCGGCCTGGGAAACATCGTGCACCCGGTTGAGGAAGAGAGAGGTGGCGTAGTTGACGAAGCCAAGCGGCAGGGCGCCGAGCGAGTACGCCAGGATGAAGCCCCAGACCCGCGGGTCGTTGTAGCGGATGTTCACGGTTGTTGCGTCCACCGGGCCGCTGCTGCGCGGCAGGCGAATGTCGGGGCGCCGGCTGACGAACGTCCACATCAGAAGCCAGGCGGCCCCGATCAGGCCGGTGAACAGGAAGGCCGATCGCCATCCCCACCAAAGAACGACGGGAGTGATGATCAGGGGGGTGATCATCGCTCCGAGGGATCCGCCGCTGTAAGAGACGGCGATTCCTCGCGACTGTTGGGTGAACGGCAGGGTTTGCGTGACCGTGCGGAGTCCACCAGGGAAGGTGGCGCCCTCGCCGAAACCCAGGGCGGCGCGGGCGAACGCAAATCCCCAGAAGCCGGCGGCCCAGGCGTGAGCGGTGGACGCGAGACTCCAGAACGAGACCGCGGCCAGCATGCCCACCCGCAAACCAACGCGGTCGAGCAGGGCGCCCCACACGGGATTGCCCAGCATGTAGAACACGGAGAAGGCCGAAACAATGAGGCCGTAGTCCTGGGCCGTGAGCCCGGTCTCCTTGAGAATCGTCGGCGCGAGCAGCGCGAGCGTGTTGCGGTCGACGTAGCTGATCAGAGAGACCAACATCATGGACGCCGCGGGTATCCAACGTGATACACTAGCGTGGATCATACAGGAGCCAGTTGACATAAGGGATGCTGCTCGCCAGGGAGTTCGTAGCCTACTTGTCCCGTCAGGTGGTCGGCAAACTGACACCCACCTTTGTCGAGACACCTAATCCGCAAGCTTTGACCGAAATCACCTACAACCTCCTTCTGGAGGAACTGGAGATGGAGGACCGGCTGAACGACGAGGTGCGGGACATTCTGGAGCAATATAGCGATTATATGCGGCGCGAGTCCGTAAGCTATCAGGAGATGTTCCGAAAAATCAAGAACACGCTGATCGCGCAGCGAAAGGTGATCCGCGCCTCGGGACGGGACACGGGCGACGGAATGAAACTGTCGCGGGATAAGATCACGGACATCTCGCACAAGCTGATCGCGTCGTTCCGGAAGGCGAAGCAGATCCGGTTTCGCAAGGACCAGAACGAGGTCCGGCTGGAGGTGGTGCGCCTGATGAGCGGTCTTCTGCAGACCGAAGAGCGCTCCGACAAGGCGGCGCGCGATAAGATCCGCACGCTGAAACGGAACGTCCCCGAAGGCAGCGAAGAGTGGGATCTCCTGCACAAGCGGTATTACGCCGAGGAACTGAAGAAACTCGGCATCGATACCGGGGCGAGCGCCTGAAAAAGACCAGTGCCAACCGCCGAACGCATCGTTGTGGTGGGCAGCCTCAACATGGATTTTGTCGTTCGGGTAGAACATCTGCCGGCTCCGGGCGAGACCGTCCTGGGGCGCGGATTCCAGATGATCCCCGGCGGAAAGGGCGCGAATCAGGCTTATGCGGCGGCCCGGTTGGGCGGGAACGTCGCGATGATCGGCCGCGTGGGGTACGACCTGTTCGCGGACCATCTGAAAGCCAGCCTTTCGTCGGCCGGTGTGGACGTCTCCGCGGTTCACGCGAGCCGGGAAGAACCCACCGGCGTGGCGCTGATCTGGGTTGACGGCAGGGGCCAGAACTCGATCGTGGTCGCCTCCGGCGCCAATCGGGAGCTGAACGCGACCGACGTGGAAGCCATGCGGAAGGTGTTCCGCGGAGCTGGTTGGGCGCTCTTTCAGCTCGAATCGCCGTTGGCAACGGTCGAGGCCGCGCTTACGGTGTCCCGGCAGGAGGGCCTCAGGACCATTCTCGATCCAGCGCCGGCTCAACCGCTGCGCCGCGAGCTGCTCGAGCACGTCGACATCCTGACGCCGAACGAGAGCGAGGCTCTGCTGCTGTTGGGACGGCCGCCGGGACGCGTGTCCGTCGAGGAGAGCGAAGAACTTTCTTCACAATTGCGCGGCCTGGGGTGCCGGACCGTCATTCTGAAGTTGGGCGATCGGGGTTGCTACGCGCGGAGCGATGATGTTGCCCGCCACGTTGCCACCTTCCCCGTGGAAGCGGTGGATTCAACGGCCGCGGGGGATACGTTCAACGCCGCGCTGGCCGTGGCGCTGAGCGAAGGACAGGCGATCGAGCCCGCGGCCCGATTCGCTAATGCGGCGGCAGCCCTTTCCGTAACCCGGATCGGCGCACAAGCGTCGGCGCCGGGACGCGACGAGACGCTGGCCCTGCTGCGTGGGTAGGGTCTCACTGCCACAGGTCGGTGCGCAGCCGCAAATACCATTCCGGTCCGGTGGCGCCCGGCGGCCGGTTGCCCGAACAGAGATTTTCGGAAATCCTCGCTTCCGAGATGCGCCGTTTGCCCGCCCACGCAATGTCCTGCGCGGCGTTGCGCGCGACCATCCCGCGGATGGTCTGTGCCGCAGCCTCGGTTGGGTTCCCGCTTTGCTTCGAACGGCAGAACCGGTTCCGCCACTCGGAAAAGACCACTGCGTCGAGTGGTTGATTCACGGGAGGCAATTCAAGCGCGCCCATCGTCACCTTGGGAACGACCGGATCCTCAATGCGTACTTCGGTCGGAGCGATGATCCAACGATCCGCCCAGTTCATCTGCACTTCCAGCCGCATACGCCCGGGTGGCGCCAAGGGAGGGACCCATACATCCAACCAAAGCACCACAGCCGTCTGCCCCGGAACAGTCGCCGAGGCCGGTAGCTCGAAGACATAGGGTTGGGGGACCGGATCGAGCCGGTCGGGAATCCAGCCCTTTAGGCCCTGCGAAAACGCCGCCTTGTAGAGCGTGCAGCGAAGAGTGTTTTCCGGATTCTGCCCGACATGGATCGTGACGGGGCCTCGCTGGGGTGGCCGGATGGCGACCAGGAACGAGGAGAAAGCGCCGCGCGCAACTCGAGGCGAGAGGATCTCCCTCGGCGGCGCCCCGCGGTCGGGGGCAACGACCTGGCCGAAAGGATCCACGCGCTGCAATTCGGAATAAAGCCGGACCGTCTGGGCGGAAGCGGCAGTCGCCAGCAAGCAGCCGATGAGGAAGAGAACACCGCCTCGGTTCACGCGACAAGTTTATCCGACGCGCGACCACGACGGCAGAGCCGGCACGGAAAGTGTCGCCTCGACGCTGGGTTGCCGTTCCAGGGAGGCGAGGTTCTGCGCCAGTTCCAGAAGTTGCGGGTCAACCCGGAGGGACGGGCGCAGAAGAGGCGCCCGAGTCTCGAGTTCGCCGGAGATTAGGTTGGAGAATGCGGCGAGGCTGTGAGTGTTGGCCACGGACTCCGCCCGGAACCTGCAATCGACCCAGTCCCGGTCTCCGATGGAAACGCGTAAAGAACAGGCTGGGACGGCGGGATTGGAGCCGTTGTCGGCAAAACGCTCATTCTTGAGGTGCATCTGAACCTGATCGACTCCCAGAATCCGAGCGGTGTCACGGATTGCCTGCCAGCAATCGAGCGGGGTCGCCGCCTGGCGGATCGATTCCCGTAGTTGTCCCAGATGGATCTGTTCGACCATCATCCGCCTGAGGAAGCGGGTTCGCAGAACGGAAGCGGCGGCGGCGAACTCCACATAGCGAAGGCTGCGGACGCCCCAAGCCATCACCAGGCAGAAAGCGGCGAAGACCGCGGCCGCATAATGGTTGTCCAGGGCGCTGGCCACCAGCGAAAAGAACCCGCCAATTCCACAAATCGCGTAAAGCAGCAGGGCAACGGCGCGCGGAGTCAGTCCGCGGTCGAGCAGGCGGTGATGAATGTGGCCGCGGTCTCCGGTGAAAACCGGGCGCCCCCGAAGGGCCCGGCGTGCAATGGTCAGGATGACGTCGAGGATCGGGACGGCGAGCACCATGAGGGGAGCGGCCATTCCGACCGCGGTGACTGCCTTCTGACTCCAGAGTGCTCCGAAAGCGCCAAGCAGGAATCCGATCATGAGGCTGCCGGAGTCGCCGAGAAAGATAGACGCCGGCGGGAAGTTGTAGCGGAGAAAGCCAAGCAGGGCCCCGGCCAGAGGGGCGGTGGCCAGCGCGAGAAGGAAGGTGTCCTTCAAAAAGGCGGCGCCAAGCGTAGCCAGCGTCGCGAAAAGCCCGATACCAGCAGCCAGTCCATCGCTGCCGTCGATCAGGTTGAAGGCGTTCGCACAGCCGATCAACCAGACTATCGTCACCGGCAGGCTGATCCACTCGGGCAAGGCGAAACCGGCCACTCCCAGGATGCGCGCGCCGCCGAGCCACGCCAGAATCGCGGCCGCACTCTGTCCCGCGAGTTTCTGTTTCGGGGAAAGCCCGTGGAGGTCATCAACGATTCCCGTGAGGAAGATCAAGAGGATTGCAGGGATCAGACGCCACATCGCCGGCAGGTGTTCCGCCAGCACCGGTCTGCCAGCCAGGGGGAGGAGCATCAAGACCGCCAGCGCGAGTACATAGCCGGCGGCGATCGGAATGCCTCCTACGCGTGGGACGGGCTTGCCGTGCAACTTGCGGTCAGCATCGGGCCGGTCGACCAAACCCACTCGCAGAAAGACGTCACGGCACAGCGGCGTCAGCGCCAGAGTAGTCGCGAACGAGAGGGCAAGCAGGACTAATACCGAAACCATGGCGGCATCCCTTTACCGGAAAGTCCGGGTCGCGCCTCGCATCGGCGATGTGCGCCGGGCAACGTGCGGCCTCACTCCATCCATCGTCCGCAGGCCGTCTCGACGTTAGGCTTGGTGCGCGCGCACGCAAAGTTGATCAGGCCGGCGACCGTTTCGAAACGGCGAGGCCGTCCCGGCACGACAAATGCGGCCCTAGACTGGAGCAGTTCCGCATAGAGTCGGTCCAAGGTCTGGACGAGATTGTTGATGTCGTATCGCGATGCCACCGAACGGGACGCGGAACACATCCCGGCTAGCCGCTCCGGATGGGCGGAGAGGGTTTCGAGCGCGTGCGCAAAGGCGCCCGGATCTGGGCGGCAAAGAGCGGCATTCTCAAACCAGGTGACACCTTCGTCAGGAACCGGCGTCCCTTGAACCATGTCGACGACGCCGCCGGCAGAAGTGGACAGGAACGGCCGGCCTGCCGCCATTCCCTGGATGAATGCGATCGGCGTCCCTTCGTTTCGCGACGTCAGCAGCAAGAGGTGGCATTGCTGAATGACGGGTGCGACGTCCTCGTGCCAGCCGATGAACTTACAGCGGGCGGCTCCGCATTCCCGCTGCAGGGATTCGACCAAAGCTCGCTCCGGGCCGTCTCCGGCGATGAGGAAACGAACGCGCGGCACTCGCTGAATGGCATGCCGGACGACCTCGCAAAGCAACGGAACGTCCTTGACCGGGACAAGGCGTCCAAGCCAGCCGACGGTCAGCCCGGCGCCGCCGCTCGGCGCGGGTCCAATGTTGCGCCACGAATCTAACGGGAGCCCCAAAGGCACAACTCGTGTCTTGGCGGCCGGCGCCACGCGGAAGCGGCCTGAAATCTCAGCGGCCTGCTGCGGACAAAGAGCGCAAACGGCGTCAGACAGTCCGGCCATCCACCGTTCGACGTGGATGAGACACCGGTTGAAACAGGCCGGAAAATAGCCGGACAAGACGTTGCCATGGAACGTGTGCAACACGACAGGAACCCCTGCGAGGCGGGCGGCAACGCGTCCGAGTACTCCGGCTTTCGCAGTGTGAGTGTGAACGATGTCAGGGCGCTCGCGCCGGAACAGACGAGAGAGTTGCCACAGCGCCAGCAGATCCCTGAGCGGAGCCGCGTCGCGACTCATCGCCGGGATACGCAAGACGCGGTCGCCGGGCCGGAGCAGGTACGACATGTCCGTCTCATCCGTTTCGCAAGAGCCGGCAACCAGGCTCCAGTCATGACCTCGGCTCGACATTTCGCGCAGGAGTAGCACCGACTGAAGGGGAGGACCTCCGGCTCCAAGACGGGTGAGCACCGTCATGACCTTGGGTTTTTCAGGGCTTCTCCCGTTGGCAGCGAAGCCGAGGAGACGCCCGTCTGGTGGGCGGAGGCCGGCCTGATTGCGCCCGAACCCCATAGGCGCACGACACGGACCCGGTTGCTGGCTCACGCCTCAACTCCATGCGGGCGATAGTACTTGCGATAGTGTCCGTAGTAGTAGTAGCTGTCGCTCATCTCTT
This sequence comes from uncultured Solibacteraceae bacterium, assembly GCA_964529305.1. Classification (GTDB taxonomy): domain Bacteria; phylum Acidobacteriota; class Terriglobia; order Bryobacterales; family Bryobacteraceae; genus CAZGUX01. The sequence continues at coordinate 3,675 of CAZGUX010000028.1, read as the reverse complement.
TGTGGACGCCGTTCAGGACCAGCCCCACGACATTGGCGCGAAGGCGGTTGAGCGTGGACAAGGTGCTGGCGATGGCTTTGCGGCTGGTCTGGCCCGCGCGGCCAACGACCACCACTCCGTCGACCGAGGCGGCCATATGGAGGCACTCGGCGAAACCGAGCAGAGGCGGAGCGTCGAGAATCACGAGGTCGTACTCGGCCGTGGCCTCTTCGAGGATTTCCATCAGCCGTTTCTCGATCAAATCGGATGCCCTCCGCAAAAGGGGACCCGCGGTGATCACGTCAATCGCGGAAGTGCCTTCAATCTTGGTGATGGCCTCACGCCAGGGCATGTCCGACAGGACGACGTTGGTCAGGCCGATCGAAGCGGAGATTCCGAGTTTGCGGTGCACGCTGGGGCGCCTCAGGTCGCCATCGATGAGCAGGGTCTTGCGATGCTGTTCGGCGTGAGCCAGGGCCAGCCGCACGGCGATCGTTGACTTGCCCTCGCCGGGGGCCGCGCTAGTGATCAGGAGAGAACGAAGCCGACGGTCAAAATCGGCCAGCAGGATCGAGTTGCGCAGCGTCCGAATCGCCTCATCGTAGCCGGATGCGTCCGGTTCAGAACCCGATGCCCGCACCAGTTCCTGGTCTCCGGCCGCCGGAGCCGGGAGGCTCCGCCAGTTCTTGACCATCGGCAGGCTGCCCACGACATCGGTCGCCAGCACCCGCGTGGCTTGTTCGGGGTCCCGGATCGTATTGTCCAGGGCGTCAGTGACCAGCGCCACGGAGATGGCGAGAAGAAGCGAAGCGCAGAGAGCCAGCAACAGATTCAGCTTGATCCTTGGATAGATCGGCTCATTGGCGGGCCGGCCGACGTCGGCGATGCGGATCGCGCTGTTCTGGAAACTCGCGTTGATACCGGCTTCTTTGATCTTGCGCACGAGTTCTTCATAGAGCTTCTTGTCCGCTTCCGCCTCGCGCTTAAGGGTCTGATACTCCAGAGATCGCGCGTTCAGGCGGTCGAACTCCGCCTTTTGCTCGGCCACCGCGGCCCGCAGCATCTGTTCCCGGTTCTGAGCCTGGCGGAATTCCACGTCAACCCGACGCGCAGCATTGTCCCGAGTCGACTGAAGCATGCGATCCACTTCGGCGAGTTGCCCCGCCGCCTTCTTGTACTCGGGGTGATTCTGTCCGAAGTGGGCCTTCACCTCGGCGAACCGGCTTTCCGCATCACTCACTTTTTCGGTGAGACGCCGCACCGACTCGCCCTGGGACGAGACTTGGGCCGCCTCCATCGAGCCGGAGCGGACCGACTGGTAGGCCGCTTCCTTGCTCACGCGCTCGGCTTGGGCGGAAGTGTACTCCGTATTGAGTTGTAGAAGACGGGCGGAGATGATGCTTGTCTTTTCCTCGGGATTGATGACATTCATCTCCCGTTCAAATTGCAGGAGGGCGGCGGTAGACGATTCCACTTTCGCCTTTAGTTCCTCGAGTTGCTTCTCCATGAAAGAGGAGAGTCCCACCGTTGACCGGTAACGGATGTTGAAGGTGTGCTCCAGGTAGGACTGCGTGACCGCGTTGGCCACATCCGCGGCCAGGCGCGGATCGGTGGACCGATACCCGACCAGGATCAGGTAGGTATTGCGCGGCCGCTCGACACGCAGTTGTTTGAGCACAACGGGAGCCTCCCGATCGTCGTCGCTGGTCGGCTGCCCGTCGGCTTTTTCGGCCTCCAGCAGGTGATATTTCCGGGCCACCGGCCGTAGAACGGAGTCGGATTGGATCAGCTTGATCTGCGTGGCGAGGAACTGATCGCTGTCATTGATATTCGTGCGCGCCGACTCCTGGCCGATGACTCCGGTCGGGATCTGGCGGTCGACGTCGATCGTTGCCACCGATTCGTACACAGGCTGTATCCGGGATGACGCAATCAGGGTCGCGACCATGCAAGCCGCGACGAAAGCGGCAATCCGCCACCGGTGCCGCTTGAGGACCCAAAGGTGGTGCTGTAAGGGAACGGCGGTGTCGTCCGGCAGGAGCTCCGGCGCTGAGAACGGAGACATCCGGACCGCGTCAGGAGTTCGGGCTGGTTCCGAAAGAACCGGGAGGTTTCGATTGAATTCTTCAGCCATCACAATTTTCTCGTCTCGAAGGGGAACGCTGGCGAGGGCGGCCGCTATCGTCCACGCAGGACCAAGGCGGTAGACCCTGCCGTCGTGCCAAACAACACCAGGCGTTCAATCGCGGTCAGGGCGGCACGCCTGCCGCTGTTGTCCGGAACATACACAACGTCATTGGCCTGCAGGGGCACATCGGGAGCTTTGCGATCGAGGATCTTCTTGAGTTCGATCGGAATCTCGTTCTTGGTGGTGGAGCCGGCCTCGCGGCGGTAAATGTAAGCCTGCTTGCCGGCGAACGGCAAGAGCCCCTCAGACAGCGCCAGCACCTTCAGAATGCTCGAGTCCGAGTCATCCCGCAGGGGAAACGAGCCCGGCTTGCGGACATTGCCCACGACGAACACCTTCCCGACTTCCGGGACTCGAATCTCCTCGCCGCCGTGCAGTGTGACGTTCAACTCGGAGTCGGCGGCGTCGATCAGGCCTTTGACGGGAATCCGTTGAATCAACGGCGGAACCTTTTCTTTTCCGGGCACGGCCAGAGAAGGACGGCTGACCAGAATCTCCGCGCCGGCATCGGTGGCCAGGCCCTCGGCGCGAGATAAGGCTTCGAGCAACGTCACCGGGCCAACGGCCTGAAAGGTCACGGGACGCCTCACTGCACCGGCAATGCTGATCGGACGGCTGTGATACTCGATGATGGTTACCGTCACGAAGGGATCGACGATCAGCTGCTCCGTTTTCAGCGCTTCGGCGACGGCGGACTCCAACTCGGCGGGGAGCTTCCCGGAAGCCTGGATCACCCGTTTCATCATTGGAAAGCGAATTGTGCCGTCCGCTGCCACGCGAATCGTCCGGCTGAATTCCGGAGAATCGTACACCGCGACCCCGATCAGGTCGTTCGGGCCGATTTTCTGAACAGGCAGGTTAGCGGGAATGGTAGTTGTCGTGACTTCCGGTGCGACCGCCGGACGCGTCTGCGGAAACCCAACCGCAGCGAGCGCTAGCACGAACCAGATGCGTGCCATACTTACTGAAGTAATCGGACAAAGCACGGAAAACTTGCGGGTGATTCAGCATTCAGCTGTCAGCATTCAGCTATCAGCTCTCAGCAGTTAGTGGTTAGCAGTCAGCGATCAAATCTCAGGATAGGGCGTTGGATAGCCCGTCTCACGCAACGAGGTAGCCCAAGAGGGCACTGGAAGCTATCTGCTGATAGCTGAGCGCTGATAGCTGACACGCTGACCGTTCACGCCAGTGCCGCCGCCAGATCGCCGGCGAAGCGCCTCAACGCATCCACCTGCTCGCTCGAGGCGGGCTGCTCGTGATTCTTGGCCACGAACACGGCCGTCTCTCCCCGCCACAACAACAGGGCCAATCCGTGATCAGTCACCAACGCCGGAGTGCCAATCGCCCCAAACGCCTCGCCGCGGCGTTCCACCAGCGAGACAAATCCATCGCGCGCGAACAGGAAGTGATTCGGAAGACTCGACGCGGGCACCCACTCGATTCCCGCGGCCGCCAGCTTTTCCAGTTGGGCGATCACAACGCCTACATCTTGTAACGGCCCATGTCTT
>CAZGUX010000027.1:0-20836 GCA_964529305.1 uncultured Solibacteraceae bacterium | reverse complement strand
AACTGAGCAGACTCGAGTTGTGGAGCGGACCGGTAGCTCACCCTTGCCGTTGCCCTCAACCGTCCGACGAGAGGAAACCGAGCGCGATCACGCCGCCCGGCGCCTCCCCTCATCCTCCCGCGCGATCCGCTCCGCCACCTCCAACAGCGCCTCCTCCGCCCCCGGGAACCGCCGCAGCACTTCCCGTAGCGTTCCATTCCCGGCTGCTCGGGTCCGCTCCCCGCCACCGCCCGCTGGCTTCCGGTATCCGCCTCCAGCGACCACAACCGCCCCAATTCCTTCATCGCCTCCAGCGCCACCCGCGGTTTCTTCCGCTCGTGCCGCCCGTACATCACCGTCATCGCTTCCCGCATCCAGTCCAACCGCCGGAGCAACTCGTCCTGCCGTTCCGCGACTTCTTCAGTCCCCGTCCGCCCCGCCGCGAGTTCCCGCGTCAGGTGCTCGGCCCGGTGTCGCGACAATGCGCTCTTCGACACCTCGTACCGCCTTGCCAGTACCCGGCAATTCGTCCCCTCCAGGATTGCCATTTCCATCGCTTTCCGCTCCGGGTGCCGGCAAATTGTACATCTGGGTTCCTGCATCGTTCTTGATAACCCGCCAATAGTGTCTCACGCGTGTCTACACATTCCACGTCTCCAGCCAGCCTACGCCGCTGTTCCAATTTCTCCTGAATGCCTCTCCCTTAACGACTTACGTTCACGTGGGTCATAAAAATAATTTTCCTTCAACCTCTGTGACTTATAGGTTTGCCCCCTCACATTCCTATAGACACCCCCTCATCCTGAAAGTAGAAAGGATCCCCGAATGACCGCGATCTCCGTGGCGCAGGCACTCCTGCCTGCCGCCTCGACACTCGTGTCGAGGCTTCCCCCGTGGCACCGGGCGACGTTTTTGGTCGCCCGGTGCTCGGCGTGTATCCCGCCGTTCCAGCGAATGCCTCGATCCACGTCTCTTTTATCCTCCAACCCTTCAAAAAATCTCTGTCCCGCATCCCCGCTCCCCTGTCCCACTTTGTCCCACTTCCCGTCCCACACCCAACTCCATTCCCGCCAGCCACTTACCCGGAAACCTGCACTTTTTTGTCCCACTTTGTCCCACTTCGGCACCCAAACCATTGATTCTACGTACCACAAACACCCCTTGTCCCGCTCCGAAGTGGGACGTCCCGCCATTTGTCCCAGTTCAACACTTCCCGGAAATTCTCGCCGTTTCTTTCCTTCCACTTGCCCAATTCACCCTCCGAGTTCTCTTGACTCCATCTGCCACACTGAGGGTAGAGAGAGAATTTCCATGCCGTTTCCGCTGGCGCCCGCACTCGACTACCTTCCGCAGTTGGTACAATCCCCGGCTGCCTCGCGGTCGAGTGCGCTGCCGCGAGGCCAACCGGCGCTGGGTCGCTACAAGCTCCGCGGGATTGGCTTTGCTGTCCGCCCGTTGACGAAAGCGCGGGTCCCCGGCCTTCCGGTCGGGGTTCGAGAACAAGCTTCCCCCCGCCACGCTGGATCGTGCGCCACTGAGCGTCGAGGTGAGTCTACGTCTCGATGCAGCAGACTCGAGAGTAAGCCGCCCTGGATGTTCGATCCACAATCCGGCCTTCTGCCGGCGGGGCGCATGTATGCGGCCCCTGCCGTCGCGATCGTGAAATGGAGAAACTCAAGGCCGGAATGCAATTCCCGGTCACCGGTAAGCGATGAGTTGGGCGTAGATAATCAGCAGCACCACCAGCAAGCCGATCGTCAGCGCCGTGAAGCCCAACCGCCGCCACAACTTCACGGCCAGCGGGATCGGCGCCGGCATCAGGTTCTGCTCGAGTTGTCCGCTCTCCACCATCTGCCGGTACTCGCGCGGGCGATCCTTCTGAAACTCCTCGATCGGTACGCCCCCGGTGAAGATGACGGTGTCCATCGGGAACTTCTCGGGACGGAAGTGCGTGTTGAAGAAGTGGATGGTGAAGATGAATCCAACGGCGAGCAGGGCTTCGTCGCTGTGAATCGTGGTCGCGACGTTGATCATCCAGCCGGGCATGAACCGCGTGAAGAAGCTGGGGAACCACAACAGGAGTCCGGTGGAGCCGATGACCGCGATGCCCCAGAACACCGCGAAGTAATCGAACTTCTCCCAGTAGGTCCAGCGCCCGTAGTCCGGACGGGGACCTCGGCCTGTGAACCATTTCAGCGAGCCGACGAATTCCTTCCAGTCGTTCCGGTTGAACAGCATGCCTTCCCGGTCGGTGACGAACCGGAACCACGATTTTCCGCCGGCTCGTTTCCGGCGGATCAAATCGCGTACGTGGAGGCCGAAGTACAGGAACGTGATCACCGCGCACAACCGGTGAATCCAACCGGCGACTTCGAAGCCGCCCAGCACCTTGGACATCAATTGAGCCCAGGCAGCGTAGGAGAACTTCAACATCATGCCCGTGATCGCCAGGCCGAGGAAACTCGAGACCACCATCAGGTGGAGGTTGCGCTGGTAGTCGGTGAAGCGCCGGACATAGATGCCGCTCTCGCCGCTGTGGGCGGCCTTCAATTCGCGGGCGTATTGGAGGGACCTCGGCAGCCACGCGGCCGTGTGGACCCCCGAGATCGTCAGCGTGCCCAGCAGCAGGCTCGTCATTCCCCAGAACGTCCAGAACAGCAGCGGGTACTTGTGCGGATCGTGATGCGTGGCATGAGTCAGGTACCCGGCGAAACGGCGGTGCGAGCCTTCATGGCATTTGCCGCAGGTCTTGACGATGTTGTCCCTGCTGAGCCGCGAGCGGGTGTCGGTGACCCGGAGAATGTCGTGCGCGCCGTGGCAATCCGAGCACTTGGCCGTCTTCACGGATCCCAGCCGGGACACCTTCCCGTGATACGTGTCGAAGTAGCTTTCGGTGATGTCCTTGTGGCACGTGCCGCATTGCTCCATCATCTGGAGACGGAACCCGGCGGCATCCGCGCGGACAATCCCGTGCGCGGAGTGGCAGTCGGCGCAGACCGGCAGTTGTTTCCCGGTCCGGGTGACCTTGGCCGAGTGGATGCTCGCGTCGAACAACTCGAAGATTCCGCGATGACACTGGCCGCAGGTTTGAGGGATGTTCTTGCGGTTGACGCTGGAGCGCGGGTCGCTGGCCGGCAACTCGCGATGAGCGGTGTGGCAGTCCGCGCAGTTGGCGGTGACGGTCAATCCGCTTTCGAGCAGGCCTTTGCCGTGGATGCTCTCCATGTAGTGCTCGACCGGATTGACCTGTTTGCCTTCATAGCGTACGGCGGCGCGCTGGCCCGCGCGGTGACAGCGGGCGCAGAGGTTGGGAACGTTCCTCGAGAAGGTCGGCGAGTGCGACTCGTTCTTGCCGCCCACGTTGTGCTTGCCGTGGCAGTCGATGCAGCGCGGCCCGTCGGGGCTGCCCTTTGCCTCTAGTTGGCCGTGGGTGCTTTCCTTGTATTGCGCCACTTGCTGTTCGTGGCACACGGAGCAGTCGACCTTCGCCGTGATGGTCGCGCAGGGGCGCTCGCGCGATGGCCGGGCGCCGGTGTGGCACTGCACACAGGCGACCCGCGCGTGGCGTGACTTCAGCAATTCGTCCTGGTTCACGTGGAGCAACGTCCCCTTGCCGCCCGCCGCCTTCAGGGCCGGGTTGGCGTGACACTGCTGGCAGTCGCGATCGGCCAGTCCCTGCGTGTAGAACACCCGGCGGACCTTGTGCGGCTCATGGCAGTCGACGCAGGCCGGAATCAGGTGGGGCTGCTTCTCCCACAGTTCGCCGCGAATCACCTTCTGGTGGACACTCTCGATTTGGGCATGACACCTGGTGCAGGTCTTGGCGATGTTGCCCTTGGCGATTGACGAGCGTGAGTCCGTGTGCGGCAGCACGAAATGCGAAGTGTGGCAACTGTTGCAGACCGCCGTCACCGTCAGGCCGCGCTTCATCAACCCTTCGCCGTGAATGCTGTCGACGTAGTTCTCGAGAATGTTCGTCTGAGGGATCTTCCGCGTCTGGGAGACTGCTGTCCCTTCCTTGTGGCACTGGCCGCACAGTCTCGGGACCTGCATCGTCGAGGTCGGCGCCTTGGGATCAGACGCTTTCAGGATGTTGTGGGTCCCGTGGCATTGTTTACAGGTGGGCGTCAGGGGATCGCCGCGTTTGCCGGCCTGCCCGTGGAGGCTCTGGTCAAACTGGCCCTGCTCCTGGTCGTGGCACAGCCCGCACTCCACCTTGTCGAGTTTGTCCGCGTGGGGAAGCGGCTTGCCGGCCAAGTCCATATGACACCCGCTGCATTCGAGCCCGGCGTGGGGCGAAGCTCGCAAGGCAGACTCGTTGAATCCCGGCGGCATTCCCGACTCGCGCTTCCCGGTGCGCGGCCCGGTGTCGTGGCAGTCCAGGCACTCCTTCGAACCCGGCAGCGGCTTGGGCTGAGCATGGACGAGCGCGGCCGCGGCCAGGAGGGCCAGCACTCGAGCAACAACGCCGGCGCTAACCCACCCTTGCGGATTTCCTGTCACCGATCCACGCACTGTTTGCATGGACAGCAACTTCGAGTCCAAACGGAGCGGGAGCCAGAACCTGTTGATTATCTGTTGGTTGAATCGGAAGACCCAAGGGCTCCGCGCGTACTTCCGCCCTCTCTCATCGGTGAGTGCGGCAAATGACGCCGGCGTTTGCCGACGCAGGTCCGGCCTTGACGAAGCGCCGACTCCTCTATAGGCTGGTCCGAAGACCTGCCCACTTCATCAGACCGCACCCACCATGGCTGCCTCCAACGGCGACACCAATCCCAACGGCGAACTGGACGCCATCGTAAATGAGGTGGTCGCCGAAGCTCACTTGAATTCTGCTCTGATCCTTCCCGAAGAGATCGACTACATCCGGCAGCACGTCCTCAAGAAACCGCTGGGGGTGCGGCACATCTGGGCGCTGGGCGTGGGCGCCGTCATCACGGGAGAGTACTTCGGCTGGAACTTCGGCCTGGCCGCCGGTGGACCCATTGGCGTTCTCATCGCGTCGCTCATTGTCTGCGTGCTGTACCTCACCTGGGTCCTGACGCTCTCGGAACTCTCCGTTGCCATGCCCTTTGCCGGAGGGCCCCTGGCCTACGGCCGGCGCGCGGTGGGCCGGTGGTTTGGCTTCCTCATGGGCTGGTCGATGTTTCTGGAATGCCTGTTCGCGCAAATCGGCACGGCGCTGGCCACCGGCGGATACATCGCGTTTCTGTTGAACCCCAAGCAACCGGATCGCCTCGTGACGACCGCGGGGGCCATCTTGTGCGCGCTGGTGTTTCTCGCCATCCAGTATCGAGGGGTTCGGGAACAAGCCGTCCTCATGCTGTGGCTCACGTACGTGGCGATTTTTGGCCTGGTCTGGTTCTGGCTGGCCTCGATCCCGGGAGTGTCGTGGGAACGGGTGGCGACGACACCGCTGCTCCCTGGCGGTTGGTCCGGAGTGTTGGGCGCCGTGCCGTACGCCCTGTGGTGGCTGGTGATTATCGAAATGGTCGCATTGGCCTCGGAAGAAGCTCACGAGCCGCACGTCTCGATTCCGCGCGGGATGGTGTTGGCCCAGATCACGCTGGTCGTGCTGGTGGTGCTGACCTGGTTCTTCGCCTCGGCCGCGGCGCCGTGGCAGGAAACCGGAGCCGTCGACTACCCCTTGCCGCTGGTCTTTCAGAAAGTCTGGGGGACGGGATGGTTCCTGACCTCCTTCTCGGTGGTCGCCCTGGCGGGCATGCTGGTGTCCTACAGCGGCATGGTGTACGCGACCAGCCGCCAGTCCTTCTCGCTCGGCCGCGCGGGTTATCTGCCGACAGCATTGGGCGCGGTCCATCCGGTTCGGCGGACACCGCACGTCTCGCTCATCGTGTGGACCGCGGTCACCGTGATCTTCATTCTGTTCGGGCATTTTCAGCAGAAGGCCACGGCCGTCGCCATTCTGATCTCCACGCTGGCCGCGGTCATCTGGTACGTGCTGGCCGTGGTCTGCCTGTTTCGCCTCCGGACCCGGGAGCCGAAGCTATTGCGCCCATACAAAGTGCCCGTCTACCCCTGGATTCCGGCGTTCGTCGCCCTGCTCTCCGCGGCCGCGGGTCTCCTGTACGGCTGGGTGAACGTGCAGGTGCTGGCGCCGACCGCCCTGCTCTACCTGATCGCAGCCCTGTGGTACGGACTGTGGGCACGTCATCGGGTTCTTCCCGTTGCTCCGGAGGAGGTGGCCGCCCGCATCGCCGAAGAGCTGGCGCACCGCCATCCCGAACTTCATGTAGTCCCGGCGGACTCCGCTCCCCCGGAACCGGTGGTGGTCTATCGGCCCACCGGACCTATCCTGATGCCGGGCGATCCTCTGTACTTCCGGAGGCTGCAGACCTTGTCGGAGCGCGTGACCGCACCGTTGCTCGCCCTGGGAGCGCTTTCGCTGGGGTGGATGATCCTGCGGGCTATGGGTCTCGTGCCCGCCGTGCTGGCGGTCGCGGACGAGGTCATCCTCGTCAGTCTGGTCTGGTCGGTCCTGTTCGTCGCCGTCTGCGTGGTTGGCTTCCTGAGCACCCGGCGAACTTGAACTCCGTGGCGGCGGGCGACAAACCACGTCGCCCGCCGCGAGGGAAACTAAAGTTCCCATAAGGTCTCATATATGCGACCATTCCCCGGCCTTCCGGCCGGGGAATGGCGCCGGTCGGAGACTGTCGGAGACCGGCGCCACTAGAAAGGGCCAAGCCCGAGAGGCGCGCTAAAGCGCGCCGCGGACTGAAAGTCCGCCCCACCGATAATGTAGAAACTCAAGAGGGGAACTAAAGTTCCCCTGCACGCTGGAAGCGTGCGCCACCATTCAGAATGTCCAAGCTCCGGGTGTTACGCCAACTTCTGCTTCTTCAGCGGCAATTCCCGAATCCGCTTGCCGGTCGCCGCGAAGATCGCGTTGCAGATCGCCGGCGGAATCGGCGGCACTCCGGGCTCGCCCACGCCCGCCGGAATCTCCGTGCTGGGCACGATGTGTACGTGCGTCTCGTACGGCGCTTCGTCGATGCGCGCAACCTGATAGTTGTGGAAGTTCGACTGGCGGATCTTCCCGCCGGCCGCCGTAATTTCGCCGAGCACGGCGATGCTGGTTCCAAACACCGCCCCACCCTCGAACTGCGCTTTCACGCGATCGGGATGAATGATCTGGCCGGCGTCCACGGCAATGTCGACCCGCGGGATGCGAAGCTTGCCACGGTCGTCGACTTCCACCTCCACCACCGCGGCGACGTACGAAAGAAAGCTGCGATGGGCCGCAATGCCGAGCGCGCGGCCTTTGCCCGGCTTCTTCGACGCCCAGCCCGACTTTTCGGCAGCCACTTCAATCACGCGGCGCAGCCGTCCCGTGTCCACCGGGAACTTGTCCGTGGGTTGGCCGTTGTTCCAGTACTTCATGCCCTCCGGACGGATGTCCAGTTTGCGCCCCGGGCCGAGAATCTCGAGCAGGTACTCCACGCGGTCGCGATTCGCCGCGGCGGCCAGTTCGTCCACGAACGAGTGGATGGCGTATGCGTGGTAGATGTTGGCGACCGAACGCATCCACCCGATGCGCACGGGGTTCTTCGCAGGCCCGTTCTCCGCGCGGTGATGAGGAATGTCGTAGGGCAGATCCACCCAGCCCATCCCCATCTCGAACTCCTCGCCGTATTCGGCGGAGGCGTTGAAGGTCGAACCGATGGTCGGGAACACACTGCGATGCAGCCACGCGGTTGGCTTGCCCTTGTCGTCGACGGCCGCCTTCAGGTACATGGCCGCTACGGCGTGATAGTAGTCGAAACGAATGTCGTCTTCGCGGCTCCAGACCACTTTCACCGGCTTGCCGGCTTTGCGCGAAAGCAGGGCTGCCTCGACCACGTAGTCCGGTTTGGACTTGCGGCCGAAGCCCCCGCCGAGCAGGGTGACGTGGCAGGTGACGTCTTCCTTCTCGAGTCCCAGGGCTGCCGACACGGCGTCCTGCACCGCCTGCGGATTCTGCGTCGCGGTCCAGGCCGTTACCCTGCCGTCACGAAACTCGGCCACGGCGGCCGGCGGTTCCATGGGCGCGTGCGCGAGCAGCGGAACGTAGTATTCGGCTTCGTGGGTCTTGGCAGCGCGCGCGAACTCCGCGTCGACGTCGCCGACCTTCCGCACGACTTTCTGCGGCTGGCGTGCTTTGCCGGTGAGCATCTTGCGATAGGCTTCCGACTCGTAGAGCGCGTTCTCGCCCGGCTCCCAGTCCACTTTCAGTTTGCGCCGTCCCTGCATGGCTGCCCAGGTGCTATCGGCGATCACGGCCACACCGCCCAACTGCTGAAACATGACCGGAGGCTTGAACGGTTCGATCACTTCGGTCCCAAGGACGCCTTTGACTTTCTTCGTTTCCGCATCGTCGAACGTCTTGAGTTTCCCCAGGTAGACGGGCGGCCGCTCGATCGATGCGTAAACCATTCCCGGCACCTTGGCGTCGTACCCGAACGTTCCGCGGCCTGTGCAGATGTCGTTCAGGTCGGTGATGGGCAAATCCTTGCCGATGTACTTGAACTCCGACGGCGACTTCAGGCGCAATTCCGATTTTGCGGGAACGGGTTGTTTCGAGGCCAGGGCCACCAACTCTCCGTAGCCCATGTGCTTGCCGGATTTTCGATGCACCACAGAGTGGGCGCTTCCCCAACACTCCGACGCCGGTACGCCCCACTTCGAGGCCGCCGCGCGCTCGAACATCAACCGGGCCGACGCCCCGGCGGTGCGCATGGCATCGTAGAAGTCGCGGATCGAACAGGAACCGTCGGTATTCTGCGACCCGTACCTGGTGTGGCCGATGGCCTGCTCGATGCGGACGCGCTTCCAGTCGGCTTCCAACTCATCGGCCAGCACCATCGGGAGCGCGGTGCGAATCCCGGTCCCCATCTCCGAGCGGTGGGCCACGGCGATCACGGCGCCATCCGGTTCAATGCCCAGGTACACGCTGGGCTGCCAGCGTCCGGCGCCCTTCGACTCGACCGGGAGAATCCGCGCGCCAATGACCAGCGCTCCGGCCGAAAACACACTCTTCAGAAATCCGCGGCGAGGAACCCGTCGAAGCTCGCTCATGCTTTCACCCCCGAGGCGAGTTTGATCGCCTGCCGGATGCGCTGGTAGGTTCCGCACCGGCAGAGATTGCCTCGCATCGCCTGGTCGATGTCACCGTCGGTCGGCTTGGGCTTCTCCCGCAGCAGGGCCGCGGCCTGCATGATCTGGCCGGCCTGACAATAGCCGCACTGCGGTACCGCGCACTGGCGCCATGCCTTCTGGACGGCGTGTTCGCCGCGCGGGTCGAGTCCTTCGATGGTCACCACGTTCTTGCCCGACACGGCCTTCATCGGCGTCACGCAACTCCGTTGGGCCGCGCCGTTGATGTGCACGGTGCAGGAGCCGCACTGGCCGATGCCGCACCCGTACTTGGTTCCGGTCAGGTCGAGCGATTCCCGCAGATACCAGAGAAGCGGCATCTCCGGGTCGCCGTTGAACTGTTTGGCCGTGCCGTTGATATTTAGCCGGATCATGACTGTTTCTGCATTGGACCATGACCCGACGGCCGGGCACAAGATCGAAACCCCGCGGCGTTGTTGTGCGTCTCAAACGGGTAGCGCTTTGAAACCAGTAGAATAGAGGATAGGTCACGCTTACCCCACGTGTCCCTGACAAAACATGAGATTGTCTGCCCTGTCCGCTCGAGCGGCGGGCCGATCCGAACCTGAAACATGATTGCTCTTCTTGCGATAGTGCTTGCTCTTCCGTTGCTCCACGCGGCCCCGGCCGCGGCAACGCCTCCCCGGAACCTTCAGGCCGAAACCACGGAAACCCGAACCGCGAACCGGATTCTCGAGACCCTCCCTATCCGTTTTGAGGCCAACCAGGGCCAACTGCATCAGGACGTTCGCTTCTATTCGAGGTTTGCCGAGCAGATGGTCTTTCTGACGGACCGCGAAGCGCTGTTGTCGGTGAAGGGCAACGTCCTGCGCATGCGGCCGATCCACGCCAATAGCAAAGCGGTCGTGGAAGGTCAGGAGCCCTTGTCGTCGAGAGCGGCCTACTTCAGCGGAAACCGCCCGTCCGACTGGCACCGCAACGTCCGCCAGTACGGCGCGGTCCGGCTACATGAAATCTACCCTGGCATCGATCTGGTGTATCGCGGGCGCGGAAAGCGGCTGGAATACGATTTCATCGTGGGCCCGGGAGCGGATCCGAAAAAAATCCGCATGGAGTTCAACGGCGCCGCGCACATGGGCCTGGAGACGAACGGCACCCTCGTGCTCGACGTCGCGGGAGTGGAGTTCCGGCAACCGAAGCCTTTCGTTTTTCAGCGGGACGAAAGCAACAACCCGGTTCCTATTGAGGGGGCCTATCGGCTGGTCGGCCGCAACCAGGTCGCGTTTCAACTGGGAGCCTATGACCGGTCGAAGGAGTTGATCATCGACCCCGTGGTGATCCGGTCCACGTACCTGGGCGGAACAGGAATCGACATCGCTCGCGCCGCCGCCCTCGATTCCGAAGGTAAGCTGTGGGTGACCGGGTCCACGACGTCGCCGGAGTTTCCGGTGATCGGTTTCCCGCACCGCGAAACCAGGGTCGGCGCCATTGACGTGTTTGTCGCCCGGGTGAATCCTAATCTGACGGGCGCGGAAGCGCTCGAGTACTCGACCTACATCGGTGGGGATGGGGATGAGCGTCCTGAAGCCATCCTGGTCACCGACCCGAAGGTGGCCTTCATCATCGGGTCGACTACCTCTTCGAACTATCCGGTCCGGAACGGCTACCAGGTCACATTGTCGGGGACCCGGGACATGTTCGTGACCCAGATCAACCTCGCCGAGTTGGGCGACGCTTCCCTCGGCTTCAGTACGCTGTTTGGCGGCACCGGCGACGATTACGGCACCGCCCTGGCGATCGGCCCGGACAGTCACATTTTCGCGACCGGCTATACGACCTCCGGCGACCTGCCGCAGTTGGGTGGGCCGGTGCAGGGGGCCAACCGGGGCGGCTGGGAAGGGTTTCTGGTGCGGTTCGACCCGAACCGCGTGGACGCGGCAACGGGCGTTTACGCCACGTACTTCGGGGGGCCGGGCGCCGATTTCGCGATGGGAGTCGCCGTGGAGTCCACCGACCGCGTGTGGTTTGCCGGCTACACCTTTTCGCCCGAGTACCCGATCTCCGACGACCCCTATCAGCCGTTCAACGCCGGCCGTGGCGATCTGTTCATCACCCGTCTGGACCTGTCGCGCAGCGGCCTGGCGCAGATCGATTACTCGACCTATCTCGGCGGCACGGATTACGACAAGCTGACCGCGATGACCCGCGACTCCTCGGGGAAGATCTATCTGACCGGGTACACGTATTCCACGGACTTTCCGCTGACCGCCAACGCCTATCAGAAGACGATTGCCGGCAACGCCGACCTGTTCCTGGTAGTGTTTGATGCGGCCAGACCGAAAGACCAGCAGTTGGTGTACTCGACGTTCCTGGGCGGAGGGGATGACGACGTCCCGTACGGCCTGTCGCTCGATGCCGTCGGGCGCGTGATGATTTCCGGCTACACCTTCTCCACCGACTTCCCGATTCTCAACGAGCCGGCACAAGCTGCCTCGAAGGGTTTCGCGGACGGTTTTGTGGTGTGGATCGACCCGGCCGCCTCCGACGGCGCGAGCCTTCGCTGTTCTACGTACCTGGGCGCCGCCGGAAACGAGATCGCCTATGCCGTGGTGTCGGACCCGGCGCTGAACACGTATGTCGTCGGATCAACCAACGCCAAGGATTTTGCGGTCACCGAGGGCGCTTTCCAGGCCGCCTATGCCGGACTGACGGAAGCGTTCATGGTCCGGCTGAGTCCCTGTCCGTTGACGCGCTAATGGACTGACAAGGGAATCACGCGGTCCTTTCGCCGGTTCCAACCCAGCCCGTCAGACCTCCAGCCGCACCCAGTGGATGCTCATCGCATCGGGGGCGCCGGCGTAATACACTACCAGGACGTCACCATTCGGGAGGGTCTCCGCATACGGCAAGCCAAAGGTCCACAAGCCCATGTCGGCGATCATTTCAGCGTCATTTTTCGCTCGGATCGCGTGGGTCTGGGACTGGTACACAACTAACTCACTTTCCGGAGTGAAGGGCGCATTCACGGCATCGGCGAGCCGTGCTTTGATGGAACGGCTGCCATAGCGGTCGACCCAGGCCAGAACGACGCGGCCATCCGGCAGGATGGCGGGATGCGAAGGCTGATCGGCAAAGCCCAGATCGTCGGGTCCTGCCCAGGTCAACCCCTCGTTGCTGCTGATACGCCGGTGGACGTTGAGGTAGGTGGTGGTCGCCCGATCGTACGTCCAGGAGAACGCGGCGATCCGTCCATCGGGCGCGACCGCGGCCCGCTGGTCCCAGTTGAAGATCCGGCCCTCCGGGTCCTGAGAGACGGGGCGTACCTCGTCCCAGGTCCGGCCCAAATCGCTGGAACAGACGCAGACCACATTCTGCATCCAGGGGGAAGCGTCCAGGTAATGTTTGTTGCTCTCGATGCTGATGGCCAGCCTCTTGCTGTCGAGGTAGAGGGCCCCATTGGAGAGGCTTGGCGGCCCAAAGCCGTCCGGCGCCGGCACCTGCCTCAGCGGCGACCAAGTCCGGCCAAGATCATGGGAGTCGGCCACCAGGATCTTCAGCGGCAGACATCCCTCCGTGCCGGGGTTGAAGAGTGGCTGCCCTGGATACGTTTCGCGATCGACCCAATTGACGGTCGCCAGCAGATGCCGGCCGGCGATCGGCGTGATGTAGGCGACACGGACCGAACCCCGCTTGCCGTCCACGATGTTAGAGAACGGTCTGATGGGCTCGCTCCAGGAGGCGGCATTGTCGAACGACCATCGGAAGGCTACATCTTCGTCGTCGCTGTCCTTGGTGGAACCGGTCCGGTAGCTTGCCAGGATCGATCCGTCACTCAACGGGGTCACGGAGGGGAATATGGACAAGGCTAGAGGACCGCCCGCCACGCCCGAATTCACAATGCCTCGATCGAGAATTCGCATAATGATTGGGTAAAGAGAACCTGGTAGAAGGCGGACCAGAGTCTAGTTTCGGACCCCGATGCCTTCTGTCCTGCCGGCCAGGGGCTTGATGACCCCCGCGCCGCACACCGCCACGCCGGTCTTGAGCAGAGCGGTCAACAGGTTGAACAGGATCGCGTACACCACCTGCTCACTCACCGCCTGTTTCCCGGGAAGCCGGAATCCGGAGGGCAACTCTTTCGCCAGCCGCACCCTCACTGCGGAGGGAGAGGGGTTTCCACTGCGGTCGCGCTGGTTGGCGAGCGTCATGGGCGTCTGCATGATCTGGCCTGTGCGCCCATCGACGTAAAACTGGCATCGCGAGAACCAGCCGAGGTTGGCCGGGTCGGCGGCGTCGAACAACAGCAGAGGGGCCTGCCGGGTGGGCGCGTTCAAGTCCAGCACCATGGCCCGATCCGTGTCCTCGGCGCGAACTTCGAATCCGGCCTGTTTGGCCACGTTCATGACCAACTCGGGATCGAGTTCCAGCAGAATCAGCTTGTGCGGACCGGCCTGCACCACCTGCATCAGACCCCATTCTAACAGCACTTCGGGCGGAATCATTGCGATACTGGAGGAGGATGCCCGCCACGGCGCTGGTCCTGTTCGACATCGACGGCACCCTCCTGCGACGGGCGGGCCCTCATCACCGGGAGGTTCTGGTCGACGCCATCCGCCGGGTGACCGGCCTCGAGACCACGACCGACGGAATTCCCCTGCACGGGATGCTCGATCCCGACATTCTGACGGAAATGATGCAGCGCGCCGGCGTTTCCGGCAAACGGATCCGCCGCGTGATGCCGGAGGTGATCGAGCAGGCCCAGCGGATGTATGTCCAGCGGTGTCCGGACCTTCGGCACAAGACCTGCCCCGGCGTCCGGTTGGTGTTGCAGAGGTTGCACCGGCGGGGCGTGGTCGCGGGCCTGGTGACGGGCAATCTTGTCAGGATCGGCTGGAAGAAGATGGAACGGGCCGGTTTGAAGCGCCACTTCCGGTTCGGAGCGTTCGCCGGGATGGCCCCCGACCGCGCGGCCCTGGCCGCGCTTGCGATCCGCCAGGCCCGGCGCGAGCGATGGATCCGGCCGGGGACGCCCATTTCCCTGGTGGGCGACGCTCCTACCGACATCGCTGCCGCAAAGGCCAACGGAATCCGATCCGTAGCCGTCCACACCGGGATTTCCACCAGGGACGAGTTGGCCGCCCTTTCGCCCGATCTCCTGTTGCCAAACCTGCAGGAGTGGCGCCTCGACGAAATCCTCCTCGGAGGGGACGCGTGACCGGCCGGCAACAGTGTGCCACCTGGGACCGGTGGCAAGGCTGTTCAATGCTCCTGTTTTTGTGATATTCTCCTGTAGTTTAGGTTCATTGCATGCGTTACACCACTGATGATGTCAGGATTCTGGGGATCAAGGAACTCGTCTCCCCCGTGCAGTTGCTCTCCGAGTATCCTTGCAGCGACGAGGCCTCGAAGCTGATCTACGAAACTCGGCAGGCCTTTCACAACATCCTTTACGGCAGCGACGAGCGCCTGGTGGTGGTCGTGGGTCCGTGCTCGATTCACGACCCGGAATCCGCCCTGGAATATGCCCGCCGCCTGAAGGAGGCGGCGCGCCGGCATCACAACGAACTCCTTCTGGTGATGAGGGTTTACTTCGAGAAGCCGCGCACGACGGTGGGCTGGAAAGGCCTGATCAACGATCCCAACCTGGACGGCACCTTTCAGATCAACCACGGCCTTCGGACAGCCCGGCAATTGCTCCGCGATATCAACCATTTGGGCCAGCCGGCATCGACCGAGTTCCTGGACATGATCACGCCCCAGTATGTGGCCGATTTCATCAGTTGGGGAGCCATTGGGGCCCGGACCACCGAGAGCCAGGTCCATCGGGAACTGGCGTCCGGTCTGTCGTGCCCGGTGGGATTTAAGAACGGAACCGATGGGAATATCCGGATTGCGATTGACGCCGTGCGGGCAGCACGCGACTCCCATCATTTCCTCTCCGTGACCAAAACCGGTCATACCGCCATTGTCGAGACGCGGGGCAACCAGGATTGCCACGTCATCCTGCGAGGCGGGAAAGAGCCCAACTGGGACGCGGCGTCGGTGGAATCCGCCGCGCGCGACCTGAAGAAACGCAACCTGCCGCACCGGTTGATGATCGACTGCAGCCACTCCAATTCGCGAAAGGACTACCGCCTGCAAATTCAGGTGGCCGAAGGGGTAGCCAAGCAGATCACCGACGGTGGGCAGGACATCCTCGGCGTGATGGTGGAGAGTAACCTGGTGGCGGGCCGCCAGGACCTGGAACCGGGGAAACCGGCGGTCTTCGGTCAGAGCATCACGGACGGCTGCATCGGGTGGGACGAGACTGAGCAAGTTCTGGAGTTATTCGCTCAGGCCAAGAGGATGCAGCCTCAGGCCGTGGCTTCCTGACCGGGGACGGCGATCAGTTCTTCCAGAAACCTCCGGGCGGCTTCTTTTCCCCGTTCCTCGATTTCGCCCGCCGGCCCCACGCAGGAAGGGCAACCCGTGTCGCACGGGCAGGCGCGCAACAAATCGAGCGCTCCCTGCAACAGCCGGGGAGCCAATTGGAAGAGCGGCCCGCTCTGGCCGATGCCTCCCGGATAGCGGTCGTAAAGATAGAGATTCGGCTCGAACGCTGCGAGACCGGTGGCGATCTCCTCGCTGAGGGCGACGCCCAGGTCGCGGGGGTCGCACATCAACAGAAGGGCTCCGACGGTTCGCAGCGCATTACCGAGGCCGGAGAGACCGCTCTGCTTCTCCGTTGACGTGAAATCGGTGAATCGGGCCAGAAACTCCGCCGGGAAGTGAAGCCAGAACGCCGTGGTGTGCATTTCCTGTTCCGGCATGGAGAGCTTGCCGGCGCCGACGTTTTCGAGCGTGTAGAACTTGATCTTCTTGAAGCCCACCACCTGGCGGGTGACCCGCACGTCCCCGTAGACGCGGCGCGCGCCGGCGATCCCCTCCGCGCCGAACTCTTCGAGCACCTTCACCTGCGTGTAGTCGATGGCGTCGGTGAAGTAGTCGCAATCGACGCGATGGACGTAGGCCTTGCGCTCTTCGTAGTCGAAGCGGTCGACGTGATACTGGCGCGCCTCGTGAAGGTAGATCGCCTTCTCGTGCAGTTCGGTCAGGGCAATCGGAAACGACACATCCGCGATGACCTTGTGGCCGTGAGTCGTGTCGATCACGACAAAGTTGTCGCTCGAGATGGCGCGGAGGCTCACCGCGTCGGCGGGGTAGGCTTCCGACGTCCAATGCCAGGCGCCGGCCGAGTGGTGCAGGAAGCCTCCATCGCCGAGGAACTTGCACAGCGGCGTGGTGTCGTGTTTTCCGAACCTCTCGCCGTCGCGGATCGGCAGTTCGAAGGCCGCGCACTTGAGGTGGTTCAGCATCACCTCCAGGTTGTCCGGGTTGGCGAAGGCATGCTCGGGCGGGCGGTCGAAGAAGTAGTCGGGATGGTCGATGACGTATTGATCGAGCGGAGCGCTGGAGGCCACCAGGACCGCGGCGGAGGGAGTCTGCCGCCGTCCCGCGCGGCCGGCGCGCTGCCAGGTGGAGGCTAGTGTCCCCGGATATCCGGCCATCACCACGACGTCGAGCGAACCAATGTCGATGCCCAGTTCGAGAGCGTTGGTGGCCACCACCGCGCGGATGCGTCCTTCGCGAAGTTCCTTCTCGATTTCGCGCCGCTCCTTGGGCAGATAGCCGCCGCGGTAGCCGCGCACCGAATCGGGCGGCAGGGGACCGCGGTCAAAGGCATCTTTCAAGTACGTCACCAGGATCTCCGTCGCCAGACGGTTGTTGGCGAACACCAGCGTCTGGTGGCCGTGCTCGATGAACTCCATGGCGATGCGCCGGGTCTCGTGGATGTAGCTGCGGCGAATACCCAACTGGCGGTTCACGACCGGCGGATTGTAGAACACGAAATACTTCTCGCCGCTGGGCGCGCCGTTGCGGTCGACCAACTCGAACGACTCGCCCGTCAGCGTCTCCGCCAGCTCGCGCGGATTCGCGATGGTCGCCGACGAACAGATGAACTGGGGCTTGGAACCGTAAAACTCGCAGACACGCTTGAACCGCCGCAGCAGGTTGGCCAGATGGCTGCCATACACTCCGCGGTAATAGTGCAGCTCATCGATGACGAAGTAGCGCAGGCTCTCGAACAGCTTGGCCCACTTGGTGTGGTGCGGCAGGATGCCGGCGTGCAGCATGTCCGGGTTGGTCATCACGACATTGGCCCGCTGCCGGATCGCCTTCCGGGCATCCTGGGGCGTGTCGCCGTCGTAGGTGAAGGCGCGGATGTCGCTGCCCATTTCGGTGACCGACTGGTTGAAGGCGTGCAACTGGTCTTCGGCCAGAGCCTTGGTGGGGTACAGGTAGACGGCGCGCGCGCCGGGGTCGCGCAGCACCAGGTCGAGCACCGGCAGGTTGTAGCAAAGGGTTTTCCCGCTGGCAGTAGGGGTGACCACGACGACATTGCGACCGGCAGACACGTGCTCAAAGCAGTCGGCCTGATGGGAATAGAGGGCAGGGATGCCACGGCGCTCGAGGGCGCCGCGCAACGAGGGGTGGACGTTCTCCGGAATCGGCGCGAGCAGGGCCTCCCGCGCAGGCTGGCGCCGGATGGCGCGAATCGGCGAATCCGCGCGTTGCATGGCACGCTCGAAGTCGGCCACGACGCCGGCCAAGTCCACGGGCCGGGCGAGGGCCTGCTCCTCGAATTCCGGAAAGCCCAAGGTGAGGTTCATTGTGGCTATTTTCGCTTTTTCTTTGCCATCAGGCAAGAAGTTTTGCATCGACGGCGGATGCCCGGCCAGCAACCTGACCGGAAGCGTTTCGGAACCGGGTGGGTTGGTAGGGTTCGGTCGAAGCGAAAACAACTAAGCTGACAATCGCCGTCTGCGGAATGTCACAAGAAAGAAGGGCGGTCCGCCAGGGATACCGCCCTTGGAAACATTAGGCGATCCGCCTAAAACACGTATTTGAGTCCGAACTGGACGACTCGCGAGTCGCCGGGCATGCCGGCCGCGCCTTGAACGGTGCTGGTAATGCGGCCGAAGTTAGCGGGGTCACGGATGTTGTTCCCCGGCGAGCCAAGGTTGACGTGGTTCAACGCGTTGAAAAACTCCGCGCGGAACTGGATCTGGTGATTCTCCCAGAACCGGAATGTCTTGTTGACGGAAGCATCCACCTGGTTCAGGCCCGGCAGGTGAATAGGATGGCGGGCAGCGTTGCCGAACTGACCCGCCTGCGGCAATGCGAACGCGGAGGTGTTAAACCAGCGTGCTCGCGTGCGTTGATCGCGGGGCAGCATCGCCGCTTGGCCGGTCACGGCATCGGGCCGTGAGGCGATGCCCGTACCCGTTGTGTCGACGACGCCCGCGAGCGCGGAGGCAAATCCCGTCTGCTCCGTGATAATGGTGCCGATTTGCCAGCCCCCCAGCAGGGCTCGAACCGCGCGTTGAGGCGCATCGCGGAACAACGGAATGTCGTAAATCGCCGCGATGGACAAGCGGTGCCTGATGTCGAACACGGATGGCGATCGGTCGTTTCGAAGGTTGAAGTAATCCTGGATACCCGCTAAGAAGCTACCGCCGCCGACGCTGGAAATGTCGGCATTGCTAAGGCTCTTGGACCAAGTATAGGCTCCCAGAATCGAAAGGCCATTGGCGACGCGGCGCTCGGCCTTGATCTGTAGTGAGTGATAGGTCGAATTCGCGATGGATTTCGTCGTGCCAATACCGTCAAAGCCCTGGAACGGACGCCGGCTTGCAATCGACGGAGTCGTTGAAGTCGGTACCAGGGTCTGGATCGGCCGATTGCCGTCGAAATTAGCCGTCAGTTTGGTCCCCTTGGATCCGACGTAGCCCAAATCGAAAAAGATGGCGCCCGGCAGCTTCTTCTGAATCGTGAAGTTCCACTGCTGCGTGTAGCTGGTGCGGACATTTGGGTCGAGCGCGCCGGAACCGAACAACCCTGCCAGCGTGGATCCCTGTCCCTGGAACGCCGTGGCGGGATTGATCGGATTGACCGCGCTCCCGGTGAACGAGATCGTACGCACGATCGGGGGATTGAGCGTCAGAGTCGTCCACGAATTCGTGATCTCGGGCGTGTAGTAGATTCCGTAGCCGCCCCGCACCACCAGGTCGCTCATCTTCGGCACAGACCAGGCAAAGCCGATCCGCGGACCAAAATCGTTCCTGTCGGAGTAGACCAGCGCGGCCGGCCGGTCCGAGGTGTCGGTTATGTCAGGGAATCCGTGAAAGGTCTGGCGCACAGGAACAAAGCCATTCAGATCGAAATTGGTAGCTTTCCCACGCTGGATCGGCGGCGCGAAGTATTCGTACCGCATCCCCCAGTTGAGGGTGAATGCAGGCGTCACCTTCCAGTCATCCTGGAAGTAGTACGAGTGCCAGAAGTTGTTCATGCGCGTGGCGAACGGTTCCACGCTCACCCCACCTCCCACCGCCGTGCCCAGCAGGAACTCGGCGAACTGATTGTCGAGAGTTCCGGTGGCGCCGAGAGCCGTCACCGTGCCGTTGAACGTGAACGAGCCCCTCGGGTTCACCGCTTCATCGAACGTCCAGTTGCGCCGTGCAATCAGGCCGCCCGCCTTCAGGAAGTGGCGTCCGACGCGGATGGTGACGTTGTCGCTCACCTGCCACAACTGGTTCAGGCGGTCGCGCGGACCAATGCCGCGCACGGCAGGCAGAGTATAGCCGGCCGAAAAAGTCGGCGGTCCGAAGTCACGCGAGCGCGTGGCCACGCCCGCTATCCCGATGGCGTTCCCGACGTCGTATTCCGGTTTGTCGGTAGTGCCGAAGAACTCGTGCTCAAAAAACCGATGCCAGCCCGCACGCAGTTCGTTTACAACGCTCGGTGAAAAGATGTGGACTTCGGAGACACTCGCATTCTGCCCGCGAGCCGCATTTCCGCGCGTGTCGAAGACAAACGTGGGAACCGTATCGTCAGCCTGCGTGTTGTAGATGTAGCTGACCGAGAGCGTGTCCTTCGATCCCAGTGTCTGGTCGGCGCGGCTGACATATTGGTCCTGGTTGATCGGCGCGGCGGCCCGGGGTCCACGGTAGTTGATACCGGGTTCGTTAACGTTTGGTTGCGGTACAAAGCCGGCTAGAAACTTCTGCGCATAGGGCTGAATTCGAGACGCGGGAATGCGGTTGGTGGCAAACGGCTGACGTGTTGTCGGATCGTTGATGATCGCGGTGACGCCCGAAAAGTCGCCCTGCCGTTGTGCCGTGGGCGGAACGAGCCCCTGCCCGCCGAACGAACCGGCGATCTGCCGGCCGGACTCCCAGTTGAAGAAAAAGAACGTCTTGTCTTTGCCGTTGTACACCTTCGGAATGAGAATCGGCCCGCCGATATTCGCGCCGTACTGGTTGCGGTTCAGGCGAGGAGGTTTGGCCCCGGCCACGCGAGGCTGAAACCCGTTCAGCGCCGTCAGCGCATCGTTGCGGTTGAACTCCCACGCCGTGCCATGCCACTGGTTCGAGCCGGACTTGGTGACGACGTTCGTGACGGAGCCGGAGTTGCGGCCGTATTCGGCGTTGTAGGAGTGGGTGAGGATCTTGAACTCCTGGATCGCGTCTGGCGGCGGGCGGAGGACGAAGCCCGTGTTGAAGGTGTCGTTGTTGGTGGCTCCGTCGAGCAGGAAGTTGTTCGACTGGTTGCGCTGACCGTTGACGTTGAAGCCCGCTGTCGCGGCGCCGAAGCCGTTAGCACCCGCCTGGGCGTCGCCGTTCTGGCCGCCGAGGCCTGCGGG
>CAZGUX010000026.1:0-24151 GCA_964529305.1 uncultured Solibacteraceae bacterium | reverse complement strand
AGCAGCTTGATGGCTGGCGGCGTATCGGCGAATCCTGGCAGGGCGGCGATTCCTCCCAGAACGAAAGCTGCGGCAAGGCGCATGGCATCTTCTCCGAATCAATCGATCCGGCGGCCATACCCGAACCTTCCCCCAAAGCTGCCGGCGTGCGAATCAGTATATACCGTAGCGCCCGTTCGGCGATTCGCTGTCCGATCCCTCACGGGCACCATGCCTCAGAGGACCCTTCTTCCCTGGATCACCCGGATCAGCAGCACCGCGATCGCGATCACCAACAGGAGATGGATGTACCCGTATAGGGTGTATGACGAAACCACCCCGAGCAGCCACAGCACCATCAAAATGATGAAAATCGTCCAGAGCATGTTCCCTCCAATGGCTATTCAGCCCTTTCCGGATGCGCCCGTCTCCCACCGACGCGCGCGGTTATCCGTCGCACCGGCAACCACGTGAGGCCGTCGGCTGAAGGCGGGCCTGAAGATCCGCCTGGGTGTGCCGAAGCCCGCCCAGGGACTATAGCGATGCGCCCCCGCGTCAGTTCTGCCGGGAAACGGTAGGCCGGTTCGCCTCGACACGTGGCGTTGCCTCCGCCGGGGCCGGCTTCGGGGGTTTTGCCTCCGCCACGGGGGCAGCACGAGACTGATCTCGGTGCCGATGATCTCCCCGGACACCACTAGTTCCACACGTCGATTCTGTTGACGGCCCGCGGCGGTGCCGTTCGACGCTACGGGTTGGGCTTTCCCAAATCCCCTGGCCGTGACCGCGCTGGACTGGATTCCCGCTTCGGTCAGATAGTCGCGAACCGCTTCGGCTCGCTACTCGGAAAGCCGTTGATTGTATTCTTCGCCGCCAATGCTATCGGTATGGCCTTCGATCTCGAGCTTCAGGCCGCGCTGTCCCAGAAGAATGCCCGAAATCTTGGCGAGCTTCTCGCGAGCGCCCGGCCGCAGCGTATACTTGCCCGAATCAAACAGAACGTCGGACATGTTGACGATCAGGCCTCGGGCCGTGTCGCGCGTTCCAGCACCAGGCTGAGCCGCCGCGGCAATTGTGCGCGAATCTCGGCTTTTTCCGTCTCGGCGTTCGCCCGCAGGCGCTCCGCTTCCTGGACGGCGAGACGCGCTCGCTCGGCCTCCGCCTGGGCCAACCGTTGTTGAGCCACGGCCGCGGCGCGCGCGTGAAGTCCTTTCGTATGCGTCTCAAATCCGTTCCGGTTATCGCTCTTTTGCCGAATACCGGTTGAGCATTGCGAGTAATTTCCGGGCGGACGGCGGCGGCGCCACGCCCTTTGTCACGATCTCGCGATTGGTCAGCTTCCGCCCATACAGCGTTTGATTCGCGTCCAGGTCCTGACGCAAGGTCGCTCCGGTCAACGCAATCCCGGCAAACACGCCTCGCGAACGCGACCACGAAAGGATTTCCGCCCTCATGTACGCATCGGTCTGAGCCGTTGCCGAACGCCCCACCGGGCCCCCGGCCACTTCGCCTTCGCCGCCCAGAGTGAACTTGCTCGACAGGAGCCGGTCGGCGCCCCGTTCATTCATCACCAGCAGGATGACATCGGTCTCGGAGCCGCCGATCTGGAAGCCGAGACTGCCGCCTTCCACCCGAACCGTGCCCGGCGCGGACCAACCAGCGCCCCGCGCCTTGCGGCAGAACATGTTTCCCACTCCGTATTTCCCGCCCACAATGAATGCGCCTTTTTTTAGCCCGGGCACGATGACGATGCAGTGAGCTTTCTCCAGCAAATCCTGGGGAATTTCCCGGTCGGGGGTGGCCATGATTTCAGAAAAGACAGCCGCCGCCTCGTCAAGCCGTTTCAGCGGCTCCTGCGTTTTCCCCGCCAGCGGTGTCAGGCACACTACGGCAAACAGAATCGTTCTCATCGAGAAGTTCCTTTGGTTATTTCGAGAATCCCTGGGGTCCCGGCAGAGCGAGTCACAGTGGGACTGCTTGCCCAGCAACGCTAGGGCGGCCCGTGCGACTCCAGGCCGCAAGATCAAAAGAGCGATTGATCGCCGTGACGACGTCGAAATCGCACCCGCCGAGGAAAGTGCAATCGAATGTCCACGCCGCCTGGACGTTGAGTCTAAAGGAGATTCCGCAGGCAGTGGGCCCGCGCTATGTAAAAACTGCCCTCTCCTCCAGGCGGCTGCACGACACCTGGAAAACGGACTGGCAGCCGCTTCGGTTCAGCGCCGGCTCATGATACACACTGACCAAGCTGATTCAGGCCGGAGAAGCCGCTGAAGTACGAAGTGGATTCACGCTTTCTTCTGACTACGCCTCTTGATGCCCACGAGGTGCCGGATCACCTGATCGGCCGGAAGGACGTCTCCCAGATCGATATCGATGTCCAGGAGGTTGACCTCGTGTAGGATCTCACAGCGCTCGCCCACGGCTTCGCGAGGCACGATCACCCGAAAGCTGTCGGTGGCGTCGCGGCAGGTGGCGTAAATGCAATGGCTGGTGCTGACCCCCACGACGATCAGCGTGTCGACACCGAGGCCGGTGAGACTCTCGTGCAGATTCGTCCCTTTGAAGGCGGAGGCGTATCTTTTGGCAATAATCCGCTCCGAGGGACGCCGCTCCAGGCGGGAATCGAGCTCGAACAATCGCTCGTCGCCCGGCTTCACCAGCATCTTCAATTTGCGGTCGTGAGGGGAAGCGGGGTGCGACGGATCCCAATCCCAGGTGGTGAAGAAGACGGGAATCTTCGCCGCCCGCGCCGCCTTCAGCACACGGCACGAGGCCTCGACCACGGAATCCACATCGCTGCCTTGACGCCGGTCGTCCGGCACCGTCCACCACAAGGCCAGGTCGATCACGATCAGTGCCGGATGTCGACCGAATCCCACGCGCCCGCCCCAACTGCGGGCGAGGTATCGCTTCTGGAGGTCCGCCAGATGGGCTCGCAACGGGGCGCGCAACTCGTCCGGCAATCGCAGGTCTTGTGACCCGAACGTCAAACCGTGCTTCTTCGATCGAGTGGCCATGTCGAGATTTCGCTCCTTCGCCGAACCGCAAAGTGTAGCAGCCTGGCAGGCCAGGGACGGGAACCCACAACGACGGTGGTTGACCAAGCCCGGATCAGCGCGCGGCATCCGGGCTGGGGACCGGTCCCGCGGATCCCACCCGCACGCCCGTCCACCGCTCGACCACGGCTCTCACGCCCTCAGCCGAAACCGGCTTGGGGAGAACGTCGTTCATGCCCGACTGGAGACACCGTTCCATATCTCCGTCGACGGTGCTTGCCGTCATGGCGACAATTGGCACTCGCGCGCCCACAGTACCGAGGCTGCGGATCTCGACGGCGGACTGGCAGCCGTCGATCTCCGGCATATGGATGTCCATCAGGACGAGATCGAACGGCCTCTCGCGGACTGCCTCGATCGCGCCCCGTCCGCTGTCGGCCAGGTCGGCCTCCACTCCGAATTTCCGGAGCAAGTGGAGAAGCACCTTCTGGTTAATGACGTTGTCGTCGACGATCAGGACTCGGGGCGGCCTCGATCGGCTTTTCGGCAACAACCGGTCCAATTCGGCGAACAGCATCTTGCGCCGCACCGGTTTGGCCACCCAGCCGTCAAAGCCGTTCTCCGCCAGGCGTTCGGGAGGCGGCCTGCGCGAAAAACGCGTGAGCAGCAGCACCTTTGCGCTATCCAAAGCCTCGTGGCGTAGGCCCAGCCAGACTTCCGAGCCGGCGCCTTCCGGCAGAGTGTCGTCCACGATGACGATGTCAAACGGATCCGTGCGCGGAATGTGCTCGCGAGCCGCTTGAATCGAATCCACGCCGGTCACCGTCATGCCGGCTGCCCGCAGCAGGTCGCCGACAGCCGCCTCTTGCGCCTGGTTGTTCTCGATCAGCAGCACCCGGCCGCAAATCCTCTCAGGCTGCGCGGCCGCCGAGCCGGAAGCCTCCATCGCCACAGTGAACCAAAAATTCGCCCCCTGGCCCGGTTGGCTGTCCACGCCGATTTCCCCGTTCATCAGGTGGACGAGTTCCTTTGAAATAGCCAAGCCGAGACCCGTGCCGCCGAATCGCCGCGTGGTGGAGGTGTCGGCCTGCACAAAAGGGCGAAAGAGCCTGCGCTGGGTTCGCTCGGGAATGCCCGATCCGGTGTCCTGGACCTCAAACCGCAAAGTCACCTGGTTCCCGGTGTGCCCGGTCACCCCGCAAGCGACCCGGATCTGCCCGTGTTCGGTGAACTTCACCGCGTTGCCGGTGAGGTTGAGCAGGACCTGCCGCAGCCTGCCGGCATCGCCCCGCAGTGTTTCCGGTACGTCGTTCGCGACGTGGACGATCAACTCGAGATCTTTGTTCTCCGCCTGTTCGGCCAGGAGGCTCACGGCTTCCTCTGTTTCCACGCGCACGTCGAACGGAGCGATCCTCAGGTCCAGCCGGCCCGATTCCACCTTCGAAAAGTCCAGCAGGCCGTTGATGATTTGCATCAACGCCTGGCCCGAGCGCTGAATGGCTTCGGTGTATTCGCGCTGCTGGGCATTGAGCGAAGTATCCAGCAGAAGCCCAGCCATGCCGAGGACCCCGTTCATCGGGGTGCGGATCTCATGGCTGGTGTTCGCGAGAAACTCGCTCTTCGCCGCATTGGCGCGGTCGGCCGTGAGTTGGGCCTGATGCATCAGGCGCGTTTGCCGCAGGCTGAAGGCCAGAGCCAGAGCCAGCAGGATGATGCCGGCGGCCAGATAGCGCAGATGCTGCTGGCTGTGCATTTCGGCGAACATCCAGGCCAATTCGGCGGAGGTCAGCGGGAACCAGCGGCCGCTGATTTCCGCCAGAGAGCCATCCTGCGCCATGGCCACGATCTCGCTCCGCAGCGCTTCGGCCGCCCGCCGCGCCGCTGGGGCGTAGGCGATCGCCGCCTCCGCCACCGCTCCCGGAACCCGAACCACCTGCAGGGCCAGGCCGGCGCATGGCTCCGGCCGCCGGGAGATCAGGGACTCGGCCACGCTCAGTTCCAGAAACGAGGCGTCGGCCTGACCCTCGCACATCGCTTTCAACACGTCCGCGCGCCCGGTTCGGGGTACGGGCGACGAGCCCGGAATCGATCGGGTGACGAACGCTCCAAGTCCCGGCGCTTCCTCGTGCGAGATCCGAAGGCCCGGGCGCGGCGGCAGAAGTGGAAAATCGGCCGAAGAGACCAGCGCGAACTGAAGCTGCATCCAAGGTTCCGTCGTCTTGATCGAAGACAGCGGGTCCACGCCCACAATCACACGTGGGAACAGGTCGATGACCCCTTTGGCGAGCGCCGCCCCGACTGGCCCTTCCACCGGGATCCAGGCCAGGCGAAGGCCGCGACGCCGTGCGGCGTCCGCCACCATATCCACGACGAAGCCCGTTGGACCGGACAGACCCGTCTGCAGGAACGGCGGCACGTCCCGGTACCCGACACGATACGTTCTTGTATGATCGAAAACGAAGCCGCGTGTCCACAGCCACGCGCCTCCGAGCAGCGCCAGCGCTCCCGCCAGGATCAGAAGGGTAGGGCGCATTGGCAGACGGAACACTCTTCCCTCCTCCCGGTGTTCTTATCGTCCCACAGAAGAGACGATGAAGTCTTCGATCGTTATACTGTCGTCATGAGCCGAATCCGTTCGTTGACACTCTCGTGCCTGGTGTTGGTCTCTGCGTCTGTGGCCGCTGCCCAGCCACCCTCGCCGCGCGCCACCACCATGCACGTGACTACTCAAGCGAGAAAGCTGACTCCCGAAGATTTGAAAGGGATGCTGGCCGGCAAGAACAGAATCTTTCTGCTCGACGTTCGCGAACCGAAAGAGCTGGACGACATCGGTGCGGTCGAAGGCTCTGTCAATATTCCCTTGGGCCAGTTGGAGAGCCGTCTGAGCGAGGTCCCGAAAGACCGGACAATCGTGACCATCTGCCGCGTCGGAGGACGTGCCGGGCGGGCGGCTGAGTTGCTGACCAAAAACGGCTATCGCACCGCCGGGGCCACGGGCGTCCTGCAGTGGAAAGAGAAGGGCTACCCGGTTGTGTATCCCAAGAAAAGTGTGAAGTAGAGTTCACGCACGAGGCTGGAAACTGGTTCGCCGGGTGACGATGTCGGATTGCTTTTGCGCCTGGGTCACCCGGTCCTGGGCCGTGACCTTCAACATGCCGCTGGCGTCGATTTCGAACACTACCTCAATCTGCGGAACTGCGCGCGGGGCCGGCTGAATCCCGGTCAGTTCGAAGATCCCCAAAAGCTGATTTTCGCGGCAGAAGTGGTTCTCGCCCTGATACACCCGGATCTCCACGGACGGTTGGTTGTCAATCACCGTGGAAAAAGTTCGGCTCTGGCGCGCCGGGATGGTCGTGTTGCGATCGATCAGTTTGGCGAACACGCCCCCGCTGGTTTCAATGCCGAGCGAGAGCGGGTTGACATCCAGCAGCAGGACTCCCTTCATATCGCCGGTGAGCAGGGCGCCCTGCACGGCCGCCCCCAACGCGACCACTTCGTCCGGGTTGATGTTCCGGCGGCCCTCCCGGCCGAACAAGTGCTTTACCATTTGCTGGACACGGGGAATCCGGGTCGAGCCGCCAACCAGCAGGACCTCTTTGAAGTCGGCCGTTTTCAGGCCGGCATCCGACATGGCCCGTTTGCAGGGTGACACGAGCCGCTGGATGTAGTCGTCAATGACATTTTCAAAGTGGTTGCGCGACAGCCGCATTTCCAGGTGCTTCGGGCCTGACTCGTCGTTGGCCAGGAAGGGAATGCTGACGTTGGTTTCCTGCAGCGAGGACAACTCGTGTTTCGCGGTTTCGGCGGCCTCTTTCAACCGCTGCAGGGCCATGCCGTTGTCCCGGAGGTCCACCCCCTGGTTCTCCTCGAATTCGGCCAGGAACAACTCCAGCAGCGAGTCGTCCAGATTGTCCCCTCCCAGCCAGGTGTCGCCGCTCGTGGCTTTCACCTCGACCACTCCGTCGCCGAGCCTCAGGACGGAAATGTCGAACGTGCCGCCTCCAAAATCGAACACGGCGATCGTGGCCGCGTCCCGGTTGTCTATCGAATAGGCCAGAGCCGCTGCCGTGGGTTCGTTGATCACTCGCAGAACTTCCAGCCCCGCCAGTTCCCCGGCTTCCCTCGTGGCCTGCCGCTGCCGGTCGTTGAAGTAGGCCGGAACGGTGACCACGGCTTCCTTCACCGGTCCTCCCGTGTGGTCTTCGGCGGCCTTCCTGAGTTCGTCAAGGATTATGGCGGAGATCTCCGGCGGCGTCAGCATCTTGCTGCCCACCTCGACTCCAACCCCCCCGTCTTCCAATTCGACGACCGGGTACGGCATGGCATCCGCCAGGCGTTCGATTTCTTCGTAGCTGCGGCCCATGAACCGCTTGATGGAGGAGATGGTCCTCTCGGGATTGGTGATCGCCTGCCTTTTGGCGGATTGGCCTACCAGCAACTCCCCGTTCCTCGAAAAAGCCACCACCGAAGGGGTGACCATTCCGCCGGCCCGATTGGGAATGACTTTGGGCCGCCCACCCTCGACGACTGCGACAACCGAGTTGGTGGTGCCCAAATCGATGCCAATGACCTTACTCATGGGCGTAGGGGTTCAAGACGTAACCCGAAGTATATATCGGCAGATCCGTAGGCGAAACGGGGGAACTGCGGGTAAAACTGCGTGAAAAACCCTGGATGACCTCCGACGGGAGCCGTAAGTGTCCTCCGTGCAGCTACTTGGTACTTAGGTTTCAGCCGCGATATGATGGGAATTCCCCATATGAGCAGTCTTGAAATCACGCTGCCGGATGGCAGCCGGCAGTCGGTCCCGCAGGGATCGACTCCGTTGCAGATCGCCGAGCGGATCAGTCCCCGTCTGGCCGAAGCGGCGCTGGTGGCCCGGGTCAACGGCCAGTTGTACGACCTCACCCGCCCGCTCGAGGCGGACGCCACCGTCGAGATCCTGACCGCGAAGAACCCCGAAGCTCTGGAAGTGTATCGCCACTCCACCGCCCACCTGTTGGCGGCCGCCGTGTTGGAGCTGTTTCCCGAGACCCAGTTGGGAATCGGACCTCCCACCGAGGCGGGGTTTTACTACGACTTCCTGCGGCCCACGCCGTTCGTTCCCGAAGACCTCGAGAAGATCGAGCAGCGCATGGGCGAGATTCAGGCCCGCGGGCTGCCGTACGAACGCGTCATGACCCGAAAAGAAGACGGGCTCCGCAACTACTCCGATCAGAAGATGAAGGTCGAACTGATCCAGGAAAAAGCGGACGAGGTCTTCTCCGAGTACACGCTGGGCCCGCATTTCATCGATTTCTGCCGTGGTCCGCACCTGCCCAGCACCTCCAAGATCAAGGCGTTCAAGCTGTTGTCGCTGGCCGGAGCGTACTGGAAGGGAGACGAGAAGAATCAGCAGTTGCAGCGGATCTACGGAACCGCGTTCTTCACCAAAAAGGAACTGGACGAGTATCTGAACAAGCTGGAGGAAGCCAAGCGGCGGGATCATCGAAAGCTGGGCAGGGAACTCGACCTGTTCAGCGTCCAGGAATTGGCCGGTCCCGGCCTGATCTTCTTCCACCCCAAGGGCGGGACGGTTCGCAATCTGATGGAAGGCTGGATGCGGGACCAGTACACGGCCCGTGGCTATTCGCTGGTGTATACGCCGCACATCGCCCGGTTCGATCTCTATAAGACCTCCGGTCATGCCAACTTCTACGCGGAGAATATGTTCTCCCGCATGGAACTGGATGATGCCGAGTATCAGTTGAAGCCCATGAACTGTCCGGGGCACATCCTGATCTATGCCGACCGGCAGCGCAGTTACCGCGACCTCCCCGTGCGGTTGGGCGAACTCGGGACCGTGTATCGCTACGAGCGTTCCGGCGTCATGCACGGCCTGTTGCGGGTGCGAGGCTTCACGCAGGACGACGCCCATATCTTCTGCACGCCGGAACAGATTGAAGACGAAGTGGTGAGCTGCCTGGAGTTCGCCATGGATGTGCTCAAGACCTTCGGTTTTGAGCAATACGAGGCCGAGCTTTCGACTTGGGATGGCGGCGCCAGCGGGAAGTACGACGGTACGCCCGACCAGTGGCAGCTTGCGGAACGGGCCCTTCAAAACGCGACCGGAAGATTGAATCTCAAAGCCAGGTTGATGACGGACGAGGCGGCCTTCTACGGCCCCAAGATCGACGTCAAGCTGGTGGACG
Organism: uncultured Solibacteraceae bacterium; assembly: GCA_964529305.1. Taxonomy (GTDB): domain Bacteria; phylum Acidobacteriota; class Terriglobia; order Bryobacterales; family Bryobacteraceae; genus CAZGUX01. The sequence continues at coordinate 14,985 of CAZGUX010000026.1, read as the reverse complement.
CCATCGGCCGGCTGTGGCAGCTTTCCACCGTTCAGTTCGACTTCACGCTGCCGCGGCGGTTCAACCTGAAGTACATCGCCGAGGACGGGCAGGCGCATCAACCCCTGATGGTCCACCGGGCGCTGTTCGGTTCGGTGGAGCGATTCTTCGGCATCCTGGTGGAGCATTACGCCGGTGCGTTCCCGGTGTGGCTTGCGCCGGTCCAGGCGGCGATCCTCCCGATCACCGACCGCCAGGCGGAGTACGCCCGATCCCTCAAGGACCGCCTGGTCGCCGAGGGCCTGCGGGTGACCGTGGACGATCGCAACGAGAAGGTCAACGCGAAGATCCGCGAGGCGCAATTGCAGAAGATTCCGTTCATGCTCGTGATCGGCGACCGCGAAGCGCAGAACGGTACGGTCTCGGTGCGGAACCGGAAGCACGGGGATCAGGGGGTCCAGCCCGTCGAGGAATTCCTGGCCCGGATCCGCGGCTTGATCGACAGCAAAGCTTCCACGGAATAATCCTGTGCTGATCGCCGCGATCGTGCTGGCGTCCATCTGCGCGGGGTGCGCGGTGTACTGCGGGATCACGGTCGTCGCGGCGTGGGATTATTTGAGGTCCCGGCGGCCGGGAAAATTGGGGACGGTCACCCCGTTTCTCGGCCACAAATCGTTGAGCTTCGAGGAAACGCCGATCGAGAAACGGGGTGGCTGCCCCCAAGTTTCCCTACCCGGGATCTCGGTGCTGAAACCCCTGGCCGGCGCGGAGGACGACCTCGCCTCGAACCTGCGGACCTTCTTTGAGCAGGACTACCCCGAATTCGAGATCCTCTTCGCTGTCCGCGACGCGGCCGACCCGGCCGTCTCCGTGGTTCAGAGGCTTCAGGTCGAATTCCCGGCCGTTCCCACCAAACTGATCCTGACAGGGGAACCTCCGTATCCCAATGCGAAGGTCTGGTCGCTCGACCACATGATGCGCGCCGCCCGCTACGACCTCCTTGCCATGAGCGACAGCGATACCCGGGTGACCCCCGACTTCCTGGCCACCGCCGCGGCCGAGTTCGCCGATCCGCAAGTCGGTCTTGCCACCTGCCCTTACCGCGCGGTGCCCGGCGCCAGCCTTTGGACCACCGTCGAGGCCATCGGCATGAACACCCAGTTTCTGGGCGGAGTTTTGGCGGCGCGGCTTCTGGAAGGCATGAAGTTTGCCCTCGGGCCCACCATTCTCGCCCGCAAGCCCGTCTTGGCCCAAATGGGCGGGTTCGACCGGCTGAAGGACTACCTCGCCGAAGACTTCGTGATGGGCAAGCTCGCCGCTGAACTCGGCCATCGGGTCGTTCTCTCTGCCTACGTCATCGAGCACCACATCGGATCCGCCGGTCTGCGGCAGAACTTCGGTCACCGTCTGCGCTGGTCCCGGTCGACCCGGCGCTCCCGTCCGGCCGGATATGCCGGCGAACTCTTCACTATGCCGCTTCCCTGGCTGCTTGCGCTGTGGCTGGTGGAACCTCGATGGTGGCCCGGAGCGGTGGGCCTGGCGGCGCTCCGAGTGCTCTCGGCGTGGGCCTGCGCGGGTTGGGTCCTCCACGACCGGCTGACCCTGCGCCGCTGGTATCTGTTGCCGATACAGGACTTGTTGGCTTTCGGGTTCTGGGTCGCGGGGTTCTTCGGAAACACCATCCACTGGCGTGGAAGGAGCTATTTCCTCAAGCCCGACGGCACCTTCGAGTTGATCCGCCGCTAAGATAGCGAAGCCGGGAAGCAGATTCCTGTAAACGATTGGCTCCAAAGCCGCGTCCAAGGAGGCAAGACCGGCTATGAAATGAAACCGTTGTAGTGTGGCGCGCGTTCACTATAATGGAATCGGGGAGTACGCGGATGAAACGGATCGGCACGCTTGCTCTGGCACTACTGGTAACGCTCTCTGCGTTCGCCAAAGACAAGAAAAAGGATCCCGAGGAAATCGGGAGCCGGGACGTCGGCAAGGGCGTGAACTTCTATTCGATCGAGAAGGAGATCGCGCTCGGAAAACAGCTTGCCCAGGAAGTCGAGCGGCAGGCAAGAATCGTCGATGACCCCATCATCGCCGAATACGTGAATCGCGTCGGGCAGAACCTGGTTCGGAACTCCGATGCCAAGGTTCCGTTCACCATCAAGGTGATCGACGCCGAGGAAATTAACGCATTCGCTCTCCCAGGCGGCTTCTTCTTCGTCAATACCGGCATTCTCCTCAACGCCGAGTCGGAGGCGGAACTGGCCGGGGTCATGGCTCACGAAATCGCCCACGTCGCGGCACGGCACGGCACGCGGCAGGCGACCCGCGGCACCATCATCAACTACGCCAGCATCCCCCTGATTTTCATGGGCGGGTGGACCGGGTACGCCATCCGTCAAGGCGCGGGTCTTGCGATTCCCTTGGGCTTCCTGACGTTCTCCCGCGGCTTTGAGTCCGAGGCCGACCTGCTCGGGCTGCAATATCTCTACAAGGCGGGCTACGATCCGACCGCGTTTGTGGACTTCTTCGAGAAAATCCAGTCCAAGGAAAAGAAAAAGCCTGGTGTGATGTCGAAGGTGTTCGCGTCTCACCCGCTCACCGACGACCGCATCAAGGATGCGCAGAAGAACATCCAGGAGATCCTGCTGGCAAAGCCGGAATATGTGGTCAGCACCTCCGAGTTCACCGACGTGAAGAACCGCCTGCTGGCGCTCAACAACCGTCGCAAGCCTGAAAAAGAAGATGCCAATCGCCCGCGCCTGCGCCGCGCACCGGGTGGTGGAACCGGCCCGATTGACGAGGATGGCGACGAGAAGAAGCAGAAAGACGACGCCGACGAGCGTCCAACCCTGAAACGCCGCGATCAGTAAGCATCCACTCATCCTTGGAACAATCAACGGGGCGGGCCGAGCGATCGGCCCGCCCCGAGTGTTTTGCTCAGGCCTCGCGATAGAATAGAGGTTTCAATCCACTCCCGCTGAAGGGTTCCTGTGACAGGTCATCAGATCCGCCAACGCTTTCTCGACTTCTTTGAACAACGCGGCCACCGGCCCGTGAAGAGTTCGTCCCTGGTTCCGGCCAACGATCCCACCCTGCTGTTCACCAACGCCGGGATGAACCAGTTCAAGGACATCTTCCTGGGAATGGAGAAGCGCGACTATTTGCGCGCCGTGACCTCCCAGAAGTGCGTGCGTGCCGGTGGAAAGCACAACGACCTGGAGAACGTCGGCTACACCCGGCGGCACCACACCTTTTTCGAGATGCTGGGCAATTTCTCCTTCGGCGACTACTTCAAGGCCGAGGCGATCGACTACGCCTGGAAACTGATGACCGAGGACTATGGGCTGTCGAAAGATCGCCTGTACGTCACCGTATTCCGCGAAGACGACGAGGCGGAAGAACTCTGGCAGAAGGTAACCGGAATCCCCAAGTCTCGCATCTTCCGCTGCGACGAGAAGGACAATTTCTGGCAGATGGGCGATACCGGACCCTGCGGTCCGTGCTCGGAGTTGCACTACGACCTGGGACCTCACGCCGCCGAACCCGGCCGGGAGCATGAGCAGTTTCCGGACGATGGCGGCGGCCGCTTTGTCGAGATCTGGAACCTGGTGTTCATGCAGTTCAACCGGGATTCGGACGGCGTCCTGACTCCTCTGCCCCGGCCCTCGATCGACACGGGACTGGGTCTGGAACGCCTGGCTGCGATCCTGCAGGGAAAGCTCTCCAACTACGACTGCGACCTGATCCAGCCCATCATGGTGCGCGCGGCCGAGTTGTTCGGCGTGGCCCTGGGCGCCGACCCGCGGATCGATACCGCGCTGCGGATCAATGCCGATCACGCCCGCGCCACCGCGTTCCTGATTCACGACGGCGTGGTGCCGGCCAACGAGGGTCGCGGGTACGTCCTGCGCAAGATCATGCGCCGCGCCATGCGTCATGCCCGCATGGCCGGTGTGGAAGAGACCTATCTGTACAAGCTGGCCAATTTCGTCGCCGAGTGGATGCGCCCAGCCTACCCGGAGATGATGGAAAGCCTCCAGAGGGTGGCGCGCGTCGTCAAGGACGAAGAGCATCGCTACGCCACCACCTTCCTGGTGGCCGAAAAGGTGTTCGCCGACGAGGTGAAAAGCCTGGCCTCGCCCGTGTTGCCCGGCGCGGTCGCGTTCAAGCTTTACGACACCTATGGTCTCGCGCTCGACGAACAGGAAGACATGGCGCGCGAGCGCGGCATCTCCATCGATCGCGAGGGCTTCGACACCGAAATGCAACGCCAGCGCGAGCGTGCTCGCGCGAGTTGGAAGGGCGCCGAAAAAGGCGCGATCGCCACGGCCTATCAGGATCTCCTTGCCAAGGGCAGGACTCGCTTCCTGGGGTACGGCCAACTCGAAGCCACTTCACAGATTGTGGGCCTGCTGGTCAATCGCGAGATCGTCGACCAGGTCGGGCCCGATACGGAAGCCGAGGTGGTATTGGATCAGACGCCCTTCTACGCCGAGACCGGCGGACAGGTCGGCGACCAGGGCAGGCTCGTGGATCCGGCCACCGGCACGACCCTGGCGGCCGTGGCCACCGCATTCCCTGGTGTACCCGGTTTGAGCGTTCACAAGATCCGGACGCTGGCCGTGCTCCGCGCCGGCGATCGCGTCCACGCGCTGGTGGACGCGCCGCTCCGCAGCGCCACCATGCGCAACCACACGGCCACTCACCTGCTTCATGCCGCATTACGCCAGGTGTTGGGAACGCATGTCAAACAGGCCGGCAGCGTCGTGGAACCCCCGCGGCTGCGCTTTGACTTCACCCACTATTCGGCGCTCGACAAGGCGGAACTCGACGAGATCGAGCGTCTCATCAACGAACAGATCGTGACCAACACCCAGGTGGCGACCGATGTGCTACCGCTCGAGCAGGCCATCTCGACCGGAGCCATGGCGTTGTTCGGCGAGAAGTACGGCGAGGAGGTGCGCGTCGTCTCCATTCCGGGCTTCAGCAAGGAACTCTGCGGCGGAACGCACGTCCGCCGTACCGGCGACATCGGCGTGTGCAAGATCGTGAGCGAGGGCAGCATCTCGGCCGGTGTCCGCCGCATCGAAGCGATCACGGGCGAAGGCGCCTTGAAGCAGTATCAGCACTCCCAGGACACGCTGCGGCAACTCTCGCAACTCCTCAAGGTGGGCGAGCCCGAGCTGGTCGAGCACCTCGAAAAGCTGATGGTCCAGCAGCGCGCGATGGAGAAACAACTCGATCAGTTGAAGACGAAGATCGCCCAATCGGCCGCCTCCGATGTGGAAAGCCAGGCGCGCATGGTGGGTTCCGCGCGAGTCCTGGCGGCGCGTATCGACGGTATGGAGCGGGCCCAGCTACGGAACCTGGCCGACGCGCTCCGCAACAAGTGGAAGTCCGCGGTCGTGGTCCTGGCCTCCGGCGACGACGGCAACATCGCCATTGTGACCGCCGTCACTAAGGACCTCACCGGCAAGGTGCATGCCGGAAAACTCGCGGGCGCCGTTGCGCAGGCCGTCGGGGGAAAGGGAGGCGGGCGTCCCGACATGGCGGAGGCGGGCGGTAAGGACGTGGAAGCCTTGCCGGGAGCGCTCGCCAGCGTCTACTCGATGGTCGAGGGAATGTTGTGAACGCTGCGCACGAGGCGCTGATCGTCGGCGCCGGTCCGACCGGCCTTGCCTGCGGCATCGAACTCGGGCGGAAGGGAGTGGACGCGGTCCTCATCGAAAAGGGCTGCGTTGTCAACTCGCTCTACAACTACCCCACCAACATGGTGTTCTTCACCACCCCGGAGCTGCTCGAAATCGGCCGTATTCCCATGACCAGCCTGAACGAGAAGCCCAATCGGATCGAGGCGTTGAAATATTATCGCCGCGTGGCCGACCACTTCCGTTTGAACATCCGCCAGTACGAGCGTGTCGAGGAGATCTCCGGTGCCGACGGCGCGTTCGCCGTGGCCACCCGCGACCGCAACGGCTGCCAGAATCTCTATCACGTGAACAAGGTCATTCTGGCGACGGGCTATTACGACGTTCCCAACCTGCTGGGCGTGCCAGGGGAAGAGTTGCCCAAGGTCATTCACTACTACAAAGAGGCGCACCCCTACTACAACCACGATGTCCTGGTCGTCGGCGGCAAGAACTCGGCGGCCATCGCCGCCCTGGAACTGCATTGGAACGGCGCGCGCGTGACCCTGGTGCATCGCGGCCCTACCATGCACCGGCACGTCAAATACTGGATCCGCCCGAACATCGACAACCGCATCAAGAACGGCGAGATCCGGGCATACTTCCGGTCTGCGGTGCAGCGGATCCTGCCGGATTCCGTGGTCCTGGACACGCCCGAGGGCGAGGTCACGCTCGCCAACGACTTCGTGTTCGCGATGACCGGATACAGCCCCGACGTCGCGTTCCTGAGGGCGGCCGGAATCGAGTTCGATGCCGAGACGCAGCGGCCCCGCACCAATGCCGACACCCTCGAAAGCGACCGGCCGGGAATTTATCTGGCCGGTGTGATCGTTGCCGGAATGCACACCAACGAGATCTTCATCGAAAACGGCCGCTTTCACGGAGAGCGCATCGCGGACGCGATCGCGCGCAGCCTCGGCAAGTAGGCGCCTCGCCGCCCCAACCTCAAGGTTTCTCCTCCCTGACCGATCAGAGACAGTAGGGCGTCGCAACTGGAGGCCCAACAGCATCAGGAGGTACAAAAGGAGTTCCCATGCCAGTGGACATATTGATTGTGGACGACTCTGCGGCCATTCGGAAAATCCTGCAGAGAATGCTGGTGCAGGCAAGTGTCCCGGTGGGCCAGGTGGTCGAAGCCGGAGATGGCGTGGAAGCTCTGGAGAAGTTGAAGGCCACCAAGGTCAATCTGGTGCTGAGCGACATCAACATGCCGAACATGGATGGGCTTCAGTTGCTCAGGAGAATCCGGGCCAACGCCGAATGGAACGGCATTCCCGTGATCATGGTCACCACCGAGGGCGGTGAAGCGAAGGTGATGGAGGCAGTGCAACTCGGGGCTAACGGGTATGTGCGAAAGCCCTTCACGGCCGAGCAAATCAAGGAGAAACTGGACGGCCTGATATAACTGACGCCTAACAGGCGCCGGCCGCTGGAGAAAACGCCATGATGCATTATGATGCGATCGTCGAAGCGCTCACATCGACGACCAACGACGTGTTTCAGATGATGGTGGGACTCAATCCCGAAAGGGGCGAGCCGTACGTGAGTCGCAATCCCCCCGGCCCATCGACCGGGATCATCAGCGTGGTGGGCCTGGCTGGATCGTGGATCGGCACGGGCACCCTCTGCTGCTCCGGCGACGCCGCGTGCAAAATCTCGTCGAAGATGCTGATGATGGACTGCACGGAGGTCAACGAGGATGTGCTCGACGCCATGGCGGAGTTGACCAACATGATCATCGGCAACTTCAAGACGGCGGCCGAGAATATCCTCGGGCCCATGGGCCTGAGCATCCCGACCGTGATCTATGGGATGCAGTTCACCGCCCGCAGCGCCGGCAAGGAAGAATGGACCATTGTGCCCTTCTTCTTCGAAGGCGAGCGGATCGATGTGCGGGTGTGCCTCACGCCGAATCGGGGGCTGTCTCATCTGCTTCCCAGCGCGAACAACACAGTCGCGACGGGCTGAGCGTGCAGCCACAGGCCGGCCGATATAATAGAAGATCGTCTCCGAATGATCTCAACGGCCGGCGCGCTCGGCGCCAAAAAAGCTCTTCATTCCGCAAGCAGTCCGCTGGCCGTGCTGGCCCTGTTCTGCATCGCGCACTTCGCGGTCGACATGTACTCGATCGCGTTGGGTGTGCTCCAGCCTCTGCTCATCACGCACTTCAACATGTCGCTGACCCGGGCCGGCGTGCTGGGCGGCGTGCTCGTCTTCTCCTCGTCGGTCATGCAACCGGTGTATGGAATTCTGTCCGACCGGTTCCATTCCCGCATGTTCACGGTACTGGCGCCCGCGACAGCGGCGGTGTTTCTCTGCTCCCTCGGGCTGGCCCCCAATTTCGGCGTTCTCCTGATCATGGTGACCCTCGGCGGCGCCGGAGTCGCCGCGTTTCACCCCCAGGCCACCGCCAATGCCACCGCCGGACTGGACTCCGGCCGCGGCCGTGCGATGGCGATCTTCATCAGCGCCGGAACCCTGGGACTGGGCATCGGGCCCGTCTATTTTTCCGTCCTCACCGAGAACCTGGGCCTGGCCAACGCCTGGATCGGCGCGCTGCCCGGCGTCGTCGCCACCGCGGTTCTGCTCGTGTTCTTGCGATTTCCTATGGCGAACCGCCCGAAAATGCAGTTCGACTGGCCGGCTCTGCACGCCGTCTGGAAGCCGCTCACCATTCTGTATTTCCTGGTCTTCATCCGCTCGATCGTTCAGGTGTCCTTCGCTCAGTTCCTCCCTCTCTACCTGAACCTCCAGAGGAAGTACACGCTGCCGGAGGCCAGCTATCTCACCTCCGCCTATCTCTTGTTCGGAGCCCTCGGCGGCTTTCTCGGCGGCAATATGGCCGACCGCTTCGGAGGTCGCCAGGTGATCATCTGGTCCATGGCAGGCTCCGTGCCTTTCCTGATCGCCTTCGTCTTCACGCAGGGCTGGATTTCCATCGCCAGCCTGCTGGTCGGCGGCACCATCCTGCTGTTCACCATCCCGGTGAACGTCGTCATGGGACAGGAACTGGTGCCCTCCCAGGCCGGAACCGTCTCCGCCCTCATGATGGGCTTTTCGTGGGGCCTGGCCGGACTCATCTTCATTCCGGCGATTGGCTGGATCTCCGATCACTACTCCATGCAGCATGCCTTCGGAGGTTTGGTGCTGTTCCCGATCCTGGGCTATTTCCTGGCCGTGGCGCTTCCCAAGGAACCGGTCCGTGGCTAATTCTTCGATGAACCTGGGGCGGGCGCGACCCGCTGCAAGAGATTGTGGCGCAGACACTCGTGTCTGCGGCGTCGAGACTCGTCTCGACGCTTTGCCGGGCGCCCGGCCGGCTGCTGATTTCTGAAGATGAGCAATAAAGCTGTATGTTTATTGAGCGGCGGCCTGGATTCGTCAACCTGCCTCGCGCTCGCCCGCCGGCGCGGCCTCGCTTGCTATGCGCTCTCTTTCGACTACGGCCAGCGCCATCGCGTCGAACTGCAGGCCGCCCGCCGCGTGGCCGAGGCGTTGGGAGCCGTGGAGCATCGCGTGATCTCGATCGATCTCCGGGAATTCGGGCACTCCGCCCTCACGGCCGACATCGATGTCCCCAAGGGCCGTTCGGCGGACGACATGAAGGCCGGGATTCCGATCACCTACGTCCCGGCCCGCAACACCGTGTTCCTGTCGCTTGGTCTCGCCTGGGCGGAGGTGCTGGAAGCGAACGATCTCTACATCGGCGTCAACGCCCTCGACTACTCCGGCTATCCCGATTGCCGGCCCGAATTCATCGAGGCCTTTGAGCGCATGGCGAACCTGGCCACCAAGTCGGGAGTCGAGGGCCGCACCCGCCTGAAGATCCACACGCCCCTGATCGCCATGGGCAAGGCGGAAATCGTGAAAACCGCCCGCGATCTCGGGCTCGATTTCAGCCTCACCCACAGTTGCTATGATCCGGACCAGCAGGGCCGCGCGTGCGGCGCCTGCGATTCGTGCCTGCTTCGCGCCAAGGGCTTTGCCGAAGCGGGCCTGATCGATCCGGTGGCGATGCGCCCGTGAAAATCTCCGAGATCTTCTATTCGATCCAGGGCGAGGGGATGCTGGCCGGCGTCCCTTCCGTATTTGTTCGCACCAGTGGCTGCAACCTGCGTTGCGTCTGGTGCGACACCCCGTACACCTCCTGGCATCCCGAGGGCAGCCAGATGACCCTCGATGCGATCCTCGAGAGCGTCGCCGGCTATCCCGCGCGGCACGTCGTCGTGACCGGCGGCGAGCCCATGATCCTGCCCCAGACCGTGGAACTCACCCGAAGACTCAAAGAGCGCGGCCTGCACATCACCATCGAGACAGCAGGCACCGTCTTCGCCCCGGTGGAGTGCGACCTGATGAGCCTCAGCCCGAAACTGGCCAACTCGACGCCCGAAGGCCCTTGGGCTGAGACCCACGAACGGTTGCGCATTCAGCCCGACGTGTTGCGTCGCCTGATGGCCGCCTATTCGTATCAGATGAAGTTTGTGGTCGCCCTGCCGGAAGACCTCGCCGAGATTCTCTCCGTCCTCGAAGCCACCGGCGCCGATCGCTCGCGCGTGGTCCTGATGCCGGAAGGTACCGAGGCCGCCCTGCTTCGGGAGCGGGGACAATGGCTGGCCGAGATCTGCAAGCGGGAAGCCTTTCGCTACAGCCCCCGGTTGCATGTAGACTTATGGGGAAACCAGAGAGGCATATGAACCGCAGATCCTTCGTCCTTTCCACTGGCGCCCTCGCCATCGGCTCGCGTGCGTCCGCCGCGGCGGCCAGGCCGCGCTTGCGCTCGGCCATCTGCGCCTACTCCTTTCGCGAAGAACTGAAAAGCAAGACCATGTCCTACGGCGACCTGGTGACCCTGGCCGTGGACAACGAGGTCGATGGTCTCGACCTGACGGTCTACTGGTTCCCCGATACGTCCGACGGGTTTCTGCTGCCGCTCAAACGCCAGGCCTACAAAGCGGGGGTCGAGATCTACAGCATCTCCATCCGCAGCGATATGTGCCGGCCGACACGCGAGCTGCAGGCCAAAGAGGCCGCCGACGTCCACAAATGGGTGGATGCGGCCGAAAAGTTGGGCGCCGGCCACATTCGCGTGTTCGGCGGCACGGTGCCCAAGGGATCCACCGAAGACCAGGCGGCCGGATGGGTAGTGGAGGTGCTCAAGCGCGCCGCCGACTACGCCGCGAAGAAAGGCGTCATCCTCGGGCTCGAGAACCATGGCGGCATCACGGAGCGCGCCGAGCGCATTGTCGAGATCGTGAAGAAAGTCGATTCTCCCTGGGTCGGCATCAATCTCGACTCCGGCAACTTCCGCCGCGATGCCTACGCGCAGATGGAAATGTGCGTCCCGTATGCGGTCAACGTTCAGATGAAGGTGGAGGTCCGGGGCGCGGAAGGCAAGACCGAACCCTGCGACTGGAAGCGTGTCGCGCGGATGCTCGCCTCCGGCGGCTACCGCGGCTATGCGGCCCTCGAATACGAGAGCAAAGCCGACGCGCGGTCCTCGGTCCCGCCGCTGCTGAAAAAGCTCAACGCCACGCTGCGGTCCGCCTGATTCGGACCCTCCTGTTGGGCCTTGAAACACGCCACGCACCCGAATTGACCGCCGCCCTCCCGTGATTCATACTCGGAAGTCGCCATGATCTGGGATCTGCATACGCACCTCACCGGCGTCCCGGGAGAGACCCCCAAAGAGCGAATGGCCTCGCTGGTTCGGCTGGCCGACCGTATGGGCATCGACCGCTTTGTCGTGTTCATGGGCTACCCGTTCCTCTACGACCCGACGCCCGAGCAACTTCGCGAGCAGAACGACCAGGTGCTCGAGGCCTTGAAGGGCTTCGAACACCGGGCCTTCGGATTCGTTTACCTCAATCCCAAACACCTCGACGTCAGCCTCCGCGAATTTGACCGCTGCGTGCGGGACGGCCCCATGGTGGGGATCAAGCTGTGGGTTGCCATGAAAGCCAGCGATCCACGCCTGGACGCCATCATTGAGCGCGCCGGCAGCCTCAAGGCCGTTATCTTCCAGCACTCCTGGACCAAAGTCGGGGGCAATCTGCCGGGCGAGTCCGATCCTTGGGACATCACCGCCTTGGCCCGAAGACATCCAAAGGTGCCCATCATCTGCGGGCACACCGGCGGCGATTGGGAGTTGGGTATTCGCGCCATTCGAGGTGTCCCCAACCTGTGGGCCGACCTTGCCGGGTCCGATCCCACGGCCGGCTTTACGGAGATGGCCTATCGGGAACTGGGCGCGGAGCGGATTATCTGGGGAAGCGACGCCGGAGGACGTAGTTTTGCCTCGCAACTGGCCAAAGTCACGGGCGCGGAGATTCCCGAGAGCGCCAAGAAGCTCATTCTGGGAGAGAACCTCGAGCGCATGATGATGCCGATCCTCACCGCCAAAGGGGTGCGGGTGTGAGCGTCGATGTCAACGTCAACCTGGGACGCTGGCCCTTCCGGCGCGCGCCCGGAGATGAATCCACGGCCGTCCTGGCTTCCCGGCTTCGCAAGCGCGGCGTCGAGCAGGCCTGGGCCGCTCACTTCGACGGTCTGCTCCACACCGATCTGTCGGCCGTGAACGCGCGTCTGGCCGAAGATTGCCGCGCGAATCCTCTGTTCCTTCCTTTCGGTTCCGTGAATCCAACCCTGCCGGATTGGCAGGAGGACTTGCGCCGATGCCATGAAGTGCATCGCATGGCCGGCATCCGGCTCCACCCGAATTACCAGGGTTATGTGCTGAGCAGTCCGCTCGCGGCGGAGTTATTTGCCGCGGCGGAGAAGCACGGCTTGATGATTCAGGTGGCGCTCAGCATGGAGGATGAACGCACCCAGCACCCGCTGGTACGCGCGCCGCAGACCGATGCCGCTCCGCTCGAGCAACTGATCGCGCGCCATCCCAAGCTCCGAGTCGTGGTTTTGAACATGAACAAAGCGCTGCCGCCGGAAATGGTGAAGCGTCTCGCGGCGGCGGGAGTTTGCTTTGACATCAGTATGGTGGAAAGCGCCGCGGGAGTCGCCCGCTTCGCCTCAGTCGCCGGGATCGAGCGCGTTCTGTTCGGCTCGCACCAGCCGCTTTACTATTGGGAGTCGGCGTCGCTCAAACTGAAGGAATCGGGCTTTTCGGACGGTGACGTCCGGAAAATCACGGTCGACAATCCCCGCCGTATACTGACCGCATGACTTTCTTGCTGGAGCCCCGGCGTAAGCCGGGGGGTTGCCGACACCCTCCACCCCTCCCGATGGACCACACCATCCGAGGCCAACACCGCCTTCGCTACCGGTTGAGCGAGACCCGGGTCCTGACATTCTCCCGCAACGTCCTGACCTCCTCCGGCCGAAACAGCAGGTATCCTGCCCGCATGCGCCGGATCGTATTGCGATTCCAATCGGTCGCCATCATTCCGGCGGAGGAGTGCTCGGCCCCCAACAGATGACCGACCTCGTGGGCCATCACGTGCCCCAGCACGCGCGCGACGGGACACTCGCCCACAGCGGCGACGCTCGCTGCCCGTTCGTAGTAGACGTAGGCAAACCGGGCCAACTCCCCCGGCTTTCCCTGCAGGGTCAGGCCGGTGGTCGAAGTTCGAACCTGGTGGCCTGCGACGGGCGCCGCAAGGACTCGCAGGAACAGGTCGGGTCGGCTCGTTTTCGGGGGGCACTCCCCGGCGAGGCCGCCAGCCACTGGAGGTCCGCACAGGATCCAAACCGTCGTGATTCCCGCATCCTCCATCACCTGCGCGGCGACTTCCGTCGCGATCCGCAGAGTCGTTCCGTCGACGCCCACCTGATCGTTGACCAGAATGGTGAGAACGGGACGCCGGTCGGCGGCCCCTGCCGGCCAGAGGGTGACGCCTAACACGGCCAACTCGAAAACCTTCATGGTGTACCTCCTCGCGATCTGGGCGGTTCCGTGAACCGTTTCGCGCCCATAACGCGCGTGAGGTAAGAAACCGGGGCCACGGCTCAGATTGAGAGGAACTTCGAACAGTGGCGCCGGTCTCCGACCGGCGACCTCGACCCTTCCTGGCGCACGCTTCTAGCGCACGGGAACTTCAGTTCCCTCCATGCCGGGCGCAGCCGGGCTTGCGGATCCCGTGGCGCCGGTATCAGACCGGCCGCCATGACAAGGGTCTCCAATTTCTAAATAGCCCGGAATCTGTGCCTTACGAGTTTCAAAAGTCGCCACCCCTTGACGCCGGGGTATCCTCGCAGCGGGAGATGGCAAGCCTTCGCGGAAACCGTGGATGCACCCATTCGAAGCCACTCGAAGCCAAACGAAAGCCAATGAACGAACCCACTCAATGCCAGCAAAATCAATCACTTCCATCCCAAATTGGCTTCGTTTTGCCAACTTTTTCTGCGCCGGCCCGGGCCAGGGTTTGACCTCCGTGGCTCGGAGGAGGGAAATGAACTGGACTTCCCAAACAACCCGCAAGTACACTGTTGATCGCTCCACTGAGTCCGAAGAGCGCCCCGATGTCCGAAGCGCCTGGCGAGATCACCCGAATCCTGGCCGAGATCCACGGCGCCGGCGAAGAGGCGTTGACCCGGATCCTGCCCATCGTCTACGGCGACCTCCGTCGCCTCGCGGCCCATTACATGAACCGGGAGCGCATCGGGCACACCTTGCAGCCGACTGCTCTCGTCAACGAAGCCTATCTGCGGCTGCTCGCTCAGGACCGGACTCACTGGCAGAGCCGGGCGCATTTTTTCGGGGTCGCGGCGCAGTTGATGCGCCGCATCCTGGTCGACCACGCGCGTAAGCGGCACACCCGCAAACGCGAAGCGCCCCTCCCCGGCGAAGCCGCCTGGCGGGAACCGGCCGGCGCCACCCTCCCGCTGGAAGAGGTGCTGGCCGTGGACGAAGGGCTCGAACGCCTTGCCAAATGGGACGCGCAGCAGGCCCGTGTGGTCGAACTGCGCTACTTCGGAGGCATGAGCGTCGAGGAGACCGCCGAGTTCCTCGGGATCTCTCCGCGAACCGTAAAGCGGGATTGGTCCATGGCAAGGGCATGGTTGCACGCCGAACTGAGCAGGAAGGAGGCGAAATGACGGCCTCGCGTTGGGGGAGGATCAAGGAGATCTACGCCTCCGCGCTGGAGAGCCCGGAGCGCGAGAGGTTCCGGTTTGTCCAGCACGCCTGCGGCGGCGACGAAGACCTGCGCCGCGAGGTGGAGCGGTTGCTCGCTGAACCCGCGGCGTCGGATTTCATGAAGAGCGGCCTTGGCAGCGACACTCAGGCGCCCGGCCACATGGTGGCCCATTACCGCCTGGCCGCGAAGATCGGCGAGGGGGGAATGGGCGAGGTGTATCGGGCGGTGGACAC
>CAZGUX010000025.1:0-5482 GCA_964529305.1 uncultured Solibacteraceae bacterium | reverse complement strand
CCGCGGACTGATGGCCCAAGTGGAGTTGGTCATGGGCCAGAAACAGACTGAGCGCGCCATCAAGCTGCTGGACGACGAGATTCAGAAGTACCCCAGCCGGCTGGAGTTTCGCGTCGCCAAGGCGAACCTGATGACACGGTCGGAACGCTATGAGGAGGCCCTCGCCGAGTATCAGTGGCTTCTGAACCGGCTGGACAAGACTTCGCCGATGACCGGGGACATTCTGCTGCGCCAGGGCGAGACGCTTCGGCGCAAGGGCGACAGCGACGGCGCCATCGCCGCCCTTCAAAAGGCCAAAGCCATCCTCCCGAACAATTCGCTGGTGTTGAACACGCTCGCCTTGCTCCTGGATGGCGCGGGCCGCAAGGAGGAAGCGCGCCTGGCGTATCTGGATACGCTTCGCGTCGAACCCGAGAATGGCGTGGTCCTGAACAATCTCGCCTTCCTGATCGCCAACACACCCAACGGCGACCTCGACCTGGCGTTAACCTATGCCCAGCGCGCCAAGCAAAAAATGCCGCAGGTGCCCGAAGTGGCCGACACGTTGGGGTTGATCTACCTCAAGAAGAATCTCCCCGATGACGCGATCGAGATCTTCCGCCAGTGCGTGGGCAAGGTCCCGACCTTCCCCACCTACCGCTATCACCTGGGCCTCGCCCTGCACAAGAAGGGCGATATGGTTCGCGCCAAGGAGGAGTTCAAGGCGGCCCTGGCCAACAAGCCCAACAGCGAGGAAGAGAAGGACATCAAGCAACTGCTTGCGCGCATCGGGTGATCCGCAGGTTGGCCCCTACCAGTTCAGGCCGTGGACCCGGCTCTCGCCGGGATCATAAAGAAGGGTCACCGCGAAGAAATCGTCGTGACGCAGGCGCTCGGGCGGCACATTGATCTGGACGTAGGTGAACCCTCGCGCGACCCAGGAGACATAGCCGTCGGCCTCCGACCGCGAGAGCGGCTTGTCGTTCATCCATACATCCAGGTTCCGTGCCTTTGCAAAGGGTAGCCTCAGCCGGAACGACAGACCGTGTTCGATCCGGGACTCGGCGCCGCTGTGACCGCCTTCGATCATGACATTCGAGGTGGGTCCCCACTGGCCTGGGCCCTCGGGAAATCCCGCGGCCACACTCCTGATTCGCTCCGACCCCATGGCTGCCGCGAACGCCTTCAGCGACGTGTCCTTCAGATACCGCGCCCGCGCCTGTGGTGACGTCGCGCATACATACAACAGGCGGCCCACGGCGTGAGGGCGGTTCTCGCCGTGGGTCAACTGCGCCTGCTTGTTCCACAGCTCGATCCGGCTTTGCCGGCGCGCGGCCGCGGTCGTGCCGTACGCCGTGATCAGGTTGTAGCCTTCCTTCGCGATCACTCGCACAGGATAGCCCGGATAGAATTCCCCCGGCCAGATCCCGTTGCCGATCCGCAGCAGCCGGCGATGCCTCAGGAAGCCGCTCCGCTCCCAGCCGATCTCGCTCGCCAGCGGTAGGGTGTGGTAGTGGTGATAGCCGTACAGCGCCGCGTAGACCTTCTGGACCCCGCCGACCACTGCCCCCTTCGCCGATGGCGTCCGCACGCCGCCCCACAGCTTGTACGCCGGAATCCCGATGTCCACTCCGGCCGTGAACAGCCGCTCCGCATCTTCTTCCAGTTCATCGGAAGGATAGCCTTCCTCGAGCGCGGCCTGATCCATCAGCCGGATGATTTCGTGGTGATAGGGGCGCAGCGTGATGTTCGAATAAGCGCGC
The DNA here is from genome assembly GCA_964529305.1 of uncultured Solibacteraceae bacterium. Classification (GTDB taxonomy): domain Bacteria; phylum Acidobacteriota; class Terriglobia; order Bryobacterales; family Bryobacteraceae; genus CAZGUX01. The sequence continues at coordinate 3,740 of CAZGUX010000025.1, read as the reverse complement.
CCCGTGCTCTCGATCTGGTAGGCGCCGGGATACGGCAGCGTGTTCCCGTGCAGGTCGGCGTGCACCTCCGCCTGGTATTCGTCGAGCACGCTTTTCACCGCGACTGCTTCAGGGCAGCGCTCCGGATCCTCCGGCCCGTTGATCGTCCAGCCGGTATACGGATCCCGCCCGGCGGCATTCATCAAACCAGTGGTTTTGGCGTGGTCGACGTACGAGTCCGGATTCACCACCGGCATCGCCAGCACCACCTGGCGCTTCAGCACTTCCCGCGCTAGCGGATCGCCGGAGAGCAGCCATTCCATCAGGGTAAGCGTGCTGGTGGCGCCCGAGTGCTCCTGCCCCGCGTGCAGCGCCGTCAGCAGGACATGCTCTTTGTGTTCCGGCGCCGCCTCCGGATCGGTGATGCGGGCCGCGTAGACCGGCCTGCCCTGAATGGACTTTCCGCGCACCGCAAGCTGAAACAGCCTGGAATGCAAACGGGCCCACTGTTCGAGGCGTGCGGAGATCTTTTCAAAGGCCGGAGCCGTGGGCGGCCCGAACTGCGCGCGCAGCCCTGCCGCGGAGATCAACGGAATTCCAAAAAGAGTGCGTCGAGTCATAACCAATAACCAATCACGGGGCCGCGATCCGTGAAAAAACAGGGACGGTCACCCCGTCTCCCGGCCACAAATCGTTGGTTTCTCCACAAAACGTTGATCGGGAAACGGGGTGGCTGTCCCGTTTTTTCACAGCCCCTAGCCCACTGTTTGTCCGGATGCAACCATCATCTTCTACCGCTCCACCCAAACCGGCGACGACCACGCCATCTGATCATCCACCTGAATCACCCGCACATAGTAGTACGTCGAGGCCGCACGCTCATCCCGGTCGGCGAACGTGAACTCGACCTCCTGCTTCATCGGGTGCAGCGCGTGAATGAAGCGGTTGTTCCGGACCACATCGACCTGCCTCACGGCTTTCGTGCCCAGAATTTTCACCTTCAGCCGCACCTCGCCAGACGCTCGGGCGATGTCCCCCTGCAGATACTCCCTGCCCCCGGCCTCCAGGCGATAGTCCAGGACAATGTTATCGGTAGCCGCATAAGAGTGCCTCCGCCGCATGGCATCCAGCAATCCTTCGCGCGAGAAGTCCGTCACCAGCGTGCAGGCGTACGAAATGTGCGTCGACAGGTGATCGGAACTCGCCTGCACGCCCAGCTTGTATCCCTTGGCCCAGGCGTTCCACACGTAGCCCGCCGGCCGGAACCCGCCCGGCGCCGACGCCGGATCGGCCGCGTTGGCGGCCTTGGGCGCGCCCTCGTACTCGGCCGATACCCGATCGCCCTGGTAGATCTCCACCAACGGTTCCACCTCCGGGTCGTTGTCCCGCCAGTCGGTTCCCATGCTCGACGCCGACGTGTGCGAGATCGCGATCCCGCCCAGTCGCCGGAGATACTCGTACAGCGCCTTGGCCCCGGTCTGCCCCTTCTGTTCTTCCGGCGGAATCGGCAGCGTGGGATTCCCGCGCTTGGCGAACATCACGTTGCGATGGCCGTTCGGATAGCTCAGGCTTCGCTCGTACCCGTAGAGCGGCGTGAACCCTCCGGGCAAATGAAAGATGTCCGCCATCTGCTGCAACAGCCAATTGATGTATTCGACGTCCGGCCCGCCGTTGCCGTTGTGCTCGCTCACGCCGAGGAAGTCCAGCGAGGCCGCGTCGAGGGCGTACCGATACGTTTGCTGCAGGCTCCCGTCGTTGTTTCCATCCATCGAGAACTCCGTATGGCGGTGCGTGTCCCCGCGCACGATCCGGTACGTCGAGCCGACGGAGTTGATCGTATAGGCCCGGATTCTCTTCAAATCCTCGACCTCGCCCGCATGGGAAGGAAAGTCCTCGTACGCGAGCGTGGGACGCTGCCTCAGCGCGGGTTGTCCGTTGACCGAGGGCGGCGCCGGAACCTGGCCGGCATGCACCTCGGAGCGCCGGAACAGATAGTCGTCGAAGTCACGGCCGTCGGTCGGCCAGGCTGCGATCAAGCTTCCTTCGCCGTTCGGCGCGACTCCCCATCGGACGTCCTGCCGGCCCGCGGAAACCGGAAGATCCACCGGCTGCGACCATCCCGGCCCGTCGAACGCGACCCCGTGAATCTCCCAGGCCGCGCGGTGCGAGGGCGCCTCCGGGTGAACTCCCCGGAACTTGACGTTGCGGTGACGGAAGAACAGCCAGATCCGCCCTGCTCCGTCCGCGGCCAGCAGCGGGTAGTCGTTGTATTCGCGCAGCGGGACCGGCAGCGCCTGGTTGACATCGGCGGGCTCTTTCCACTCCCCTCCGTCCCGAACCGCCAGGCCCATCCATCGCGACTGATACAACGCGGTCGCCTGCTTGCGCAGCAGGAAGCCCGTGTCCTTGCCCCAATGGAAGCCGCTTTCGTTCCACGCAATCCACACCCGTCCGGCGGCATCGCACGCGACGCTTGGGTGGGCTTCGAACTTGGGCGAATCCGCCACAGCGAGCGAAGCTTCCCAGGCCCCTCGCCTCCACGTGCGCATGCGGATGTCGTAGTTGCCCCGGTCGTACGTGTCCCAGACCACGTGCACCGCGCCCGTCCGATCGGTGGCCAAGGCCGGCTCCCAATCGTTCGCGGGCGAATCGGAGACGCGCTCCGCCGCCGACCAGGACGTCCCGTCGAAACGCCTGGCGAAGATATCGGACTTTCCACTCCGGAATCCCTGCCATACCAGCCAGAGAGTTCCATCCGCCGCCGTGACCAGCCGATGGTAGATGTCAGGCTGCGGGTCCGTGGTCAGACGTTCCGTTTTGGACCACGTGCCTCCTCCGAGAGAGCGCCCGTACAGGTCCCAGTTGCCGTCGATTTGTTGGGACCAGACCGCCCAGAGGCGATCCTTCCGGTCCCGGCCCAGTTGCACCAAAAACACGTCGCCGGGCCTTTCCAGAACCCGTTCCGGCGCCGACCACGCGTCGTTACGCAGGCTTCGCAGCCACACCTCGACCGCGCCGCCGCGATAGCCGGTCCAGGCGGCGTACATGGCTCCCGCCGGGCCCTGTGCCACCGTCGCAAAATCATTCTCCGAGTCCGGCGCCGACAGCCGCACCGAGTGGGGCACGCGGTTGACGCGAACCGAGCCGTTCAACACGTGCAACGGGCGGCCGGCCTCGATCGCATTCGGGGTCAGGGTGAATCGGCCTTGCGGGGTCGCGACTTCCACTGTCCGGGCGTCCCGGCTGAAATCCGCAATCAGGCCCGAACTCTCGACGAAGGGAGCGACGGGAACGGGGGGCTCGGGCTCCCAGGCGCGGCGTTTGAAAGGGGTGCCCTGCCGCGATTCCAGCCGCCAGGTCCCGGCCGGCCCCGCGGAGTCGCCCTTCCGCGGCCTCCACAAGCGAATCCCATGGAGGCTGCCTCCGTTGACCGTAAAGGATCCGTCCCAACGCCGGGGTTGCGCGTCGTGGACCCCGAACTCGAACAGCAGTGACACGACTCCAGCGGGTTGGGGTGTGGACGGCCCGGGTTGGGAGTAACCGTCTCGAGGCTGGAGCAGGAGGAGGACCGCGCCCACTCCGGCGGTCAAGGCAAGGAGCCAGCGAGCGGCAAGAGTGTTGGACATGGTGTTTTCGAGTGTAGCCGACTCGTGCGGGGCGAGTGTGGTAGACTTTGGTTTGGGCGGTTTCGGCGTCACTCCCTCCCCCTTTTACCCTTGTGGGCGCGTAGCTCAATTGGCAGAGCAAGTGACTCTTAATCA
>CAZGUX010000024.1:0-28593 GCA_964529305.1 uncultured Solibacteraceae bacterium | reverse complement strand
TGGATCGCGACCGCCTGGAGAACGGACTCACTCGGGTGACGGGGCTTGGGCTTTATGAAGCCGCGGGGTATCGTCAGGCGGAACAGGCGGGAAAACGCGGTCTGGAGATTGACCTGCGACGGAAATCGCACGGGCCGCCGTTCATTCGGCCGTTGTTCGTTCTCGACTCCGGACAGGCGGGGAATGCCTCGTTCACTCTTGCCGCCCGGGTCACGACTTTCAATTTCCTCACCCGGAATTCCGAGTGGCGCACCGACTTCAGCTTCGGCCGGGTCAACTCGGTTGGAACCGAGCTTTATCAGCTCGCCGGTTGGCGCCGGCTGTTTGTGGCCCCGCGCGGGTTCGCGTCCAAGGAACAGCAGATCATCTCGGAGAACGGCGAAAGACTTGCCGACTACAAGATTACTCGGGCCGGCGGCGGCTTCGACGTCGGTTACAGCCTCGGACGCTCGAGCGAGATTCGGACGGGGATTGAGGTAGCCAGCGTGCGAGGGCAGGTACAGGTCGGCTTCCCGGTTCTGCCGTCCGTCCGGGGAACCGAACAGATCTGGACCAGCCGATGGAAGGTCAACGCGCTGGATAGCGGCAAAGTCCCCACCCGCGGTCTCCTGGTCGATTCGGAACTCAACTGGCAGTTCCGCTCTCCCCGCGCGTCGTTTCCGGGCCAACTGGACGCCAAACGGGAAAGCTTCGGCCAGGCGTGGTCTCAGGTGATCTACGCCCGGCCGATCTCCGCTCGATGGACGGGCCTGTTCCGGTTTCTGGGTGGTGGAACGTTCGCCGGCGAAGTGCAGCCCCTTTCGGAATTCCGGCTGGGCGGCCCGTTCCGCCTTGGCGCGCTCGAGGTCGGAGAATTGCGAGGTGCGAATTTCGGCTTTGCCTCGGCCGGAATCCTCAGACAAGTGTATGCGTCTCCGATTTCCGCTTTCGGCCGGATCTACGCGATGGCGGCCTACGAGGGTGGCGATGCCTTCGATTCACGGCCGTCTCCGTTTCACAGCGGGACCGCGGGGATCATGACCGAAACCACTCTGGGTGTGTTGTCGGCCGGTTTCAGTTACGGCGAAAGCGGACGCCGCGGCTTCTTCTTCTCTCTGGGCAGGATTTTCGATGCCGGCGTTCGCAATTCGTCGCAGGTCAGGTAGATTGGTGCACCTGGGCTTCAGGCGGCCGCAACCATCTTACTTCTGCCCAATGGGGAGCATTCGAATGCGGTGCTGAACGGGGTCGATGGTGACAAGGGCGCCGGTATCGAGATGGGTGCGGGCTAAGGTCAAGGCGCGCATGACCACATCCCCGATGGTGCGTGGAAGTACATCTTGGGTTCGGATCTGAACGACGCCAGAGGCCCACGGCTCCCGCCCAACGCCAACAACCTCCCGAAATCGAGATCGTGCGTGAACACGATGAACCCTTGTTCTCTCGCCCGGTCCATGATCGTTCCGTCCCGCTGCGTTGGGTTCTCCGAGTTCTGACCAGTGAACTGCCTCAAGCCCCTGTTGCCTGAAGAAAGGGATCCAGGCCGGGCTGAGATTCATGTCGACGAGAAGTCTCATGCCGCGGGAAGCGTGACTTCGATCTCCTCAACGCGCCACGCGGCGTAGGCTAACGCCTGGCGGATGTCTTCTTCTTCAAGGTAAGGATAGGCCTCGAGAATCTCCGTGTTGGAATGACCGGAGGCAACCAGACCGACCAGAGTGCCCACCGTGACTCGTAGACCACGGATGCAGGGCTTCCCTGCCATGATGTCGGGATTCCGGGTGATGCGGTCTAGTGTTGGCATGAGGTTCTTGTGTCTATTGTAGATCCGTGGGGTGATTCGCACACCCGGGGCTGTTGATCGCTCAGGGCATCCAGTCTTCCCAACAACCCGCGGTCGCGCTTTACTCGTATCGCAGCGCTTCCAGAGGATCCATCCGGCTGGCGCGTTGCGCCGGAATCAGGCCGGCCAGCGCCGCTACTGCCGTCAGCAGGATCATCGCCGACACGACCACAACCGGATCGCGTGCCTCGACCCCGTACAACTGCGAGGACACAAACCGGCCGAGGATCAGGGCTGCCGGAATTCCGATCACCAGTCCCACGCCGAACAACCGCAAGACCTCTTTCATCACCAGCCACAACACCGCTCGCGGCTGTGCTCCCAGCGCCATTCGCACACCAATCTCCCGGGTCCGCCGCGCGACCACGAACGCCATGACCCCGTAGAGTCCGATGGCGGCCAGCAAGGTGGCCAGCCCCCCGAAACCCGCCGACAGCATCGCAATCAGCCTCTCGGCCAGCAGGGTTTCGTTGAGCTGCACCCCCAACGTCTTCATCTCGTACACCGGCATCGCGGGATCCAGTTTTCTCACTTCCCCCCGCATCAGGGCATACATCGTGCGAGAATCCAGGGCCGTCCGTACGTAGAAGCTCACCGAGTTGTTGCCCCAATTCGGGATGAATACCTGCCTCCGGACCCCTTCACGCGGGCCTTCGTACAGCGAATCGTCCACGACCCCGATGATCTCGACGTCGAGTTTGGTTTGCGGGCCCGCCCCCCGGCCGAGATGGCGGCCAACGGCGCTTCTGCCGCCGAAATAGTGCCGCGCGAATTTGCGGTTCACGATGCAGACTCGCGGATCTTTGTGGAAGTCGCGCCGCTCGAAGTCCCGCCCTTCCCGCAGGGGAATCCCCATCGTTTGAAAATAACCTGGGGACAACCCGTTCATGTACGCCTGCATGTCCTCGCCGTCCTTGGCCTCGTGACCTTCCACTTTGACCGAGCTGTCCCACTCCCACCCGCGCAGCAGCGGAACGGAGGCAAACGCCGCGCTCCGGACGCCGGGCACGGAGCGGATATTCTCGATCAGTTCCTGATAGAACTGCACCACTCGCTGGTCGTTGTAGCCGCTCAGGGCCGGCGCCACCTGGAACGTAATCAGCCGCCCAATGTCATGAAATCCCGTATCGGTCGTTCGCAGATTCTGGAGACTCCGGACAAACAGACCCGCGCCGAACAGCAGCAGGAAGCTCAGGGCCACCTGGGCCGTCACCAGACCCTTGCGCAGGCCCACCGTCCCGCTGCCGGCCGCCGAGCCCACGGAATCCTTCAGCGTGCCCCACACATCCGGACGGCTTGCACGGAACGCGGGAACCAGGCCGAACAGAACGCCGGTCAGCAGTGTGAGAGCGAGCGTGAAGCCCAGGATCCGAAGATCCGGCTCCGGCTTCAGCAGCAGCGCGCTGCCCTCCGAGGGCATTAGCGCCAACAGTCCCCGCGTCAGCCACACCGACACGAAGATGCCGCAGACCCCGCCGATCAGCGAGAGCAACAAACTTTCGATCAAAAGCTGCTGTACCAGTTGTCCGCGGGATGCGCCGAGCGAGAGCCTGACGGCAATTTCCTTTTGCCGGGCCACGGCCCGCGCGATCAGCAGATTGGAGACGTTCGCGCAGGCGATCAGCAGCACCACCCCGACCATGCACATCAGAACCACCAGCGCGGTCGAGAAGCTGTTGCGAAGCTGTGAGTACCCGGCCGCGGCCTTCTCGACATGAATCGTTCCCTTCAGGAACTGCGCGCGTGCGTAGGCGCTCCAGTCCTTGGCCGCCGGCAATGTCGCCTCGTACTGGCGGAGTTGGGAAAACAGCACCTGCAGGCTGGGCTGGGCCGACTCGGCCGTGTATCCCGGCTTCAGCCGCGCGAACACCTGCACCCAGCGGCTCCGCCGGTCGTCCATGTGGATCCATTCCATCGACGGCAACACCACCGGTTTCATGAGAATCGGAATCCGAACCTGCGGCGAGCGCGCCGGATCCAGCCCCGTGAACCCCTCTTCCGATACGCCCACGATGGTCATGGGATAGTTGTTGACCAGGATCTTTCTCCCGACGGCGCGCGCATCGCCGGCAAACCGGGACAACCAGTATTCGTAGCTCAGCACCACCACCGGGTGGCCCCGGTACTGCCGGTCGTCCTCCTGCGAATTGAACAGGCGTCCCGCCGCCGGCCGGACGCCCAGCCCGGTGAAGAAATTCCCCGACACCAACTCGGCGTCCACTCTCTCGGTGTGGTTGTCGACGCTGATGGATGTTTCCACCTCACGGCGGCAGATGACTTCCGAGAAAGGTTTGGCCTTGCTCTGGAAATCCTGGTACAGCGGATAGGAATGCATCCGCCCCCCCATGTTGCTGCCGTTGTGCTGGCCCTTCTGGTAGAGCATCACCAGGCCGCTCGGATCCTTGACCGGCAGCAGCCGCAGCATCAACTGGTCCGTCAGGGTGAAGATCGCCGTGTTGGCTCCGATGCCCAGCGTGAGCGACAGAACCGCGATGGCGGTGAACAGGGGATTGTGCCGTAGAGTCCTGACCGCGAAGCGGAAGTCGGAGACGAAGCTGGCCATCTTCCGTCAATACGGAGCACCGCGCGAATGGTTCCCCGGAATCCCCAAAAAAATCATCGCTCCGGCCGCCAGCGCGGATGTTGTAGACTGACGCGAAGAGACCATGGTCCTAACCAAACAAGAACTGATCGAATGCCTTCAGAACGAGATCCGCATTCTCGTCCACCTGTGCGGCAAAATCACGCCCGAAATGATCGACTACCGACCGACTCCCAAGCAGCGGAGCACGATCGAGTTGCTTCGATACCTGACCCTCATGGGCCGCGTACTGGTGCCGTCGATCAAGGCGGGAACCTTCCTGATGGACAAGTGGAACGCCGCCGAAGCCAAAGCGGCGGCGATGGACTTTGACGCCATCGTGAAGGATCTGGAATCACGGTCGGCCGAGTACGCCGAGGCGCTGAACGGCTTTTCCGACGAGGAGTTCCAGGGTGAGGTCGAAATGTTCGGCACGAAGGGCAAACGCGGGCCGTTCCTGGTGAACCTGGTGGTTTGCGGCCACGCGGCCTATCGCACCCAGTTGTTCTGCTATTTGAAGGCCTGTGGCCGCGAAGAGTTGAACACGCTGAACCTCTGGGCCGGCATGGACGGAACCATGTAGCTCCTCAGGCGCCTTCGATGGCCTTTTCCTTTGGCGCCGGTCTCCGACCCCGTGCGGCCTTAGGATTCGTACACCCAGCGGCCGCCGGCCATCGTCCTCTGGACTTGAATCTTTGCGAGCTTCGCGGGCTCTTCGAGAAAGGGGTCCCGCTCCAGCACCACCAGGTCGGCCAACCGGCCCGGCTCCAGGGTGCCTTTGATCCGCTCTTCGAACGAGGCGTAGGCGCCATTGCGCGTGCTGGCGCGAATCGCGTCGGCGACCGCGATTCGCTGGCCCGGCCCCCACACCGTTCCTCGACTGTCGGTACGAGTGACGCACGATTGCAGCGCCATCATGGGCTCGTACGGGCCGGGAATGTAGTCGGAGCCGGGGGCCACGCGAATCCCATGGTCGAGAAAGCTGCGCATGGCGAACATGCGGTTCAGCCGTTCGGCTCCGTATTCCCGCATCTTCTCGCCGTGATAGTAGACGTAGGTCCAGAAGGGCGTCGGGATAGCGTCGAGCGCTTTGATCCGTTGCAGAAGGTCCGCCGTGATCACCGTGCAGTGTTCCAGGCGGAATCGGGGATCCCGCTTCGGGTGCTCCCGCTGCAGACGCTCGTACACCTTCAGCGCCACATCGATGCCCGCGTCGCCGTTGGCGTGGGTGCCGATCTGCCATCCTGCCAGATGGGCCTTGCGAGCCCACTCGTACAGTTCGCCCTCGGCCATCACCAGTATTCCGAAATCGGTGGGCCGTCCTTCGTAGGGTTCCCGAAGCCGGGCCGTGCGCTCGGAGATGGATCCGTCCGCGACCAGTTTGACGGCCCCCACCCGCACCCACTCGTCTCCCAGGCCGGTCCGCACGCCGGCCGCGATCATCCGGTCGAGATAGCGGTAGTTGATCAGCGTGTAGACCCGGCACGAAAGTTCGCCGTTTTCGCGGCAGGCCTGATAGGCAGCCAGATCTTCCGGAGACCCTTGCGCATCGTGAGCGGACGTGATGCCCGCCTTGGCGAACAGGCGCGTGATCAGTTTGACGCCCTCGCGCCGGTCCGCCGGCGTGGCCGGGCGCATCAACGCGTTGAACCGCTCCGTCGCCCTTTCGCGGAGTTCGCCCGTCAGGCGCCCCTGTGCGTCGCGGACGAATTCACCGCCTGAGGGATTTGGCGTCCGGTCGTTGACATCCTGCCGATTCAAGGCCAGGCTGTTGGCAAAGGCAGTGTGGCCGCCGCGATGAACCACGAGGATCGGATGTTCCGGCGCGGCGGCGTCGAGGTCGTACCGCGTCAACTTCCGCCCTTCGGCCGTCTTGGTATCGTCGTATTTGAACCCGTAGATCCAATCGCCCTTGGGTGTGCGCGAAGCGCGTTCACGCACCGACTGCTGAATGGCCGTGAGCGACCGCAAGTCGCAGTCGACCTCGCGCAGGTGCCGGATACCCGAGTAGCCGACATGGGTGTGCGCGTCGATGAACCCGGGAACGACCGCGGCGCCCCCGAGATCCGTCTTTCGCGTGCCCGGGCCGGCCAGCGCCCGGATCTCCTGGCTGCCGCCCGCCGCGAGGATACGCCCATCCGCCACGGCGAGCGCCTGAACCTGGCGGAACCCGCTTCCTTCGGGCGCCGCGAAGATTCGTCCGTTGAACAGAATCTCCGAGGGGTGCGAGGTAGCCGCGGAGGCAGAGGCCAGTGGCCCCAGGATGAAGTCACGGCGGCGCATGGCAGCTATGATAGCTCGTGAAGTCGCCGCGTCCGATCGCCGTAAGGCGACCTGGCGCGTGCGCTAACTCGCCGTCGGCCGTGCTTCGTCCGCGGACCGATGCGCCACCGCTTCCCGGTATCGAGCCGAGGCAAGGCTCCTGGATTTCACCGCCACGCCTCTGTCCACCCGCGCGATGGGTTCCATCGGGCGCGTGGATTCGAATTCTTCCAGCCGCAGCCGTAGCGTGGCGTAGGCCCGGTACAGCAGCGACCGCACCGACTGGTGCGAGCATCCCAGGGTCCTGGCGATCTGGATGCACCCCACGCCTTCGAACTTGTGGAGAACCACCACCACCCGCTGCCGCTCCGGCAACTCCCCCACCGCGCGCCGTACTTCGTTGATCCGGCGCTCGATCAGCAGCCACTCGTCAATCCGGATCCGCGGATCCGAGAGTTGCGGAAGGGGATAGTGCTCCCGCTGCAGGTCCAGGCGTTCGTGCATCCGTTCGTGGCGGTGGTCGCGAAGCCAGTTCAAGGCCAGGTGTGCTGCGATGCTATACAGCCATGTTGTGAATTTCGCCGTGGCCTGGTAGCCCTGGCGGTACCGGTACACCCGGAGAAAGACCTCCTGGGCGAGTTCTTCGGCGGCTTCCAGATTCCGCACCATGCGGCAGAGATAGTGAATGATCGGACCGCGATGCTTTCGAACCAGCGTCTCCAACGCCGCCATATTCCCCTGGCCGGCGTCCATCATCAACCCGGCGTCCAGATCCGCCGATTCCGCCTCCCGCCAACGTGCGTTATGCTTGCCAGCCAACACTCGGTCTCCCCCCAAAATGGTCTTCTGTGAGCCTTCACTCTGAACAGACGCGAGACTGAGAACCCATGATTACGGATATGGCCCCTCGAGGACGGTAAAGTTTTGTAAAGTCCGCACTTCCGCGCGGTCCGGAGAGATCGGCATGGCCCGCCAACCTTAACGAAAGCTTTACAGTCCTTCGCCTAACTGAAGACCTTGGCGTGGTGTTCCTACAGGATGAGTACTCGCAATGTTCTCAAAACCTTCTCGACGCCGAAGTGCCCTGCTGGGGCTGGCGGTGATTCTGATCCCAGCCGCCCATGCCCAGACCGGGGGGGCCACGTTCGGGGACATCGTGCGGCTGGGCGGGACGCCCTCCGATGTCGTACTGGACGAAGCCCGAGGCCGGCTCTACCTCGTGCAACAGTCCGCCAACCGGGTAGACGTGTACGGATACTCGCAGCATGAAGTCGTCGCCACCTTCCCCACCGGCAACACTCCCGTGGCCGCCGCCATGTCGATGGACGGGCAGTTTCTGTACGTCACCAACAACGGCAGTTCATCGTTGACCGTCATCAACCTGCGAGACGACACCGTCAGCAAAACCGTCGCCCTTAGCGCCAAACCCGAAGGAGTCGCGGCGGGCGTTGACGGCCGCGTGCTGATCTCGACCCAGGGAACCAGCACCACGGACGGGGTGGATTCGCTGCTCCTCTACGACCCTTCGCAGGCGCAGAGTGCGCAGGTGGTGTCGGTGGCGTTTCCGCCGCCTCCGGCCACCCCATCGCCTCTGCCCTCGGTCACCATCGGGCGGCCGGCCACGACGTTCCGCGGAAAGCTGGAGCGCACGCCGGACGGACTGTTCATCGTCGGCTTGAGCACGGTCAACAACAACGCGCAGACGATCGTATTCGTCTACGAGGTCTATTCGGCGTCGGTGCTGCGAAGCCGTACGGTCACCGGCCAGTCGACGGTCCTTTCGGTGTCCGGCGACGGCGCGCGCTTCATGGCCGGATTCACGCTCTACGACACCACCACCCTGAACGTCATCGCTCAATACAACACGGCCAATGTCCCCTTCCCACTGAGCACGGCCGCGACGGTGACATTCAACTCGACTCAGAACATGGGCGGCAGCGTGTTTACACCGGACGGCGCGACGCTGCTCAGCGCGTTCAACGTCGCGCCGGCGACGACGCCGGCCAGCCGGCCGCAGGCATCCACGCTCCTGATCTCGAATCCGCGGAACCTGGCGGTCCGGCTGGGGATCAAAATCCCGGAGAGCGTCGTCGCCAAAATGGCGATTCTCTCGACGGGTGACGAAGCCTGGGGACTCTCGGAATCGGGCCTGATTCACCTGCCGCTGGCCACCCTTTACGACTACCCGATCCTGCAACCCGAGACCACCACCGTGTTTCTCGCCTCGGATGACTGCAACCGGGGACTGGCCAAAGGCAGCCTCAAAATCGTGAATGCCGGAAGTGGGACGCTCACCTTCAGCGTTCCAGACGCCACGGCGGCTTTGGTCGCCCAGGCTTCGAGCGGCGTAGCTCCCGCCTCCATCGCGTTCACCATGGAGCCCGGCCGGACTTCCGTGACCCGGCAGTACGGCACCAACCTGTATTCGGGCGCTGTCGCGAACACCGGAACGCCCGTGAGTCTCAATCTGTCCTCTCCCGACGCGATCAACATTCCGCCGACCATCCGCGTGTACATGAATGTCCGCCAGCCGGAGCACCGCGGGGTGGTCTTCCCGGTCGCGACCGGCACCACGACGGCGGAAGGACTGCACGACATTCTCGCCGACGACCAGCGAAGGCGCATCTACATCACCAACGCGGGCTACAACCGCGTGGAAGTCTTTGACACCGTCAGGCAGCGTTTCGTCGACCCGATCGAGGTCGGGCAACTCCCGCACCAGATGGCCCTGGCCGGCGACGGCAAACACCTCTATGTCGCCAATACGGGCGGTGAGTCGATCAGCATCGTGGACCTCGAGGCCGGCAAGGTGGTGGATGGCGTCAGGTTTCCGGCGAGGCCTCGATCCGGAACCACGAATCCCATCTCCCCTCAAGCCATCGCCCAGGGGTTGTTCGGGTTGCAGGTCGCCATGTCGGATGGATCGCTATGGAAGGTGATCGAGTCCGAAGCCACAACGCGCCCGGAGAGTTCGATTGTGCCCACTCAAATCACCACGACGGGCAACAATGGCCCGGTCCGCATGGCGGCGGCGCCGGACCGGAAATCCATTCTGACCGTAGCCGGCAACGGGACACTGTACCTGTACGACGGCCTGGCCGACGCCTACACCAACGCCATCCGGCCCTACACGCAGACGGCGATTACGGGTTACTACGGTTCGCTGGCCGCCGGACCCGCGGCCAGCTACTACGCGGTGAACAGCTTCATTCTGAACTCATCGCTCTCGCTGATCGGCGGCTCCGAGAGCCCCACCTTGACCCAGGGTTTACCCCTGGCGACCCGGCGGAACGTGGCCGCGCTCGGTGCGATCGATGAGAACCAGTTCCTGCGCCTGACCACGCCGGTGAAGCAACAGGTCACCAGCACGGCGACCAGCGACCCCGGAACCACGCTCGAACTCGTCGACCTGAGCCAGAACTCCGTGACCGTGGTCGGCACGATCGCCGAGAACCCAGTGCAAAGCCTGTTCGGGAACGCGCGGATCAACGTCCCGCCACGCCAGATTGCCGTCGATCGCGACGGCATCGCGTACCTCATCACGCTCTCCGGGATGACCATGGTCCCGCTGACTCCGGTCGGCGCGTCGCGTCCTCAGATCGCCGGCGGAGCCGCCGGCATCACCAACGCCACCGACGGATCGCGTACAATCCGGCCGGGTTCCTTCATTTCGATCGTGGGGGCCAACCTCGCATCGGCGAGCGTCTCCGATCAGTTGACGCCGCGGACGGTGGCCGGAGGCTCCTGTGTGACGTTCAGCAATCTCCAGTTGCCGATCCTCGAAACCGCGACCAATCAGATCGTCGCGCAGGTTCCCGGCAACACCGCTCCCGGAACCTACGTGGCGGTGGTGCGTTCGCTGGCCACCGGGCAGAGGAGCGACCCGGTGCTGGTCACCGTGCAATGACTTCGATGGGAGGCCCGATCATGCACACCCGGCTGTTGGCTCTCGGCGGCCTTTTTGCGCTCTCGATGCACGCGGCCACGTTCGGAACCGTGACTCAGGTGATCGGCGGCTTGACCGACCTGGTGCTGGACGAACCGCGCGCCCGCCTGTACCTGGTGGACACCACCCAAAACCGGATTGATGTTTATTCCACGGCCCAGCGGCGATTCCTGAACCCGATTCCGGTTGCCGCCCAGCCCCTCTCGGCCGCGTTGGCCCGCACCGGCAAGTATCTGTACGTCACCTCCTATCAAGGCGCATCGCTCGAGATCGTGGATCTGGACGCCGCGGTCGTGGTCAATCGCGTCAGTCTGCCCGCCGCGCCGGAGGGGGTGGCGGTGGGCGGCGACGGGCGAGTCCTGATCAGCACATTGGGAAGCGGAACCAACAACGCCGAGAATCGCCTGCTCCTCTACGATCCGAATTCCGTTCAGGAGGACGGCCTGCGAGTGGTCCCGACCACCCTTCCGGCGCCCACCGTCCCGGTCACGCCCGCTCCCTCCAGCCGCGTCTTCATGAGCACCCGCAGCAATCTGACGGCCAGCGCGGACGGCCGTTGGATCATCGGCCTGAACAACCCCAGCACCACCAGCCGCCAACTGTTCGTGTTCGAGGTTGCCTCCGGTACGGTGCTGCGCAGCCGGACGCTGACCAGCATTTCCAACGTGCTCTCCGTTTCCGCCAACGGCGAGAAGTTCATGGCGGGCCTGAGCCTGTTCGACACGTCGACCCTTGCCATCCTGGCGCAGCAGAACACCGCCAACGCGCTCTATCCGTTCGCGACCACGGCCAACTTCAACACGCAGCAGAACCAGGGCGGCAGCGTCTTCGCCCCTGATGGAACCACGGTGTATTCCGCCTTCAATATCGCCCCCGTGCAATCCACCAGCGCCAACACCACGCAGTTCATGCTGAGCGACTCCGACAATCTGTTGATCCGGCTGGGCATCCAGTTGCCGGAGAACCTGACCGGGAACATGGTGATCGACTCGGCCGGCAGGGTGATCTACGCCCTCTCGCAGTCCGGGTTTTTGACCGTCCCAATCTCGACCGTGTATGACTCGCCAATCGCCGCTCCGGACTCGCCCGCCGTCCTGCTGGTGAACGACCAGTGCGGGGTGAACGCGGACCGGCGGGTGGTGGAGGTGACGACACGGAACGCGGGCAAGGGGCGGATGACGGCGACGGCGCAGGTCCTGCAGACGGGGACCGCGGTCACCGTGGTTCAACCGATCGGCGGCCAGCCGGGAACCGGCGGGGGAGCCCCGGGAGCGGGAGGCGGCGCCCCCGGCGGCGGCTTCCCGATTACCTTGCCAGGTGGCGGACAGGTCACCATTCCGCCCACTACCGGCCAGACGATTACCACGACCCAGCAAACCGCAATCACGCAAAGCGCCCCCACCCTGCGCACGCGCCGGACCGATACGGAGACAATCTTCGAATTCACGTTCAACTCCAACGCGGCGCGCTCGCTGGGCACTCAAACCCCCACCGAGTTCCTGGTCCAATCCACCGAAGCCATCAACATTCCCGCGCGGATTCGCGTCTACCAGAACCACCGCAACGCGGAAGCGACGGGCGACGTGCGCGCCGTTCCCGTGAGCATCTCCACGGCCGAAGGACTGGTGGACATTGTGGCCGATCCCCTGCGGCCACGGATCTACATCGCGAATTCGGGCCTGAATCGCGTGGAGGTGTTCGACACGAACGCCAAGGAATTCCTGGCGCCAATCAAGGTAGGACAACTTCCTCGGTCGCTGGCAATCGCGCCCGGCGGCCGGCTGATGTATGTCGCCAACACCGGCGGCGAGAGCATCAGCGTCATCGACCTGGAGGCAGGCGCCGTCACCGGCAGGGTGAAGTTCCCCGCGGTCCCCTACAACGCGAGCTTTGCCTTGAATACGCCGAGCGTCATTGCCGCGACCCTGGCCGGCGTGCAGATCGTGATGTCCGATGGCACGCTGTGGAAGGTGGTCGACAACGAAGCGCTTCCGCGGCGCACCAGCGCCGTCATCGGAACGGCGGCCGTTACGGCTCCCCGGACCATGGCGGCCGCCCCGGGCGGCGAGTACGCGGTCCTGCTCGGCGGCGGAGGGACGGCGTATCTGTTCGACGCCCTGGCGGATGAGTATGTGCTGAGCCAGACCGTGTCGTCGACTCCGATCCAGGGATACTTCGGCCCGGTCGCCGCCGGACCGCGCGGCCAGTACTACGTGATCAACGGCACTCTGCTGAACTCGACGCTGACCCCGGTGAGTTCGACCGCCGTCACGGGCGCCAGGCCGACCGCGGCCGTCGCGGCGGTGAGCGCCACCTTGTTTGCCCGTTTCTCCCAACCGGTTCGCGCCAATGCGAACGCGGTCGTGACGGAGACCCCCACGGTGGATCTGTTGGACGCCACCACCACCCAGGCTCGCGGTTCTTCGGCTGTGATGGAAGGCCCCCTGGCCACGCAGGCCGGAACACAACGCTCCAACGTCAGCGGCCGGACCATGGCAGTCGATGCGGCGGGCACGACGGCCTACGTCCTGACGACAAGCGGCCTGAGCATCGTGCCGTTGGTGACCACCCCAGCGGGCCCGCCCGGCCAACCGGGAGGGCAACCGTCCGCGGCGGTGACCGTGAGTTCCGGCGGCATTGTCAATACCGCCAGCTACACGGCGACGATCGCCCCGGGCTCGGTCATCTCGATCTTCGGGCAGAACCTGGGGACCTCGGCTGTGTCGAGCGTCCCGCTCCAACGGCTCCTCGGGGGAACGTGCGTCACCCTCGACGACGTCCCTCTTCCCCTCTTCATGACTTCGGCCGGGCAGATCAACGCCCAGATCCCGCCGGCCACGACCACCGGATCCCATTCGCTGGTGGTGCGATCGGTCGACCGTCACCTGGCCGGCGCCAGGATCTCCCTGAACGTGCAGAAATATGCCCCCGCGGTGTTTCTGAATCCGGAGACCCAGCAGGCGGCCGTCTATCGGCCGGATGGCCGTCCGGTTACCAAATCCGCCAAGGCGAAGAGGGACGAGCCGCTGGTGTTGTATGCCATCGGGCTCGGCGCCACTACTGGGGGGACGGTCACCGCCGGGTCGCCCTCGCCCTCTTCGCCGTTGGCGGCAACGGAGACCCCGGAGTTGTTCTTCGGCGACCCGCGAATGGCCCAGTCGGAAATCATCGTCGACTGGAGCGGTCTCGCGCCGGGTCTCATTGGCGTCTACCAGATCAATCTTCGAGTCCCCGGTTTTCACGAAAAGGGGGACAACCTCCCGGTCACGCTCAGGATCGGCGGAGTCTCCAGTCCGGCGACCGGACCTGCCGCGCCGACGATTGCCGTGGAGTGACAGGAGGTTCGTGAGTCAGGAGTGTGGACGATCTTGCGGTTGTTGGCGGATCAAAAGCGGAGAGACGGCTTTTTCGCCCGCAACCTGTGCCCGGCCGCGGATCGAATTGAGACCACGACGGACCCGCCACCTTTGATCCCGCAGTTGCTCCGACTCGATCAGACGCCGAGCCTCCGGTCCGGTGTGATAGTGTGGTCGAAACGGGTGAGCGGTATGTTGCGATGGTGTCTTCTTCTGGTGGGCGCGGTATCGTTGTGCTCGGCCGGGGAGGCCGTCGTCAAGCCCCCCAACGCCAAAGCCCTGCCACCGGATGCGCATCACCCAACCCCTAAGCCAGATCGCCTGCGCGAAGCGGAACGCCTGACTCGCGAACAGTCGGGGCGGCTTCCGGGCGACTCATCGGAGACACCGGCCGCCCGCAATTTTGTCGACGAACACCTGTTTGGGACCGCCGCGAAGGCCGGAGTCCGGGTGGCTCCGCTCTGCTCCGACCAGGAATTCCTGCGGAGGGTGTCGCTCGACCTGACCGGGCGCCTGCCCGAGCCCGCGGCGCTCCGCGCGTTCCTTGCCGGCAAGGCCCCGGGCAAGCGCGACAAGGTGATCGATGAGATTCTGTACACGACCACCAAAGGGGTCACACGCCGGCCGCAGACTCCTTTTCTCGACCGGTGGACCTATTTCCTGGCCGACCTCTACCGCCTGAACGGCCTAATGGGCCGCGGCCAGACGTTGTTCTATAACCACATCTACAACTCCCTGGTGGTGAGCCAACCGTATGACGAGTTCGTGCGCGACATGCTCACGTCGACGGCGCGGTCGAATCACTTCAACGCGCCGGTGAACCTGTTTGTGCGCTCGTATGTGGACGAGTCCAACCAGAGCACGGTGAACCACGAGGATACGTTCGACGAATTCGCCATCCGCACGACGAAGATGTTCCTGGGCATCAACCTGGAATGCGTTTCCTGCCACGACGGCCGGGGCCACCTGGAAAAGGTCAACCGCTGGCTGACGGCGCGCAAGCGGTCCGAGGTGTGGAGGACGGCGGCGTTCTTCTCGAAGATGCGGATGTACCGGCCGTATGGGGATCTCTGGGACGAGTTCGTGGTCTCGAACGAGGGGAAGGGCTACTACGACACGGCCAAGTCGAGCGTGATCCGTCCGCCCCGGTACAAGGCCGATGTGGCCCCGGCGTTCGTGTTGACCGGAGAGCGTCCCGGTCCGGGAGAAGATCCGCGGGCCGCCTACGCGCGCGTCCTGACGGGCAACCCGCAGTTCGCGCGTCATTTCGTGAACCTGGTGTGGGCGGAGATGTTCGGCGCCGGACTGGTGGAGCCGGTGATGGATTGGGACCTGGAGCGGTACGGAAAACCCTCCGGCGATCTGCCCTCGCAAACGCTGCACCCGGAGTTGCTGGACGCCCTGGCGAAGGATTTCGAGGAGCACCGCTACGATCTGCGGCATCTCGTCCGGGTGCTCGCCACCTCGTCGGCGTACCAGTTGTCGCACCGCTATCCGGGTGAGTGGAGGCCCGAATATGCCGGGTACTTTGCGCGGCGGATGATCCGGCGGATGCCCGCCGAGCAGGTCTGGGACGCGATCTCGCAGTCGACCGGAGTGTTCGAGGATTTCCAGGCGGGAAACTCGGGGACCAAGGTGAAGTACGTGATGCAGACGGTTTCCCCCGGCGACCTGGGAGAAGCGCTCCTGCGCGTGCTGATGAGCTTCGGCTTCGACGACCGGACGTTTTCGACGCGAAGCCTGGGCGTGTCGGCGGTGCAGTCGTCCGCCCTGATGAACAACGAACTGGTGAAAGCGAAATTGAAAGTGGACGCGAAGGGACGCCTGCAGACGCTGCTGCGGGCGGAACCGCCGAAGCCGAACCGCGAGATTGCCGAGGAGTTGTTTCTGGCCGCGCTGTCGCGATTCCCTTCGAAGGAAGAATCGGCGTGGGCGGAGCGGATTCTGGCCGGGCAACACGAGCGCGGGGCCGAAGATGTCCTGTGGGCGTTGGTGAACAAGACGGAGTTTCTGCTGAACTACTGATATGCCGATGGAACGTGCCCTGCCGAGGCTGACCCGGCGCTGCCTTCTTCAATCCGGCGCGGCGGTGCTGGCCGGATTCGACCTGTTGCCGCTGGCCGCGCCGCTGCGGGCGGAAGCGGGCCGGACCGTCAAACCGCGGGGGTGCGCGGACTTCGGCCTGTTCATCTTCCTGGGCGGCGGCCTCAGCCACCTGGATTCGTTCGACTTGAAGGAAGGCGCCTGGACGCCGGACGACTTCGACATCCGGCAGGTGACCCCGGAAATCCGGCTGCCGGTGGCGCTGTTCCCGAAATTGTCCCGGGATTTGAGCAAGCTTGCCATGGTGCGCGGGATGGAAGCGTGGGAGACCGAACACGGCCGCGCGACCTATTACCTGCACACGATGCATCCGCCCAGTCCGGCGCGACTGGCGGAGATCCCGTCGCTGGGGGCGGTGGTCGCCTACGAGTTCCGCGACCGGAGGCGCGAGACCGATATCCTGCCTCCGTTCCTGAGCCTGAACTACGGACCGGACCAGATCAAGAGCGGATTCCTGGACTCGCGATTCGGGCCGCTGAATCTGAACACTCAGGGCAGCCTGGACTTCATCGTGCCGGAGACGGAGAAGGGGCGCTTCGAACGGAGGCTGGGCCACTTGAAGGATCTCGAGTCGCTGTCGGCCAGGGCGATGGGCGGGCCGGAAGCGCTGATCCGGTCCAGCCGGGGAGACTCGCTGACGATGATGTCGTCGCCGGAGATCCGCACGATTCTGAAACTGGACGCCGAGGAACGAACCCGGTATGGCGGGAACCGCTTCGGCGATGCCTGCATCCTGGCGCGGAACGTGCTGGCGGCCGATCGTGGGGCGCGGTTCGTCTCGATCGCCTCCGGCGGATGGGATTTCCATACCAACATCTACGACAGGACGCAGAAGTCGAATCAGTACTCGAAGAGCCTGGATCTAGATGCGGGACTATCGGCCCTGCTGGCCGATATGGCTGCGCGGCGGGATGGCGGCGGGCGGTCGCTGCTGGACCGGACGCTGATCGTCGTGGCGGGAGAGTTCGGCCGGACGACCGGTGCGCTGAGCCCGGGCAAAGGGAGAGACCATCACAAGTTCGCGATGAGCGCGCTATTTGCCGGGGCGGGCCTCGTTGGGGGCCGCGCGATGGGCGCGACCGATGAACGCGGGGAGAAGGTGGTTTCGGGCGGGTGGCGGAAGAAACGTTCGATCTATCCGGAAGACGTCGCGGCCACGATTTATTCGGCGCTGGGCATCGATTGGGGGAAGAAGTTGACGGGCGCGCCGTCGGGGCGGGTGTTCGAGTATGTGGAACCGCAATCGGGGACACGGTTTTTGGATCCGTCGGAGATTACGGAATTGTGGACGGGGTAGAGGGGCGGGGGCCAACGCTCCCTGACGGTCGCGGCTTCAGACGGTAGTTGAAGCTCGAGGGAACGCTTGCGCCGCGGGTCTACGCAAACAGCTTCGAGACATTTGTCACGCTTGCCGAGTCCGCTCCGTACTCCGGTGGAATCAACAGCCGCAGTGCACCCGGAACGATCCGCACTTCACCCGGCGCCATGCCCGCGTGCTCCCCGTCGATCTGCATGTGAATACGCCCGCTATCCAGGGGATGGAAAGAGGCCTTGCGCGCCCGGGTGACCGTAACGCCGCTCATTCCCTCCAACCGTCCGGCCGCGACACCGGCAAAATATTTGAGGTACCGGAAGGAACTCGGTCCTTCAAACAGCACCACTTCGAACTGGTCTTCGGTGATGCGAATGCGCCGGGCAATCTCCAGGTCTCCGCCGTAATTGCGGACTTTGGTGACCAGGGCGAACGAACACCGGTGGAGACGGCCGTCGATCTCCACGTCGAATTCTTCCAGATCCTTGAAGACCTGTGAAAATCCGGCGACCCAGTAAGCCACTTTCCCAAGCCGCCGCTTGAGCTGAGCGCTCACTCGATAAACGATGAACGCGTCCAGTCCCACGCCGGCCATCAGAAGAAAATGCCGGCTGCCCAGGGAGTTCGTCAAATGCCCGACCGAGACGCTGTGCGCCTGGCACTCGCTCAACCGCCGGATCGCGCGCGTCACGTTCGATCCGAATCCCAACTCGCAGGCCAGCACGTTGGCGGTTCCCGCGGGGAGAATCCCCAAGGGCACGCTGGTTCCAATCAGGCCTTCGGCGACCTCGTTTATGGTTCCGTCCCCGCCGCAAGCCAGGACCAATTCCGCACCGTTGTCCACACATTCGCGCGTGATCTGGGGAATCGTTCCAAGGCCCCGGCTCACTCGAAGAGTCGGGCGGATGCCGGCGGATCTCAACTGATCGATAATCCGGCGGACCAATCGATCCCCGCCCGCGCGGATCTTCCCAGCGGCCGGATTGAAGATCAGGAATACGTTCTTGTACTGGATTGTGAAAGCCTGTGCCGTTCTCGTTACGCCCGAAGGCGACCCGGGTTCCTCTCATTATAATGAAGCGATGACGCGGGAAATCGGAGCGGAGATCGACAGGCTGCGCGTCGAACTTCGCCGCCACGAACACCTGTACTACGTCCTCGATCAGCCCGAGATCTCCGATGCCGAGTACGACGACCTGATGCGCCGGCTTCTCGAACTCGAAGCGGCGCACCCCGAAGCCGTCACTCCCGACTCGCCCACCCAGCGCGTAGGCGGCGTCGCCCGCGAGGGCTTCGTCAAGGTGGCCCACTCCTCGCCCATGCTGAGTCTCGACAACGCGCTCAACGAAGGCGAATTGCGCGAGTTTCTGAGGAGGGTGGACACGCTCCTGGCAGGTGAACCCGTCTCCTTTGTGGCCGAGCTCAAGCTCGACGGTCTCTCGATGGCGGCCCACTACCGCGACGGAGCCTTTGTCCAGGCCGTGACGCGGGGCGACGGCGCGGTGGGCGAGGACGTCACGGCCAATGCCCGAACCATCCGGTCGCTGCCCCTCGGCGTCAGCGGCAGACTGGCCGCCTTCGAAGTACGGGGCGAGACCATCATGACGCGCCGCGCCTTCGATCGCCTCAACTCGGAGCGGGAGGAACAGGGTCTTTCGCGCTTCGCCAACCCGCGCAACGCCGCCGCCGGCGCGCTGCGAGTCCTCGATCCAGGCATCACGGCTTCGCGCCAACTGGAGTTCTTCGCCTACGCGCTCCTGGTGAACGGCGAGCCCGGGTTCGAGAGCCACTGGCAGTGCCTCGACGTCCTCGAACAGCTCGGTTTCAAGGTAAATCGAAACCGCGCCCTGTGCGCGTCGGAGGAAGAACTGTTTGCCTACTGCGCGAAGTTCGAGGCGCGGCGCGAAGAACTTCCCTATGAGATCGACGGCGTCGTGATCAAGGTGGATTCCATCCCGCAGCAGCGCCGCCTGGGGTGGACGGCGAAAGCCCCACGCTGGGCCATCGCCTACAAATACGCCGCCCGCCAGGCGGTCACCGTCGTCGAGAACATCGGCGTTCAGGTCGGTCGCACCGGAGCCCTCACACCCGTCGCGCATCTAAGACCGGTGGTGGTCGGCGGCGTGACCGTCTCCCGGGCGACACTGCACAACGAAGACGAAATCGAGCGGCTGGGTGTGGAAATCGGGGACCAGGTGGTGGTCGAACGCAGCGGCGACGTGATCCCCAAGGTGGTACGGGTGCACGCCCAGGGCGCCGGCCGGCGGCCCTTCGAAATGCCGTCCTCCTGTCCCGAGTGTGGCGGACACGTGGTCCGCGAACCCGAAGAGGCTGTCTGGCGCTGTGTCAACACCAACTGTCCCGCCCGTTTGAAGGAGTCGATTCTGCACTTCTCCGCACGGCCCGTGATGAACATCGACGGTCTGGGCGTCGTCCTGGTCGATCAACTGGTCGACAAAGGACTGGTGCGAAGCGTGTCGGACCTTTATGACCTGACCGCCGGCCAGGCGGCCGCGCTCGAACGCATGGGCCCGAAATCGGCCCAGAACCTGATCGATAACATTGACCGCTCCCGCCGCAATCCGCTCCCGCGAGTGATCAGCGGCTTGGGCATCCGCTTTGTCGGTGAGCGGACCGCGCAACTGCTGGCCGATACGTTCGGCAGCCTGGATGCGATCGCCGAAGCCGACCTCGAGACCCTTCAGCAGGCCGAGGAGGTAGGGCCCAAGGTGGCCGAAAGCATCCGCCAGTTCTTCGAGGAGGCACGGAACCAGGAGTTGGTCGAGCGCCTCCGCGCGGCCGGGCTCCAGTTTACGCAGCCGAAGAAGGTCAAACCGGCCGGCCCGTTGACGGGCCGGACCTTGGTGCTGACCGGCACGCTGCCGACCTTGTCGCGCGAGGAGGCCAAAGCCCGTATTGAAGCAGCGGGCGGCAAGGTAAGCGGATCGGTGAGCAAGAAGACCAGCTTTGTGGTGGCCGGCGAGGAGGCCGGCGCCAAGCTCGACAAGGCTCGCGAACTGGAGATTCCGATTCTTGACGAAGCGGAGTTACTGCGCCGGATCGAAGGATGAGCCGCCGCGCTTCGGCCTGCCCCTCCCGTTTGACCTGATCCTGTGGCGCCGGTCTCCTACTGTCTCCGACCGGCCATCCGGATCGAGGATCCGCCGAAATCTTCTATCGCCCCTGCCGCCCGATCCCCTCACAGCCCGTCTGGTATCATCGACAGACAATGCAACGGAGACACTTCATGCAAATGGCTCTGTCCGCTCCGGCCGTGCTCACGGCGGCCAAGCGAGGCTACACCTACTCGGAAGTCGAACGCATGCTCTCCCGCGGCGAAGCCGGCGGAAAGTTGACCAAGGATGACCTTCCGTCTCCCGCCCTCCTGCTCGACATGGATGGCTTTGAGGCCAACGTCGCCAAGATGGCCAAACACTGCCGCGACCACAATCGCGCCCTGCGCCCTCACGGCAAGACCCACAAGTGTCCCGACATCGCCAAGGCCCTGATCAAGGCCGGCGCCGTGGGCGCTTGCTCCGCGAAACTCAGCGAGGCGGAAGTCTTCGCAGCCAACGGCGTGAGCGGCCTCCTGATCACCACCGCCGTCATCGGCCGCCATAAGATCGAGCGCGCCGTCGCACTCGCCACCAGGCGGCCCGAAACGATGTTCAGCGTCGACAACGTGCAGAACGTCAACGACCTGAACGAAGCCGCCGCCGCGGCCCGCCTGAAGCTCAACCTCGCCATCGACCTGTTCGTGGCCGGCCGCACCGGGATCATTCCGGGCGATCCTGCCCTGGGGTTGGCTCGTCACATTGACAGCTTGAAGAACGTCAAACTCGCCGGTCTTCAGTCCTACGCCGGCGGCGCTTCTCACGTCGTCGGATTCGACGCGCGAAAGGCCAAATCGATCGACGCCATGACCCCTGCTGTCGAGACGCGCCGCATGATCGAAAAAGCCGGCATTTCCTGCTCCCTGCTCACCGGCGGATCCACCGGCACCTACAACATCGACTCCGGCATCGACGGCATCACCGAACTCCAGCCGGGCAGCTTCGTGTTCATGGACATCGACTACAACCGAATCGGGGGCCAAAGCGGCGCGGTGTACCAGGATTTTCAGAATTCACTCACCGTCCTCACCACCGTCGTCAGCCGTCCCAACGACAAACTGGCGATCGTCGACGGCGGCCTGAAAGCGTTCTCCACCGACAAACCCTTCATGCCGTCGCCCAAGGGCATCGAAGGCGTCGAGTATCGCTGGGGCGGCGACGAGCACGGGCGTCTCGATGTCTCCAACGCCAGCCGCCCACTGAAGGTCGGCGACCGGCTGGAGTTCATCATTCCGCACTGCGACCCTTCGGTGAATCTGTACGATCGCATCTATCGCGTTCGCGGCGAGAAAGTGGAAGGGGTTTGGCAAATCGCGGCACGCGGGAAAAGCCAATAAACAGGTTTGGGCTGTGGGCCTGGCCTGCTGGGATTCCTGACGGATTCCGATGAGCTTTCGCTGGCATTCTTATCCTGCTCCGCGCGAGGCGGCGGCGGCGTGCGCTCGCCAAACCTGCATGCTCCTCGAGCAGGCGCTCTCGGGACGGGGGACCGCGACCATGGCCATCTCCGGGGGGTCGACCCCTGCATTGTGGTTCCAGGAACTCGTTGGTCTCGATATCGACTGGTCGCGCCTGCACCTGTTCTGGGTCGACGAACGCGCCGTGCCTCCCACTCATGAGGAGAGCAACTATCGCTTCGCCCACGAATTCCTGATCGCGCCCGCCCGCATCCCGGCGCGAAATGTCCACCGGATTCACGGCGAGTTGGCGCCGGATGTTGCGGCCAAGCGATATGTCCAGGAAATCGTGGATTTCTTTCACCTGAAAGCCGGCGAGCAACCGGCGTTCGACATGGTGCAACTCGGCCTGGGTGCGGACGCCCACACCGCAAGCCTCTTTCCGGGCGAGCCCTTGATCGGCGACCGCTCCGGGATCGCGGCCGCGATCTACTCCGAACCAAGAACGCAGTGGCGCGTCAGTCTGCTCCCGGGGGCCTTGCTGGCCGCGCATCACACTCTGTTCCTCGTCACCGGGGCGGAAAAAGTGGAAGCCGTACGCTCGGTGTTCGAAGCGGAGTACGATCCGCGCCGCTACCCGGGGCAGATCACGCATCACTCGCGCGCAGTGGTCTGGTTCCTCGACGACGCGGCCCGCTCCGGGCTATCCGCGTGAATTGTGACGTGCGGGCTTTGGCTCCGAACCGCGGGCGTCAGAGGCTGTAAAAAAACAGCCGATCGCCGCCATGAAGCCTTCCGAGCCGCGAGCGTGAGCGAGCGGTGGCGAAGCGTGTTGACCGGTGAGGAGCCACCGCTCCCTGAACGGCAATGCACAACCCGCGGACTCACGTCCGCGGTTCCTGGCCTAAAACACCGCCAACGGATTGAGGGGAGAACCCGTCCCGCCCTTCACCGCCAGCGGGGCCGCGGTCAGGAGAAACTCCCACCGATTGCGCTTCGCCGCTTCCTGGCTGACCAGTTCCAAATCGCAGTTGTCGAAGATGGGCATGCCCATCGCAATCAGCACGAGTTGATGCACCGGTTGCAGCACGCCCTCGACCTTCGACGGCATCACATCGCTGGCCGCGTCGCTGCCGAGCATGGCGACGTCGCGCTGTTTCAGCCACCGGACACACGTCGCGTGAAGGCCCGCCGCCTTGTTCGCAACATCCCAAGGTCCGTTCTTGGCCCGGTACGCCCACCTGCCCGTGCGGATGAAGACGATATCGCCCGAACCCACCTTGATACCCGCTTTCTTCTCCCACGCGTCCAGGTCCGCCGGATAGATCGGCGCACCCGGCTCCAGGTACGGGACACCCTTGAGCTTGGGCAGGTCCATCAGGATCCCGCGGGACACGATGCCGTTCTTGAATTGCGTCACGTCCAGCTTGGCGGCGCCCTTCTCCACCACCTCACTTTGGGAGAAGCCGTTGTACATTTTGCCCTTGTAGAACATGTGGCAGATCGAATCCATGTGCGTGTGCGCCCAGCCGTGATACGAAACGCTGTATCGGTCGAGGCAATATTGGCCCAGGATCGGGTTCTTGTGAGTGTGGGTCATCTCGTGGGAGAACGGCGAGTCGTTGTCGACGGCCTTCTGGGTCTCGGCATCGCGCGCCAGCGACACGCTGACGCCATCGCGAACCAGCGCCGCGGCCTGCTTGCGCTTGGCGGGGGTAATCAGGTTGATGGTGCCGAGTTGATCCTGTTTGCCCCAGCGTCCCCAGTTGGAGAGTTCGGTCATCCATTTGTCGATGTCGGCCTTGCTGGTGGCTGGACCGGGTTGACCTAGAACGAGCAGGCTTCCGAGGCCGATGAGAACGAGGGCGGTGACGGGGCGCATGGGAAAGAATCCTTTCCGCGCAAGTGTACCGCACGCCGGACGGGCCCGGACAGTGAGGTCCGTTTTCGCAAATCTCGGGGTCAAGGACTGGACATTCGTCGAGTTCGGTCGATTAGGACGAAGAGGAGGGGGAATGAAAGGGTTCTCGATCGGACAAAAACTCGGAGCAGGCTCCGCGATGATGATAGGCCTGATCCTCGTCGAGGGGTTTGTTTGCATCGAGGCAATCGGAGTGCTCAGTCATTCGCTGGACGACTCGGTGAAGAAGGCCAGCGAGTCCACGGCGCTGTTGCGAGGCATCCACACAACCGTCGGCCAGATGAGGGAATTTGCCAAGAAAACCCAGTTCGCGTATGCACTCAACTTGACGCTGGACCAAAGGGATCGCGGCGGCTGTTCGTCCTGCCATTCCCTTCCCGATCCGGACCAGGCGGGCCGCCAATTTGCGACGATCGCCGCAGGAATACAACCGAAACTGCAGGCGCTGGCCGCAACCGGACTTTCCGCCGAGGAGAGAAAGCCCCTCGATCGCGTGGATCAGAGCACCTCCGAGTGGAGAGTGGTGTTCGGCGAATTTCTGGGCAAAGCATCGGCTCGCGAGTTTGATGCCGCGCACACGATCATTACGGACCGGATGGAGCCCATTCGCGAACGCATCGAAAAGGCCGCGAGAGAGATGGAGGCAGGTCAAGCGGGCAGGCTGGCACGGTCGCAGGCGGCGGTTGCGGCGGACGTGAAACAGAGGACGGCGTGGCTATTCGGACTGCAGTTCGCCATACTGTTGCCGACGGTCTTCCTGGTGTGCCGTTTCATACGTCGTCTTTCGCAGCAGGTTCGGGCGCTGTGCGGAGCGGCTCGGGATATCGCGGACGGTGATGCCGACCGTGCCCTGAGCCGGCTGACGCTCGTCGGGCTATGAGGCGGGGGCAACTCGTGTGAGGAGTCTGCTCTGCGGTCCAGAGCCGGCCCCCCGGCACGATTGACCATGTGCCTGGCCGAACCGTCGTCTGACAACGAACGGCGCCAACGACACAGGAGCCACAGCTGTTGGAATTGTTTTGGCGTCCCCAGGGGGATTCGAACCCCCGTTACCGCCGTGAAAGGGCGATGTCCTAGGCCGGGCTAGACGATGGGGACGCTATGGCAGGAACAACCTGAACTTTCAGTATATCCGTCCTCTGCCGAAGCCGTCAACGCGGCGTGCCCGGCAGTCGGGGTGGGGCTTGACATCCAGCGCGGGTGGGCGGACAGATGAGTCTGGAGGTAGATCATCATGATTCATGTGGAGACCTCTCCGCGCCTGGACGCCGTGCAATCGTTTCTGGCGGAGAGCCCTCAGGGCCTGTTCATTGGCGGGCGATGGCAATCTGGACGGAACCCGAAACTCATTCCGTCGATCGATCCCGGATCCGGCGAAATCCTGACCCACTTTGCCGATGCCACTCTGGAAGAGGTCGACGAGGCAGTGGCCGCGGCCGATCGCGCGTTTCAGCGCTCGGGATGGGCCGGAATGTCGCCCACCGAGCGAGGCGCCTATCTGCATCGCCTGGCCGATCTCGTGGAGAAGCATGCGGCGGAGATCGCCGAGATTGAGTCGCTCGACGTCGGCAAGCCGCTGGTTCAGGCCCAGTCCGACGTCGCGAATTTCCCTGCGACCTTGCGGTACTACAGCGACCTCGCCGTCACGGCGAACTACGGCGAACCGATCGCCCTCTCGACCCATGAAGCGCGTCTGCTGCGCCGGCCCTACGGCGTCTGTGCCTTCATCTTGCCCTGGAACTTTCCATTTCTGTTGGCCGGCTGGAACCTCTCTCCGGCACTGGCCGCCGGCAACACGGTGGTGATCAAACCGGCCGAAGACACGCCACTCTCGACGCTCTACCTGGCGCGCCTGGTGAAGGAAGCCGCCATTCCCGAGGGCGTCGTCAACGTGGTGACCGGTTACGGCGAAACCGCCGGCGCGTGCCTGGCACGCCATCCGGGCATTTCCCGCATGGGGTTCACGGGATCGCCCGAGGTCGGACGCCTGGTGGCCGAGGCCTGTGGCCGTAACCTCGCGGGGGTCAAACTCGAATTGGGCGGGAAGGGCGCGGCCGTTGTGTTTGACGACGTTGACATTGACCGCACCGCCGATGCGCTGGTACGGGCCGTGACGCTGAATTCCGGTCAGGTCTGCTGCACCGCCACGCGCTGGGTCGTGCACGAGCGAGTCTACAAACCGTTTGTCGAGCGCGCATTGGAGCGCCTGGCGGCGGTGCGAGTGGGGTACGGCCGGGATCCGGAAACGCAGATGGGGCCTCTCGTCAGCGGCAAGCAGTTGGAGCGGGTCCTGGACTATGTCCGTCGCGGGCGCGAGGAAGGAGCCGAGGTTCTGATGGAAGGCCGTCCCATTCGCGTACGTGGCTTTGAGGGAGGCTTCTATATGCGGCCGGCCGCGCTCGCCGGGCCGCCCGAAAACGTGGCGGCTCGCGAAGAAATCTTCGGCCCGGTTCCCTATCTGCTGAAGTTCTCGAGCGAAGCAGAGGCTGTCAGCCTGGTGAACCGGTCACCGTACGGATTGGCGAATAGCGTATGGACGCAGGATCCGGCGCGCGCCAATCGGATGGCCGAGGCCCTGGTCGCCGGCAATAGCTGGATCAATGCGCACAATGTGTTTGTTCATGGCCTTCCGTATTGCGGCATCAAGCTGAGCGGGATGGGAGGCGGTGTGCTCGGACCGGACACTCTGTTCGACTACCTGCGTCAGCAATCCATCGTCCGGCCGCTGTGAAGTTCAGAGTGGTTCCGGAAGGTGATCGTCAGGGGCGGTTCGGTCGGTAGGACTCCGTACTGCGCAGACGGCGTCGAGTCAAAAGCGGTCTCCGGAGTGAAAGGACGGGGCGGGGGCGGCCCCGGCGGTGCCTGGCACCGGCTAAAAAAGGCCGGGGGAGTTACGCTCCAGACCGGCCTCCACGGTAATCGGGCAGTTCCCGACCCCGGTGGCAGGACAGGGGTTTTCCACCTGCCCGTTGACCCGCCGGGCGGTCCTTTTCACGGGGGGAAAGCAGAAGGGCGCCTGGGCATGGCCGGTGCCCCGAAGAAGTGCGCCCGGCGGTCAAAACGGGCGGTTTGGAAAAACCCTGACATGCCTGTTCGGTTCCCTTGGAGGGGCCTCGCCACCCGGAGGGCAGCAACAGCGCTGGGCCCGGGGCGGTGCCTGGCACCGGTCGAAAGACAGGGATCACCCCGCTCTTGGACTTGGCTTCAATTGGGTTCCGCCTCTTCTGTGGACGATGCCCGGAGTAGTGCCATACAATACTTGGCCCAACCCTGCCCCTTCGGGTGGCTCCAGTGGACAACCAAGATCAGAACCCCGCCGAGGGCCGTGCCCGTCGAGTCACGCTAGGCAAACTCGACCCGAACCTCGTCCATAACCACATAGCCCTCTGGCAGCCGTGAGGTCCATACGGGATAGTCCCAACCGGCACGGAGGCGATGCGGGTCCCCTTCAATCGGTCCCATCGGACTGATCGCTAGCGGGAAGAGGATCAGCATGATGTTGTTGTTGACGTCCGCCAGAACGGACTCGAGAGGGTGGACTCCATAGCTCTTGGTCCGGTTGTGCCGGCTGCCAAGCGGCGTCCAGAGGTCAGGGTTGGGGTCGAGGTGGATGGTCTGCTCGGTCCACTCGTCAGTCACGTGGAAAGGACGGCCGGTCAGTGCCCACCCTGAGCAGATGCCTTGTTGAGTACCCTGCGCAAGCAGAACCACGTTGGCTCCGCGGGTCTCCAGTTCCCCCTTCAGCTTCACCGTGACGCGGGCGTTGGTGAAGTTGGTAGGAAACCCACCCTCGACAAAGCGGTTGTCACCGCCGGCTTCCATTAGCGCTTCCCCAAAACCCGGCCCCCTGGTGTTGAGGTTGAAGAGCATGTGGAGATAACCGGCTCCCGGCGGAGCGTGATTGTAATCGATCCACCATGGACTGCGGGAAGTCAGGCTTCCGGGGCAGTACTCGAGTTTCTTGGGACCGGCGAAATTGTTGATCCACCCCTGCCATCCACCTGGGCCGTCGTCGAACGTTTCCCTATATACGAGCAATCGGGTCTCCTTGGCTGTGCGAACGGCTCCCCGAAAGGTGGAGCCGAATTCGGCGTCTTCTTATGGTACCCGGTTGTTTCGGTTTGGCACGGCCGTTTCAACTTGGGACCCGTTCTGACACGAGCGAGTGCCCCATCGAACCCCATTCGCGTGCGAGACGTCTCTTCAAGCACCGCGGTCAAGTCGACGCCAGTCGGGAGCGGCGCGGACGTGAACTGACCTGCATCGGCGAAAGCGGGACATGGTTGGACTCCCTTGTCGATGACCAGAAGACCCAGGCTGTCCATCCCGTTCATTCGCGCCCGGGCCCCAGACCATCGATACAACTGCGCTTCCGTGCAGACGCCGGCTCTCACCGGCCCGTCCTCGATGTACTTCAGGACGGATTCGTAATACCTGCGATCGATGGCAGTCGCGAAGAACCGCGGAGTCCAGTTCACTCCATTCTTCAATGGGTTGGCCTCGCGGCGCCACCATTTCTGGCCCGCGCGATCCTCCGTGCCGAGTGGGACAAATAGCCTCCAGGGCCGGTGTTTGTATTTGAGGTTGAGGTACTTCGACGTCTGGCCTTGCATGTCGCGCATGAGGCACGAAATGCCGGTCTTGGTCTTGGCCTCGAGCAGCCAATGGCCTTGACTATGCGTAAGGCAATAGTCGTGGACGAGCACCCCGTAGGTAGGAGCTTTCTTCCTGAGCAGAGCAAGGCTGAATGCGAAGTCCTCGTCATCAAGGAAGACCCACT
>CAZGUX010000023.1:0-5463 GCA_964529305.1 uncultured Solibacteraceae bacterium | reverse complement strand
GTTGTAGTCGACACGGCCGACCGCGTAGTCCCGGTTGGTCCGGCCGGAAGGCACATCGTTGAAGATGAAGTTCCGCGCCGGGTCGCTCGGGTTGTTCGGCAGGGGATGCAGTTCCAGAATCTTGCGCGAGATGGGATCGATCCGGTTCTGGGGCAGCGTGTTGTTGGCGAACGGCGCGTTGTTGGCCAAGGGATCGAGAATCGTATCGGTGAAGACGCCGTTCCGCTCGTTCGGCGTAAACACGCGTCCCACCGGAGGATTGCCCGTCGAGGCTTCGCGGAAGCCTTCGTAGTTGCCGAAGTACAGCAACTTGTCCTTCTTGATGGGCCCACCGAGCGAACCGCCGAACTGATTCCGCTTCAAGGGCGCCTTCTGGCTGGAGAAGTAAGGCCGGGAGTCCATCTTGTTGTTGCGGAGGAATTCGTACAGAGATCCGTGAATCTGGTTGGCCCCGCTGCGGGTGACAACGTTGATGATCACGCCGCCGCCGCGGCCGAACTCGGCCGGAGCCAATCCGGTCTGAACGCGAAATTCGCTGATGGCCTCAATGGACGTGTTCAGCGCCAGGCCATTGCGGCCGCTCTCGCGGTTGTCGATTCCGTCCATCTGATAGTTGTTCTGCTCAGGTCTCTGGCCCGCGGCGGAAGGCATGGGGCTCTCGCGGTTGATCTCGGTGGAGCGGAAGTCGCCCGACGCCGGAATCGCCATCGGCGTCAGAAACGCCAGTTGCATGTACGACCGGGCGCCCAGGGGGAGGTTCAATACCTGTTCCTGCTTGATGGTTTCTCCGGCCGACGAAGTCTCGCCCTCGAGAAGGGGAGCCGATGTTTCGACGGTTACCGAGTCGCTGACCTGGCCCACCTCGAGAGAGAAGTCGACGGTTCGTACCTGGAGAATCTCGATTTGGATCTTGGTTTGCGTCTGAGATTTGAAGCCTTCCTTCTCGACGCGCACGGTGTAGGATGTGCCGATCGGCAGGAAGGCAAACCGGTAGAGGCCGCTCTCGTTTGTCCGCCCTTCGCGAACGAAGCCGGTATCCGGGTTGTTCACACGCACCTTGGCATCGGCGATTACGGCGCCGCTCGGATCTCGCACGGTTCCGGTAATCGAGCCAGTCGTGTCTTGCGCTTGAACGGAGAAATAGGCTAGCAGCAAAATCGCTGCGATTCTGCAGATTTTTGACATAAGATGTTCAACCCCTCTTCGGAACTTGCCGGTGAACAAAGTATGACGCACTCTGTCGACAGATTGCAAGGCGACGACTGTCAGTTGCCTCGGCGCAGGCCATGCGTCAAACTGAGATCTGCCGTATGACAGAGTTCTGTAGTTGTGGAGCAGCGCTTCCTCCGGATGCCCGGTTCTGTCACCGTTGCGGGAAACCGCAGCGCGAGGCCGACCTGGCCCGAGAGGCTGCCGAGCGCATCGTGGTCATGCCACTGGAGACAGCCCCCGAAGGTCCGGTCGAAATCGTCGCGGCCCCGGATTTTCACAACCCGATCGCCGTACGCGCCGCCCTGCTCGCGGCGAGTCTCGGGACGCTGTTGTTCCTGCTGATCCGTTTCGGGTTCGTGATCTGGCTGGTGGGAGCCGGCTTTCTGGGTACCTGGCTGTTCGAGCGCCGCAGCCGGCAGACCCTGACCGTTCGCGCCGGAGCGCGCATGGGATGGCTAACCGGTGTTTTGAGCTTCGTGATCCTGACGGTCTTGTTCTCGGTCTCAGCCGCCCTATCCGACGGACAACTTGCCCAGATGTACCGCGAGCAGCTTCAGCAAATGCCCGCGGGCGATCCGAAAATGGCCGAGGCCATCCAGATGCTCGAGACGCCGGGCGGCATGGCGATGGTGTTCGTCACCTCGTTGATCTTTTTGTTCATGATGGTTACCGCATTCTGCACCGCGGGTGGCGCGTTGGGCGCGAAGGTTCTCGACAAGAGCTGACCGCGCTCTTGTGAAGTCAGGACGACGTCTTCTTGACGATCCCTACGCCGGCGAAGATCACGAGCATCGCGGCCACTTCCCGCATTCCGAAGGGTTCGCTATACACCAGCCATCCGAGGAAGACTCCGACGGCGCAGTTCACGTAATTGTGAATCGACACCACAGCCACCGGCAGATGGCTGAGCGCGTAAGCGTAGGAGGTGTACCCGAGGATGGAGCCGAACACCACCAGATAGGCGAGCGCGGCAGCGCCTTGTGTGGTCCATCGGATGGACTCCGAGGGAGTGAGAAAGGCGACCGGCAGAAACGCGATTCCCGCGGCCATCTGGTGCAGCGCTCCCGCCGCGATCGAACTGTGCCGCTGCTTCAGGCGCCGCTGCGCGATGGAGCCGAAGGACCAGGACACCATGCCCAGTTGCAGAACGAAAAAGCCCTTGACGACATTCGCGCCGAAGGCGCTGTCCGTCAAGCCGCGGGACACCAGAAAGGCGGTGCCCGACAAGCCGACGACCATGCCCACTAACGTCGGCAGGTGGATCTTCTCGCCTCCCGGCAGCATCGCTTCGATCGAGATCATCCAGAAGGGCGACAGGGTGATGAACAGGCCGGCGAGGCCGCTGGCGATATAGGTTTCGGACAATGTCAGAGCGCCGTTCCCGATTCCGAGAATCAATACCCCGTAGAGGGCCGTCATCCAGGCGTCGCGCCCCCGCGGAAACCGCTCACCCCGCCACCATAGAAACGCGCACATGAGGCTTCCGGAAATCAGAAACCGGCTCGACACAAGCCAGAAAGGAGGGATGCTTTCGAGGGCGATCCGAATCGCCAGATAGGTGGTTCCCCAGAAAATGCACACGGAAGCCAACGCCAGATAGGCGCGGAAATCGGAACGAGGCAAGCGTTCAGCGTAGCACGCGCGCCTTCGCTTACAATGGAGCGAGACGCTCCCCGCCCGATGATTCTCACCGTCACGATCAATCCGGCGATCGACCGCAATGTCACTGCCGACAGGCTGGTTTTTGAGGATCGGGGATACATCCTGTCAGCGCACGAGTCCGCGGGCGGCCGCGGGTTTAACGCCTCGCAGGTGATCCACAAGTTCGGGGGCGACACCACGGCCATCCTCGCCTGCGGGGGCGAGACCGGAGTGCGGCTGGAGAGCTTCCTCCAGCAAGCGGGCTTCCCGGTGGAGTTGATTCCGATCCGCAATCCGATCCGCGTCAATCTGTCGATCTCGGACAGACAGGGATTGACGATCAAGCTGAACGAAGTGGGGCCTCTGATCCATGCCGAGGAGTTGGAGCATTTCGAGCGCCGGGTGGTGGCAAGACTGGAGGCCGCGACGTGGCTGATGCTGTGCGGCAGCCTGCCGCCGGGCGTGCCGGTTGAATTCTACGCCAGATTGATCCGGGCGGCGCGCGAAGCGCAGGTTCGAGTGTTGCTCGACGCGGATGGAGACGCGCTCCGGCGGGGCCTGGAAGGTGGACCGACCGTGGCGTGCCCCAACGAGCAGGAGGCTGAACAACTGCTCGGCACCGTTCTGTTGACACGTAACCACTCGGTGGAAGCGGCGGAGTCGCTGCGCGCCATGGGCGCGGAATCGGTTCTTCTTTCGCTCGGCAGCCGCGGCGCTCTGCTGGCCAGCCCCGAGGGCATCTTCGAGGCCATTCCTCCAGCCATTGACGCCGTCTGTCCGATCGGCGCGGGAGATGCGCTTGCCGCGGCCCACGTTTGGGCGTTAACTCGCGGTGAGAACGCCGAGGAGGCGCTGCGGTGGGGCGTCGCCGCCGGAACGGCGTCAGCCTTGCTGCCGGGGGTCAGCTTTGCGTCGCTGGAGCGAACGGCCGAGATGCGCGCCAAAGTCGAAGTCCGCCGCATCCAATGACTCCTCCGGCCAGCGAGGACGCTTACTCCCGGGACGTTGTTCGCTCCGCGGGCATCGTCTCGGCGGCCGTGATGCTCAGCCGCCTCACGGGTTTGGCCCGTGAAATCGCCATGGCCCGGTTGTTCGGCGCGGGCATCGCCAAAGATGCGTTTGACCTGGGCTTCCGCATCCCCAATCTCACACGCGACCTGTTTGCCGAGGGCGCACTGTCGTCGGCTTTTGTCCCTACGTTTACGCGCTACCTGGCGGAGCATGGAAAACGGGAAGCCGCCCACCTGTCCAACCTCGTGGCCACCGCTCTGGTCCTGGTGGTCGGACTGCTCACCGCGCTGGGCATGCTCGCTTCTTCGCAACTCGTCGACCTCCTGGCCAGCGGTTTCCGACACATTCCCGGCAAGTTCGACCTGGCGGTGGGGCTCACGCAGGTGATGTTCCCGTTCCTGTTGCTGGTAGCCCTGGCGGCTCAGGCGATGGGCGTGCTCAACGCGGATCGCCAATTCGGGATTCCGGCTTTGGCATCGACGTTCTTCAACGTCGGATCGCTGATCGTAGGCATCGCCGGGGTCTTTTGGTTCGCGCCCGCCTGGGGCCTGCCGCCGATTTATGGAATGGCCTTCGGGATCGTCGTGGGCGGGGCACTCCAGTTCCTCTGCCAGGTTCCGTCGATGATCCGGAGCGGATTCCCTTACCGGCCGGCCATCGACTTCAGCCACCCGGGCCTGCGGCAGGTTCTCGTTCTGATGGGTCCGGCGATCCTGGGCAGCGCCGCCGTGCAAATCAACGTGATGGTGAACACGCACTACGCCGCCGGCATCACCAACGCGGCCGGCCAGGTGATCAACGGGCCCGTGAGTTGGCTGGGCTACGCGTTCCGGTTCATGCAACTGCCGCTCGGCGTCTTTGGAGTTGCCATCGCTTCGGCGACCCTGCCGGCCATCTCGCGAAATGCCGCCCTCAAGGACTACGCCGGGTTCCGCGACATGCTTGGCCGGTCGCTCGGCATGGTCTTTCTCCTGACCGTGCCATCGTCCGTCGGCCTTGCCGTCCTGGGCGAAAGCGTCATCGGCCTGGTGTACGAAGGCGGCGCCCTGACGGCGTTCGACACCCAGCAGACGGCCATCGCATTGACCTGCTACGCGGTGGGTCTGGCGGGATACTCCGCGGTGAAAGTGCTGGCCCCGGCATTTTATGCGCTTAACGATTCGCGCACGCCGATGGTCGTGAGCCTGCTGTCCATCGGCATCAATTGCGCCACCGCGTGGGTGATGGTGAAGGTACTTGGCGCCGGCCATGGCGGTCTGGCCCTTTCCACATCGGCGGTGGCGATTTTCAATTTCTCCGTCCTGTTGTGGCGCATTCGCAAACCGATCGGCGGAATTTACGGACGCGCCCTTCTGTCGAGTTGCCTGAAGATCGGCGGCGCGTCGGCAGTGATGGGACTCGTGTGCTGGTTTTCCAGTCACGCGATCGTGTCGGCGCTCGGAACCGGAAAGCTCGGTCGTCTGATCGATGTTCTGGTCAGTTCGTCCGCCGGTGTGGCTGTCTTCTACGGCGTCGCTCGTCAACTGCGAGTCCCTGAGCTGACGGCGGCCTGGAATTCTTTGGGCCTTCCGTTCGCGCGCAGGCTGGGCCTGCGCGCGA
>CAZGUX010000022.1:0-4898 GCA_964529305.1 uncultured Solibacteraceae bacterium | reverse complement strand
ATCACACCGGCATTTGGCGGTGTCCCCCCCCCGGGCGCGCGGGGGGCCGCCGGGCTCCACTGTGGCGCGGGTCTCCGCCCGGCGCTACCATTGCTTGCCTCTCAACCACCGGTTCCTTGAAAAACCGCTCTTGGGCCGTGGGCTCCATGGCGCGCGGGAAGGGACCCCCTCGTTTACGCTCGGGGCTGCACGCGCGTTTTTCGTTTCTTTGGTGGACCAAGGGCCCATGGGGAACTCACTTACGGTCGCGGCACGGTTGGCGGTTTCACACTGAACAGGTCCGTGTGGGTATGCCCGCCCTCTTTGATCCGGGACAACGAGTATACGGTTCCATCCTTGCCGGCCGCGATCGAATTCACATAGGCCGGACGGTCGCCGTTCTCGAAAAAGATCGGGCCGTGATCCGTGTACCGGCCCGCGGGAATGTCGTAGGTAATCAGGTGCAAGTCCTCGTCGCCTTTGGACTCGCCCTTAGCAGTCGACGACTTGCCGGCCACGCGTTTGCCTTCGCGATAGATCGGCCCGCCCGTCAGGTAATAAAGCGTGTGTCCGTCCGCGCCCAGGGTGAAGCCGAGATAGCCATAGCTGAACTGGTCGAACATACCGCTACGTTTGGAAGGCTCCGATGTGATGCGGTCAACCACTTCCACGCGACCCGTCTTCGGGTCGAACTTGAACAGGTAGCCCGAGTTGCCGTGCACTCCGTAGAAAGACTTCTCGGGTCCGTACCAGACCACCTGCCGCCAGTTGTAGGCCATGTGCCCGGCGGACGTCGGATCGTATAGCCCGAAGTAGTCCTTCTTCATCTCGCCGGGCGCGAACATTTCCACCCGGTCCTGTTCGTAGCGGTACACGGAGATGTCCCCGTCGCCGTTGGTGAAGTAGACCGAGCCATCGGTCGGGTCCACCGCCAACGAACGGCAGATGGTGCGGTAGGTATCGCCTTTGCCGTTTTCGCCCTTGCGGAAAAAGTCCCCGAGTTCCTTGAGTTCTTTTTTCGCGAGGTCGTAGCGGAACATGAAGCCGGTCGGCCATGAGAGGCCGTAGATCCGTTGGCGCTGGGTATCCATGTTAAGCGTCAGGACGCCCTCGCCGCGAGGGATCATGCCAAGGTCTTCAAACGTTCCGGCCTTGATGTCGAACGCCAGCAGATGGCCGCCGCGATACGCCTTCATGCCCGCCGGCGGAATGCCCATCTTCTCCATGCCGTCGATGATGCTGTAGAAGCCAATGTGCGTCGCGAAATAGAGCTTACCGTTCGACTCGACGAAATTGACGTGGCTCTTGCCCTGGGAGATCGCCTTCGCGTCCTTCTCGCCGCTGGCTTCCGTCAGGTTGCCCAGCAGTTTGGTCTGGCCGCTGGCTGGGTCGAGCGAGTACATCTTCGCGCCGAGATCTGCCTTGTCCGAGCAAAGAACGTAATAAATGATGCCGTCGGTCGAGACGCCCATGCCGTTATAGGTGTCGTGCGCCTCGGCGAAACCCGAGTTGTAGACTGTCGCGATCAGTTTCTTCTCGCCCCCGGTGGACTTGGATTCCTCCGGTTTTGGGGCGGGAGCCGGCGCGCAGGAAACGAGGAACGCGGCCCCCCACAAAAGAAAAAACCGCGCTGTTTCGAGCGCGGTCGAGGATTTCAACTTCCGGGGCGACGGGCCGTCGCCGGTCCATTGTGGACTTCGGTTCATTTGACTCCACCCTTACGCGCCAGTTCCACACCTTTGGTGGTCACGTAGTATTTGGCCAGCATGTTGGGTTTCTCCCATGCCGGCAGGTTGCGCGGGCTCTTGACGTAGCTTAGGAACCGTCCGGTGAGCAGGGCGAAGTGCGCTTCGTGCCCGATCCGGTGCTGGTCCGGAATCGTCACGTGCAGGCGCTCGCCCTGGTCCACCACCGCGAGTCCCGGCCATTCGCCTTCCATGGCGGCCAGCCTGTGCTTCAATGCAGCGAGCAGCGTGCTCTTGTCCACGGCACGATTCGGGACCACGAACACTTCGGGCCGGAACTTCTCCGCCGCGCCCTGCCGTACTTCCACGCGAGCACGGCTGCCGCGGTAAATCGCCACTTCGGTATCGCCCGCTCCGGGCTGCGCTTCGAAATCCCATTTCACGTCGAGCTTCACGTGTATCCCGCGCACCCGGTAGTCGACGCTGTTGTTACAGAAATAGGAAAGGACCCCGTCGGCGACGTGCGGCTTCAGGTACTCCGGGAACTCGGCCTGGCCGGTCACCTTCCGGAAGTCGGCCTGGGACAGCTTGGTCGGCCAATGCGAGCCTGCCACCATCTCGATGTCCTTGCGATAGTCGAGCGCCTGACCGGGAAACAGAGTCCAGTGCACCATGTCCACCAGGTGCGTGCCGACATCGGTGAGTCCCTCGCCCTGCTCACGGGTATCGAAGAACCAGGCCGGCCGCAGGTTGGGAGCCCCCGCGACTAGCTTGAGCAGGTAATGAACGCTCTCCATGTACACGGACGGTTCCTGCGCCGAACCGGGCAGGGGCTGGCCGAACACTTCCGCATCGTTGACCAGCGCCTTCTGAAGGATGCACGAGATTTCGAAGCGTTGCGTCATGCCGTCGTGGGCGATGACGTGCTTGGCGTCGGCCGCGTCCAGCGCCGATTGGAGTTTGCCGAGATCTTCCGGTTCGATGATCCATGGCTTGTCGGCGAGCACCGACCGTCCTCGGCGCGCCACGGTCTCGATCCGCTCGATCTTGCCGCGGTTCCGTCCGGAGAAGACAACGACTTTCCCGTGCTGCTCGGCCAGCATCTTCTCCCAGAAGTCGGGCCCGGCGTAGATCTGGAGTTTCCAGCGGGTCGGGTTTTCTTTCCGCGAATTGAAGCCCGCGATCCGGTTGAGATGCGCCGCCAGGTCCGGCCCCAGCGGCGCATAGACGTAGGCCTGCTCCGCGAAATCCGGCAGCATCTCCTTCTGCAAGAGACCCGCGTGAAAATGCCCCGGGTCGACCGTCACGATCTCCAGACGATCTGAATCCACTCGGTTCGCTCCCCAAGCCGCCATCGCGATCAATATACAAGCAAAACGCATACGTTCAGGCGCGAGCCAACTCCGCTGCGTGAGTCTGGATCTTACGGACTGCTTCGGCGATCTGGTCCATATCGGACCGGCCTCCGAGCAGCATGGTCTGGATGAACCACACGGCTTCTTCACACAGCTTGTCGTTCTCGGGGCAACGATTTCGCTCCTGCCATTTGGCGATGTAGCTCTTCGAATAGATCTGCTGATAGCCGCGCGACTCCAGCGTGTTCTTGAGGAACGGCTCCTTGTTCAGGGGTTTGTAGCCGGCGCTGGAAGGAATGCCCTCGGCATTCAGCGCTTTGAGGAATTTCGCCCTCGGCAAGCCGGCGAACTTCTCCGGGGCGTAGCGCAGCATGTAGAGGTGGTAGGCATTGCGCGTGCAGCCTTCGTACATGCGGGCGGGCCGGATGCCCGGGATCTCCCGCAACAGGGAGGTCAGGTACCCGGCGTTCTGTTCCCTTCTCTTCGACTGCTCTTCAAGGCGCGTCATCTGTGCCATCAGCAGCGTACCCTGGAATTCCGTCATCCGGAGATTCAGGCCACGGGCGATGTAGGAAAAGTCGTACCCGGTGGTCTTGCGGCCGCGGCTGTTGTTGTGAAAAGCGTAGCAGCGCTCGATGACGTCCTCGTCGTTCGACAGGATCGCGCCGCCTTCTCCGGAGTTCAGGTTCTTCGACGCCTGGAAGCTGAAGCATCCGGTGGTGCCCCAGGCGCCCACCTTCCGGTTCCGCCACTCGCCGAGGTGCGACTGGCAGGCGTCCTCGATCACCGGCAGTTTGTGCTTTTTCGCGATTGCCAGAATCGCGTCGAGGTCGGCCGCGCTTCCGCCCAGGTGGACCGGCAGGATCGCCGCGGTGCGGTCGGTGATGGCGGCCTCGATCTTCTTCGCGTCGATCTGGGAGGTCTCGCAGTCGGTGTCGACAAACACCGGCATCGCGTTCATGGCCAGCACTGCGTTGATCGTGGCCACAAAAGTGTACGGCGGCACGATCACCTCGTCGCCGGCGCCGATGTCCAGCGCTCCGAGCGAGGTCAATAGCGCGCTGGTGCCGTTCGCGGTCGCCAGGCAGGCTTTGGCCCCCGTAAGTTCACCGTACTTCTTCTCGAACTCGGCAACGGCGGTTCCGTAGCCCCGAAACCACTTGCCGGTCTTCAGAGTAAACAACAGTTCGCGCTCTTCGGTCTTGTCGAATACCGGCCAGGAGGGCCAAGGCTGGGTCCGGACTTTCTTGCCGCCCAGCAGGGCCGGTTTCTCCACGGCGCCCAGGGCGGAAGCGGCCGCCGCTGAGGCGGCTACGAAGGTACGACGGGAAATGTCCTGATTCACAAAATACCTCTCGATCCTGATC
The DNA here is from genome assembly GCA_964529305.1 of uncultured Solibacteraceae bacterium. GTDB lineage: Bacteria > Acidobacteriota > Terriglobia > Bryobacterales > Bryobacteraceae > CAZGUX01. The sequence continues at coordinate 512 of CAZGUX010000022.1, read as the reverse complement.
GCACAGGTTCTGCGCCCTGTCCCCAGGGGGTTCGCCAGATTGTTGCAATCAATTCACCATGTCGTTCGGACGACCCACTGATCGCCCTATCTCTCTACCAGATCACGAGTTACCAACCAATGCAAACCCTGCGGGGTCTGCGGGCTGCGCCCCACTCCGGGTGAGGCCGCTCACCGCTCGAACACCACTACTTCGTATTCCCCCACGCTGGGCACGGTGACCAGGCTGCGGCCGTTGCCGTCGCGGGTGATCGCCAGAGCGCCCGGCCGCATCAACAAATAGGCCTTCCGGAGGTTTTCGCCTTCCAGCGCGACCTGAACGTCCCGCAGCGGCCAGACTTTCCGGATCGGGCGCGTCATCTCGCCCTGGAAGTTCACCAGGTGGACCAGCCACCGTTTGCCCTGGTTCTGGGAACGCAGCACCACCTCTACCGAGGAGGGCGCGTTCGCCAAGGTCACGCGCGGCGGCGCCATCGTACGGACCGCGTTTTCGACAATACCCAATAACTCGGG
>CAZGUX010000021.1:0-52260 GCA_964529305.1 uncultured Solibacteraceae bacterium | reverse complement strand
AGATGGCAACTGGGCTGGCTGTTTCTGCGGTGAAAGGGCAAAGCAGTCTACTGCCCTGAGGTAGTCGACAAACCGCATTGCGGGGGGATGGCTCCAACCCATACGATGAACAACGTCCGTGCCCGTTGCAATCGCATCCATCCACGACAGGGAATTCTTCCCGTTAAGAGTCTTCTTGAGCTTCAAAGGAGCATACGTCGCAGGGGCCGAGGGAACAGCCACGGAGATCAAATCCATTCCCTGCGCACGCTGTTCTTCCGACCCGGCCGGGATGCAATTCCACTCGACTGCCGCGATACCCGTGAGGAGACGCGCCGCAACCCACGATTCGGAGCGGCCGAGGAAGTTGAGCTGAGAGAGAAGCTCGTCCAGATAAGAGTTTGTGGCCGCGTCGAGATGGAGATCGGGCCAGCCCATGAGCACAGATGAGGGGGTCGAGAGGGCCACAAATCCATCAAAGACGGCGGTCTTTGCGAGCGGGTCACGCTCGTTGCGGCTCAAGTAGGATTTGGTGTGGGAAACAGCCGCTCGTGGAAGCCGGTACAGGGGCAACTGGGCGCCGAGAGGCTCCAAGAGCCTGGCGACTCGTTGTTCGGGCCAGTCCGGGCGTTTCCGCTTCCAGGCGTCAAACAACGCGCGAACCAGACGATAGGGAGAGGGAGGCCACTCACACCCGCCCTCGTTGACGTGGCGCCCCCAGGGTGTGGCGTGATAGCGGCCTGCCGGGAATGAGAGTTCGATCACCAACATGGCAGGCTCCTTCTCAACCAGCTTCGAGCGGGGACTTCTTGTCGGACTTCAAAGCCACTGGACATTCGATAGAAGTGACCGAAGGCTGTGCAAAAAGACCAGCCTTGGTGCATGCTTGGATTCCATCCTGGACCTTCTCAAGAAGAACGGTTTCGCTCGGGACGACGAAACCGGCCGGAGTCGCGACGCTGAGGTCACGCGACGGCGTCAGGTCGCACGCGGTGCGCAAGCGAAGGCCGGTCGACAGGAATCGGCGAATCTTGAACAAAGCAAGGGCAATTAGCAGACTACTCGCATCGCCGGGCAAGCCGTATCCCGCGATCAAGGCCAGGTCAAGATTGAAGTATGCTGTGAGGGATGCGGCCGTGTATTCAATCCGGGAATAGGGGACGTTGCTGTAGACATCCTTGTCGTAGGCCTTTGCTCTTATCCTCCCAGTTGGATCGAGGGGATTGTTCTTGACCCCCCCTGACACGGCTTCGACGACGTCCGACGCCTCAACAAAACCGCTGACGGCCCGAGGAAATCGCAGTCGGCCGTCGAGCAGATTCGCCATGAATACGCCGTGGAGGAGAGCATTTGGATCGACATAGAACAGCGCGGCTGCTGCCCTCTTCCAGTTAACCGGCTTGGCCCTCGCGTATCCGGACCTCTCTAGAAACGCTGACTGAAACTGCGGGTCCGAGATGATGAACGGCGAGTTGATTCTGTGTGCCTCGATGAGAGAACTGGTTTCCGCGTCGGAGTCGCCTTGCAGTTTGGCCTTGACGTAAGGAAGTCCGTGGAGTTCAGGCGCGATATCGGGGCCCGATCCATTGAGACACGTTTGTTCGAGTCGATTTGCGACGGACTGAGCGCTTTCAACGAGAAGCATACGTCTACCGTCGTGGAGACGGTAATCGGCGGCGCCGAGATCGGCAAAGCCGGTAGGCTGGAAGCGGTGTCCTTGAACGGGCTGGAGGTCCTGCTCAACGAGCAGGCGGGGAGCGTTGGCTAGAGGTTCAAGCATGGTCATTGTCCTGTCGCTTCTTCCGCGGCGTCGGGGTTCCTGCGAAGGACCAGTCGCGAAAGGTTTTCAATTGGGTGGATCGGGACCAGCAAAGCGGCGGCGAGGCGCTGAGTGTCAGGCCCGTCGAGAAAGTGAGCATCGCGAGGTGAGTGCCCGGCGGCCCGCAGGCGGCGCTGGGCCATTTCACACGCATCCATGAGACGTCCGCCCTGAAGAAGCGAGAGAATTGACATCTCGGGACGGACTTTCGGGATCGCCGGATGAAACAAATGCTTAAGTAGGGCGTAACTGCGGGGGATAATTGCCGGCGTTGGCCGCCATGAGCGATACAGTTCGGCGCGCACGCGTTCGACGGCGGGGTCATGCCAATCGATCAGAGTAAGACCAAAAAGCAGCACTTCGATGAGTGACTCGTCGATGTTGTCGTGGAGAAGGAACGCCGCTGCGTCTTCCGGCGCAACCGAGACGGCAGACCACAATGGAAGCGTTTCGCAACGGAGCCGGCCAGCATCGATTAGACGCCGCCGGAGGACACTCACCAAGCGGTCTGAGAGGCTACTCCCGTGAAAATCGACTTGCCCGCTGCCGGAAGACCAAGCCCACGGTTTCGTTGGGTCAATCGGGCAGAGGTTGGCCCTCATACCGCCAACCTCGCCCGCACGTCCGATTGATGCAAGCGCGATGGCGATCCGAAAGGTCAACGATCCATCGTTCGCTGCAAGCAACCACCTGGGGCTTAGTCCGGAAAGCGGCGTCCGAAGTTTGGGTTCCAGGCTCAGACTCCGTTGAGCGAAGTACCGTTCCAGTCGACCAAGCGAGGCCAATACTCGCAGAAGTCGATCCCGTCCGCCGCGCAAAGTGAATTCGTAGACTGCCGAATCGACCAGCCGTCTGTGAGAGGCGAACTGAGCGGGGGGCGCATTGGACTTGAAGGCGCGGGCAAATTCGTCAACCTTCTGAAGAATGATGTCGAGTTCCCGGAGAAGATCCGAGTCTTCTCGTGCGCTAACAGGAACTCGGCCTATGGGCAGAGCCAGGTAGCTGTCTCCTCGCCGCTTCAGCAGGCTATAACGAACAAAGGCGGCAACCCCTCGATCAGTGCCCAAGGACGCGGCAGCCTTGGCGAATTCTAGGCCGTTGGTCACCGGCCTTCCACACCATTCGGCGCGCCCTTCGCGTAGAAGAAGACGGAACTCGCCGTAGCGAGTTGGTCGATCCCAAACAGGCAGCCAGATCTCGGCGCGTGAATTGTCTTCGTCACTCGTCTCGGCAGAACCGTAGCCCACCGCTCGTGCGCGTACGGTAAACGGGCTGCTGGAGACTGTGACGGAGTCGGCGCCTTGGCGCCGCGCTGCGCCGCTGGCCCAAGCCACGGCGCCTTCCATGGCGAGGACAAAGTCCCAGGGATTGGACGGAAAGTCCTTTGTCTCGATCTCGGGTCCTTGGTTGAATCCTCCAGCGCGTCCAGGGTCGTGTTGGCCCACCGCCGCTGCAACCAACGACTCGGTCCGCTCTGCCCACAAGGCATTCTGGAGCAAACTCATTGCACTCGGCTGCTGGTCTATCAACAGAGTACTCACCCTCTCCATGAACGAGTTGGTGTAGTCGAGGCGCCCTTCGCCGCCGCCGGTACCCATCAAGGGGGGGTAGTTCAGGTCAGTCGCCGTACGCAGGACAACCGCGCAGTCAATCCATGCCAACGCCCGATCTCCCAAGCGGTTTCGGCAAGCCCGTACCACGGCCTCTTTACCGGCCGAGCGTTTGCTCTTGTTCACTGCCGTGCGAAGTTTTCGCACCTTCGGAGCGACGTGTGGCGCTGTACCTTTCAGTTCTGCGGTGGTCAGCGACAAGAGTGATTCTGCAGGGCCGGCCTGGCTCGAGACTGTCGTTTCGATGTCGGCCAGAAGCTCGCGCGTCTCGTCTGCGAGTTTCCCCGGGGGCATCCGCTGGACGGCGTCGATCATCTGCTTCAACGTGAGATCGCCACCGCTGAACTCGGGCCACTCCAGAATTTGTCCAATGGTGCGTCGATACTCCGCGAATCGACTCAGGTGACTGGCCAAGATAGCATCCATGCCCACGCGACGGTCTCCCTCGACAAATCCGCTTCCGCCGTTCCAAGGAGCGACGATCGGCGTCGGAACGTACTCGTCGAGAAAGAAGCGGCAGAGCGCTTCAGCATCGAACTTAGATTGCAGACAAAAGCAGTTTGCCACCCACCAGCCGCGCGCCGACGGGTCAGCCTGCTCGCTGACAAGGCGAAATACGGCGAGCGCCTTAAGGTACCCAGCCATCGGTTCCGTTGTGCAGCCCTTCAGAATGAGCTGATGGATCATGGCAAAACGTCCTCCGGCGTCGCACTGGCACGGCAGTCCGCAGCGACGATTAGGGCTTCGAGATAAGCAAGACGGAAGATGCCGATCTCGTCACGCAAGGCGAGCATCCGTGCTGTCCACGAGGCTTGGCCGGTAGCAGATTCGCCAAGGAGCATCGGCTCCAGGTCGAGAGTGATGGCCGGTTTGTCGACGTCACTCAGTCGAATCCCCGGCAGCGCGTCCCCTTCATGCACCCCACGCGCGAACTTCACCTCGGCCTGCTCCGGCTTGTCTTCGTCCGGCAACGCCCGTATGGAAAGGCGGACCTTGCCATGGTGTGACGCCACGAGGTAAGCCGTGAGGTCGGACGCATGAGTCTGCAAGACCGCAAGCGCACTAGCGAGTTCATGCCGAAATCGCTTCCGGGCGTGTTTGCCTTGCACGCGTGATTTGGCCAGTATTTGACCGTCACTCTCGGGGTTTACCGTCGCCTGAAAAACGGGGTGCGCCTTCCCCCAGTCGTGGTGCAGCGCGGCCATGAGCAGTTCCTCCCGAAAATCGGAGAAACCCAGCCGGTTGAGCAAGGTCTCCATCATCGCCAGTGCTTCGCGGGAGTGAGCGGCAAGGGTCTGCGTGTAGCGGAGAAAGGTACGGGGATCGTCGTCGTTACCTTCTTCAGGCCTTGACCGAGACGGGATAGTCTCGACCGGTTTGGCTGATTTCAAATCGAGGCCACGTTCGGCGTCATAGCCGCCGTCCTTCGCCAGAAGCACGATGATCGTTCCAGGGCGGAGGGTCTCGCCGAATCCACGAACCCAAGCGCCAGCCAGGGAATTCCACGTCCACGCGCCCCTCTTCTGGATGAACGATCGGACCTCGTGAATCGGGGCGGAACACAATTCATCAGGGCCAGGTGCATCCTTTCCGGTTGACGGCTCGTCTGTCCGCCACGCCAGCCAGACGTCGCGGTCCTGCTCGCTGCGAACGAAGCGAGAAATGTCAACGTCGTAGCCGGACAAATCGGATGTGGTGTCGAACAGATCGATCAAGTCTTGCCGGCGGAGTACATGAGTGGGCTCGTAAAGAGTGCGAATTTGGGGAAGGTCACAGGGCGCGGCTGAGGAAACGTGCGCGAGGGCCTCCGCTGCCTTGTCAAGTTCCTGTGGTTCATAGGGATCTGTCTTAGGCCGCTGATCGATCCACATGATGCGAGACGCATCGTATTCGCCCGCGCGATTGCATCGGCCAAAGCGTTGTACCAAGCTCGGCCACGGGGCCAGATCTGTAATAAGGAGGGACGAGGAGATGTCGACGCCGGCTTCGATGACCTGCGTAGCGACCAGAATTCGCCCTGAATTCGGAATCTCCTCTGTGAAGAGATCAGACCAGTGTTGCTTCTCGTGCTGGCGGAACCGCGCGTGCAAGAGATGGCAGGGCACCTCGTCTCTGACAAGTTTCTGGACCTGATCAAAAGTCTCTCTGGCGCGACGAACCGTGTTGAGCACCACGATCGTTTGCGTGCCTGGCCGGTGGTGCTCGTGAAGGAAACGCGCCAACTCCGGCGGCGAGCCGCACTCTTCCGGCGCTTTTTCGATCTGTTTACGAGCAGTCCACCGGCGATACAGGTCCTCACGTGCAACGTCCCGATCCTCGAGCCTTACTACCGGCGGTGCCAGCGGAAAATCCACTGTTTGCAGCATGTGCGTCTCGACTGTTGCTGACATCCAAATCGTGGGGCATTGTTTGAACGCTCCATAGTGCTCCCTGAAAGAGGCAAGCTGGCACGATGTGGCCAAGCCATCGCCCATCAACTGAACTTCGTCGTAGACCCATAAGCAATCATTATTGAGAAGGGCAAAGTGCGTCGGCCAGCGGTAGCGGCTCATCGCGTAGCCCCGGTTCAGCGCACGGCTCAGCAGCATGTCCTGCGTTCCGATGAGAACAAATGGGACTTCCGGCTGGATCTCCCAGTCGTCTTCGACTTCGCCGCCTTTCAGCACTCGCACCGGGATATTCAGACCGCTGCGCTCGATCCACTGCTCAGCGTTCCGGCGCGTCTGATCGACAAGCACTCGCATGGGGAGGCAATACACCAAACGCCTGGGGGTCGAGTCGGGATCAGTTCGGTACCGCCAAAGCCAAGCGACGATTGCTGCGGCCGTCTTGCCGGCGCCAGTTGGGACATGAATGATCCGATTCGTGATCGGAGCCTCCGCCAGCCTGGACTGGTAGTCATAAGGGGACCGTCCTCCGGTAGCCGTACGGAAGAATGTTTCGAATGTCACTGTACTTGGCCCTCTCGCATCCCGCAGGCGATACTCCGCTTGTTGTCAAATGGTCTTCCACTCTTGACACGCAAGATCATGCCACAGGATGCATGTGCATCAAAAAAGGCGCATGGTTCACAATGAACCGCGAAAGCCTCGCCGGGAACTGCGTGCTTCAGTAGCCCCAGTTTCAGTACTTGCATTCCCGTTCTCCTGATACCCCTTCTCTTCCAGTCTGTGCAGAATAGACTCAAAGGGATAGTGCCGCTCGTAGCAACAAGTTCTCACCCATAGTTGCCATCAGAAGCAGGGTAAGCACTTTATCAGTCTTCAGATTCGGCTCAAACCGCTAGGAGCGGCAGGCCAGAGGTTGACATCAATGGGCGGCGACAATCCGTCGCCGCCTAGTTTGGGGTTGCCACGGCTGGTCACGTCAGATTCTGCTTAGGCCGGATCCGACGATGCTTCTCGTCTGGAGTTACCCGGGGGCCTAAACGTCTATCTAGCGCAGAAGCACCTGACACGTGCAGCGCAGTTGGCTTGTGAAGTCGCCGGCGTCGAGTAGACAATCAAGTGACCCTCCTTTCCTGAACGGCGCGCGCGTGGTAGGATCATTAGTGTTACGAGTGCCCACACGGCGCTCTGCTAGCCGACAGCGACCTGCAATCGTTGTCGGCTTTACCGCTATTTGGGAGTATAGTAAAGAAAGGTATCGGCTGTCAATCCTCTGTTACTTAGCACTAACACTTTCCTGGCCCCATCGGTCACGGCCCCATTGAAGAGTGCTCAGCAAAAGAGGCAAGTTCTTCATCTAAGTGCCCTTCCGCGAGGCACTTGTGTCTCGCGGCCCCATTTTCTCCAAATCCAAGGGCGTCGGCTACTTTTCCCCTTGAGCAGAAACAGTGCGCCGCCTCTCAGCCACCCTCCTGAATCGTACCGGACCCGAACTCGCATGTCTCGTGCCGGGCGAACGTTGCACCTCTGTTCCGAGCAGCATGCACTCCTTCCGGACGCTCGCGAGCGCCGGCGGGAACCCACCCGATTTCCCCACTCATCGGGTTGTCGTCATTGCGACGAAAAAGATGCTTCTTGTTGTCTCGGGATCTTTTGGGAGCCCCACGCCCCCGTTCCGGCCTCGATTTCTTGAAGCCGCTTGTGTGGCCGTATCCTACTCGTCTGCGGAGCTTTATACAGCATTGGCAAACGGCAGTTACAAAAACACAGACGTGACCCCAAAAACCGTTCACAACACTTTCAAATTTATTTTCATCGCCTAACCGCTCAAAAATCATTCATTTCCCTCTAGGTACCCCACCCCCGTACCCCCAAAACACTTGCGTTCCCTTGGGACAATAGGGGTAGGAAGGCAGATTATTTTATGGCTCTTTGTACCATTTGTCATCACCCCAGGCGCGAGGATATGGACGCGGCTCTCTTGGATGGCACCGCCGACGCCGCCGTTTCCCGGTCCTTCGCCGTCTCCCGGCTTGCCATTCGCCGGCATCGCATCAATCACCTCCGCAACACGCCCCACGATACCCCCGCCGCGTTCCGCCGCGACTTGCGCCGCTTCATCGACGCCACCACCGAACTCTTTCTCCGCGCCCGCGACAAGGACCCCGTCGCCGCCCTCCGTGCCTCCAATCACGTCGAGCGACTCTTCCAGCTCCGCTGGAAGTTCATGCACCTGCCCGCCGAGGACGAACCCGTCAGCTCTCATCAACTCGAACGCTTCCAGTCCCGTCTCGCCGAAACCCTCTCCCCCTTCCCGGAAGCCAAACAGGCCGTCGCCCGCCTGATCGCTGAAGAACTCGGCATCCCCGATGACGAACTCCTGATTGAGGTCTCCGGCCTCGACCCCGAATCCGAACCCGGCCGGACCAACTGAACCGGTCGCACCCTCCCCGTTCGGAAAAATGCGAACATGCGCACACCTCTCCATCTCCGCAAGCTTCTAAACAGCCAGCAGTTACCTCCACGAGAGCCCCGTTTCTGTTCGCATTTCCCGTTTTTTCAAATATCTGAACATCCCCACCGTGGCGCCGGTCTCCGACCGGCGCTCCACAGCGCCGTGGGTGGCCCCCACCAGGTGGGGTGGCCTTCAGGCCGCGGCGGGCTTAAGCAAGGCTTCAGCCAGCCCCTTCTGCGGGTCGAAGAACGGCTCCGAGCCGCGGTCATGGAGGCTTTCGAAGACTCGCCGCCTGTGTCACCCCGGAACCAGAAGCGTCGAGACGAGTCTCGACGCCCCAGACACGAGTGTCCGCGCCACAATCCTTTTGTCGAAATAAAACAGCCTGAAATCGGTGGTAAGTGGTCGGGGAATTGAGAAAGGTTGGGGGCCAATCGAAACAAAACGAAACAAATTGAAGCAAACGAAACAAGGGAGGGTCCGCTGATTTGAGCTTGGCCAGGACGGGGGGCGGGACAGGCCCCTTGATGCGAAGTGGCCCGAGCTTTCGCTTACGGCGGAACTTCAGTTCCGCGACCATGCGAAGCCGTGGGGTCCCCGGTCCCCGGCCTTCCGGCCGGGGTTCGGAGGGACCGGAGCCGCACACCGGCCGCGGCGCCCCGATGTGTGATAGAGAAGAGTACATGCGTTGGCTCATCGTGTTGGCGGCGGCGCCGCTTCTGTGGGCGGCGGAACCTCGGATCGTGGGCGAGGGGCCGTTGGCGGGCAGTTCCCTCGCCGTCATGGTCCCCGGAGGCTCCCTCGCTCACACGGCGCAGATGTGGGTCTCGACCGGCGATAACCGCTCGCAGGTGGAGGGTACGCTCAAGAAACTGGACAACGCCCTCAAAGAAGCAGGCGGCAACCTCAAGGAGGCCGTGAAGCTCAATATCGTGATGACCGACGACGGCGTCGGCAAATGGGTCGAGGAGGTGCTGAAGGTACGCTACCGGAAGCACAAACCGGCGATCAGCTTGGTCACCGGGAGGCTGCTGTCGGGAGGCGCGGTGGTGGCCATCGATGCCGTCGCTCCGGCCAAGGGGAAACAGCCGAGGAACCCACGCGTGGCCGTCCTGCCGGCGGGCCGCCGCGTGTACCTCTCCGGCCAGTCCGACACCGGAACCATCACCCAGGCCACTCGCGGAACGCTTGACAAGTTGAAGGCCGCCCTCACGCACATGGGACTCGACCTCTCGCACGTCGTGCAGGTGAAATCGTTCCTCGACCCCATCTCGTCCGCGGCCGGCGTGCGGCGGCAAATCGACGAGTATTTCGGGGCCAATCCGCCTCCCCAGGTGTTCGTCGAGTGGACATCGAAGGACCGGATCGAGATCGAGATGATCGCCGCGGACCCCGCCAAGCCCGCGGCCGAGCCCATCGAGTACCTGACGCCGCCCGGCGAGAAGGCCTCGCCGGTCTACAGCAAAGTGGCGCGCGCCTCGCACCCGGCGACGATCTATGTCTCCAGCCTGTACGGCAAGACGGACAACAACGGGCCGAAAGAGATCAACGATATCTTTGCCAAGTTGAAAGAGGCCGTGGTGAGTTTCGGCGGGGACCTCGAGCATCTGGCAAAAGCCACGTACTATGTGTCGAACGATGGCGTCAGCCGCCAGTTGAACGAGATTCGGCCGAAGTATTACGACCCGAAGACACCGCCGGCGGCCTCCAAGGCGGGGGTGAAGGCGGTGGGCGTGGCGGGCAAGACCGTATCGCTGGATATGATCGGCGTCCCGGCGCGATAGCCGTCTTGCCAGTGCGTTGGGCTTGGGTTCGGCTTCGGTAGGAAGTGTGATCAGCGGGGCTCAGGGCCACTGCTGTGCGCCGTGCAGAACGCGGAGAATATGGACGGCTTCTTTGCCCACGCGGTAAATGACCACAAATGGGAGGCCGGAAAGCCTGAGTTCCCGCGTCCCTGGCTTACGACCTGCGCGCCCGCGCAGCGGCATACTTCGCAGGGAGCCGGCAGCGTCATAAATGGCGCTCGCGGCACGGCGAGCTTGTGCCTCTCCAAAGCGCTCTTGAGTGTAGTCGCAGATATGAGCCAGATCCTCCGCCGACGGCCTGGACCAACGAACGAGCATTAAGCCGGATACCGGCCTTCGATCATGCGCCGGATGTCAGCGTGTTCGACAAACTCGCCACGATCCGCTGCCTCCAAGCCCCGATCGACTTCTCGCGAAAACCACTCGTCGTAGTTCAGGAGCCGCTCGACCGCCTCTTGTACGAGCGCTTGTGTCTCGCACCCTTGCGCCGCCGCCAGTCGCGCAAGCTTGGCTTGTTGCTCGGGCGTGAAGTGCACTTCCATGCGTCCGGTCCTCTCCTTCCACACTACCGGATACCGTCGCATCTGTCACGGATTTCCAATTCAGGGGGGCAACTCTGATACTCTGAACGATTCCATGCAGGATTCCTTGGGCAGTTGGGCCTTGTTGTGCGGTTCCGCCTTTCTGGGCGGGGCCGTGAATTCAATCGCCGGCGGCGGGACGCTCCTGACTTTCCCGAGCCTCCTCTCCGTCCTGAGTCCCGTGATGGCGAATGCGACGAGCACGCTCGCGCTGGTGCCGGGTTCGCTCGCCGGCGCGTGGGGCTACCGGCGCGAACTGGCCGAATGCCGTCACCACCTCCTGCGCCTGTGGCCGCCCAGTTTTCTCGGCGGCATCGTCGGATCGCTGCTGGTGATCAGCCTTCCCGAGAAAGTCTTTGCAAACCTGGTGCCTTGGCTGCTGGTGGTCGCCTCCACGCTGTTGCTGCTCCAGCGGCCGTTACAGCGCTGGATCGGCGCGCATCCCCACAAGGCGCCGGCCGGCGCCACGGTCGGCGTCGTGGTGTTTTTTCAGTTCCTGGTCGGGGTGTATGGAGGCTATTTCGGCGCCGGCATCGGCATCCTGATGCTGAGTTCACTCGCCTTCATGGGGATTCCCAACATCCACCAGATGAACTCGATCAAAACGGTGCTGGCCGCGACCATCAATGGCATCACCGTCGTGATCTTTGCCGTTGCCGGCGTCATCGTTTGGAAGTACGCGCTGGTGATGGCGGTGACGGCGATGATTGGCGGCTACCTGGGAGCGCGGGTAGCGCGGAAGATGCCGGTGGAGTCCGTGCGCGCCATCGTCGTCCTGATCGGCTTCGGCGTGGCCGCGTACTCGTGGTTCAAGCGCTAAGAGGTCCACGCTGTTTGAGGAACCGGGATCGTGCAAACCCATCCCGGAGGACGTGTGCGGAAATGGGGGACAGCGACCGCTCCATGACGGTCACGGCACGGATGAAAGGCAACCCCCTGCCTGGCGGTCCCGATCACGGAACAATCTCGAACGCGAACGACAGCGTGAGAAAGGGCTCCATCCGCTCCCGCCGCAGGGTCGTCGCATCCAGCGTCAGCCACACCGCCGCCACCGTGTACGGTCCCGCAGTGAGGTCCACCGGCAACGGAACCACCGCCAGCGGCCGCCCGGGCTTCACCGGCTTGACGATCTTCCTCCCCTCGCGCATCACCGTGCGGGCGATCCGGACCTCGATCTCCGAGCGCGCCCGGAGCACTTCCTTCACCTCGCAGGAGTCGCCCTCGCCGATCACCGGACCCAGCGCCAGCGCAACCAGTCGCGTGCCCTGGCGATACCTGGGAACCTTCAGTGTCACCGCCTTGCGGTATCGCTCGGCGGCATCCGGTGTCGTGAATTCCGGAACCACCGCAACGTCTTTCGGACGCTGGTCGCCGGCATCGTCTGTCGCCGCCAGGGGTACGCGCACGATCTGATGTTTCGGGTCGGCCACAATTCCGCCTGAACGTGATTGTAGTCCTAAACGGCCGCGGGCACAGCCGCCGCGGTGGCGTCGGCCGCGTGGTAGGAGCTCCGGACCAGGGGACCCGATTCCACATGCGCGAAGCCCATGCCTTGGCCGAGCTTCTTTAATTCCGCAAACTCCGCCGGCGAAACATACCTCACAATCGGCAGGTGCTTCGTTGAAGGACGCAGATACTGCCCCAGGGTCAGGATGTCCACCTGGTGGGCCCGCAGGTCCCGCATCACCTGGGCCACTTCTTCCATGGTCTCGCCCAGGCCCACCATCAAACCGGACTTGGTCGGGATTTCCGGCCGTAATTGCTTGGCGCACTCCAGCATCTCGAGCGACCGCTGGTAGCGCGCGCCCAGCCTGACCTGGCGGTAAAGTCGTGGAACCGTCTCCGTGTTGTGGTTCAGTACGTCCGGCGTCGCATCCATCACGATCTTCATGGCGTCCCGGCTGCCTTGAAAATCGGGGACCAGCACTTCCACGCCGCAGCCCGGCACGCGCTCGCGGATGGCCCGGATTGTCCGGGCGAACAACTCCGCGCCGCCGTCTTTGCGGTCGTCGCGATTCACGCTGGTCACCACCGCGAAGCGCAGTCCCAGCGCGGCCACGGCTTCGGCGACGCGCCGCGGTTCGTCCTCGTCCACTTTCTGCGGAATCCCCTTCTGCACCGCGCAGAATCCGCAGCGGCGCGTGCAGACATTTCCCAGAATCATGAACGTCGCCGTGCGATGGTTCCAGCACTCGCCGACGTTGGGACATGCCGCGCTCTCGCACACGGTGTGGAGGTTCAGGCGTGTGACCAGCTCCTTCAGCGCCTCATAGTTGGCCCCCACGGGCGCGGGCGCGCGCAGCCAGCCCGGACGCTTCACGGTCGTGGAAAGTTGAACCAGCACGAACCCTCATTGTATCGCGGGGCTCCCGCGGAGCCTGCGAAGCCGGTTCTCCAGGACCGAGTCCTGGCTGAAATTCTCCACCATCGGCAGCCATTCCGACGAGCCGTCCAGGGCTCGCTGTGGAATCAGGCCGATCAGCTCGCTCGAGGCAATCCGGACGCCGCGCGCTTCCGCCTCCCGCCGCACGGCCTCGAACACCTGATCGAGGGGTGTGATCTCGAAATCGGTCAGGTTCATGGTGACCTGCGCCTGGTTGCGCGAGCGAAGCAGAACGCCGAGCGCCTTCACGTGGGGTAGACCGCCTGACGACGCCCGGATTCGTACCGCGATCTGGCGTGCGACCTCAACGTCGGCCGAGGCCAAGTTGATGTTGTAGGCGACCAGAAATTTTCGTGCGCCAATGACCGCGGCGCCGGCCGTGGGGTGCAGGGTCGCGTCGCCAAAGTCGGGATGGCGCGCCGGGTGGGCGCCGATCTCGTCCCGCAGCCGTTCCCACCCGCCCCGCCGCACGACTTCCAGCCGCCGCCGTTCCGGGACGCGAGCGGCTTCTTCATACAGATAGACCGGGACACGAAGCTCGCGCCACACCCGGGATCCGGTTTCGACCGCGAGGGCGACGCACTCGGCCATGCTGACGCCGCTCACCGGAACAAACGGGACCACGTCGGCGGCTCCCACTCGCGGATGAACGCCGGCATGCCCGCGGAGGTCGATCCGCTCCACCGCCCGCGCAATGCCGCGAAACGCAGCCTCGGCAATGTCCGAGGGAGGGCCGGCGAACGTGATGACCGACCGGTGATGATCGGCATCCATGGTGGTGTCGAGCACCGTGATGCCGGGGACAGCCGCGATCGCGTCGCGAAGGGCGGCGACGACAGCCGCGTCCCGGCCTTCCGAGAAGTTGGCGACACACTCTACGAGGGATTCATCCATTGGTGGGCACGGTCGGCTTTCCACACCGCGATCCCCCCCTTCATCACCAGGTGAACGCGGTTTACACCGTGATGATAGGCCATTTCCCGGTAATCCTGGCAATCGAGCGCGACCAGGTCGGCGGATTTTCCCGCTTCCAGCGACCCCGTGCGCTTGCCGATGCCCAAGGCATGAGCGGCATTGATCGTGGAAGCCGAGATCGCTTCTTCGAGCGACAGCCCAAGCCGCGCGCCCGCGCGCTCGATCACCGTCTGCGGGTTCGAGGTACAGGGCCAGTCCTGTGCGTATCCGCTCCCAAGCGCGAGGGCAACACCTCGATCGAGCAGGGCGCGGCCGAACGTGGCGGGCATGGAGGCGAAATGCACGGCCAGCAGAACCGCGAGAGCGCCTGAGGAAGCCAGCAGTCGGGCCAGGCCCTCGCCCGCCGCGACCAGCCCATCGACGGCACGCGCGCCGCCCGCGATGGCCGACATCACGCTCTCGTCGGATGGGCGGCCCCCCGCCCACACACGCACCGGAAGCCGCGTGTCCCGGCAAACCGCCGCCGGATCGGCCGAGCGAGCGGGATCGAGAACCATCCACGAATTCTGGTTCCGCCCGGTTTGTGGGCGAACGCCATCGGCCGGACCCAGCGTCACCAGATTCCACGGCCCTTTGCGGAGGCGTTTCCAGACACGAGCCGCTTTCGCTTGGTCGGCCGCGTCGTGCAGGAACCCGGAAAACGCGCCGAAGGACGTGATCCCGTGCGCGAGCGCACGCTTGGCAAATCGGCTCGCCAGCCATTCCAGGCGGGTGGACGTCAGGGAGTGCAGACGGCCGCCCCCGTCCGGCCCAGGCTGCGCCAGCGGCTCGACGAACGGATCGACAAACGCCGGCATCACCACCCGGCCGCCCACTGCGATCTCCCGGGCAGCGCGGGCGGCTTCGAGGTTCTCGATCCGCCGGGAGGGGCCAACCTCCCGGATGATGCCGTCCTGAATCAGCAGGGCGCCATTCGATAGGGGATAGATTTCAGAGAGAGCCGCGCCGCGCCGGGGCCCAGGTGTGCCGCGCAGAGTTAACAACTGGCGGGCGCCGGTCACGATCCACGTCTGCGCCAAGCCTGCTTTGACGATAGCAGGAAGGCCGTTTCAGATGTGGAAGAAGTCCCGGCGCAGTTCCTCGAGGATGGAGGAGCCGCTCAGCAGGTGACGGATCATCAACTCCCGTGACGCTCGCTCGTCTCCTCGAAGAATGGCTTCGGCCAAGGGTCCGTGAGCGCTGTCGTCGCCTGCCTGTTCCAAGGCGCGGATTCGCGCCGATTCCTCTTCCACCGACCGGAAGGGGGCAATCATCTGCTGTACCGGCAGCGTGAGCAGCGGCAGCACGATCTGGTGAATCTGGCGGGGCAACCACTCGCTTCCGCCCGCTGTCCAGATGGCCCGGTGAAAGTCCAGTTCCGACCGGATGAGTTCGTCGTACGTCAGGGCCGTGATGTTTTGAAACCGCTCCAGGGCTCCCCGCAGGCGGTTTCGCCCCGTGTCGTCCATGAGCCGGGCGGCCCAGAAGGCGGCCTGCGCTTCATGGCTGGCGCGCATCAGCAACATTTCAGGGAGTTGATGGGCCGTGAGGGTAAAGACGGAGCGGCCCCGGTACGCGGCGGTCACCACCAGGCCGTCTCCTTCCAACTTCTGGAACGCCTCGCGGATGACGATATTCGTAACGCCGTAACGCCGGCCTAACTCGGATTCCTTCAAGCGCTGGCCGAGCGCGAACTCCCCTCGAAGGATCGCATCCCGAATGGAGTCCGCGGCCGTCCCGGCCATTGTCCTTCGGGGCAAGGGGTGCGGAGCAACAATGGAAAGAGCCATTACCAATTCCCGGCAAACGAGCTACAAAGATCAAAAATAGAATATAGAATACATACTTTACGGTATGGCCTGCCGGGTTGTCCATCGCGGTGTTGCGGCTCTACTGGTTGGCTTGCTTGCGGGAGCACAGCCACCGGTCCGGATTCGTTGGGAACCGGGCCCCGACTACCCAATGGGGATCCAGGATTCGGCGATGGGGATTGTCGATGGCGCCCTCGTCTCGGCGGGCGGCTTCACCCGGCATCCTCTCCAGGTCGTAGCGAAGTACCCGGGCGCGTTTGGAGGGCAAAAGAGCGGGTTCACCGCTCTGACCTTCGCGCTATCGCTGCGCGAGCCCGGTCACGGCTGGGAGAGAATTGCCGACGTGCCCGGGCCGCCGAGGCAGGCGGCGGCCGCCGCCGTCGTCGGGAACGAACTGTATGTAGTTGGCGGCTTCAACTATACCGCTCCTCACACATATCGTGAGGTCTATCGGCTGACGAAACCGGCCGGCCGGTGGGCGTGGGACCGCATTCCCGCCGACCTGCCGTGGCCTGTGTCCGAGCCCGGCGTCGCGGTCATGGGCAAGCGGATCTATCTGGTGGGCGGCGCCGATTTCCATCGCCTTCCCGGCGAGAAGAGCGAGGACTTTGCCTCGGAGCGCGGCCGCACCGGCCAGCCGGTCGGCAAGGCCCTGCTCATGCTCGACACCGAACGGCTCTCCGCCGGCTGGCAGCGGCTGGCGGACCTTCCGGGCACGTCGCGCTTCGATACGGCGGTAGCCGCGGCCGGAGGGAGGATCTATTCGCTCGGCGGCGTTCACCGCGCGGGCGGGGCCGGGTACCGGAACGCCATCGACAGTTGGGAGTTTGATCCGGCGACCGGGAAATGGTCCAGGCTGCCGGACGCCCCGCAGGGATCGAACCGCCGCGCGGTCGCCTGGCGGGATCGGTATCTCGTATTGCTGGCGGGCTACCGTTACAACCTCACCCAGTCTCCCGATGGCAAGGTAACTGACGTCTACACGCCCGACGAGCGAAAGCGCAAGTGGACGGATTTCTTCGAGAACACCGTCCTCCTTTACGATACGGAGGCGAAACGATGGAGCCACGCCGACCCCCTCCTGGAGCGGACCTCGTGGCCGATGGCCGACATCGCCGGGGACCGGATCTATTCGTTAGGCGGGGAAGGCGGACCCCGCCTCTTCCATCCAGCCAGCTTGCAGATTGGGATCATTCAGGGGAGGTGACCGAGGAGCATGACGCTGATGAGGATCCTGGCGCTGGCCCTGCTGGTGGTGCGGCCGGGTTCCCCGGAAGTCGTCACGCATCTGCTGACCAACTGGTCCCGAGTGGATGCGGGGGACACGCACTTCCCGGTCGATCGGACCAAAATCACACCGGAAAACCGCGAGATCCTCGAAAAGGTTAAAGACTACTACAGCATCCGGCTGAGCGACGGCCCGAGCGCCCCGGAACGCATCAACACCCCCTCCAACGTCCGCCTCACGCCGGAGGTGGCGCGCAAGACCGCTCCCTTCCTCAGCGGCGACAAACCCTGGGAAACCGCCGGCGTGGCCGCGGGCAGTCTGCTCCACGAAAACGGCAGGTACCGCTTCTGGTATAGCTGCTCGTACGCCGGCCGCGACAAGGTGATCGTCGCGCCCAACGGCCGCCTGAAGCTGGGCGCCGAGGGCGGTGGGGGCGGCATGTGCTACGCCGAATCCACCGATGGTCGTCACTGGACCAAGCCCTCGCTCGGCCTGGTCGAGTTCGAGGGCAACAAACAGAACAACATCGTCTCGTCGCACCCGCTGGTCTCGGGTGGCCTGTCGTCGATCTTTGTGGATCCGCTCGCGCCGCCGGTCGGGAGGTACAAGCTCATCACCATGGCTTCCATGGCCTCGATCAAGCCGGGATCGAAGGTGCGAGGGAGCGTGCTGGCCGGAGCCTCGTCGCCGGACGGTATTCACTGGACGCCTCTCCCGGAGGCGCTGCTCGAGGAAAGCTTCAACAATGACGGCACTCCCGCCGTCTACTACGACCCGAAGCTTCGCCGCTACGTCGGCTATTTCCGGATGAACTATCCGCGGCGGCGCAGCATCGGGCGCGCCGAGACCGAAGACTTCCGCCGGTGGCCGGTGCCTCGCCTGATCCTGACACCTCCTATCGACGAGAATCCCTCGAACGACTTCTACACGAATCCCTACTTTCAGTATCCCGGCGCCGAAAACGGGCACCTGATGCTGGTCTCGATCTACCACCGAGACTTCAGCACCGTGGATATGCGCCTGGCGTCGAGCATGGACGGCATCGCCTGGAACTGGCTTGGCAAGGAAGCGGTTGTTCCCCTGGGCGGAAAAGGCGAGTGGGACGGAGGGTCGCTCTACGCGGGCTCCAACATGGTCCTGCTGCCGGACGGACGCGCGGCTATTCCGTTCACCGGGCAAAGCTGGGGCCACAACGAGTGGTGGCGGGTGAAATACGAAAGCGACTACCCGAAGCACAGCGGCATTGGCTGGGCGGTTTGGGAGAACGGCCGGATCGCCGGCATCGAGTCCAGCCAACAGGGAGAGTTCACGACGCTGCCCCTGAAGTTCTCGGGCGGCCCGATTGAGGTCAATGTCCGAACGGGTTTCTCGGGCTCGGTTGGCGTTGACCTGATCCCCGACAAGGAGCCGCCGATCCACTCCAAGCAGATCGTTGGCGACCAACGGTGGACGCCATTGCGCTGGCAGGACGATCCGGATCTGTCCAAACTCGCGGGCAAGACAGTGCGACTCCGCTTCCGCTTGTACGACGCCAAGGTCTTCGGGTTTCGCGGCGAAGGGTTGGAGAGCGTCAGCCCTTACGGCATCAAGTGAGCCGCAAAATCCAGAACCCTTTCCTGCGCCGGACTCAGGCTTTCCTGAACGGATTGACTACCGACACACCGCCGACCATGGATCCGTGCTGGAGGTCTTCGGTTAGCAGCGTTTCTGCTCCCGCCAGACGAGCGGCATGAACGATCATCGCATCCCAGAACGCGATCCTGGTGAGACGATGCAACTCGATCGCTGCGATCACATCGTCTTCTTTGAACCGGACGACTCTGCCCCTGGCAAGGATTTGAATCTTACGCTGAGCTAGTTCCGGATCGACACCCAGTTTGCGGGTGACCGCCGAGAAATATTCCTGTAGCACCTGAAGTGAAATAGCAAGCGAGCCACGGCGCTGATGATCCGCGATCAGTTCAATGGCCCGCGCCTGCTTTTCCGGGTGAGCGGCATCGTCACTGTAAACAAAGATGTTCGTGTCGAAGAACGCAAGAGCCTTCATCGCCGCTCATGCAACTCATCGCGGTTGAATTTCCATCCGTGGGAGTCGCCCTTTGTTTCGAGCGAAAGCCGCGCGAATTCCTCAGCATCCCGGGCAGCGTCTCTGGTACCCGCAAGTTGCTCCAGGTACTCTCGAATCAGTTGATTTACGCTCGTTCCCAACGCTTCGGCACGCCGTCGGGCCCGCGCAACCACTTCATCGTCAACAGAAAGCGTGACGTTCACGGTTCCATATTACGTGCACACGTAACCCGTGTCAATGGGTTGCGCTAGTCCGGCACCTGCCACACGCCCACC
Source organism: uncultured Solibacteraceae bacterium (assembly GCA_964529305.1). Lineage (GTDB taxonomy): Bacteria > Acidobacteriota > Terriglobia > Bryobacterales > Bryobacteraceae > CAZGUX01. The sequence goes on along the minus strand of CAZGUX010000021.1, from coordinate 32,905 downwards.
GCTTTGTCGCCGTAGGCGGCCGCGACCCTCTTGCCGTCTGGCGAAAACGCCGTGCTAGAGACCTGGTGGGGGGCCTCCATTGTCCGGATTGCCTTGCCCGATCGCGTTTCCCACAGCATCACCTTCACCGGGTGACGGCTGGTGAGCACGTTGAAGCCGCCCGTCACCAGTAGCCGTCCATCGGGCGAAAAGGCCACCGCCGAGATCATCTCCGGCTGGCCTGTCAGCTTGCGGGCGAGCTTCCACGATCCGGTCTCCCACAGGTACACCGTCCGGTCGACTCCCGCCGCGGCGAGGTGCCTGCCGTCGGGCGAAAACGCCAGGGCAAACATCGACACCGGCAACTCGTCAATCAGCTTCACCAATTCGCCATTGCGGGCGTTCCACACGCGCAGATCGGCGTCGTAGCTTCCCGCGGCGAGCGTGCTTCCATCCGGCGAGAAGCACATGGCCGAAATTCCGCCTATGCCCGACGGGACGGCAAACCGCTCCTTTCCGGAGGCGTCCCTCACACGCACCGTATTCACGCTGCCTTCCTTCCGTGGGACGTGCGCGGTGGCCAGGGACTTGCCATCGGGCGAAAGGACGACTCCTCGCACCGCCGCCGGAATCCCGGCCACCGGACGGGAGACGCGTGCCGTCTTCAGGTCCCACCACTCCAGCACTCCGGTATTCGTTACCCGGGCAAGCTGGCCGCTTCGAGGCGAGAAGGCCATGGGAAAGGACTCGGCCTTCCCTTCCGGGTCCAGGCGCTGCCGCACGGTGCCGGTGTTGGCGTCCCAGACGCGGACCCGCCCATCGCCGTATCCCGCGATCGATCCGTCGTCCAGGTAGGACACCCGAGCGACTACCATGTCGGAGCTGAGCACACGGTCTCCTGGAAGGGGCTGTGCCAGGCCGGCGCCGGCGGCGGCGAGCAACCAGAGGGCTCTCATCTCAGGCCGTCTCCAGGCAGATATCGAACGCGATCTCGGCGTGCGGCGTCCCTTCCTCGAACAATTTCACGGGCCGCACCAACTCCCGGCTGCTGACGATTCCGCGCTTGGTGTAGTGTTTGTCCGGATTTCCCTCAAAGAACGGGTCCGTAGCGAAGTAAGCCTGCGTGATCAGGGTCTTGTGTCCGGGCGCGGTGATCAGGTAGTGGATGTGCTGCGCCGGCCGGTCGGAATAGTGGCCGGGCATTACCGTGTCGAGCGCGTACTCGGACGTTTGCGGCGCCACGAGTCTGGCGCGATAGCGAAAGCCCGTCACGTCGTAAAGCCCGGCGTGATTGGTTTGCCAGACGTCGATGCGGGCGCCCGGCACTTTCTCGCCGCGCGTGTTCGTCACGCGTCCGCTCACTTTGAGGGGAAAGCCCGCGTCCCCCGGTTGGCGCATCCGCGAAACGTTAGGGGCGCCTTTCATGAAGAACGGCCCCAGAACATCGGTGGGTGTTGCTTTGGCAGCCTGGGATTGCCCGTTTTGCCACAGCGCGTACAGCCGGGTCGCCGGCAGAGGCACCCCGGCTACCAGAAGGCCCTTGACAATGCAGTTCTCTAAAATCTGCCGCCGTTTGATCAACTCGCGACTCATCGACCACCTCTCGATGGGTGCGAGTCTAGCACAGGGAGTCAACTTCAGCCCATATGCCGGGCTCTCCTGAACTACCCCGTTAACGCGAAGACGAACCGCTCCATCACCGTCCGGTCGTCCGGCCGCGCGCTGCGAAGGTCGCGGTCCGTCACGAAGATCAACTCCAGCGCCCGGCGAAGTTGACCTCCGTCAAAACGCGTAGCCGTGTCCTGAACCGCCTCGGCCCGCGAACCCCACATCGGAACACCGAGCTTGGAGAAATGTCCCTGGATTTGCCCGGAAGACCGCAGCCCCGCCTCGCGCGCGATCAGGGCCATCCGGAACTGCGTCGAGAGGAACGACAACGCCAGCGGCAGATACTCGCCATCCCGCATCAGCGTGTCCAGAATGCCCAGCGACCGGACGCGGTCCTTCCTGCCGAGCGCGTTGACCAGGGCGAAGATCGTGGTCGCCCGGGCGTCCGGCACCATGGCCGAAATCGCTTCCGTGTCCACCTGCACCCGTCCGAATAGCCGCAGTTTCTCGATCTCCACGGCGATGCGCGCGACATCCGCGCCCACCGATTCCACCAGCAGGTCAAGCGCCGCGCGATCCATCTGCAGCCCCGCCGCCTTTGCCAAGGCCGCTCCTTCGGCTCGCGCCTCGGCGGCGTCGGCATGCCGTAGCTCGACAGCGTCCCCAATGGCGCCGTAAAACTCGCGGACACGTTCCAGTTTCTTCTTATCGTCGCCGTCGAATCCGAAGCGGGAGCAATCGAACAGCAGCGCCACGTCGGGAGACGGATCGCGAAGGTACGCCGCCAGCAACTCGGCGCCGCCCTCCTTCCCGCCTTCCGAGTCGTCCTCCCCGGTGGCCTTTTGACGCGGCAGAGCGTTTTCCGCGTGGCTGACCACGATCACCCGCCGTGGCGCGAACAGCGACAGGGACCGCGCGTCGTCGATCACCTCCGCCAGCGTGACTTCGTTCAAGCCAAACCGCGTCAGGCCTTCTTCGCGTTCCGTGCCGCCAAGAGCCTGGTCCAGCAGCGCGCGCCGGCACCGGTCGCGCCAGTACGTATCCGGACCGAGGAACAGATAGGCCGGCGCGAGGCCGCGCGCGATCTTGGCCATGAACTGCTGTGGGGTCATGTCAGAACATCTCGAGAACCGAACTCACCACCGTGCGCGCCACGTCTCGGCTCAGCCGTTCGAGCGCCGGTTCGTTCTCTTCAAAATACGCTCCCGGCGACACGCTGATCTCATAACGCTCGCGAAACTCCATCTGCGGCCGCGTAAACAGTACTTTTCCGTCCTTGCCGGTGAGAGACAGGGACAGATTCACCAGCACCTGGATTCCCGTCGCGCGTCCCGTGCGCTGGTCGAAGATCGTGGGAAAGGCTTGGTACGAAATCAGCGTTCCCTGCAGGGTGGCGTCCGCCTGTTCCGGCGTTGCGACGATCTGGTAGCGGGTGCGGGTGATGAATTCGCGCGTGATGGCCGCCGGCAGCCGGTCGCCCAGCTTGTAGCGCACCGTGCTGTTGTGAAAGGCCGGCACGGCGATCACCCGGATCTCTTTGGGCAGCAGGTCGGCCCGCCCGGCGATGTGGTAGCCGCAGCCGGACAGGCCCAGGCAAAACACGGCCAACCGGATCACACCACCTCCTGCGCGACCGCGAGCGCATTCTCGGCCGAGAGCCGCAGATTGTCCGCCGCCGCCCAGAGCCAAAAGGCGCGCGTCTGGTTGCGGTCCCGGCGGATGCCGCCTACCGCCACCTCCGGCTGCCCGGCGATCCGCACGTTGGTCGGCGGTTCCAGGCCCTCGCCGTACAACTCCACCCGGTTGCCCTCCAGCGCCGCCCCCACTTCCTCCGCGCGGGTGGGCTGGCTGAATTCCACCCACAGCGAAACCGTGTAGCCGTGAAACACCGGCGCCTGCAGCAATCGCAGCGACGGCATGGGCGCCCGCCATCCGGCCAGCAGCGAGGCCAGGTGCCGCTCCACCCGCAGTTCGATTGACTCGAGCGACTCCGGAGCTTCCTCTCCATAGGCGGCCAGCAGGTTAAACGCCGCCTGCGTGTCGTAGACCTCCCGCGGCAGGCTGCGGAACGACAGCAGGCCGGCGGTCTGTTGCTGCAGTTCGTTCAGTCCTTTCTGTCCCCGTTCGCTCGCCGGCTCGAACACGTGCGCCACAGAACGGGCGATGGGACAGCTCTCGTGCAGGCGTCCGATCAGCAGCGCGAGGGTCACTGCCGCCGGATTCGCGATCAGCGACACGGCGTTCGCGCCCAGCGGGGGAATATCGCGTTCCACGATAGGTGCGCGCAGCCGGGCCCCCGGGTGATCTTCCGCCGTGTGCGTCAGGTCGATCACCGGGCAGCCGAGATCCATCGCCAGAACGGCGCGAGCCGAGCCCGCCTCGCCGGCCAGCACCACTGTGTGAGCGCCGGTCAGCCGTTCCCGGCGGATCGGCGACACCAGCGCCGGCTCGTCGCCCTGCGCCGTCAGCCGCCCGGCCTCTTCGTCCACTTCCGTGAACAGTTCCAGATCCAGCGGCAGGTCGCCGGTGGCGCACACATCGCGGACTTCCCGGCCCAGCAATGTGTCGCTGCCGACCAGCGCTACCTTTTTCCGGGTGGGAGCGTGCACGTCAGCCAACCTGGTGCTCCGGTTGCCGCTTGGGCCGAAGGTAGCGCCGGACGATTCCGCCGATTCGAATCACGATTCCGCTGCCCACGTACACCGTGGCCATCGCCACCAGCACGATCTGCGGATAGTGCCAGCTCAGGTAGATCAGGCTGGCCAGACCGATGATGGTCAGCGGCGACCTCGGGCGCATGAGGGAGATGTCCTTAAAGCTGTAGTAGCGCCAGGTGCTCACCATCAGAAACGACAATAACGCCAACAGCCCGAAGAAGATCACCGAGTACAGCCAGTAGGTGAGCGGCTGGCTGCCGAGGGAGTAAACCGCCGCCGCGACCATGCCCGCCGCCGCGGGAATGGGCAACCCGACAAAGTACTTCCGATCGGGCCGGCCCGGATTCTTGGGCACCGGGTTCTTGGTGACGTTGAAACGCGCCAGGCGGGCGGCGCCGCACAGCAGAAACATGAACGCGCAGAAATACCCGGCCGTCATCAACTGCTCGCGTAGAACGCCTCCATAGGGAGGCTCCAGGAAGAACAGGCCCCACGCGACGGCCAGGATCGCCGGTGCGATGCCGAAGCTGATCACGTCGGCGAGGGAATCGATTTCCCGGCCGAATTCGCTGGTCGTGTTGGTCATGCGGGCGATCCGCCCATCGAGCCCGTCCAGGAATACCGCCGCGCCGATGGTGGCCGCGGCCAGTTCGAAGTGACGTTCCACCCCCGGAGATCGCGAGACCGCCAGCATCGCGCCTTCGAACGAATGAATCACGGAAATGAATCCGAGGAATACGTTGCCCGCCGTGAACAGAGTCGGCAAGGCATACGCGGCCCGGGGCGGCCGGCGTTCGGCCCGGGTCTCGCCCGGTGGCTCGGACTTCATTTCCTGTCACCTTTCCTGCGTGCGATCACGCTCGAGCCCGCGGCCACCCGTTGGCCCGGGCTCACGGTGATTTCCCACTCCGGTCCCAGTTCAATATCGACGCGCGACCCGAATTTGATTAGCCCCACCCGTTCCCCCGCGGCCACCGTGTCGCCCGCCTTCTTGTAGCACACGATCCGCCGCGCGATCAGGCCCGCGATCTGTTTGAACGCCACCCGCGAACCCCCGCCTTCCACCACGATGGTGTTCATCTCGTTGCGGGAGGACGCCTCCTCGCGGCTGGCCACCAGGAATTCGCCTTTCTGATACTGGACGGAGGCGATCTTCCCGGCGATCGGCGTCCGGTTGACGTGGACGTCGAAGACGTTCAGGAAGATGCTCACCCGGGTGTGGCCGCCTTCGGGCTTCACCACCACCACCTTCCCGTCGGCCGGCGAGACGGCGACCGGACCCGGCGGAATCACGCGCTCCGGATCGCGAAAGAAATACAGGCAGAACGCGGCCAGGATAAACAACGGGAGGCCGAACCACGGCCGCGTGAGGTAGGAAACCAGGGCGCCTCCGGCCGTCAGCGCCAGGGCATAATAAATTCCGTCAACAACCATGCGGGTCGTAGTGCGTTGCGCTTTCCGACACCTATTCTCGCACACGGGCTCCGGCCGATCGTGCCGGCGCGACAGCTTCCGTTGGGCTTCTCACGGCCCGGTTCCGCCCTCCCGAACGCCGCAACGGGGGTCGACCCTTCACCAGGGTTGTCGCGTTTTCGAGAGCGGGCCGTTGGCCGCTGAAGAACTCGACCACCCAGTCGGAATCGCTCCCCAGGAACAGCCGGGGCGTCTTGCCCGCGCGCTTGTCCGTTTCCCCTTCATCCACTCCGATCACTTGCGGATACCATCCGGCAGCGCCCAGAATCTGAGCGGGCTCCGTCCACGATCCAGGGTTGGTCAGGTCGGGGCTGAAAGACACATACGTGCCCTCCGCCGGCCAACCTGGCTCGCAACAGGCTCGGGTCAGCAGCATCGCGTATTGCTGCAGGTACGTGTTGAAGTGGATCGAGGGTCCCCAAAACGCATCCGTATCCGGAGCGGACCACGACACCCGGGCGGGAAACACCGCGCTGGCCTTTCCGCCCAGCCCGGGCTCCGACCAGTTGCCTTCGAAATACTTCGTTACTTCGCCTACGGGGTTGTTGCGGGAGCCGAACGGCATTCGGGCCACGGCGATTCCCTGTTCCGCAAGGTCGCCGGCGTAGTTGGAGAAAAAGAAGTAGACAAATTCCCGCGCCTCATCCACGATCACCGTAAAGTCGCCGTTTCCACCCGCGAAATAGCCGTTCTTCGCGTCGCAATCGGGTGTGTGCCCGTTGGTGATGATGATTCCGAGGTCGTTGAAGCTGATGCCGCCGTCACGGGAGACGGCTGCTCCAATCATCGGCGCGGTCAGGGGTTGTGTTTCGCACACGACCCCGGGCTCGTGGTGATACCACGCATAGATCGCTCCATCGGCGTCCTGGTGGACCGCTTCAAACCAGCGGTACGGGCGCTCGTACTGATCGAACAGGACGACTCTGGCTCGCGCCAGCGACTTCATGTCCGCGCCCTCGCTACGGATCGGCATGGCCACCGACTGGTAAACGTGCAGTTTGCCGTCGGCCCAGAACACCGGACTGCTCGAGTCGGAAACTCCGGGTAAACGAATCGGTTCCGCGGGCGTTACCACCGCATACTGCGCCGGTGAGGACGCGGCCAGCACGAGAAATAGGGGGAGTTTCCACATGAGGTACACCACTTCAGAACACTGTCAGGACGTGCCGTCACGGGTCCTCGTTACTACAAACCGTGTTTTCCGTCGGAGTTTTCTCTTCCCGGTCCCCGGCGTTACCGGATTTTCGGGAAGGAAAGCGGGCGTCGCCGCCGTTTCTGCTATACTGGAAAAGCTTGACCACGCGGTCAACACCCCGCTTTCTTCGCATGAAGAACCTTGACGTGCGAGTTGCTCCCGCCCCCTGTCGCCCTCGCTGACCCGCGGCTCACCTCGATTTAGCGTGAGGCGGTTCCGATTTCGTGGCTTTCGTAGGCAACGGCATCGACATGCCGAATTCATCAAAATGTCAGGCAGACTCGCCTAGCCTGAAGTGTGGAGAACTATGAAACACGGTTACCTGATCGATATGGACGGAGTGATTTATCGGGGCTCGGCCTTGATTCCCGGCGCCGCGGAGTTCATTCGCTATCTGCAGGACAGCAACATTCCGTATCTGTTCCTGACGAATAATTCCACCTACACGCCGCTCGATGTGGTTGTCAAAATCAGGAAACTCAATATCGAGACGACGACCGAGCATGTTTACACTTCGGCCATGGCGACTGCCCAGTTTGTTCACCAACAGCGGCCCGGCGGCACAGCCTTCGTGATCGGCGAGGGTGGATTGCTCACCGCCCTCTCGGACGTCAACTATGCGATCAGCCGGGAACATCCCGACTACGTGATTGTCGGCGAAGGGCGCACGCTGAACTTCGAGATGGTGGAGACCGCGCACCGCCTGATTGCCGGGGGGGCGGGCCTGATTTCCACTAACGCCGACACCTGGTGCCCGACCGATTCCGGTCCCCGGCCCGGGTGCGGCGCGATCGCGGCCCTGCTCGAATCGGCCACCGGGATCACGGCCTATCACGTCGGCAAGCCGAACCCGTTCATGATGCGGGCCGCGCGGAAGCGAATCGGCCTCGCCACCGACGAGGTGATCATGATCGGCGACACCATGGAGACGGACATTCGAGGCGCCACCGACCTGGGCTTCCAGAGCATTCTCGTGCTCACCGGGTCGGCCACGCGGGAAAGCATGGCGCAGTATCCGTTCCGCCCCACGCGGGTTGTCGAATCCATCGCGGAACTGGTGCCGGAGAAAGAATTGGCGCCGGAGAAGACGCGCCGCGCGGCGCGTACCTCGGCAGGGAAGTAGCCGTTTTTCGCGAAGTGCTACCGTAGCACCATGGGCCGCATTCGGGTCCTTCCCGACCAGGTCGCGAACAAGATCGCGGCTGGAGAGGTCGTGGAACGGCCCGCCTCCGTCGTCAAGGAACTGCTCGAAAACTCGCTCGATGCCGGGGCCTCCAGCCTGCGCGTCGAGGTCGAGGCGGGAGGCCGGCGCCTCATCCGCGTCACCGACGACGGCTGCGGCATGCTGCGCGACGATGCCTTGCTGGCCTTCGAGCGTCACGCCACCAGCAAACTGCGCGACGTCAAAGACCTGCTCGCCATCGCCACGCTGGGCTTCCGCGGCGAGGCCCTGCCGTCGATCGCCTCGGTCTCGCGCCTGACGCTCGAAACGCGCGCGGAGGAGGAGACCACCGGCACCCGCGTCGAGATCGCCGGCGGCAAGATCCTGCGCTGCGACGAAGCGGCCTTGACGCGCGGCACGGTCATCACCGTGCGCGACCTCTTCTTCAACGTGCCGGCGCGAAAGAAGTTCCTTCGTTCCGAGCAGACCGAACTCGCCCACGTTGCCTCCCTGCTGACTCACTACAGCCTGGCGCACCCGGAAAAGACATTCGAGCTCACCACCGGCCTTCAGGAGCTGCTGCACGTGACGCCGGTCCCCACGCTGCGCGAGCGCGTCTACCAGGTCTTCGGCGCCCAAACGCTCGATGACCTGGTCGACCTCGGCGAATCGGCCCGCGACCTGCGGATTCCGCCTCCGCGGTACACACCGGCCGAAGCGATCGCCGAGTACCGGAAGGAGCCCGAAGACCCTCCCTTCCGCACCTACCGGCTCACCGGATTTCTCTCGCGGCCGCAGGTGCAGAAGTCGAACCGCAACTCGATCTTCATCTTCGTCAACGGCCGCCTGATTCGCGACCGCCTGCTGCTGCACGCCATTTCGTCGGCCTATCACAACCTGATTCCGCCCGGGGCCTTTCCGTTTGCGCTGCTGTTCCTCGCCTGCGACGCGGAGGAAGTCGACGTCAATGTCCATCCCTCCAAGACCGAGGTGCGGTTCCGGCACGGCAACTTCGTGCACGATTTCGTCCGCGACGCCATGCGCGACCGTCTGATGGAATCGCGTCCGGCGCCTTCGTTTCCCGCCTCCCCGTCCAGCGGGTTCGCCGAACCTCAACCCGCCGCGGGCCTGCCGTTTTCGGAGTTCTCGCAGCGGATGGCGGACGCCGATCAGCGGCTCGAGGCCGGAGGCGACGCCGCGATGCCGGAATTCGTTCTGCGTTCGGCGCCCGCCCCCCCGGCCCGTTTCGACTTCGGTCCGGCCGCGATCGAGGTGACCGCCAGGCCGGAATGGGTGGAACCCGCGCCTCTCCGCGTTCCGGACACGCACGGCAGCTTTCCCAACGGCTCGCTGCCCCCGTCCGGAGTCTCGCTGGCCGCCCTGGCCGACCTTCGCCCCTTGGGCCAGATCCACGAGAGCTTCATCATCGCCGCCGGCCGCGACGGCCTTTGGATCATCGACCAGCACGTGGCCCACGAACGGATCTTGTTCGAGAAGGTCCTGAAGCAGCGGCTTGCCGGCGCGGTGGAATCCCAGCAACTCCTGATGCCCATGGTGATTCAGCTCACGGCGGAACAGCAGATCCTCTACGCAGAGATCGCCGGCGAACTTCGCTCCGCCGGATTCGACACCGAACCCTTCGGCAACCGCACCATCGCCATCAAGTCCGCTCCGGCCGATCTTGGCCCGGCGGACCTCCAGAGGGCCGTCTACGAGATCCTCGAGAACCTCGACGGCGGGCTGAAAAATCTCTCCCTGGAGGACACCCGCCGCAACATCGCGGCATCGGTCGCCTGCCGCGCCGCCATCAAGATCAACACGCGCCTCGACCAGGCGAAGATGGAGTGGCTGCTCCGCGAGTTGGCGGCCACCGAGTACCCGATGAGTTGCCCCCACGGCCGCCCGATCGCGCTTCAATATTCCACGCGCGAGATCCTGAAGGCGTTCCACCGCATATGATCGAGGTCCGGGGCCTGACCAAACACTACGGCGATGTCCACGCGGTCAAAGGCATCGACTTCACGGTGAGCCCCGGCCAAGTGTTCGGCCTGCTGGGACCCAACGGAGCGGGCAAGACCACCACGGTCGAGATTCTGGAAGGTCTCCGCCCTCGAACCGGGGGCGAGGTCCGCGTCCTGGGTCTGGACCCGGGCAGCCACAGCGCCCCGCTCAAAGATCGGATCGGTGTCTGCCTGCAGGAGGCCAATCTTTCCGACCGGATCAAAGTGCGTGAAGCCATGGCGCTGTTTGCCGCCTTCTACACCAGAACCGTCGACGGCGATGCGCTGCTCCAGCGGCTCCAACTCTGGGAGAAGCGGGACGCCTATTACATGCACCTCTCTGGCGGGCAGAAACAGCGCCTGGCTCTCGCCCTTGCCCTGATCAACGATCCCCAACTGCTGTTCCTCGACGAGCCCTCCACCGGGCTCGACCCGCAGGCCCGCCTGGAAATCCGGTCGCTGCTGGGCGAACTCAAACAGGAACGCCGCACCATCCTGCTCACCACGCACTACATCGAAGAAGCCGAGCGCCTATGCGACCGCGTTGCGATCATCGACGAAGGCCGCATTGCCGCCATCGGCACGCCGCGCGAGATTCAGGAAAAGACGCTCGGCCACTCCACGGTGGAATTCGAACTGGAGACTCCCCTCGCCTCGGCCGGTCTGCCCGCGTTTCGCCATTCCGTCCAACAATCGCTTAGTCAGGACCGGCGGCGTCTAACCGTCCTGTCGTCCAAGCCCGCCGCCACGCTGGTCGACCTGGTGAAGTGGCTGGACGAACAGTCCATCGAAATCGCGGACATCCATTTGAAGCGCCCGTCGCTGGAAGAGGCGTTCATCGAGTTGACCGGCAAAAGCCTGCGAGACTGACCATGCTGCGGCCTCTCCTTGCGCTCATCCGCATTGACCTCCAACTCGCCCTGCGCGCCCGCACCGTGGTCTTCTTCAACTACCTGTTCCCGCTGATGTTCTTCTTCGCCTTCGCCGAGTTCTACGGCGCGAGGGCCCACGCCGTGTCTCAGGTGGTGAGCATGGTGTTGGTGATCGGCATTCTCGGCAACGGGCTATGGGGCGCCGGCATGCGCCTGGTCCAGGAGCGGGAGGCCAATATCCTGCGCCGCTACCGCGTGACCCCCATCTCGCCGCTGCCGATCCTGCTGGCCTCCATGGTCACCGGATGGCTCCTGTACCTGCCCGCCCTGGTCATGATCTGCGGACTGGCCCGCGTGTTCTACGGGATGCCGATTCCTTCCCATCCGTGGTCGCTGCTGGCGCTGATCACGATCGGCCTGTGGACGTTCCGCGCCCTCGGCCTGATTGTCGCCTCGGTGGTCAACGGCGTCCAGGAATCGACGGTCCTGATCCAGTTGCTCTACATGCCGATGCTGTTCCTCAGCGGGTCGGCGATCCCGCTCGCGCTGCTGCCCCGGTGGGCACAGGTCGCCGGACAGTTCCTGCCGGCCACCTACCTGATCACCGGGATTCAGGGCATCTTCCTGAAGGGCGAGACGTTCTTCGAGAACCTCGCCGCCGCCGGCGCGATGCTGCTCGCCAGCGCGATCGGGTTGTTCATCTCGACCCGGATCTTCCGCTGGGAGAAAGACGAGAAGATCCCCCGCCGCGCGCGGGTTCACGTCGCCGCCGTGCTGGCGCCGTTCCTGCTGCTGGGGATCTGGCAGGTCTATACGAAGGAGAACGTTCGCCGCGCCAACGAACACTGGCGACTGGCCAACCCGGAAGTATCCCGCCCGGGCGGTCCCTCACGGTAAACCAAGGGAGTTCTCAAAGCCAGGCCAACTTGAGGTTCGCGGAAGCAAGGTAAAGAATGGAAAGTGAGGCATCATGTCAGCCAGCTACGCAATAGAGCCGCCCGGTTCGTTGATGCGCGCCATTTCGCCGTTTCGCGAGATGGGGGCATACGAGGCCCTTTGGTCTGAGTTCAGAGCCAGCTTCAAATGGATCGCGGACAAGTTCCGCGAACACCCGGGCGCTGTGCCATCGGACTTCGTGCCAGAAGAGACGGCGGTCGAGTTCGCGAAGAAGACGATCAACACGCTGAACGCTGCTGGGGTCGAACATTTCGGAGTGCGGGTACACGGCGCAGGCGAGTACCCGATGAAGCTAAGGGTAGCGGACCATCCTGTGGAACTTCTCTACTACCAGGGTTGGTGGGATCTGGTCGAGAGCCGCAGTGTCGCGGTTGTGGGTACACGGGGGCCGTCTCAGCAGGCGATTGCTCGCACAAGGAAGTTGGTCCGCAAGCTGGTCGACGAGAAGTTCACGGTGGTTTCAGGACTCGCTACCGGGATTGATACTGTCGCCCATAGAACAGCGATTGATCACGGGGGGCGGACGATCGCCGTCATTGGTACACCCCTCAGCGTTCGTTATCCGCGGGAGAACGCGGACTTGCAGGAGCAGGTCGCCAAGGACTTCTTGGTCATCACTCAGGTCCCAGTCGTGCGCTACGATCGCCCGAACCCAACGGCCAACCGGATTTTCTTTCCTGAGCGCAACATCACGATGTCTGCACTGACGGAGGCGACGATCATTGTGGAAGCCGGTGAGACGTCGGGCACGCTGATTCAAGCGCGTCACGCGTTGAAACAGAGGAAGAAGCTCTTCATCCTGGAGAACAATTTCCACAACCCGTCGCTGACTTGGCCACATCGCTTGGAGCAGATGGGTGCGATTCGAGCCAAGGACTACGACCACATTCGAGCACACCTTGCCGATCCGCCTATCCAAAGATTGATGACCTGACGCGTCCGGACCACACCTTCATCGAGGTGGGGGATGAGTGTCTTTACTTGGGCGAATACACGGCAAGGAAGGGCTACCAGTTCAGCGACACGAATAACCTGGTCTTCAATCTGAAGAAGCCAATGGACCGTAGAGGACAGCCGGGCTGGCATTACAAACGGCGAGATATTGAACAGGCCGGAGAGAAAGTTCAGGGCATGTGTGGCAGAATCGATTCTATTCTTGTGTGGTGGAGGAGGGGGGCCGTCGGTGCGGTGATCCAATACGTGGAACTGAACCGGGTTCGGGCGGGCCTGACCCAGTCGGCCGGTGACTACGTTTGGAGCAACGCGGTTACGCACCTGGGCGGCCCGGATTTGGCTGGTGTGGTGTAGCTGGCTGCGTGGCTGGCAGGTGTCTGGTCGGCGGGGGGCAGAGGTGTTGGAGCGAGCGGAGGATCAGGCAGCGGCAATCAGCGAAGCGACCTACGAGGCCGTTTGGTTCGGAGGCGTTTCTTCCAGGAGCGCTTGGGCCTCAATGTCGCAAGACGCAAGCCGGGGCGGTGGAAACCGGAGCCAGGTCGCATCGACAGCCGGAGCAATCCGAGACAGTCCCGTCTGTCCCCGTCCGCCCAAAAAGAGTGCTTCAACGCGGCCGGAGACCGGCCGCGGAGTGACTTGCTGGCGGTTGTGGATCACACCTGCAAGGCAGTCTCCGCTTGACTCGGCGCGCGGAGGCCGAGTAATCTTGCACCATGCATTTTGGCCGGGTCTTGACAATCGCTTACACCTTTCTTCCGGGCCCGTTTTTTGCCCAAACCATAAGCCTTTCTGACTGGCCCGCGCCCGGGTACGTGCAACTGGAACGGGCCGCAAGTAGCAAGGGAGTCCGGGCTGCCGCTATCTCGGGGCAACTGCCGTTGGTGGCCGTCACGCCGTGTCGGTTAATGGATACCCGGCCCGAATACGCGCCGTTGGGCTTTACCGGACCGTTTGGGCAGCCGATTCTTGGAGGTGCACAACCGGCTCAGCGGGATGTCCCGATTCCGTTGAGTACCTGTGGGATCCCGTCAACGGCGCGCGCGTATTCGCTGAACATCACGGTCGTGCCGCCCGGCCCGCTCCAGTTTTTGACTGCCTGGCCAGCAGGCTCGACGCGGCCGAACGTCTCAACATTGAACGCATTTGGCGGACAGATAGTGGCAAATGCCGCGGTGGTCCCGGCGGGCGTAAACGGAGCCATCTCTATCTTCGTCTCCAATCCGAGCCACGTGATTATCGATATCAATGGTTACTATCCCGATCTCGCTGGCGGGGGCGCCACGGGACCGCCCGGCCCGGCAGGCCCTCCTGGTCCTCAGGGTCCTGCGGGCACTCAAGGGCCGCCTGGTCCGGCCGGGCAACTGAATCTGCCGTTTCAAGGAAACTATTTCGGAAACGAGATACCTTTCTACCTTCTGACGCAAGTCGCGTTCGATGTAGCCAATGCCTTGATAAGGTTTCAACCTTCTCTGTATGTCACGGGTTCCCCGAGCGTCGCTTCAAACCATGAGGCGTATCCTGCGATCAGGGGTGAGGGCGGCAGAAGCGGCTCCGACGTTGGAGGCATCGGCGTGCTCGGCTACGGGGGACAGGGGAGAATCGGAGGGCGCGGTGTGGAAGGCCGCGGTGGCCTGGGAATCGGGGGCCAGGGCGGTGTCGGCGTTTTTGCCATCGGCGGCGATGGACTCGATGGCGCTCCCGTCGGAAATGCACTCATCGCAGCGGGGAATGCGATTATTTCCGGCACCCTCTCCAAATCGGCCGGCTCGTTCCGCATCGATCATCCTCTCGACCCGGCCAACAAGTACTTATCACACTCTTTCATCGAGTCGCCGGACATGATGAACATCTACAACGGCAACGCACTGCTGAACGAGAATGGAGAGGTTTGGATCGAGTTGCCGGAGTGGTTCGAGTCGCTCAATCGCGATTTCCGCTATCAGCTCACGGCGATTGGCTCGCCCTCGCCCGGCTTGTTCATCGCGCGGGAAATCGAGTCCAACCGTTTCAAAATCGCAGGCGGCAAGCCGGGCGGGAAAGTCTCCTGGACCGTGACCGGCATCCGTCATGATGCCTACGCAAACGCGCACCGCGTTCCCGTGGAAGAAGCCAAGTCTCCCGCCGAGCGGAATTCGTACCTGCATCCGGAGCTGTTTGGTAAACCGAAGGACAGCAATGTCATCTACCTCCAACGCCCAGATCTGGCGCCTCGACGGGCTTCGGCCGTGATCGGGTCCGGGAAGACCGGTGAATAACGGCGGAGAAGGCCAGCGCTGGCGGGCGGGAAAAGGGGTCTGATCTGCGTCGAGCACACGATTTGGAAGACCGGAGAAGACCGGGACGATGGGACGGAGGGAAGACCGGGACTGTTTCGCAGCAAGCCTGGAGCACCCGGGAACCGAGTACCGCGCGATTGAGGATATTCGCGTCGAGCACCAGCATCGCTAGCCCTTCCGCGTCCGCCGCTCATGGAGCGCTCTCTTGAAGTCGGCCACGATTTCGTCTTCCGAGGTCCCCGCCACCGCAATCATCTCCTGCATCCGCTCACCGGCCACGCGGAGGGCTTCTAGATCAGCCTGGCTGGGTTTGGGTTTGGTGGGGACGTAGATCCCGATCGTCGAGCCGTGACGCGTAATCGCGACAGGCGTTTTCGACTCCAGGTAGTCCGCCAGGTGCTCCCGAAACTCTCGAATTCCGACTTTGGTTGTCTGCATGGCTATTTCCCGATTGCGTACACAATGGCCAAACCGGCAGCGGGATGCTCGCCACGCTCCCTGATGACCTCGCAACTCCGAGGCCGGCGATGCGTGGCGTAGATTTGCCGGCGGCTCAGGAACTCGCCGACGCCTGGGGTTGCCGGCGTGGCGCCCGAATGGCTATCCCTGGCCCGCGGCCTGAAGGGCCTTATGGGAGAACGATGGCAGTCGATCGTTGTTCCTCAGCGCCACCGCTCGCTGACGTGGCTCTTTCGAAAATGGCCAACCGGTGAGGACGGAATGCACCTCAATGACAAGGCCACTGCTTCAGCGACGATCGGGCACAAAAGGCCGGTAATTTTCATCCCATTTGCGAGCGGCTCATCAGGGGCTGTGAAAAACAAAACCGATCTGGGCCGTCGGTTTCGCGGGTAGGGACCCCCTCGCTGACGCTCGGGGCTGCAGCGTGTTGGTTGTATTGCTCCGCGGTGTCTAACTACTTTCCGGCACAAGTGTCCGGCCGGTATGCCGCCCGAATGGGGAACGCTGGTCCGCGCCTTCCGGCCGCGGTTCGGAACCCGGGCGTTTTTCACCGCGTTTGTCCCTCACGCTGACGGATAGACGAGCGTCAGCGGGTCCGGAAGCGGAATGCGCACGATGCCCGCCGCGCCGGCGTGCTTGTCCAGTTTGTACTGCGGCTTGTCCGGATTCCCCTTCAGGATCGCGTCGGCCTCGCCCACGGCGAGAATTACCATCTTGCCGGGCATCAGGTATTTCTGCGCCACCTGCTGGATGCGGTCGGCCGTCACCGCTTGGATGCGCTCCGTGTACTTCTGCCAATAGTCCTCGGGCATTTTGGTGTGGAAGTCGTTGGCGAACTGCGCGACTTTCAGCCCGGCCGTCGAGAACCGTAAAGGCAGAGCTTCGATCGCCCGCGCCTTGGCCGTATCGAGTTCTTCCGGCTTCACCCGGGTGGTGCGCATCTTCTCGATTTCCTCGATCACGATGTCCACCGCCTGCGCCACCGTCTGGCTCTTGGATTGGAACAGGGCGAAGAAGGTGCCGGGGTAGTACGTGCCGGCCTGAAAGCTGGAGGCGGCCTGGTAGGCGAGCCCTTCATCCGAGCGCACGCGTTCGGTGATCCGCGACGTGAACGCGCCGCCGCCCAGGATGGCGTTCATCAGGCTGATCGCCAGGTGATCCGGATTCGAGATTGTCACGCCGGGATGCCCCATCCGGACGCGGCCCTGGTTGACGCCGCCCTTGTTTACCAGGTAGACACCGGGCTTGGGCGTGAACTTGGGCGCCGGCACCTCGGCAATCGGAGCCGCGAGGTTGGGCCAGTTGCCGAAGGCCTTGTCCAACCGCGCCAGGATGTCCCTGGTTTTGAAATCGCCCGAGACGGCGAACACGAAGTTCGACGGATAGAAATATTTGCCGTGGAAGTCGATCAGGTCCTGCCGGGTGATGGATTCGATCGAGGCCTTGGTGCTGTCCCAGGCGGAGAAGTGATCGTCGCCACGCATCAGGCGGTCCCACTCGCGGCTCTCGATCGATGAAGTGCTGTCGTTCCGGCGTTCCATCTGCTGCAGGATCTGGCTCTTCGCCAGCCTCAGCCGGTCTTCGGCGAAACCGGGCGTGCGCAGCATCTCCACCAGCAGGGCCAGGCCGGAGTCGATGTCTTTCGACAGGCAGTTGAGGCCGGCGCTCCCGGAGACGTCGCTGATTCCCGACCCGATGGTGGCCGCCAGAAAGGCGGCCTCCTCGTCAAACTCCAGCGGTTTCTTCGCCTGCGTTCCGCCGGAGCGCATTTGCACTCCGGTCAACCCGGCCAGGCCGGTCTTCTCCCGGGGCTCCAGATAATCGCCCGTGCGCACGATCAGGGACAGATTGATCAACGGAAACGTCGAGTCTTCCACCAGGAACGCGGTCGCGCCGCATGCCAGTTTGTGGCGGAAATCGGCCCCGCGCGGCGGAGTGAACGACCGGGGCGCGAACTTCAGCTCGCGGGGATGCCTGGCAATCTCGGCGCCCAGCGCGGCGGATGCGCCGGCGAGAGCGGAAAGAGCGGTACGGCGGGTCAGGATCATTGTCCACCTCCGGTGGGGCGCTGCCCAGGCCTGGGCCCCGCGCCGCGCTTCGAGAGCAACTGCAGTACGTTCCGCGATTCCGGCTTCAAGTATTGCTTGGCCACCCGCCGCACGTCCTCCACCGTTACCGCGTCCAGCAGGGGAGGATCGAGGTTGATCGCCTGCCACCCCCGGATCGAATCGTTCACCAGCAGTTGCTGCATCAGCGAGAAGTCCGACTGCAGCGAGCGGAACTTCGAAGCCGCCAGTTGGTTTTTGATCTTCTGCAGTTCCCGCTCCGGCACGGGCTCGTTCTGCAGCTTCTCGATCTCTTTGTAGATCGCCTTCTCGACGTCTTCCAACGACTTGCCCGGCTTCGAGATCGCCCGGAACTCGAAGTAGCCCTCGTACTTCAGCGTGTTGTGCCCGGCAAAGGCCATGTTCGCCACCTGCTGCTCCAGCACCAGCGAACGGTAGAGGCGTCCCGTCCGGTCGCTCAACAGATAGCCCATCACCGAGAGCGGGTAGTCGTCTTTGTGGCCGTCGGCCACGGTGTGGTAGCGGATGATCACCTGCGGCGAAGTCTCCGCCGACGCCGCCATGCGCTGCTCGCCGTACTGCGGTTCCTCGAGCGTCCGCACCGGCTCCGGGTCGCGGTCGCCCTTTCGCAGGCGGCCGAAGTATTGCTTGGCCCAGGCGATGGCCTGATCTTCGCTGAAGTCGCCCACCAGGCACGCGGTGAGATTGTTGGGCGCGTAGTAGAGGTTGAAGAACGACGAAGCCTCTTCCCGCGTGATGCCCTCCAGATCGCTCGGCCACCCGATCACCGGCCAGCCGTACGGCGACGACTTCCAGAACATCGCGTCGAACTGCTCGGTCTGCTTTCCCGTGGGCGTCGAATCCACTCGCAGGCGCCGCTCTTCGTGCACCACGTCCCGCTCCGCGTAGAACTCGCGGAACACCGGATTCAGCAACCGGTCGGATTCCATCCAGAACCACAACTCCAGCTTGTTCGCCGGGACCGTGATGAAGTAGATCGTAAAGTCGTGGGTGGTGCCGGCGTTCATACCCAGCCCGCCCGCCGCCGTGTAGACCTTATCGAACTCATTCTTGATCAGCAGTTCCTTCTGCCGGTTGTTCAACTGATCGAACCGCGTCAGAAGTTCCTTGTGCTTTGCGGTACGGACCGCCGGATCCTTGGCGTCCGCGATCAGGCCCAGCCGCAGCTTGCGGGCCAGTTCCCGCTCTTCTTTGCGAAGCTCCGCTTTCACCTGGTCGAGTTCGAGGTTGATCTTCAGATCTTCCTCGATGTTCTTGGTGCCCAGGGCCTGGGTGCCCTTGAACATCATGTGCTCGAACAGGTGCGCGGTTCCCGTGATTCCCGGCCGCTCATTCACCGAGCCGACCTTGGCCACCCAGCCCGCGGCGACGTTCGGCGCGCCCTTGCGCTGGACCATCAGGAACTTCATGCCGTTGTCGAGCACGACCTCGCGGACGGGCACCTGCTGGGCCCACAACGCGGCCGTGCTGAAGAGGAACAGAAACGTTCGGATCAGCACAATGGAGAGTCTCCGGATACGTACAGGATAACCCGCGCGGCTTGTGCCGGCGTTCGCGGGGGAGCTACGATGCGCTCAGACCCATGGTGAACCGCCGCGAATTCTCCCTCAGCCTGCTGGCCTCGGCGACGGCTTCGGCTGCCGCCAAGCCGCTGCGCCTGTCGACGTTCCGGGCCGACGTCACCCCACCGTCCGGGACGCCGTTGTGTTTTGGCATGGTGCCGCCGGGCAAGGACGTGTTCGACCGCCTGACCGCGCGAGGCATCATCCTGACCGGCGCCGGCGACCCGGTCGTCCTGGCCGCCTTCGACTGGGTCGGCATCGGCAATCAGGGCCACGACGAATTCCGGCAGGCCCTAGCCAAGGCGGCCGGTACGTCGCCCTCGCGCGTGTCCGTCCACTGCCTTCACCAGCACGACGCGCCGGGCTACGACCCTTCGGCGCACAAGGTACTGCGCGAGTATCACCTCGCCTTGAATCTGTTCGATGAGAGCGCAATGGGCGACGCGATCGCGCGCGTGGGCACCGCCGCGCGGGAAGCCGCCCGTCGTCTTCAGCCCGTAACGGAGATCGGCCTTGGCAAAGCGCAGGTCGAACGAGTCGCCTCCAATCGCCGCGTCCTGGGCGACGACGGGAAAGTGAAATATGTCCGGCTGAGTTCGTGCCGGGTGGAGGCGGCGCGCGCCGCGCCCGAAGGTACCGTCGATCCGAACGTCCGGCTGGTGAGTTTCTGGAACGGAACCCGGCCGCTCGCCTCGCTCACCTGGTATTCCACGCACCCGCAGAGCTTCTACGCACAGGGCGGTATCAGCTCCGATTTTGTCGGCCTGGCCCGAGCGATGCGGGAGCTGGCCTTGCCCGAGGTCGCGCACATTCACTTCAACGGGGCGTCCGGCAATGTGGCCGCCGGCAAGTACAACGACGGCTCGCCCGAGAACCGTCCGGTGCTGGCGTGGCGTCTGGCCGGAGGCATGAAACGAGCCTGGGATTCGCAAACCCGGCAACCCATCCAAGCCGGAGACCTCGACTGGAAAATTGTCCCCGCTGCCTTTCCTCCCCGGCCCGGATTTGAAGAAGCTTCGCTGCGCGGCAAGTTGACCGATCCCAAGGCGAGCCCCGCCGATCAATCGCGACTCTCGCGGGCCATCGCCTGGTACCGCCGCCTGCAGGCCGGCCACCGCATCGAGTTGTCGGCGCTGCGCCTGGGCCCCGCTCGCATTCTGCACATGCCGGGCGAATTGTTCATCGAATACCAGCTTGCCGCGCAGCAGATGCGCCCGGCCGAGTTCCAGGCCATGGCCGCGTACGGCGACTACGGTCCCAGCTACATCGGGACGGAGATCTCTTATGGACAGGGCGGCTACGAAACGGACCGCGTGTCGTTCGTCGGCCCGCCGGTCGAGAAAGTGCTGCTCGACGCCCTGCGGACGTTGACCGCCTGAGCCCGGGAGGCTTGTCCCCCACCGTCTGAACCCTTTTCTCAGGAGATTACGCCCTTGCGGACCGCATAGAGAATGAGTTCAGGAACGCTATGTAGGTTGAGTTTTTCCAGAATGTTGCTGCGATGAGTCTCGACGGTGTAGAGGCTGAGGTGAAGCAGGCCGGCGATCTCCTTGTTGCTTTTTCCTTCCGCGACTAGCTGGAGAATCTCGCGCTCGCGCAAAGTGAGCAACTCGTAGCTGTCTTCGACGTCCCGGTCGCGGAGTTGGCGGACGTAGTCTTCCACCAGCAGGCGGCTCACCGTGGGGCTGAAGTAGGATTTGCCTTCGTTGACGAGCCGTACCGCGCTGATCAACTCGCCTTCGCGCGATTCCTTCAGGACATACCCGCGCGCACCGGCCTTCAAGGCGCGCAGAACGAACGACTCGTCGGCATGCATGCTGAGAACCACAATCGCGGTATTCAATTGCTTTGCGCTGATTTGGCGGGCCGCCTCGATCCCGTTGAGGTTCGGCATCGTGATATCCAACACCGCGACATCGGGCTTCAGGCTCTCCACGAGGCTGACCGCTTCACGGCCATCGTTCGCTTCTCCAACGACCTCGAAATCCTCCTGCTCTTCGAGCACGAGCCGCAGACCGCGGCGGATGACGGCGTGATCGTCGCCGAGGATGATTCGGATCATGCCACCTCGCCGCGGATCGCCGATTCGCGGCTTGCTGGAAGAGGGAAGAACGCGGCGAGAACCACGCCCTCTCCAGGCCGGGAGTCGATGTTGAGCCGGCCACCGAGCGACCGGACCCGCTCGGAGATCCCCAGCAGCCCGAGTCCCTTTTCGCGCTTCCGGTCGAAGCCGTTTCCGTTGTCGCGGACGGACACGAATAGCCCATGGTCATCGTGATGCATGACGATGCGAACCTCGGAACCGCCCGAATGGCGGACACAATTGTGCAAAGCTTCCTGGACGACGCGATAGACACAGGTGCGGTGAGCCTCCGGCAGGTCGTGTTCGATCTCATCGGCGATCATCCTTACCTTGAGGCCCGTCCGCCTGGATACCTCCCTCGCCTGCCATCGGAGCGCGGGCACCAGACCCAGTTCATCGAGCATCGAGGGACGCAGCAGCAGCGACAAATCCCTCACTTTGGCCACGTTGTCTTCGGCCAGGCGGCGAATCGAGGCCAGCAGGCAGTGCACCGCTTCGACTTCGGAGAGTCTCGATTCCAGACGCCCCAACTCCATCAGCAGGGCCGACATGGATTGGCCGACATCGTCGTGCAACTCGCGGGACAGTTTGCGCCGCTCCTCCTCTTGAGCCTTGACCAGGCGGTCCGACAAAAGCCGCAAGTCCTGGCGGGCTACCTGTACCTCGTCAAAGCGCCGGGTCGCGTCGTGTTCCAGATGACGGACGCGCACGAGCACGGCGACGGCCAGGACGCCGCCGAGGACGAGGGCGAGTGACGAGATGATCGTCAGCCGGCGCTGGAACTCCGCCAGAAGGGCCTGGATCCGTTCTTCCGCCGAGTCCGTGTCGCGCTGATTGAGCGCATTGGCCTGCCCGACGAGTTCGATCAGGGCGTTGCGGCGGGGAATGACGGTTTCGCGTAGGAACGACTTGCCAAGGCGCCGCTTGTCTTCCGCGGTCCAGGCGAGAGCCGGAGACAGCGACTGCCAATACGATTCCGCTCGCTGATCGAGGATTTGAAAGCTTTCCCGCTCCTTGGGAAGCACCAGTTGTCCATAGCGCTTCAGCGTGGCCCTGCTACGCTCGTGGACATCCCGCAATTCCGAACGCTGGCCGGCCGGGGCCGCAATGGTGGGTTCGAAAAGATCGTCGCGAAGGAGGGTGCCGGCGTGATAGACATCCGTTCTGAAACGGTCCAGCAGAGCATCCCGCTCGCGGTACTCCTTTCGGATGCCGGCGCTGCGCGAAGCGAGATCCCGAAGGTGCCGGCTCGAGTCGACGACCAGGGCGGCCATCAGAAGCAGTAGCCCTGCGAATCCGACGAGAACGCTGGCCGGACGATTCAATTTCTCAATTGCCGCGCGGGCAATCGACTCCCTGACTTCGTGCGGAGACTTCATGAGGCGTCCTTCCGATGGCCGCCGCACCGGCATCGCTGGTTTTGTTAGGTTCCGTGGTCACTTCAAGAGACGTTGGATTGGGCCGGAGGGGTTACAAGGCATACGGTACCCCGACGGGCGGTTGTGAAATTCACCAAAAATCGGGCGTGCCGCCTGGGAGGAAGTGTGCTATTCGTCGAACACCGGACGGTTGCGACATGCGCGGTGTTCCTTCAACAAAGCGGTCGTCCACGCGGGTGCCGGCGCTCCTGCTGGGCGTTGTGTTAAGCGTGGCGGCCGCACAGCACGCCCCAGCTCCCTATCCGAAGCCGGATCTTCGAGTCGACGTTGCGCTCGCGACCATTCCGGTGACCGTCACCGATTCGCGCGGGACGCCAGTTGCCGGCCTTGACCGCGACCACTTCCGCCTGTTTGTGGATGGCGTGGAGCAGAAGATCGCGTTCGTGGCGGGCGAGGACGTTCCCGTCTCGGTGTGCCTGGTCTTCGATCTGAGTTCGAGCATGCGCGAGAAGATCACGGTTGCTTCCCAAGGCGTGATGAGCCTGTTGCGGTCGTTCGATCAGCCGGACGACGAGTTCGCGCTCGTGGTATTCAACGAGCGTCCGAAGGTCGCGGCGGCGTTTACGCGAGATGCCGGCGAAATCGAGCAGAAATTGTTCCACGCGCGTACCCAAGGACGGACTTCGCTGTTCGACGCGATTCATCTCGCCATGGCGCAGTTACGAATGGCGCATACCCGGAGACGGGTGATGGTGATCGTGTCCGACGGCGGCGACAATCACAGCCGTAGGACGAAGGCGGATGTTCAGCGCGACTTGAGGGAATCCGACGTGCAGATTCAGGCCATGAGCTTGCGGCTCAATGACGGGTCGCTGCGGTCGATGCTGGCGCTGGAAGAGCAGAACGGACCGCTCCTGCTGGCCGAGTTGGCCGGAGAGACAGGTGGCCGGCATGTCGATCTCATGTCGCTCAAGGATCTCCCGGCCACCTGCGCGCGGATCGCGCGCGAACTTCACAACCAGTATGTGTTGGGGTATGTGCCGCAAGCGCACGACGGCAGCCTGCATCGAGTCAAAATCATGGTGACCGTTCCCGATTCAAAATCGATGACGGTGCAGTACCGGCGAGAGATTTTTACGCCGAAGCCGTGAGCCGGAAGAGGCTGGCGGCGGACGCCGCCAGCCCCATGCAACCGCGCGCCCTCTACTTGGAACCGAACGTGAAGACGACGCCGGCCGAATACCGGATGCCGTTCTGATGGGCGGCGCTGCTCCACGGATTGTCGACTCGCGTCAGCAGGTATTCCAACTGAAAAGGCTTCACCCAGACATGGTCTTTCACGCGGACGTCCATCCCTCCACCGAACGCCGCGGCGAAGCCGTTATGCGAGGTCCCCGACCCGGCGGCCGTGTCAAAGAAATCAGTCGATTGGCGGGCCCCTCCGAAGAGGGTCTGCACATAGGGCGTGACCCGGGACTTCCTCAGGCTGAGCCGGGGCCCGAAAAGGTAGGAGAAAGTGGTCGGGTTGTAGTTGACGCTGCCGGGGTTGTGGTAGGCGCCAAGGTCCGCAACGCCGCTGAGAAACCTGTTGAAGTTGTAGACGAACGTCCCAGAACCCCCGGACGCCGTAAACGAATGAGCGTTATCTCCGGGGTACGTGGTCGCGGTCGAGAAATTCAGGCCCACCTCAACGGCCGGGGTAGGCGCGGATTCCTGTGCCAGGACAGTCATGGCCCCGAACGCGAGGCCGGCCAATAGATATGCATGTCGTTTCATCACGAGATCTCCTTTCCACATCGGGCGCCGGTCGACCGGGCCCGCCTGAAGTGAGTCAGATCCGACCGGATCCGACCCTCTCTGGTACTGTCGACGGGCGGGATGGAAAGCGAGGTGCTACCGCCGAGGCGGTAAAGTGGGCCGCCCTGAGGAGGGGGTCACTCGGAAATGACGGGCGCGGTGCTTTGCGCCTTTGTTACACCCGGGCTGGTGGAAATCGCCAGGACGAGGTAGCCGCGCGGGGCGACCTAATCTTCACGGGTGCATGGCCGCCGCGCCATCGTGTGGCGCGGCGGCGCTTTGCTTCAGGGGTTCTAGTAGATGAACTTCAGGCCGAACTGCATACGGCGGGGGTCAGCCGCGGCGAGAATTCGTCCAGTTGCCGCGGTGTTCAACGTCGTCGTGGGATTGGACAGATTGACGTGATTGGTGGAGTTGAACATCTCCCACCGGAACTGGAAGTACTTGCCTTCCGTGACGTAGAAATTCTTGGTGAGGCCCGTATCGACGCTGTGACGGCCGGGACCGTCTATCAGGCCGAGTCCGGCATTACCGAACGTGTACAACGAGGGCACTGCCAAGGCAGCCGCGTCGAACCAGCGGTCGGCGTTCGGGGTGTCGACCTTGGGGCTCCGGATCGCGTTGGCGCGAGAGTTGCGCCCGTTGCCGAGCGTCGCGCCGGGCGCGATGAAGGTCAGGGGCGCGCCCGAACTGAACAGATACAGCCCATTGATCTGCCAGCCGCCAATCACCACGTTGACGACCGGATGCAGGCTGGATCCGTACTTCTTGCCTTTGCCGAACGGGATTTCCCATACGGTGTTGAGCGCGAGCAAATGCGTCCGGTCGAGATCCGAACGTCCGCGGTTGTAGCCGACAGGAGCGAACGGCTCGATCTGGCTCGTGTGTTCGGTTCCCGTGTCGTTTACCAGCAATTTGGCGAACGAGTACGCGAACGCGTATGAAAGCCCCTGCGTGAAGCGCCGCTCCAGCTTCACCTGGAGTGAGTTGTACCAGGTGGAGCCGGAGTTTTCATAGATGTATGCCGATCCACCCAGGCGAGGATAGGGTCTCGCGGCCTGGAGGTTCGAGTATTGGCCCGGCCGTACCTCGTTATACAGGATTCCCGTCATGGCATCGGTCAGGCGGTTGCCGACGTACGAGAGCGTGATCGCGGATTCGAAGGGCAATGCCTTCTGGATGGCGAAGTTCCATTGATGGGACTTCTGCGGATTGATGTCCCACGCGGGCGCGATCACCTGCGGCGTGATGAACGAGCGCGGGTCGGCGGGCCATGCGGTTTCCCACCGCTGGTTGGAGGACGTCGCAAACACCGACGTTTCCCACGCCCAGTAGGGCGGGCCGATGATCGCCGAGGCGGACCGGTTGGCCGGGAAACTGTTGCTGAAGATGCCGTAGCCTCCGCGGACTACCAGGTCGTTGGTGCCGCGGACGCGCCAGGCAAATCCCAGCCGCGGAGAAATCACGCCGCTGGCGACAAAGAGGCCTCGGGGCACGCCGACCTTCGAGGCCGGAACCCACAGTCCTTCGGTGGCGGCCGCCAGAAATGGAGATACCGGCTGGGCGCCCAGATCGACTCTGCCCTGCTTGTCTTCTCCCGCGATGATGATCCCGCGTTTCGTGTCGAAGGTCGCGGCGTTCCCCCGCGCGATGTCTTTTTCGTGCCAGTAGTCGAACCGCAGACCGAGGTTCAACGTCACGTTGCGCGAAATCTTCCAATAGTCCTGAATATAGGGCGCCGAATACGGCACGTCCTTGCTGCCGAAGGTCTGGAGCGGGTAGTTCCGGGATGTGGTCTGAACCATTCCCAGCAGGTAGTCGGCGAATCCGTCGCTGGTGTACTGCGCGTTGAAGGTGAAGGCGCCTCGCGCGAACCCGGAAGAGTGGCGTCCAAACGACGTCAGGTGGTGGAACTGGTAGCCCACGTTGATGGTGTGGGCGCCGCGAATCAGATTGAGGGACGCTTTGCCGCCGGCCGTATTCCACCACAGCCGGTAGGGAACGCCGAAGGGAGTGCTGAAGCCCTGATAGCCGGTGATGACGAGACTATTCGGCAAGCCGACCGAGCCTTCGCGCCCGGCGGTAGGGAATCCCTGAATGCCCGCTCGATCGGTGAGGTTGTCCGATCCAACGCATTCGCAAGTTCGGTTGATCTTCGATCCCATCGACCCCGCGTCCACGGTCAGCAGGGTCGTTGGGGTGATGCTATAGGAGTAGCTCAACCCGATGTTGTATTGGGGGGTGTTTCGGTCATCGACAACGGCCGGACTGTAGTCCGGCGCTTTGCCAGAGTCGCGAATGAAGATGCCCCGGAAAAAGATACGCTGGTTGCTGGTGATCTGGTGATCGACACGGGTCGTGTACTCGTTTACGGTATTGCTGGAAGGGGCGGTGTTCCGGTAATTGGAGGTCCCGCTGTTCGGCTCCAGGACGTAGGGGAAGAAGAAAAGGGATGCATTCGAAAACCTCGTCCGGGGAATGGTGTTGTTCGCGAAGGGCGCGTTCGCGATCGGATCGCGGATGGTCCGCCCCGTGGCCGAGAAGTCGCCGTTGCGCTGCGCGACCGAAGGCACGATGTAGTTGTAGATTCGCGCCTGGCGGATCCGAGTCCCCTCGTATGCCGCAAAGAAGTGAGTGCGGTTCCGGATGATGGGGCCGCCCACCGAAACGCCGAACTGATTCTGCGAGAGCTTCGGCCTGCGCGCTCCGGGCAACTTCGCGAACGTGTTGAAGGCATCCAGCTTCTCGTTGCGCAGGAACTCCCACAAGGTTCCGTGCAGTTGATTGGTGCCGGACTTGGTGACCATCAGGACCTGCAGTGCGTGGCGTCCGTTCTCGGCCCCGAAGTTGGAAGTCTCGACCTTGAACTCGCCGATGGTGTCGACGTTGGGAATGCCCGCGCCGCGCTCATCCAGGCCCTGATTGGCATTCAACCCGTCAATCTGGAATTCGGTTCCGTCGCTGCGGTTTCCGTTGCCCTGGACGCCGGAATCACGGTCGAGCGAACCGCGGCCCAGGAACCGGACGCCGGGCACGAGGTTAACCAGTTCGACCGGATTCCGCCCGTTCAGCGGCAGATCGCGAATCTGGCGCTGCTCCACCACCGATTCGACTGCCCCGCGCTCGGTCTGGACCAGTTCGACGGTGGCTTCCACGTTCACGCGCTCGGCCACCTCGCCGACCTCGAGTTTGGGCGAAATACGGTGCCGTTCCCCGACGGTGAGGCGAGTGCGTTCGAGCGACCACGTCTTGAATCCCTTCATCGTGGCGGTCACCGAGTATTCTCCGACGGGTAACGGCAGAATTTCGAAGATGCCCGCGTCGTTGGTCTGGGCCGTCAACTGGAGGCCGGTTTCCAGGTTGCGGACGGTGACCGTGGCGCCGGAAATCACGGCGTCAGAGGTATCGGTAATCGTCCCGACGATGGCGCCCTGCGTACCCAACTGGGCTAGCGCGGGAACCGACGACAGCAACACCACTCCAAGCGCGACAACCAGAATTCGTTTCATTTGTGCCCTCACTGTGAAATGTGCCCCGGATTTGTGCCAGTATACAACGGCGATCCGGTTTGTCCAGTGAGGTATTCGTGGCGCGCGTCTGGCCGATAACGACGAGGCGGATCTGGTCTAGCGAACGCCGGCTTGCTGGCGGGCGAAACCGCCGATGACCGGCAACTCCAGAGGTTGGTTCTGATAGGCGCGGTACATCAGGTAGATCCACAACAGGAAGCCTCCGAACCACAAAAAGCTCATCACCGCCGTCAGCGCCAGGTCGAGCATCCAGGGCAGGAACATGCCGGCAACCATCGACACCATGGCCAGCCCGAAGAAGGCCAAGTGAAAGAAGATCGCCTGAAAGGCATGGAACCGGACACGCGGGTTGGAGCCATAGGGCTGCAGCACCAGGAACAGAATGCCGGTCAGTGCCCCCGCGGCGTAGCACAGGGTTCCAGCGACGTTCTCGGTCATGGACGCGGCCGGCGCCGCTTGGGGAGCGGAGACGGCCGGAGCCGCCAGATTGGTGTGGGGGGCGCCAGCCGCGGCGATCACGGTGCCGCACATCCGGCAGAATCGCCCTTCGGAAGGGGTTCCACAATTTGAACAGAAAGCCATCGGTTGTTCCTCACTCCATAAGCGAAACCGGAGGGCCGATCAGCTCACGAATCGGCGGTGGCTGTGAAAACGGCCCGGTGCTAGAGTCAGTTAAAGACGGCCACCGCCCGAGGAGACCGCATGACCAAAGACGAAATTATCCTCGCCAATAAGAACTTTTTGTTCCCGTCGGTCTTCCACTACTACCAGCAACCGCTGGTCCTGTCGCATGCCAGGGATCAGTGGGTCTGGGACGCGGACGGCAACCAATACCTGGATTTCTTCGGCGGAATCGTCACCGTCAGTGTCGGCCACGCCAACGGGCACGTCAACGCGCGCGTCAAGCAGCAGATGGACCGGATGGGACATGTTTCGACCGTCTTTGCCAACGAACCGCAAGCCGCGCTGGCGCAGAAGATCGCATCGCTGACACCCGAGCAGAAGCTGACCAAGTCGTTCTTTTCCAACAGCGGGACGGAAGCCAACGAGACCGCCATCCTGGCCGCGCGCTGCTACACCGGCTCGAACGAGATCATCGCGCTGCGGCACTCCTATCACGGACGCTCCGCCCTGATGATGAGCCTCACCGCGCACGGTACGTGGCGCCTGGGCGGCGCGCCGCAACCCGGCATCGTTCACGCCCACAATGCCTATTGCTACCGGTGCCCGTTTGGGCTGACGTACCCCGCCTGCGAAGTGCGGTGCGCGCGCGATGTCGAAGAACTGATCCGCACCACGACGTCCGGCAAGGTCGCCGCCTTCATTGCCGAGCCCATTCAAGGCGTCGGCGGATTCATCACGCCGCCCAAAGAGTACTTCCAGATCGTCAACGACATCGTCAAGAAGTACGGCGGCCTGTTCATTTCCGACGAGGTCCAGACGGCCTGGGGCCGGACCGGCGGCAAGTGGTGGGGCATCGAGCAGTACGGCGTCGTGCCGGACATCATCACGTCCGCTAAGGGTTTGGGGAACGGCGCGCCGATCGGCCTGACGGTCGCCCGAGCCGAAGTGGCCGACTCGGTCAAGGGACTGACAATCTCCACCTTCGGCGGGAACCCGATTTCGACCACGGCGGGCCTGGCCGTGATCGAGTACCTGGAAGACCACAATCTGCGGATCAATACGGCCGAGGTGGGCGGCTATCTGCGCGGCAAACTGGAAGAGTTGAAGGACAAGCACGCCGTCGTCGGCGAAGTCCGCGGCATGGGTCTTCTGCAGGCCATCGAACTGGTGGAGGACCGGGAAAGCCGGACGCCGGCGACAGCGCTGACCGGCCGGTTGCTCGAAGCCGCCAGAGAGCAGCGCATCCTGGTCGGCAAGGGAGGGCTCTACGGAAACGTCCTACGGATTTCCCCGCCCATGAACATTGCCAGGACGGATGTGGACGAGTTTGTCGAGCGCCTGGATCGGGCTCTTGCCGCCGTCGCCGTCCCCTCTTCCGCCCTGCGATAGGCTTTCTCGATGTTCCCTGGCTGCCTGGCTACGAACGCGGTCGAGCTGGAGCGAGGGCAGGCAAGTACGACAACTGGATAACGGCAAAGGGGTCTACGAAAGCCCAGGGGACCGGGCTTCGCCGGGTTTTCGCCCTCGCCGCGACACACCCATTCAACCTCGCCTCACCGCAGAATAACCGAAGAATGGCGCAGTTAGATGCCTTCTTCTGGTTCTCC
Source organism: uncultured Solibacteraceae bacterium (assembly GCA_964529305.1). GTDB lineage: Bacteria > Acidobacteriota > Terriglobia > Bryobacterales > Bryobacteraceae > CAZGUX01. The sequence goes on along the minus strand of CAZGUX010000021.1, from coordinate 2,641 downwards.
TAAAGTGTGTTCTGTATACTCTCTAACGGCTTCACTCTACCCCCACGGATGGGAGTCGAATCCCCCGGAGAGAGAGAACGACATGCACAAGCCCGGAAAACTCGCTGAAAAAGCACTCACCTACGTCGCCAAGGGCGCGTGGACGGTCTTCGACGCATTCAACGGAATGCGCCAGAACCCCTCCTTTACCCCGAACTGGTCCGATAAGCCCCTGCTGAAGTCGTACCAGAAGTCCAAGCCCCCCCTCGGGTGGCCTCGAACCACCGACTCGTTGTGCCCGCGATGCCTCCCCGAAATCCGCCAGAAGATCGTCGACGGAGAAGTGGACTACAAGATCCTGCTGAAGGAACCGGTCGGCGAGATCAAGGCCCAGGTGATCGAGCGCGACGGCAAAATCCTGATGGTGAAGGATTGCCCCAAGCACGGCCACTTTGAAGACGTGATGGCCATCGACACCAAGTTTTTCAAGCACTTGGAAGACGTCTTCCCCGGGCGCGACATCCGCGCTCACAACGACGAAAAGTTGCACAACCACGGTTCGAGCACGGTCAAGTACGGCCGGGGGTCGGTCCTGACGGTGGACCTGACCAACCGCTGCAACATGATGTGCGACCCGTGCTTCATGGACGCCAACCAGGTTGGGTTCGTGCATGAATTGACCTGGGACGACATCAAGACGCTGCTCGACAACGCGATTTCGATCAAGCCGCGACGGCAGATGTCCGTGCAGTTCTCGGGCGGCGAGCCGACGCTGTCGCCGTATTTCCTGGACGCCATCCGCTACTGCCGCAAGGTGGGTTACAACAGCGTGCAGGCCGCGACCAACGGCATCGAGTTCGCCAAGTATCCGGAGTTCGCCAAGCAGGCCGCCGAGGCGGGCCTGCGCTACGCCTATCTGCAGTTCGACGGCATCGGCAATGCCGCCAACTCGCACCGGGCGGTGGGCAACCTGTTCGACGTCAAACTGCGGGCGATCGAGAACATGTACTCGGCGGGCATCGATATCGTGCCCGTCACGACGATCGTCAACGGCATCAACAACGAGCAGGTGGGGCGTATCGTCGAGTTTGCGCTCGACAACCCGAAGAAGATCCCGTTCTGCTCCTTCCAGCCGGTTTCGTTCACCGGCCGCGATGAAGCCGTGACCGACGAGCGGCGCATGGCGCAGCGCTACACGCTGTCCCATCTGGCCCACGACGTGAAGAATCAGACCGGACTCGGCGTGCCGGAGCGCGACTGGTACCCGATCTCGTTCATGTCGACGTTCTCCGACTTCGCCGACCTGGTGCACGGTCCCTCGGCGGACTGGGGCCAGTTGAGCTGTGGGTGCCACCCGAATTGCGGCGTGGGTCTCGCCATCATGGTCGACAAGGAGACCAAGGAGGCGGTTCCCGTCACGCAGTTCCTGGACGCCGACCGTCTGGCCAAGGACGTGGCGAAGATCAACGACGCGGCGCGCGGCAAGTTTCTTTCGGTAGTGGGCATCGCGCTGTCGCTGATGCGCAACTACGATCCGTTCCAGGCTCCCAAGCACTTCCGCCTGGTCGATCTGATGAAGAAATTCGACAAGTGCTTCGGGGCCACCGGCCGCAGCTACGGCAAGGTTTCCGGCGACCGGACCATCAAGGATGTTCAGCAGCGCCGCAACGACCGCTGGAATTTCCTGTTCATCGCGGGAATGTGGTTCCAGGACCTGTTCAACTACGACTTCCGGCGCACCGAACAGTGCATCATCCCGTACGCGACGCAGGAAGGGGAGATCTCCTTCTGCGCCTATAACACGGGTGTCGGCTGGCGGAACATCATCGAGAAGATGCACATGACCGCGACGCTCACCAAGTGGTACGACGATCGGGGCCGCCACGAGATTTTCGCCGGCGGCAAGGCCGTGCCGATGCCTTCGAATGATCACACGCTGGTACTGCGCCAGGAACTCGTGACACTCGAGGAGCAGAAGGACCTGGACGTTCTCGGGATTGCGAAGACGGCTCGGGAAGAAAAGCGCCGCCAGCGCGACGCACACCTGGGCGACAAGCTGAAAGAGCGCGATCAGAACCTGAAGGATGCCGCCTATAACGCGAACATGGCGAAGTTGTACCGCCAGCACGTATTGAAAGAGCAGCCCGCGCCGGAGGGTTTCGTGCCCCTCGGGAATCTTGCCCCCAAGCCGGCCGCGAAGAAGGAAGAAGAAGTCGGCTCCTTCGGCGACTGATCCCGGGTTTTTCTCTTTGGGTTCTACCAGGCGGCCGCCCCGAGGGGCGGCCGCTGCCATTTCCGGTCCTCTCCTGCGCAACCCGCAAACGAACGTCACAAGCGCATACGAGCGGGTGATCCACGCCCGCATCCTATTCCTCGCAGGCCGAACCGCCCGGAGGGGTCATAACGGAGGCGGCAGGCGGACGCGGCCGGGGTCGGGGTAGCTGTAGCGGCAATACCAGGCGGCCAAGGCCACGGCGATGACCAGGTCGTCGTGTGCGTTTTCGCGGAAGGCGCCATAGCTCGGCCGGCCGGAGACGGATACACGGGCTTCGAAATCGTTCAACTCGCGCAGAAACGCATCCGCCAGCGGAAGACGGCGGACTACGGCGAGTTTGCCCTGCTCCAACAGCACACATAAGGTGTCGATCAACTGGTGCTTGGG